>JBEKHY010000057.1:0-2842 GCA_050012035.1 Verrucomicrobiota bacterium | reverse complement strand
CCAACTGTCAAGCTTGAGCGCGATGAGTTCCTCCAGTTTTACGATTTGAAATTGTTCGGCCACGGTGGTGGGTTGCGGAAACGGCACTTTGCAACCGCGTTTCAAAACCTTCCCCGCCGGCAGCAAATCAATGTGCACTCCATTCCGCCGGTCCTCCACGCGATCGTCAACATCCGGCACGCGATAAAACGGCCCGGTAAGGCTGGCCGTGAGAAATTCCACCGCCTCCAGCACGTCGGGCACCACGATGTCCACGTCAATGGTCACCCGCGGATAGCCATGCTCCTGCACCGCCAGCCCGCCGACAATCAGATGCGGAATATCGTGCTCCGCCAGCGTGGACACCGCTGCGCGGGCGGACTCCACAATCCCGGAAGTTCCGGTGTTCTCGCGCAAAATGTAAGCGGCTTGGTTGGTCACGCTCAGAGTTTCGCACAGAATTCAGCCAACATCAATGCGTTGCCAATACTCATCGCGGAATGCCGTTGAAGCACCGACTTTGGTACGGCGGCCCTGCTGAGACCGTCTCAAAACTCCGGCAAATTTTTGAATGAATTGCGGCGGTTGGCGTCTGAGAGGCATGGCACAACCCATCGCTCCCGACTACGGCCAACAATTTCTTTTTCCACCCGCGCTCGAAGACTGGGTGCCGGCCGATCACCCGGCGCGATTCCTGCGCGAGTTCGTCGAGCAACTCGATCTGCCCGCCTTGGGCTTTGCCCTGCCCGCCGCCGTGGAAGGCCGTCCGCCTTACCACCCGAGCCTGCTCTTGAAGATTTGGCTTTACGGCTACTACCACCGGATTCGTTCGACCCGCAAACTGGAGGTTGCTTGCCGTGAACATCTCTCGCTGCTCTGGCTCACCGGCCTGATCCAGCCCGATCACAACTCGCTCTGGCGCTTCTGGCGCGACAACCAAAAGGCGCTGCGCCACATCTTCAAACAAACCGTGCAACTGGCCGTGCATACCGGAGCCGTTGGCCTGGCCCTGCAAGCCCTGGACGGCACGAAAATCCAGGCCGCCTGTAGCGGCCCCAAAGGGTGGAGCCAGGAATACATGGAAAAACTTCTGGCCCAACTCGACGCCGCCCTGGACGAGATCGAACTGACCCTCGTGGAAGAAAACGCGGATCTAGATCAATCCGGCTACCGTCTGCCCGCCGGACTGGCCGGGCGCCAAGCCCTGCGCGAAGAGATCAAACGCGGTCTGGCGCAACTGCAAGCCGACGGACGCTCGCACTATCATCCGGTCGAACCGGAAGCCCGGCGGATGAAAGTCGGCGACACCAATCGCTACGCCTACAACGCCCAAGCCGTGGCCGATGGCAAGGAAGGCGTGATCGTTGCCTGCGACGCCAACCGCCAGGAAACCGACAACGGCCAACTGGTGCCAATGGTACAACAAGCCCGGGAGAACTTGGGCGTGGCCGCGCCCGCCGCTGTGACCCTGGCCGACACGGGGTATGGAGCGGGCGGCGACCTGCAAGCCGCCGCCGAAAAACACCTGCCGGTGCTGGTGCCACCAGCCGAAGGCGCGCCCGCCAAAGACAACCCTTACGCGAGTCAACACTTCCATTACGATCCGGCCGACCACACCGTCACCTGTCCCCAAGGCCACCTGCTTGATCACGAAGGCCACACTAGCAAGGACGGTGTGCGCGTCGAACGTTTTCGCTGCCACCGGCGCGACTGCCCCGTGCGCGCCCGCTGCACCGGCGACCCCAAAGGCCGGCAGATTGAAATCCGACCGCACCGGCAGGAAGTTCAAGCGATGCGGCGGCGCCTGCAAGACCCGGACGCACGAGCCCTCTGGGAACAACGCGCCAGGATCATCGAACCGCGCTTTGGACAGATCAAACAACACGACGGCTTTCGACGGTGGACGGTATGGGGATTAGCAGGCGTCAAGACCCAATGGACGATGGTGTGTGCAACCTTGAACCTGCGCATCCTCTACCGGCACTGGCAAGCCGGGCGTGGACCGGAAAAAGAAAATCCGTTGGCAGTCATAAGCCTGAAAATGGCGATTCGAGAGTCAAAGCCATCTGGCGGAATCCAAAATCAACTCGCGCGGTGGTGGCAGAAGCTATTGTCCCGGCAGCCGAGCGGAGTCGAGTCCAGCCAACCGGTTTCCCCTTTGCCTTCGCCACCATCCAATAAAATAACTTTTGAGACAGTCTCATCTGGGCAACCACCTCGAAGCCGTCCAATTCGGGCATCTGCACGTCAAGGAATACCAGGTCGGGCGCCAGCCGGTTGATGGACTCGACGGCTTCGCGACCGTTGGCGGCCATCCCGATGATTTCAATATCCGGTTCGGAATGGTGGAGCAAGTCCCGCAGCACCGCCAACCCGGTTGACTGGTCATCCACGAGTATCGCGCGAATTTTCATTTCGTTGTTCGATGTTACCAAACCGGCAATTTTTGTCGTTCAAAATGTTAAACCTGATAACGTGTTAATTGTCTGAAAAATATGAGCAGTTGTCATGCCTTGACCCTCTGTTTTCATGGGCAATGTCTTGATTTGAGATTCGTTAATTGAAGAGCCCCGGAAACCCCAAAAAACGAAGGCAATCTCCTGAAAGCCAGCAGGGAAAGAACCCATAAAAATCCGCCGGCTTTGCTTCACTTGAGACACTGATGCGTGATTTCTTTGACAGTGTCACCAGAAAATCCGTTTGCCGATAAAGCGCCCCTTCGCCGCGTCACTTCCAGTACGTCCAATCCACGTCGGGGAAAAGGTTGTCGCGAGATTCGATTTCACGCAGCCATTTTTCGTCCACCTTCGTGACGGTGAGTTGATCGTGCAGCGCGATGAAGCGGAGCAGATGGTCCTTCACG
>JBEKHY010000056.1:0-3194 GCA_050012035.1 Verrucomicrobiota bacterium | reverse complement strand
ATAAAAGCAATCTTCTGTTCCATCGGTTCGGTATTGATCCAAGGCATGGACCAGACAATATCCGGTGTTACCCATGTCCTGAAACACTGTGACCGATGTTCTGATACTCTACACCGCCGGGGCGTCCGTTTTTCAACACAAAGACGCCAAACCCAAGACCCCATCTCCGATCTTCAAATTTCGATCTTCGATCTCAGGCCGGGGAGAAATATGTCAGCTCGCTTTTACCACGCCAAAGTCCAACGTAGCGGGACGGGTGGGCGTCAACCGATTACGGTTTCGCGCGCTGCGCGGCGACTTGCGCGGGTGTGACCTGCCCGGCGGCGGGGGCGAAGTTCTTCCGGAGATAGTTGATCACACTGGCGAGATCGTCGTCGCTCAGGAAGGCGAAGGGCGGCATGACATTGGAAAATTTCTCGCGGTCGGGTGGCAGCACGGCGGCGGGGCCGCGCAACAGCACGTTGATGAGCCGGGTGGAGTCGCCGGCGACAACGGCGCTGCCGGCCAGGGCGGGTTGCATGTTGGGCACACCGCTGCCGTTGGGCATGTGGCAGGCGGCGCAGGTTTGCAGGTAGATTTTCCCGCCGGGCGTATCGGCGCCGATGGGTGCGGCGACCGGCACGGGCGTGACGACGGATTTGCCGCCGGCGGCCGGGGAAATCTCCCCGGTATAAATGATGCGCCAGATGCGGCCCTTCTCCGTGTCGGTCACGTAGAGCGAGCCGTCGGGGCCGACCGCGACGCCGCAGGGACGGAAGCGCGCGTCACGTGTGCTGAAAAAATATTCCAAACCGGCGAAGCCGTCAGCGAACGTCTCGTATTTTCCGGTCGGCATCCCCTTTTCGTCGAACGGAATAAAGACCACCTTGTAGCCCGCCTGCGGGCGGGGCGCGCGGTTCCACGAGCCGTGAAAGGCGACGAACATGCCGCCGCGATATTTTTCGGGAAACTGCGTGCCGGTATAGAGCGCCATTTGCAGCGGCGCCCAGTGCGCGGGAAACGCGAGCACGGGTTTGTCGTAGGCGGGATTGTCGTCGCGCTTGTGGTTATCGCCGCCGAACTCGGGCGCGACCATGCGCGCATTCTTGATCGGGTCCCAGTAGGTGTAGGGCCAGCCGAGGTTGACGCCTTCGCGCAGGACGTGCATTTCCTCGGCGACGCGCTCGGCGTTGTCGAGGGCGTCGTAGTGATCCGGATCGACGTCGTTCAGGTTGTCGCGCCCCATCATCACCATGAAGAAATTGCTTGAGACCGGGTTCCACGCCAGGGCGAGCGAGTGGCGGTGGCCGGTGGAGAAATGCAAGCCGTCGGCCTGCGTCTGGTTGAGCCGGTTGGCGTCGAACCGCCAGAAACCGCCGTGGGTTTTCAAAAATTCGGTCGCGTCCTTGCCCTTGGCGCCGAGCCGGCGGTCACCATCGCTGTAAACGTTGTAAGGCGCGCCGACCTCGACCAGCAGCCGGCCCTGATCGTCGAAAGCGAAGCACTTGGCGTCGTGCTGCCTCCCGGCGGGCAGGCCGGAGACAATCGTTTCGGGCTCGCCCGCAGGCACGAGTTCGCCGGGCGTGTATTTATAGCGGTAAACCCCGGTCCGGGTGGAGTAATAGAGCCAGCCGTCATGGAGCGCGACGCAGGTGCCGGGACCGGAACTGAACTCCTGGATCACGTCAGCCCGGCCGTCGCCGTTGGTGTCGCGCAACGCGAAAATGCCGTCGAAATAAGATTTGGCGTAGATATCACCATTGGTGGCGATGGTCAGGAAGCGGAGCTTGTCACTGTTGTTGCCGATCTTGCGGTGGGTGACCAGGTTGTCGGCAACCACCAGGGCGCGGAAACCGGGTGGCAGGGTGATGGCCCCGTCATCCGGATCAGGCACCGGCAGCGCGGCGCGCATTGGCCAGACCAACAGCAGTGAGGCAAAGGTGAAAACAAGGAAGCGGAGCGGATTCATCATTCAGGTGTAAAAGGGTCAAAATCTTGCATACCGAAAGCCACCTGGTTCAAGCATCATGCGCTTATCAAAGCACATCTGCGAGTCATCATCAAGGATAATGAGGATTATTACCGGCCTGTGCCGGATGGTTTACGAACCATTTGATTCCCTGTTCAGCGAGTCCAGACTGGCGATGGTCCTTCCATCCAAGCCTGTCGCATCTCAATTCGATGTTCGGCGTCCGATGTTGGATGTTGGATGTTCGATGTTCAAGGTTCAGGGTTCAAGGTTCAACGTTTCTTCCGCCTCCAACCGCCCTCAGCCCCAACTCCCAAACCCAGAACGCCAAACCCAGGACTCCAACTCCAAAACCCGGGAGGCTAACCAGCCCGGCGCGAGTTTGCTTTCAACCATGCGGCGAAATCCGCCTCGGACATTTCACCGGCGGCAAGCGCCAGGGTGCGCACGGCGGCCTCAGCCTCGGTCGCTTGAAAGTGATGACCGTTAAGCTCAAGAAAAACGACCGCCACGATGAAGCCGACGCGTTTGTTGCCGTCAATGAACGGATGATTTTTTATCAGGCCGAAACCGTAGCTGGCGGCAAGTTCGAAAAGGGTCGGCTTACCGTAGGCAAAAAGATTTTCCGGTTTGGCCAGGGCCGAATCCAACAAGCTCTCATCGCGGATGCCGGCTTCACCGCCGAATTCCGCCAACGCTTGCTCATGCAGCGCGAGCACCGTCTCACGCAAAACCCAGGCCGGCGTTTTCATTTCGCCAGTTCGCGGAGTGTATGGCGATAGCGGTGCATGACATCATTGACCACTTCCATTTGCCGAGACACTTCGGGATTGGCGGTCATCCGCACGCTGCCTTCGGCGGCGTCAGTCAGGCAAACTGTGTCACCCTCGCCCACTTTGAGATGCGCGAGCGCCTGTTTGGGCAAAATGAGACCGACCGAATTGCCGACCTTGCGAAGCTTCAATTCCAGAACCATGAAACCAATGTAACAACAAATGTTATAACGTCAAGTTTTACCGAAGGAAACCGCGAAACACGCCAAATACACGAAATCATTTGCCGCAAAAAGGCGCAAAAGGCGCAAAACCGGAAATCGGAGGGCGGAGCTCTACGACACCCAAACTTTCACCGCAGATTACGGGTATGTGGTTTGGCAATCAATTTTTTCATTAAAAGCGTTTTTTGCATTCAAGCCGGGAGCGGGGTGAACTTTTTGTCTGGATCAAGAACGTAGGTCCTGCCGGCT
>JBEKHY010000055.1:0-3578 GCA_050012035.1 Verrucomicrobiota bacterium | reverse complement strand
GTGCAAAATCTGCCGCTGCAAATTGGAATAGTCCACGGTGTCGAAATCCACGAGGCCGAGCTTGCCGATGCCGGCGGCGGCGAGATACATGGCGATGGGCGAGCCGAGGCCACCCGCGCTCATCACGGGCACAGCGGCCTTCATCATTCTAACGGCGCTGTTTCAGGGGCTGATGGGTATGAAGGCGTTCAGTTTGGACAAGTATCCCGCCCGGATAGCCGACACCATTTGCGCCCACACCACCCCGGCGGACAAGCTGGCCGTGATCAACGGCGGCTGGGGCGGCGACGAATTGATCCGCACCGACCGGCGCGGGCTTTCGCTCTGGAACGCGAAGGTGTTTGAAGACCCGGCGAGCCGGGCGCGGCTGAAGGCGCTCGGTTTCACCAAGCTGGTCGTCATCAGCGAATCGCCCTACCATAACGCCATCCAGGTGGTGAATCCCGGTCAGGCGGACATCCCGCGCGGGTTTTACCGCGATCTGGTGACGCCACTTGTCGAAAAATGGCCGACCGTGTTCCAAACGGAAGATATTTTAATCAAAGAAATTCCCTGAACCGTTCAGGGCCGCCGTGCATTGGTATTGCATGAGGGAGGCCGGGATACAGCCAACCATATAAAACCTGACCGGCCATTTGCAGGAAGTGAATCAGCAGGGGTTGAAACCAGGAAATTTTGCCCAAATATACATTGAGACATTGTAATTGCCGCTCAAGGCGGAGATGTGAAATGCCAGCAGGCAATAAACCCTTAACATCGGCAACACGGCCAGGGCGAGCTGGCCGATGGCGATGGCATCGTATTACCAGATGAAACCAAACGAGCCGACATAAGTTGCCGCCTCATTCAGGGCAATAAAACAGGCACAGACCCGGTCATCGGTAATGCGATGTGCGATAAAACAGGACGTGATGAGGATCGAACAGATGGCGGCAATCGTCAGGATTGGAAGCGACCAATGATTTCGCACGCCTGTCAGGTGCAAAAGCGCCAGGCCTGTAAGCCGGAAGTTGCTGCTGGCCTCGTGTGAATTTTTCCCACACATTTTTGCCGCATCCAGCAGTGGATGCTCGTTTTTTTGAAAATAACTCGGCTGATGCCCGCCACGTTTGGCCAGATTAAAATCCATCCCTCTGGAGAAAAAACCGAAAAGACAATGCAGAAGGGAAAAACCCTCCAGGGCCAACCTTGACCAGAGGTAAACCGCCCGGTTCGTTCAATGATGCCAAGTTTGAGTCCAGCCAAAAAAGTTGAAACTGATTTGCGTTCAAGCATACGGGGATGTCCCTTTCAGAATTCCCCAAAAATCTGTTCGTTGCATTGACAATTGCGACCGAAAAGTCAAATGTCGATCCGTTTATGGATTCATCCGTCCGACTGGAATTGAGCCTGGTCATACCTTGCTACAACGAAGGCGCTGTTTTGCCGCTTCTTCAAGCCAGACTTCTCAACTCCCTAAACAAACTCGGCGTGCCGTGGGAAGTCATTTTCGTCGATGACGGTTCCAGTGATGCGACTTACGAACAGTTGGCGAAGATGCATCGGGCCGAGCCGCGCTTCAAGGTTATCTCCTTCTCGCGGAATTTCGGGCACCAAACCGCCATTTATGCGGGGTTGTCTCATGCTTCGGGCCGGGCCGTCGGGATCATGGACGCTGATTTGCAGGATCCACCGGAAATTTTTGCGGCGTGTCTGGCCAAGCTGCGTGAAGGCTACGATGTGGTTTACGCGGTACGGCGGAGGCGGAAGGAAAATTTTGTGCTGCGCGCCGCCTATGCGCTATTCTACCGCCTCCTGAGATTGGTGGCCGATGCGGATATCCCGCTCGATTCCGGAGATTTCTGCCTGATGAGCGACCGGGTGGTGGCTGTCCTGAAGCGGATGCCCGAGCGCAAGGTGTTCGTGCGCGGTTTGCGCGCATGGGCAGGGTTCCGCCAGACGGGATTGGAATATGAACGGGAAGCCCGCGCGGCCGGAGAAACCAAGTATCCATTGAGGAAATTATTGCGATTGGCGACAGATGGGGTTTTCGCTTTTTCGACTTTGCCGCTGCGTGCCACAACGTATGTGGGATTGGGGGCATTGGGTCTGTCCTTGATCGCAGGAATATTCATTTTGGCATGGCGGATATTGGGGTTTCGATTCATGGGCCACACGGCCTCCGAATTACCCGGGTGGGCCGCGCTTATCGGTGGATTGTTCTTTCTCAGCGGCATCCAGTTTCTAATTTTGGGGTGCATCGGTGAATATGTCGGAAGGATTTACAACGAGGTCAAACAACGTCCACGGTGGATTGTGCGTGAGGTCTTGGGCCTTCCAAGTGAGCCTGAAGACAAAAACCTGTAAATCAGCTGATGATTGTCACATGGTCCAAAGGCCCGGCCGACGATTGCATGCCGCAGGACATTCTCGTGGAAACGCTGGAGAAAGTCCGGCGTCATCCGTGGTGGAATGCGCGCGCAAAGCTGGCTCTGGCCGTGTTGAGAAGAAACGGGATTCAAGCGCCGGCATCGATTATCGACGTGGGGTGTGGTTGGGGGGTGAATCTTGAGGCTTTGGAAAAGGCGGGATACCATGTCACGGGGTTGGACGTCTCGCGCCGGATTCTGGAGTTGATCGACCATACCGGGAGGCTTCTCATTGAAGCCGATCTGAATCATGATCCGCCCGCAAATTTCGCTCTGCACGATGGATTGCTCGCCTTGGATGTCCTAGAACACTTGGACGACGATCGGGGTGCTCTCTGCCGCCTCGCCAAATTGGTTCGCCCAGGTGGTCTCGCCGTGGTCAGTGTTCCTGCCCTGCCTGAGTTGTTTTCTGAGTTTGACAGAGTTCAAGCACATCGCCGCCGTTATCTGCCTGAGACGTTGCGGGCGGCGTTTGAGGGGACCGGATTCAGTCTCCGAAACATCTTCTGGTGGGGAGCTTGGATGGTTCCGGTTTTGCGGCGGATGCGGGCCGGTGAGGCGTCGAAGGTTGGTTCAGCTCCCGAAACTTATGCAGATTATCTTAGGCTGCCTCCCTGGCCGGTGCCTTGGCTGATGAAACTGGCTTTTGCCTGGGAGCAAGGCAGGGCTTTGAAAGGCCGTCTGCCCATAGGCACCTCACTCATTTCAATTGCTGTGCGCCAGGAGTAAACGGCCTTTGGGAGTCTTCCGCCCGGGTATGCGGCTCCGCATTGCTTGTGGAATGTCGGCGAGGACACGGTCTGGCAAAGCGTGGAGAAATTTGTGGGCCGGCACTTGCGTGAGCCTTCGTAAATCCAGGCACCCGCCCGTCTTGCGCGCCCGGATTCAATACTTCGGCACGCTCGAATCAATTTCATCCGACCAGGCGCTGATGCCGCCCTTGACGCTCTTGACGTATTTGAAGCCCTGCTGCTTCAGGAAACTCACGGCCTTGAGCGAACGCACGCCGCCCTTGCAGTGCAAATAATATTGTTGGTTCGGGTCGAGCTCAGTGAACCGGTTCGGCAATTCACTCAACGGCAATAACGGCACCCCGTTGACATGGGCGATTTCGTACTCGTCCGGCTCGCGCACGTCCACAACCTTGATGCCGAGCGCGGGGTTGGCGAG
>JBEKHY010000054.1:0-6003 GCA_050012035.1 Verrucomicrobiota bacterium | reverse complement strand
GTTAAGGCTGCGCCTGCGAGCTCCCATTTCCACGCAAGAGCAAGACCCAGAAGCCAAGCAAACATCAGAGTCAAGCCCATGCGGTCATGCATGGAAAGCGGCCCAGATGGATGCCCTCCACGAATGCTACTAACAAAGCTCCCCACGATCATAATGACCCAGAAAAGAATAATCAGAACGCTGAGTATCCGAGCAATCCACCGAACCGTTTTTACTGTTCTAAATAATACCAAGATGCCCGACAAGCAAATCAGAACTCCAACCGCGGCGACCAAAGTAATCCACCGCACCACCGCACCAGCATTCGGCGCCAATCCGGGAAAAACAATCTTAATCTTTCCGCTGAAGATGACAACCAGAGCCCCAAGCAGAATCAGCAACCATCCGACAGCTTTGATGCGTGTGGTTTTCATAAATGTGATTGTCGCCTAACCTATGGTTATACGATTGGTCGTGCATGACATCGCGCACGATTTGTTTTTGTAACCCTGCCTGTTATCAGGTTTCTATGAAAGCAGACCTGCGAATTTCTGTCAAGGATTATCACCGGAACAAAAATCTCAAAATCCAGCTTGTTCACGTCCCTTTTCTGCCTCTCGCCACTTTTGTGTGAGCCGCAATACAGGCTAGGTTGAAGTGTACCTCGTGTTTGTCAGGTTTGATGCGAACCGCCTCGGCATACTTTTGACCGGCCTGCTCAAACAGCCTGTCCCCGTCGGGCGTGTTGGCCGCTTCAGTTCCGCTTCGCGGTTGCCCGACACTACAGAGAGTTGGCTTTTGATTCACGGTAGGGTTACACCCCATAGCGCCCGCAAGATTGTCAGGTGATGCTCTTGGCCATGAAAAATAAAACATTGCTCATCGAAAATGACAAGCGTGCTGAGGATTATATCAAGATGCGGACTGATGGCGTGCCAGTCCTTGCCTGTCTAGCTGCTTTTCTCGCCCCACTTGCTACACCTCAGCCCGAGAACCTGTTGCTCACCCTCCGCAACCGTTGCAACTAGGCCAATACCACAGGCCAGAAAAAATCAGGATGTGGGAGGGTGGCGTTTTTCAAAGCTTTCGCCGCAAAAACCAAACCGCAACGCCGGATAAAGACAACAACGCAATCGTGCTCGGCTCACCACACACGAATGCCGAAAAATTCGCAGCGTCTCTTTGTCGTGGAAACACCTTTGCCCAGCGATTTTCGGGATGAAGGTTGCTTCCAATCTGGGCAGAACAATATGCCCACGATGCCCAGCGTTATTACAAGAATTTGTGGCATAGGCTGTTTCCAATCTGGAACAGTTCTTGGCTGTTCATTACATGACAGGGCAACGACATTTCAAAGTGAGCCACGATGCCAGCCGCGAAGAGCAGGGCTGCGGCGAGAATTTCCCATGTCATTGTGTCCATAGAATCCAGTAAGAGCTAATTCCTTGCCAACTTCTGAAGAAAGACGAAGTCAACCGGCTCGTTGGGGGCGGCTGGGCCGCAATGGCCACCGAATCTTAGCTTTGGTGTCAGCTATCCAATCCGTGCACTGTGGCCTTCCCCAGACGATTTGGAAGCCGAAAAAGGCTTACCTGTGCCCCTTTCGGCGGCAGTGTGACTACCGAACGGCAGTGCCGGTTGCTCCTCTCTTGAAGCGGCTAATGACAAAGACCACAGCTCCGAGTAGAAACAGGTTCGTCGCACTGGCCTCAGGAACAATCTCGACAATGTAGCCTTGCGGGTTGGGGCCAGCATGGTTTGGGTCGGGCGTATCGTTCGGGTAGTCATTCCAAGAGTCATTCATAAGCGAACCAGTATTAGAGTATCTTCCAATCGTTGGCTGCTGGCCTTGCGCGGTGGTTCATGTTCCAGTCCGGCGACTCCAGACGCGGCAAACCGATCACGCCACAGCAGGACAGTGGGTCTGGAGGTGCTCAACTGGCGAGCAATCTGGCGATTGCCATGACCTTCATGGGCCAGCAGGCAAATTCGAGAGCGCAAAACAATCTTCTGTGGCGTGGCCCGTGCGCGCACCCACGATTCCAATTGGGCCTTTTGTTCCGGATCCATTGCTAGTGCGAATGGCCGCAATTTGCTCTCAAATCCGCTCTCAATTGCCCCTGAACGGAGCCGTCTTCTGGAGAAAACCATTTGAAAACTGGGGTTTTTAAGTTGGCTCCAGAGGCAGGGCTCGAACCTGCAACCCGCCGGTTAACAGCCGGCTGCTCTACCATTGAGCTACTCTGGAATCAACAGGGGAGCAGAATCTACAAACCCGTGAACGACGCGTCAAATGGATTTCGTGATGCCGCAAAAAGTGGGCGAAAATTGAAGCATCCCCCGGAGCGCCGGGCTCCGCCCCGGCATCGGGTGGCGCAGGCCATCGGGCGTTGCGCGTTGTGGATTCTTGCATCCGCGCAATGGCTTGTCGCCTGCGCGGTTTTTGTTAAGCTCCGTGCGATGCGACATTTCGTTTTTTGCCTCTGGCTGGGCCTGATTGCCCCAACCTTCGGCGCCGAAATCAAAATTAATTTCAGCGACTTTGCGATCGGGCAAACGCCCACCGGCTTTCACAGCGTGCTGGCCGGCAGCGGACAACCGGGCGACTGGAAGGTCATCGAAGACGAAGTGCCGTCGCTGCTCCCGCCGCTCACCGACAAGGCGCCTTCCCTCACGCGCCGCTCCGTGCTCGCGCAACTGAGCCAGGACCCCGCCGACAACCGGTTTCCCTTGCTCATTTACGACGGCGAAACGTTCAGGGATTTCAAGCTCACAACCCGGTTCAAAATCGTCAGCGGTGTCGCGGAGCAGATGGCCGGCATCGTGTTCCGATTCCAAAACGCGTCGAACTTTTACGTCGTCCGCGCCAGCGCGCTGGGACACAACTTGCGTTTCTACAAAATGGTCAACGGCCAGTTTGTAGATCCCTTCACTATCGGCACGAACATCGCCGTCGGCGTCTGGCACACGTTGACCGTCCGGTGCGAAGGCATTCAAATCAACTGCCGGCTGGACGACAGCCTGGCAATGCCGCTGCAAGTCCCCAATACCTTTGCCACGGGTAAAATCGGTTTCTGGACCATGGCGGATGCGGTAAGTTATTTCGACAACACGACGATTGATTACAAACCGCGCGTGCCCGCGGCGCAGGCGCTGGTGAACAGCATCATGAAAGAACAGCCCCGCATCCTGACCTTGCGCATTTACGCGCTCGACACTCAAGGCCAGCCGCACATCATCGCCAGTAACATTGAAAAGGAAATCGGCCAGCCCGGGACCGACGCGGAAAAAAATGCCATCAAAGACGGCACGGTGTCATTCGGCAAAAGCCCCGGCGTGGTGGCTGTGACCCTGCCGCTACGCGACCACAACGGTGACCCGATGGCCGCGGTCCGTGTGCGGCTGAAATCGTTCCCGGGCGAAACGCAGGACACCGCCGTGTCCCGCGCCACACAGCTTATCCATAAAATGCAGGCGCAGGTCACCACCTCCGAAGATTTGATGCAATGAGCCGCACTCGCCCCGGTTGCAAACCAAGGCTAGAGTGCTCTTTCGCAGTAAGCTATTCTGTAACTGATTGGCTTTATCTCCACTTAAAGGGATGGTATCCCTTGCCTGGGCAATGGGTCAGTTTGAATTGTAGTGTCGGCTGTCTCAGCCGATAGTGCGCTGAGGATCAGCCTTCGCTCGGCTTCCGTCTTCACACGGCTTCGACGAGACGAGTCGGCGCGAAACAAGCAGCGCACGTTACAGCTACCTGTCCCCTGCCCTTGCCTGCTTGCATTTAACGACGGTTGCGGCAAGCTCGCCCGGTTGAAAAATCCCTTTGGGCAACCACTTGCTGGTGGCCGTTATCTCATGGCCGCTGGCGCCGGGCTTTTGCTCACCGCCGCGTTTCCCAAAATCGGCATTGCCGGGTTCGCCTGGGTTGCGCCCGCGCTCATCATTGCCGCTGTGCAGGGCCAACGCGGCAGGGACGCCTTCCGCGTCGGTTACGTCGCCGGCCTGGTTCACTGCCTCACATCGCTTTACTGGCTGCTGCTGATGCCGGCGGGAGGCTTTCCGGTTCTGGCCTGGCTCCCGCTGGGCGCATACCTCGCGCTCTATCCAGCTGTGTGGACATGGATGGTTTCACGCTTCACGTTTCACGCTTCAGATTCCTGGCTGCATCGCACGCTCTGGTCATCAGGCGGCGCTGCCGTTTGGGTGGCTCTGGAAATGGTCCGCGCCCGGTTGTTTGGCGGTTTCCCGTGGAACCTCATCGGCGTTTCCCAGTTCAAAATGGTCCCGCTCATTCAAATCGCGTCGGTGACGGGCGTCTATGGCATCTCGTTTCTGGTCGTGTGGACTTCGCTGTCGTTGTATTCCGCCGTGCACGTGACTTTTCGCCGGCCCAACGCGCGGCTCATCTGGCAGGCGGAAATCATTTTGCCGCTCGTTGCCGCCGTGGCTTTGTTCGTCTTCGGCTTCATGCGCCTGAGCGGCGAAAACCCGGCCCGCTCCATTCTACGCGTCACCCTTGTTCAACCCAGCATCCCGCAAACGCTGATTTGGAACCCGGCCGAGGATGACCGACGATTTCAGGCACTCCTCGTTCAATCCCAGGCGGCGCTTACGAACCAGACCGACCTGTTGCTCTGGCCCGAATCCGCTGTGCCGGAAACCGACCTTGCCACCTGTCGCGTCATCAGCCAATTCGCGCAATCGAACCATGTCTGGCTCATTCTCAATGGTGAGGACGCGGAATACCTCCCGGACGCGACGAACTATTTCAATGCCGCCTATCTCGTCGGCCCGGATGGCCGGTGGTTGCAGGTGTATCACAAACGCAAGCTCGTCATCTTCGGCGAATACGTCCCGCTCGAGCGCTGGTTGCCGTTCGTGAAATACCTCACACCCATCACCGGCGGCTGGACGCCCGGCGGCAAAGCGGTGCAATTTGAAATCAATCGGTGGGGCGAGCGTCCGCGCGAGCCGGAAGATCTTGGAGTGCGCCGACACGCCGGCGCTTTGGAAAGCGGTGACACGTCACCGCACTCCATGGACAGCTTGTCAGGAGCCTCGCCCCACCAAAAGATCAAGACCTCACCACTCATTTGTTTTGAAGACGTTTTCCCCGGCCTCGCCCGCGATGCGGCAGACGGCGACACGGACTTTCTGGTGAACCTGACGAACGACGGCTGGTTCCGGCAAAGCGCGGAGCAATGGCAACACATGGCGAATGCCGTCTTTCGCGCGGTGGAAAACGGCCTGCCGCTCGTCCGCTGCGCCAACAACGGCGTGACCTGCTGGATTGATGCCAGCGGTCGTGTGCGGGAAATTCTCAAGGACAAATCCGGCAGCGTCTATGGCGTCGGCGCGATGACAGTGGAAATTCCGGTGGGTGAACCGCGCGCCCCGACCTTTTACCATCGGCGAGGTGATTGGTTCGGGTGGAGTTGCGTAATTCTGTCGGTTCCGCTTGCAGTCCTGCAAATCTTCGCTCGCAGAAAATAAAAAACCCTCTCCCCAACTTCCAACGCAGCGCAGGCGTCCCGCCTGTTTCTCCTTTCAACCTTCGATGCCTGCCCTTCATAGCTTCTATGCGACGGAGGGTTCGACATTGAATGTTGAATGTTGAATGTTTCCGTCCTCCTTGATCCTCGTCCTTCGACGTTCGACGTTGGGCATTGAATTTTGAATGTTAAACCGCGTGGCGCGAAGCGCTTTACGCGGACTCGCAGCCGCAGCGCCTCCATCAACCTCAGTCCGCTCCCGTAAAGCAACTTGACCACCAATTGCGGCGCGCCGTTCAGCAACGCAATCACGCGTTGGGCCTCCTCAGGCGTGAGCACCACCGGCACCCGTGGCGCCCGGCTGGCCCGCACCGCGTTGACCCGCCCTTCCAACGGCTGCTCCAGTACCCGCTCATACAGCAGCACCAACGCGTTGAGCGCCTGATTCTGGGTGCTGGCGGCCACGTTCCCGGCCACGGCCAAATGCGCCAGAAATTGCGCGACTTCCGGTGCCCCCATCGTTTTGGGA
>JBEKHY010000053.1:0-7187 GCA_050012035.1 Verrucomicrobiota bacterium | reverse complement strand
GTGTGCCTTTACCACCAGAAACAGTTGTGAACGTATCCTGTTTAGTGTTTTTGACCGTATGAACCAACATTGGACCCGTCACCCGCTCCCAGCTTTTACACATAACTCTTGACGCCACCCCGTTCGCGTGGTGCTGCTTGATGGTATTCCCGGAGCGCCGGCCTCTGGCCCGGCCCACTGCGGACAATTTATCGTTTCACGCCGGATCGAAAACCGGCGCTCCTGGCTTGCGGTTTTGCATCGTAGCGCAGGCGTCCCGCCTGCAAAAGCCAACAAATTTACCGGCCAAGGAGCTTGTGCGGTCAAGCCAGCCGCGCCCGATGGTGTTGATGCTTGTTTCACTTTTTCCAGGCAATCATCCTGTGCTTGCCGTTGATACCGTATTGGTGTTAGCGTCGCGTCATCCCGGACGGTAGTGGAAATGCTATTATGAAAAAACTGGGAATTCTCATAAAAAGAAAATATCCACTTCCCAAATGCCTGCCTTTTGCTTTGGCGGCGATGGCCCTCGTGGTGACGGGCTGTCCGCACAACCAGTACATTGTCGAACTCAAACCGCAGGGCAACAGCATCGAGCGAACGCTGGTCTTTTACTGCGCGGACGGCGTGAACACAAATACTGGCAAACCCAATTACCAGCCCTTTGATGCGGCTGAACTTGCGGCCATCGCCTCTCTGTATCCGGCGAATGGCCTCACCAACGACGGCGCGCGCTACGTTGTGCGAGGTGAATTCACCAACGAACTGCCGGCGGATGTCGGCGGCGCGGGCGCTTATACCAACCTGCCACCAGCCTTGGAGCGGCGGGCTTCTACGTGGAGCGGTTCCGCGGCAATGACGATCTGGCCGGTATGACCGAACGACGCTTCAAGGCTGCCAATCGGTTGACGGACCTGTTCCTCGGCTGGAGCCGGATGGAGTTGGGTCGGGAACCCGGCTACGGCAAGTTGCGCCAATTCCTGGATGTTGATTTTCGGCGCGATCTCAAGAACCTCAGCGTTTATTGGTGGGAGGGGCGGCTCACCAGCAGCTACAAAACCAATGCGGACGAGGAGTTTGTCGTACGATTTGGTCAATACCTCCTCGAACGCGGCTATTTCACTATCGGCGAAATTCCGGCCCTGTTCAGATATGTGTCAGAAGATGACCCGAAGCCACTGTTGCACCAGATTCAACGGCTGGTGGCGCGCAAAATGGGCATGCCGGACACCGAACCCGTGCCGGCATCGCTCGCCTTCCTTGCCGACGAGACAACGATGGAAAAATCGTTTGATAAATATCTCGCCAGCACGGCCCAATACCGCGCCAGGCTCAAGCAATGGAAGGAGAACAAGAAACTAAAGCCTGAACTCAAACGACCGGAGCCATCAGACGTGGCGAGCGATGCAGCCGAGGGTCTGATCGAATTCCATCTGTTTGGACAACCCGATAATCGTACCGTCCGGTTGTCGCTGCCATCGGCTCCTGTTCATAGCAATGGCCGGTGGGATGAGGCGCTCAAGAAGGTGGTTTGGGAAACAAACATCGAGGACAGAACGAATGCGTCCCATTTGCCATTTTCTTGTTATGCCAATTGGGCACAGGCCGACCAGGAATATCAGAAAGAGCATTTTGGCAAGGTGGCGTTGACCGGGGATGACCTGACGCAGTACTGCCTGTGGCGCTGCAGTCAGGACAAGCAGGCGGCTGACGAATGGGACGCCTTCGTTGCGAGCCTGCAACCCGGCAGTAATTTGGTGAAGAGGCTTGATGCCTTCCGGTTCCCGGGCGAACCGGCTCAGGAGAGGACAAATAATATTCCCAGCCCCTCCGTCTATCCGCGCGAACTTCTTAAAGCCGCGCTGCAATAATCCGGTATCTTCCGTTGCGCGTACCGCGAAATCGAAATCTCCACCGAGTTTTCTTGGCAAACGCACGTTTCACAGGTTAGCTGGACGCCATGCAAGTCGTGCTCGATTATTTGAAACGCAACCAGGCCCGGTTTGTGGCGGAGTTGTGCGCGTTCCTGCGTTTTCCCAGCGTCTCCGCGCAGCCGCAGCACCAAAAGGACATGCTCGCCTGCGCCGAATGGCTCGCCAACCATTGCCGCAAAATCGGCCTGACCGCCCGAATCTGTCCCACCAACGGCCATCCTATTGTGCTCGCCAAGACTCCGCAGCGTGCCGCGCCGACGCGTGGCGAAGGCGGGCGGCCGCACTTCATGGTCTATGGCCACTATGACGTCCAGCCACCGGAGCCGCTCGATTTATGGAAATCGCCGCCGTTCGCACCGCGCATCCAGGGACGCTCGATTTTTGCCCGCGGCTCGACTGACAACAAAGGCCAGCACTTCGCGCATCTCAAGGCCGTTGAAGCCTATCTGAAAACCGGCACTCCCCTGCCCTGCGACCTGACCTTCGTCATCGAAGGCGAGGAGGAAGTTGGCAGCGCGAACCTCGCGAAATTTCTCAAAACGCATCGGCGCGAACTGGTCTGCGACACCGTCGTCGTTTCCGATACCGGCATGCCCGACGCGAATCATCCCGCGCTGACGTATTCGCTGCGCGGCATCATCGCCTTTGAAATCACGGTGCGCGGCCCGTCGCGCGACCTGCATTCCGGTATATTCGGAGGCGCGCTGGACAACCCGGCGATGGCCCTGAGCCAATTATTGGCGAAACTCCGCGACCAGAATGGCCGCGTCGCCATCCCCGGTTTCTATGACGACGTTGCGCCGCTCTCGGCCTACGAACGGAAACAATTCAGGCGCCTGCCGATTACGCCCGGCGAACTGCAGAAATTGATCGGCGTGAAAAAATTGTTCGGCGAACGCGGGTTCACACCCTTCGAACAGCGCAGCGCGCGGCCGACGTTTGAAATCAACGGCCTGACCAGCGGTTATCAGGGTGCGGGCAGCAAAACCATCGTGCCGGCCTGGGCGCGCGCCAAAATCACCTGCCGCCTCGTGCCGAATCAAAGGCCGGCGCGCATCCGCAAAATTGTTTGCAATTGCCTCAAGAAAATCTGTCCGCCGACGGTGCGTCTGGAAATCGAAGCCGGCCACGGCGCGGAGGCATATCTCGTTTCACCGAAAAGCCCGCAGGCGCAGGCGGCGTTGCGCGCGCTGCGCAAGGCGTTCAACCGCGAGCCGGTGTTGTTGCGCGAAGGCGGCTCCATCCCGATTGTCAACGATTTCAAAAAAGTCCTCGGTGCGGACACGCTGCTGCTCGGCCTCGGCCTGCCGGAGGACAACGCCCATTCGCCGAACGAGAAGTTTGATTTGGACTGTTTTGAAAACGGCCAGCGGATGAGCGCGTTGTTGTGGCAGGAGTTAAGCCGCACTTGAATCTGTTTTGTAAATCGGTTAGTTTGCCAGCATGAGCACGGTTGAGGAAATCGAGCAGGCGGTGCAACGGCTTGCCCCGGCGGATTTTAGCCGGCTGGCTTCGTGGATCAGCGCACGCTATCACGCCTTGTGGACAGAACAGATGGAACGCGACGCAACGTCGGGAAAACTTGATTTTCTTTTCTCCGAAGCCGACACCGAACGTCAAGCCGGTCAACTCCACGACTGGCCTTCTGACAAGAAATGATCTCCAAAGCCACGCGGCGGTTCTGGCGGCTTTACATGGAGTTGCCCGAACCCATCCAACGGCTGGCGGTGAAAAACTACCGGCTCTGGCGCGACAATCATCATCATCCTTCACTTGATTTCAAGAAACTCACGGGTCGCGGCGAACGCTTTTCCGTCCGCATAGGCGACCATTATCGCGCCTTGGGACACCAAGTCGGAGACAGCGTTGAATGGGTCTGGATCGGCACCCACGAGGATTACAACAAACTTGTGAAGTAATTTTTCTAAACGGCCAGCGGATGAGCGCGTTGTTGTGGCAGGAATTGGTTCGTTAAACCGTTGAACGGTTGAATCGTTCAATCGGATCACGGTTCAACGATTGAACGATTCAACGATCCCACGCATTTAATTCCTCTTCCACCCGTTCAATGGGCAAACCGACCACATTGCTGAACGAGCCGGAAATCTCCGCGACGATCAGGTCGCCGTGCTCCTGAATCGCGTAGGCGCCCGCCTTGTCGAGCGGGTTCACCCGGGCGAGATACCCGTCAATTTGCGGGGCGGTCAGCGGCCGAAACGTCACGTCCGTGCTGGCGGCAAAGGTGCGTTCGCGGTGCGCGCGCAGATGGATTAAACTGACGCCGGTGACGACCTGATGCGTTCGCCCTTGCAGGCGCATCAACATGCGTTTCGCATCGGCGAGGTTGGCGGGCTTGCCCATGATTTCATCACCGAGAAAAACCAGCGTATCCGCGCCCAGCACGAGGGCGTCGGGGACTTTTTTGGCCACCACGCGCGCTTTGCGATGCGCATTGAGCTGGCAAAGTTCCCACGGCGACAGATGTTCGTCGAAAACCTCCGCGGCATCGCCGGCGACGACTTGAAATTTCAGGCCCAATTGCCTCAATAATTCCACCCGGCGCTGCGACACCGAAGCCAGAACGAGTGGCGGCAGATTCATGTGAAAAATCTAAACTCGCATGACGAAAGTGTCGAGTGGCGGAATAATAGTGGCACAGGCCTCCGGCCTGTGTTTGTTTTGGATTTCACAGACTGGAAGTCTGTGCCACTTTGTTGCCATGCACAATGACCGCTGCATCGTCAATCTTGCGCTCATTGGTTTTATGGGCACCGGCAAAACGTCCGTCGGGCGGCTGGTGGCGGACCAGTTGCGCTTCGATTACCTCGACACGGACGAATTGATCCAAGCGCGGACCGGTCGCACCATCACCGACATTTTTGCCAGGGACGGCGAACCGGCCTTTCGCGCGCTCGAACAGCAGGTCACCGAGGAACTCGCCTCGCGCGGACGCACGCTCATCGCCACCGGTGGCGGGCTGCCGACCAATCCGGCCAATCTGGCCAGCCTCAAAAAGCACGCGCTGGTCGTCTGCCTCTGGTCTTCGCCGGAAAAAATCTGGGAACGCGTCAAGAGCCAAACACATCGCCCGTTGTTGCACGGCCCGGACCCGCAGAAAAAAATTCGCGACCTGCTGGCCGCCCGCGAACCGTTTTATCGCCAGGCCGACGTGCTGATCAACACAGACATCCGTTCCGTCCGCGAAGTCGCGCAGCAGGTCGTGCATCAGTTCAAACTCGCCCAAACCCGGCGGTGATGAAAACGATTGAGGCGCACTTTCGAGTTGTGGTGGGGCGAGCGTCCCCGCGAGCCGAAAATTTGGGAGTGCGCCGACACGTCGGCGCTTTAAAAGGCGGTGACACGTCACCGCACTACAAAGCTGGCGCATGAAAGAAGCCATTCGACAGCGGGCGCTTGAACTGGGATTTGACGATTGCCGGTTCACGACCGCCGCCACGCCTGCCAGCGCGAAGCAATTCCAGAATTGGCTGGCGGGAAAACAACACGGCGAAATGGCCTGGCTCGAACGCACCGCGCCAAAGCGGACCGACCCGCAGAATGTCCTGCCCGGTGCGAAAAGCATCATTTGTCTGGCGGCAAGCTATGCGACGGGTGAAAGGTGGCATGTGGCAAGTGACAAGATGGCGCCAGCTTCCGATTCATGTCACCCGTCACCTGTCACCCGTCACGCTTCAATCGCCCGCTACGCCCGCTTCACCGATTACCACACCGTGCTCGGCGAACGGCTGAAAAGCCTGACCGGATTTGTGAATCAACTCCGCGACGGAATCCGTTCGCTTTGGTATGTGGATACCGGACCGCTGTTGGAACGCGACTTCGCCCAGCGCGCCGGACTCGGTTTCATCGGCAAGCATACGAACGTCATCAACCGACGATTCGGGAATTGGATTTTGCTGGGCGAAATCATCACGACTTTGGAGTTGGAGCCGGACGCACCGGAGAAAAACCGTTGCGGCAAGTGTGTGCGCTGCCTCGCCGCCTGCCCCACCAACGCCATCACCGCACCATTCCAACTCGACGCGCGCAAGTGCATCTCTTACCTGACCATCGAGCTGAAAGGTCCGACTCCAGTTGAACTGCGCCCGGCCATCGGCAACCGGATTTTCGGCTGCGACGATTGCCTGGCGGCATGTCCGTGGAACCGGTTCGCCCGCGAAGGCAAGGCGATGCAAGCGCACGCGCGACCGGAATTGGCCGCGCCGGACTTGATTGAAATGCTGCAACTCGACGACGCCGGTTTCAAATCGCGTTTTGCCGGCACGCCGATTCTGCGGGTAAAACGCTGCGGCCTGCTGCGCAACGTCTGCGTCGCACTCGGCAATCTCGGCGACACCTCCGCCCGGCCTGCCTTGAAAAAAACCGCCAGCGATCCTGAACCGTTGATCGCCGAACACGCACGCTGGGCGATTTCAGAAATCCAATCGCGCTTGTAGGCGCCACCCATTTCCTAAATGCCATCCAGCGGACTGCGCACCCCCAACCCGCCCTGTCGCAGAACATGCGTGTAAATCATCGTTGTGCTCACATCGGCATGGCCTAGCAACTCTTGGATTGTTCGAATGTCGTTGCCCCGCTGCAACAGGTGCGTGGCAAAACTGTGTCGAAACGTGTGACTGCTGACCCGTTTGGCAATGCCCGCCTTGCCGACCGCCGCTCGCAACGCCTTGTCCAGCGTGCCTGGATCCAGATGGTGCCGCCGCATGGTGGGGCGAGACTCCGTCGACCCATTCGCGATCCGCATTCGGACACTTCCGGGCCAGTGCGTGCGGCAGATAGACCCGACCGAATCCTTCAGCCAGATCCTGTTCGTGCAGCAACTTCACCCGTTCCAGATGCGCTTGGAGTTCCGCCTTCAGGCGGTCAGGCAACATCGTCATCCGGTCCTTGTCCCCTTTGCCTTCCCGCACCAAAATCCTGCCGCTGCCAAAATCCACGTCCTGGATTCTTAATCGCAGGCACTCCATCAGACGCATCCCCGTCCCATACAGCAACCGGAGGATCAAAGCACCCGTGCCAGGTTTCAACGCCGCCAACACTCGCTGCGTCTCTTCCTGAGTCAAAACAACTGGCAACCGGGCCGGACGCCTGACTCGCGCAAATTCTCCCAAAGCACCCAAGGGTTGTTGCAACACTTGCTCATACAGCAGCACCAACGCGTTGAGCGCCTGATTCTGGGTGCTGGCGGCCACGTTCCCGGCCACGGCCAAATGCGCCAGAAATTGCGCGACTTCCGGTGCCCCCATCGTTTTGGGA
>JBEKHY010000052.1:0-7115 GCA_050012035.1 Verrucomicrobiota bacterium | reverse complement strand
TGCTGTGTTCGTGATTAGCAACAAATCCTCGAACCGTAGTAAAAAACGATCAAGAAGCCAGTATGTGGTTGTGGCCGACATGCCTTAAATGGAAGTCGAAAGCAATCCGGCTGGTTTCAAATGTTGCAAGATATGTTCATCGGATCGGTTACACACGGCGATGGTGGGGTATTTAAAGCCCGTCTTCGGACGGGCTTTTTTACTGGGCCGTTTCGCTCATCCCGTCTGCAAAGTCGCGCGGTAGAGACTGTCCGCACCAGCCTTTTAACTGTGCCCCAAGGCAATCTACGCGTAACGTTCATGGAATCTGGTCAAAAAACCTTCAACAAAACCTTCAACGATTTCTTCAATAACGGAGTAATAAGCGGGTAGGTGGCGGGTTAAGTCCGGTAGTTGGCGGATAGTGTCAGAAACCTCTTGAAGCCCTGTATAATCAGCGTTAAAATCCCCTTGTAAATCAGGATATTGAGGCTGGTTGTCGGTGAAGACCTCGTTCGATTCCGACCCGCGCCTCCATTGGCGGTTACTTCTTTTGTTCAGCTTCAATTCCGGCGAACAAATTTTCCAGACTGTTCAACGGCGTGTCTCTTCTCGGATTTAAAATCTGGCGGATGTATTCAACCGCGTCGGGGATGTTCCGGATGGATTTGGGCAGAATCGCGCCAGCGGCGTTGGCGTGGCCGCCGCCCTGGAATTTTTCCGCGACCTTGAGCGCCTCGCCATCCCGGCTGCGAAAACTGGCAAAAACCAGGTTCCCCCGCCGGAACAACGTGACCAGCACGGGATATTTTGTGGCCTGCCGCTCCAGCAATTGGTGGACGACGAGGTTGTTGTTGCCAACAACGGTGTCCACGTAGCCTGCCGTCGGGCTGAGCTCGGTGACATTGTTCTTGCTCCACTCAAAACCAAGCGGGTTCTCGACGCGGCGTTTCGTCGCCATCACTTCGAGCAACGGATGATCGAGCAGCTTCTCGATTTCACCGCCGATGAGCGCGTGCAGGTTCCAAAACTGATAGACTTTCACCAGGCTGGCGTAATCGCCGGCCAGGACGAAGTCGGGATCGTCTTCCAGAAACAAATCGGCGACGTTGTTCAGATGCACGAGCCGGTCGAGCGCGGGCGAGCCAAGGCCGCCCTGCCGGCAAAGTTCGTAAGCGAGCAGCGCGGCGGATTTGTTCACATCGTGGATGAGCCGGGCGTATTTGGGCGCGGTTTCCGTGACGTGATGGTCAAAGACGACCCATTCCGGCTTGTCGAGCCGCGGTTCGAACGTGAAGTCCGCCACCCACGCGCACCTTTCGCGCAACTCGCGTTGTTTCCACAAATTGTAGTGATACGCCTCCAATGGAACTTCCGTGCCGAAAAGTTTTTTGGCGAGCCGTTGCAACAACACGCCCGCGAGAAACCCGTCGAGGTCGCTTTCGTGGGTGATAATGACTTCGGGCTTCGTCAAATCCGTCATGGCGACGGAAGATTAGTGCAACCGACATGACATGGCGAGTGGGGAATTCGTGCGTTTCATCTACCCGCCAAATGTGCCCGCTTGCGAACACGTTACTCCGCCGGTCTGAAACCGATTGAACGAAAAACTCTTTGAAAAGCGGCCCATTCCCAGTCAAGATACGCGCACGCTTTACAGCCGTTGGAGTCCAAGCTTTGGCTGGTTTGGCGGCAGGCAACGGATGGGAGCAAGCTGAAGCTTGAACTCCAATAAATTTGAAATGAAACGCACGCATCATTGCAATGAACTGCGCCCGGCGCACATCGGGCGGACGGTTACCTTGACCGGCTGGGTCCACTCCCGCCGCGATCTCGGCGGGTTGATTTTCATTGATGTCCGCGACCGCGAAGGCCGCACCCAAACCGTCTTCGACCCGTCGGATTTGCCGAAGGAACTTTTCGAGCGCGCCGCGGCGTTGCGCAGCGAGTGCGTTATCCGCGTGACCGGCAAGACACGCCGGCGGCCGGAGGGCACGAAAAATCCCAAAATCCCCACCGGCGAAGTGGAGGTGATGGCTAAAGAACTTGAAGTGCTCAACGTGGCCGACGTGCTGCCGTTCCCCGTGGACGACCCGGAAGTCGCCAGCAAGGTGAACGAGGAACTGCGCCTGAAATACCGCTACCTCGATTTGCGCCGGCCCGAAATGGCGCGGAACCTCCGCCTGCGCCACAAAGTCGCCTTTGCCACGCGCGTGTTCATGGAAGAGCAGGGGTTTCTCGAAATCGAAACGCCCACGCTGTTCAAATCCACGCCCGAAGGCGCGCGCGAATTTCTCGTGCCGAGCCGCACGAATCCCGGACAATTTTACGCGCTGCCGCAATCGCCGCAGCAGTTCAAGCAAATCCTCATGGTCGGCGGCGTCGAGAAGTATTTCCAGCTCGCCCGCTGCTATCGCGACGAGGATTTGCGCGCTGACCGGCAGCCGGAATTCACGCAAATCGACCTCGAGATGTCGTTCATTGAACGCGAAGACATTTACAATTTGATTGAGGGATTGCTCAAACGCATCTGGAAGACGGCGCTGAACCTCGACATAGCAACGCCGTTCAGGCGCCTATCGTTCGAGGAAGCGATGAACCGCTACGGCACGGACAAGCCGGACACGCGCTTCGGCATGGAATTGGCGGACTTCACGGAGGAATTCCGCGCCAGCAAATTCAAAGTGTTCAGCGGCGCCGTTGCCGCGGGCGGCGCGGTGAAGGCGCTCAACGCGAAGGGCCTGGCCTGCGCGACGCAAGGCCAGATTGAGACCATGACCGAATACGCCAAGAGTCTGGGCGCGAAAGGCCTGGCGTACATCAAGGTCGAAGGCGGCGAATGGAAATCGCCCATCGTGAAATTTTTCAACGACGCCGAGAAGGCTGCGCTGACGAAAAAACTGGCCATCGAAGAAGGCGACTTGATTCTGTTCGCCGCCGACCAGTGGCTGAACGCGTGCGAAATTCTCGGCAAGATCCGTTCATATTGCGCCGACATTTTGAAAGGGCAGGGGAAGCTGACAATTGATCCGAACCGCTTTGATTTTCTCTGGGTGGTGGATTTTCCGCTACTCAGTTTCGACAAGGAACAGAACCGCTGGTATTCGAGCCATCACCCGTTCACCGCGCCGGTGGCTGAGGACGTTCCGTTGCTCAAGACTGAGCCGAAGAAGGTGCGCGGCCAGCACTACGACGTGGTAGTGAACGGCGTGGAACTCGGCGGTGGGTCGATCCGTATTCATCAGCCGGACGTGCAGAAAATGGTATTCGAGGACGTGCTGAAAATTCCACCGGACGAAACCAAACTGCGATTCGGCTACATGCTTGAAGCCTTCAAATACGGCGCGCCACCGCACGGCGGCATCGCGCTGGGGTTCGACCGGCTTTGTGCGATTCTCTGTAACACGCCGAGCATCCGCGACGTGATTGCGTTCCCCAAAACCGCCAAAGGGACGGATTTGATGACCGATTCGCCGAGTACCGTCAGCCCGCGTCAATTGCGCGACCTGCACATCGAAGTCAAAGCGGCCAGGAAGGAATAACCGGTTCGGCCGAGGCCGCCGATGTCGAGAGATTTTGCATCGCCAGGACTGAGTTGGCGGCGAGTATTTATGGATGTACTGCTGGCTCTGGCTGTCATTTACGTTTTGTCTGTGCTGGTGGTGATGTTCCTCCAGCGCAGGCTGATTTACTTTCCAACCAGGCTCGCGCCTTATCAGGCGCAGTCGGCCGCCGCGGCAAACGGTTTTGTGCCGTGGCGAAACCGGGCAGGACAAATCATCGGCTGGGAACTGCCGGCCAGCGCTCCGAATACGGGTGCAGTTTTGATTGTTCACGGCAATGCCGGTTCGGCGGTTGATCGCGGTTATCTGGCGAAACCGATTCACGACGCTGCGCCCGTCCAGGTGTTCATCCTTGAATATCCCGGTTACGGCGCGCGGGAGGGTTCGCCGGGCAAACGCAGTCTACTGGCTGCGGGCGAGGAAGCGTTTGAGATGCTGACCAATGAAGCTCAAATTTTCATTGTCAGCGAATCTCTTGGCGCCGGTGTCGCTGCTCACCTGGCCAAAACCCATAGCGATCGGATATCGGGTTTAGTGTTTTTCATGCCATACAACAAACTGGCGTCCGTGGCCCAAGCAAAGATGCCCATTTTCCCCGTCTGGTTGCTTTTGTGGGACCGATTTGAACCGGAAGACTGGCTGAAGAGTTATCACGGCCCGGTGAAAATCGCCCTGGCTGAAAGAGATGAAGTGATTCCCATGAAGTTTGGCCGCCGACTTTACGATACCTATCCAGGCCCCAAAAGCCTGCAAATTTTTCCCAAAGCCCGCCACAATGACATAGCCGCACAACCACCGGCGTGGTGGCAGGAAACCTTTTCGTTCTGGCAACAACACGCAAAAGGGCATGCTGAACTATAGAATGCCGGGCTTGGTTGCTGCCGGAAACAACTCAAATTCTCCAGGTTGATGACGAGGTTGACTGATACATCCGATTAACGTCCCGGATGGCTGGTTGCGCCGGTTGGGTCGGTGGAATTCGTCTTGCCGAGTTGCACCGATTGTGAGATAACCATACACACAGTGCTATGAATGAACTACTGCATGACCTGATGAAGCTTCAAGCTCTCGAATTTGGAGAAATCAAAGAAAAAAACGCCGAGGCAACCATTGCGGAGCTGCGCGGCAAAATTCCCCAGCAAATCCTCGGCCACTACGACCGCCTCGTCGCCAAAGGCAAGAAGGGTGTTGCCGCCGTCCGCAACCAGGTCTGTACCGGTTGTCACATGCGCGTGCCCATCGGAGTCGTCGCGACGTTGATGCATGACACGGACATCCAGCTTTGCGAGAACTGTGGTCGGTATCTATACCTGTCGGATACCACAGGCATAAAGGCCCCGGAGGAAACCGCCAAACGGAAACCGGCCCGGAAGGCGCGAACGCCCAAAAGCTCCTTGCAGATGGTTTCAACGCCGAGTCCGGCGATGCCTCTGGCCATAAACGAACTTGGGCCGGGCAAGCTGCACCCGGGTCTTCGTCCAATTCCCGGTTGAAACAACCTGGATTTGCGGGACATGCTCGTGCTCTGATTTTGCGGACTGGTGACGAATGCGGTTCGGGAACTAACGGGCATTATCCCTGAGCGTCGGGATGATCTGGGGTTTTTGGACTGTGGCTTGGATGACTCAATTCCCCACCCTTGCATGCAGCGCGATCAATCTTCATCCATCGGGCAGCTTCGATTTTCGTGCGATTTCAATGTGGAAATCATTGGCCGGTGGCCAGCCACAATATTAAAAAAGCCAGAACGACGACGATGTAACTGGCCGGGTCTTTCAGCGCGAAGACCAACGGGTCGTCATGCATCTGACCGCGGCGGGCGATCAACCAGATGCGGCTGATCCAGTAGAGCAGCAGGGGACAGCCCAGCCACAACCGGCCGGGGTGCGCATAGAAGAGGGTTGCTGATTGGCTGTTCGCGTAAAGCGCCAGGACGAGGGTGGCCAGGCAACCGCTGCCGGCGCCGGACAACACGACTACATCCAAACCGCGCACTTCATGACCGCGGCCGCTTCCGGCATATTGACCCGCCTCGACTTGTTTTGCGGCACACCGTTCGACGTACCTTTTCACCAACGCAAGGCTCAAAAAAATGAACGGGAAGAACGTCAGCAACCAGGTCGAAAGGGCAATGCCGGTTGCGGCCTGGCCGGCCACCAGGCGAATCGTGTAGAGTCCCACGAAGAAAACAACGTAGAGCAAAACCACATTTTTCACCCACCACAAATAACTCACGGCCAAAAGCAGATACAAAACCGTCACCCCGGCAAAAACCCACGATAATTGTATCGCCATCACCAAGCCCGTGACCAAAAGCAGCGGGCCGCCAACCAGTCCCACTGGCAACGGCAAATTGCCGGCGGCAAACGGACGTAATTTCTTTGCAGGATGCCGGCGGTCGGCATCCAAATCCATGATGTCGTTCACCATAGAGACTCCTGACGCGCAAATGCAAAAGACCAGGAACGCCCAAAAAACTCTCAATAGCAGTGGCAACTCCGTCAACCGGTGCGCCGCCAGAGCGGGTGCAAAAATGATCACGTTTTTAATCCATTGATGCGGGCGCAGACAACGAACCAGGGCGCTGATGAAAGATAAATCCGGCGCGAAGATCAGGCCGGGATTTACACGGCGTTCAATCCGTTTCACAAGCAGCCAACCGGCGTTGACGACGATCGCCTCCCGCGCGCCGCGCCAGACGGCGAGGTCGGGCGCGGCATTGCCGGCGTAATCGAAACCGCGTTCGCCGAATTTTTCCGTGAGCACTTTGAGTTTGTTCGCGCCGCGCAAATTGGTTTTGCCATCGCTGCCGAGGACGTCGTCGAAGAGGCCGACGTGGTTGGCGACAGGCATGGCCATCTGGCGGTCGGATGCCGTGGCGAGAATCAATTTTCGTCCGGCCTGTTTTTGTTCGCGCAGAAAGGCCAGGAACGGCTCGTTGTAGGGCAGGGTGGCCGGGTCGAGGGTGACGCGCGCGGCCAGTTTCTTTTTCAGGAAGGCGCGTCCGCGCGTCCACCAAAACAGGACCGCGAAAAGTTGAAGCGGATTCCGGCACAGCAGCCGCGCGAGCGATTCCCAGAGCAAATCGGTTTTGATGAGTGTACCGTCCAGGTCCACGCAGAGCGGGACTGGATTGGCGGGTGCATCGGGCTGTGGCGGCATGCGGTGGTATCCTGAATCCGCCGCGAAATTAGAGGAAGGCGATGAACGTGACAAGCCTGTCCGGATTGGAAAGTGGTATTTGGCTGTGTTGTAGGGTCGGCGCTGTGCGCCGATGCGGTCGAGCCACAAGCTCGACGCTACATGAAATCAGGACGTTGCCCGGCGATTGCGTCATAAGGCGATAATGACGTTGAAATGGATGGCGGACCGGCTAAAAATGGGGACATGGACTTACGTGACCGACCAGCTTTACCAACTGAAGAAACGAACTTGTGTCAATACTCAGGCCTAGCCCGAATGGCCCTTAGTTAAGCCTTCGATAATTGCGGGTGCGTCCTTTCCAATAGTCGCTGCGGTGGGAGATTTCCACGAAGCGGTGGCGCGGTTGGTTGAGCAGCGGATAGGGTTTTG
>JBEKHY010000051.1:0-8351 GCA_050012035.1 Verrucomicrobiota bacterium | reverse complement strand
GTTGAACAGATGCAAAAACTTTCACGGCATATCCTCTTTGAAACCGTTCCCGGCGTCATCCGCCGCAAACGCTTGACCAAGAAAGTTTTAGGCCTTATCTAAGGGCCATTCGGGACTGAGTCTAAAAAAAGTCGAAGCGGTTTTGGGAGTGGCGTGACTTCGTTTTTTCGAGCCGGTTGAGGTGTTAGTCTGGGGCCGGAGAAAGGACCCAGAATGAAAGGCAAACGGTAGACGACGGAAGATAAGATTCGCATCCTGCGGCAAGCGGATCGCGGTGAGAAAAGCATCCAGGAGGCCTGCCGGGAGGAGAACATCTCGGAGGTGAGCTTCCACCGGTGGAAGCGACAGTTTGGGCACATGGAGATCAACGAGGCTCGGCGGTTAAAGGAGTTGGAACGGGAGAACGGCGAGTTAAAGAAGATGCTGGCTGAGGAGATGCTCAAGAACCGGGTGTTACACGTTGCGCTGGCATTCAGCTTCCAACAGCCGCGAGGAACGAACCAGGTGCAGATAGCCGTAGAGATAGTCGGGGTGAATGGCCAGCACCGCTTTGTTTTCATCCCGCTGCGTTTTCGTTCGCGGAATCCGGCGGTTGTGATATTATCCACGAAAAGAAATTCGCGCATGGCGTTCTCATTCATATTTCTCGGCAGCGGCACGTCGCAGGGTGTGCCGGTGATCGGCAAGGAATATCCGCCGGAGTTTCTGGCCAATCCCAAAAACCACCGGACGCGGCCGTCCATATACGTCGCCACGGAAAAAACCAAACTGGTCGTGGACACCACGCCGGAGTTTCGCATTCAGATGCTCCGGGAAAACATTCTCTGGCTTGACGCGGTAATTTTCACGCACGCCCACGCCGACCACATCATGGGTCTGGATGATTGCCGCCGTATCTGCGACGTGCGCGGCGGCGCATTGCCTGTTTATGCCAATGAGGAAACGCTGGCGGCGCTCAAGCGCGTTTTCCTTTACGCCTTCGATGGGCGGCCAATTCCCAAAGGTTATTTTCGACCGGAACCGCACGTGATAGACGGACCGTTCACGCTGGGCGACCTTGAAATCATTCCCCTGCCCGTGCCACACGGTTTGACCCTGACGAATGGATATCTATTTGTGCAAAACGGCCAACGGCGGCTCGCCTACTTGAGCGACTGCAATGAAATCCCGGCTGGCACGCTGGAAACAGTCCGGGGCGTCGAAATCGCCGTGCTGGACGCGCTCCGTCCCAAACCGCACCCGACGCACATGTGTTTGGATGAAGCGCTCACCGCCGCCCGGCGCATTGGCGCGCCGCGGACGTTCTTCACGCACCTCACGCACGATTACGACCACGACCTGGCGCAAGCGGAATTGCCATCCGGCGTCATGCTCGCGTATGATGGCCTCAAGGTGACGAGTGATTAACAGGAATTTTCCAACGTTCCGTCTCCTTAAAGGTCAAATGGCCGACGCATGAAATATTTCCCGATTCGATTTGCGGTTTTTGTTCTCACGCTTGCGCCGTTGCTGGTCCGCGCGGGCGGCGACGAAGTGGTGGTGATTTACAACTCGCTCGTGCCGGAATCCAAAGCGGTGGCCGAATATTACGCCCGGGCGCGGCAGGTCCCGAAAAAGCAAATCTACGGCTTCGCGCTGCCCCGTAGCGAAGAGATGTCGCGCGCCGAGTTTCGCGATTCATTGCAAAAACCGCTTGTGGAAAAACTGGAGGCGGACGGTTTGTGGAAATTCACCGAAACGATTGTCACCGCGACGAACGGTTTGATGCGCGTGGAGTCCCGCGTCGCCAAGTCCAAAATCCGCTACGCTGTGCTGTGCTATGGTGTGCCGCTGAAAATCACCGCCGACCCCAATTTGCACGAGTTGGCTGCGGACAACCTGCGGCCGGAATTACGGCGCAACGAGGCCGCCGTGGACTCCGAACTGGCCTGGCTGCCGCTGAGCAAAAATGACACGCCACTGACCGGCCCATTGCCGAACTGGGTTTACGGCGCCACCAACACCGCCTTGCTCAACCCTACCAACGGCATTTTGCTGGTCGCGCGGCTCGACGGTCCGTCGCCGGAAATCGCGCGTGGCCTGGTGGACAAGGCGCTCGCGGCGGAACGCGACGGTTTGTGGGGCCGCGCCTACTTCGACGCGCGAAGCATCAACGATCCCGGCTACAAACTGGGCGACGAGTGGATTCTGGCCGCGGCGGAAATCAGCCGTGAAATCGGCCTGGAAACGACCGTGGACAAAAAACCCGAAACGTTTCCCGCCGATTTTCCGATGAGCCAGATTGCCCTCTACGCCGGCTGGTATGCCGAGAACGCCGACGGCCCATTTGCACTGGCCAAAGTTGAATTCATGCCCGGCGCGTTTGCCTATCACTTGTTTTCCTACAGCGCCGCGACGTTGCGCAGCACCACTCAAAACTGGTGCGGTCCGCTGCTTGCCAAGGGTGCGACCTGCACGATGGGCTGCGTGAATGAACCGTATTTGGCCTGCACACCGAATGTCGCCGCGTTTCTCGGCCGATTTGCCAGCGGCTTCACGTTTGGCGAGGCGGCTTGGGCGGCACAGCCGGCATTGTCCTGGCAAACAACGGTCGTTGGCGACCCGCTCTACCGCCCGTTCAACAAACCGTCCGCGCAATTGCACGCCGAACTCGCGCGCAACCACAACCCGCTCATCGAATGGTCCTTTTTGCGGCTCGTGGATTTGGATCTCGTCCACGGCGTGCCGGTGGCGCGACTGGCGAACTTTGTCGCAAACCTGCCCGCCACCACCAACAGCGCCGTGCTTACCGAAAAACTTGCCGACCTTTACGAAATGCAAGGCAAACCGTCCTCGGCCATTGACATTTACGAACTCGCCCTGACTCGCAATCCATCACCGGAACAGCGCATCCGCATCCGGCTTACACTCGGTGACAAACTGGTCGTCGCCGGACAAGAAGCCAAAGCCGTTGAGAATTTCAAGCAGCTCCTCAAGGAATCGCCTGATTACCCCGGCAGACCGTCCGTTGAGGCAAAAATGGTGGCCCTCGAACAAAAGCTCGCCAATACGAACAACGCGGCAAAAAAGGAATCGGTGGCCAAGTAATCGGCCGTGGCAGTTCGTTTGAAGGGCGGCTTGCTTTTTTCAATTGATAATCCAACCCTGTTCTCATGGCGACGTTTTACGACACGCACGCGCACCTTGACTATCCGGATTACGAAAAGGATTTACCGGAGGTCATTGCCCGCACTCAAACCGCCGGCATCATCAAAATTATTTCCATTGGCACAAGCCTGGGCAGTAGCGAACGCGCCATCCGCCTTGCGGATAAGTTCCCGAACGTTTTCGCCGCCATCGGCTGGCACCCGTCCGAGGCGATGAAGGCGCCGTCCGACCTGCGGCCGGCGCTGCGCGAATTGGCCCGGCACCCCAAAGTTGTCGCCATCGGCGAAATCGGGCTGGACTATCATCATCTGCCCGGCGGGAAACCCGGCGGCGCCGAAGCCGATGACGCGCGTTACAAACAGCGGCAGGCGGAAATTTTTCAGCAGCAGATTGAGGTGGCCATCGGGGCCGGCCTGAACTGCATCATCCATCAGCGCGACGCCTTCGATGATACGCTGGCACAACTCAAGCCGTTTGCCGGTAAAGTCCGCGGCGTTTTTCACTGTTTTGGCGAGAACACCGACCGGATGCGCCGCGTGTTGGACATCGGCTCGCTCGTCAGCTTCACCGGCATTGTCACGTTCAAGAACGGCCAGAACGTGCGCGACACCGTGGCCGCCACGCCATTGGACAAATTCATGCTGGAGACCGATTGTCCCTATCTCGCGCCGGTGCCGTATCGTGGCAAACGTTGTGAACCCGCCTACGTGAAGGAAATTTCTGAAGTCGTCGCACGAGTCAAGAATTGCTCGCTTGATGAATTGAGCGCCGCGACGTGCCAAACGGCAAGGGAATTTTTCCCGAAGCTAGGGTAGGGCTTGCTCTCCGAGCGAGCCGTGTTTCGTCTGCAAAGAATGGCGTGAGGGGGACATCACGCCCTGCCGAAACCGGCCAACGCCTCCGACTGGCAGAAGGCGGTCGAACCGGCTTTAAAATCTGCTGGCATCAAACCTGCATGGCGCATGAAATTGATGAAAACGAGCACTGCAACAGCCTTGGCCGCCCTGGCAATCTCCCTGACCTCCTGCGCGACCTCCAGACCGCCACAGGCGTTTCACAAAACCGATAATTCCGCGTTGATAATTCAATCTTTGGATGACAAAACCTGCCAGATGATTGAACCAACCACCTCGGTCAAAGAGGACAACGACGCGGTTCTGGCAACAGCTATGACTCTGTCCCAACGCGAGACGGCGGTGGTGATACTTGAGAATTACACCGAGCCGAAGGCTGGCCGGCAATATCGCGAACGCAGCACGCCTTGGTTTGTCGGGCTGCGGGGTCTCGGATATCAACACATTGTCTTCCTCCGAGGCAGCGGTGTCCCCGACCCGGAAGGCTTGATGACCCTGGCCGAATACGAATGATTTAACCAAGGCAGGTTAAGCCGGTGGGGACCAGCCATTCCAAGCCGTTGCGTTTTTCTGCATTGAACCACCAGCTCCGGCTCCTTGATAATCGCCGGAACGATGGCAGAGGAACTACAACTGCGCATCCACGGCGGGGCATCACTGCCGACTTTGATCTACCTCCCCGGCTTGCACGGTGATTGGACGCTCATTGGCGGCTTCCGCCATGCCCTCGGCGGGCGGGTACGCTTTGTCGAGGTGACGTATCCCCGTACGCTCACCTGGTCGCTGGATGATTACGCGGCGGCCATTGAAACCGCGCTCGCGAAAGACGGCATTACCGGCGGCTGGCTGCTCGGCGAATCGTTCGGCTCGCAATTATTGTGGGCCCTGGTCGGGGGCGGAAAGTTTCAGACAAAAGGTTTGATACTGGCCGGCGGTTTTGTGAAACATCCCCTTCGCCGGGCGGCGTGGCTGGCGGAAAAACTGACCGGCAGGATTTCAATGGCGCTCTTTGTCCGAATCATCTTCGGCTACGCCAGCATCGCGCGTTTCCGGTACCGCCGTTCGCCGGAAACGCTGGCGAGCATTGACGAATTTATCGCGCGCCGGACGGAGCTTGACCGCCGGGCCGCGCAGCACCGTCTGCTTTTGGTCGCCGAAAACGACCCGCGCCCCATCGCCCGCCAGACCGGGCTGCCGGTGTTTGGCTTGAGCGGCATTCTCGATCCCATTGTGCCGTGGCCCTTCGTGCGGCATTGGCTCAGGAAAAACTGTCCAGCCTTGCGCGCTTACAAAGTCATCCACACGGCCGACCACAATGTTCTCAGCACTGCGCCGCGCGAAGCGGCAAAGCAGGTTCTGGAATGGATGGCCTTTTCGAAGTAAGAAGTCAAAAGTCAGTCAGAACCTGCCAGAACGCGTTCGACAAATTCAAAAACCACTATATCTTTTGACCCGGATTAGAAGACTGGAAAATGCCGCCGCTGCCATTTATTTATCCGTACAATTTTATTTTCTGGCCGGTTTATTGCCTGGCCTTCTTGCAGGAATGGCAAATGATTTTAGGACGTCGGCAAAAAGCCGATGAAAATAAACGTCAGGATCGCGGATCGTTCCGCTTGATTATTTGGGGAATTCAGTTTGCTGTCATTACCGCCTTTATTTGTGCGTTTGCGGTGCCTGCCGCAACCATTCGAAATGGACAAGTGATTTACTTCTGGGCCGGCATCGTCATTTTAGTGGCTGCCGTCATCCTTCGCCGTCATTGTTTCAATATGTTGGGCAATCATTTCAGGCCTGCTGTCACCGTAATCCAAGGCCAGCCTGTGATCGAGCGTGGAGCTTATAAATGGGTTCGTCACCCGGCTTACCTTGCGGGAATCCTGCTGTTTGTCGGTATCGGTCTCGCGCTGGGGAACTGGATCAGCATCGCTGTCAGTGTCCTGGTGCCGGGCGCCGTCTATGGCTATCGTATTCACGTTGAGGAACAGGCTCTCGTTGAAACGCTTGGCACCCCATACCGTGAATACATGAACCGCACCAAACGTCTGATACCGTTTCTATTCTAGCCGCTGACTTCGCTTGTAAGACGAGGCTCATTTTCCCAAATCGGAAATCGGAAACTGTCTGAGCTTCCTCACGTCAGCGGCAACGGAAAACCTTTTAATACCCCCAAATTATTCCCATGGAACTGACCGGCATGAACAGGTTGTTGCCGATGTACTGCAATTCCACCGCCGTGCCCTGTCCGCCGGTGATGCCACCAGACGTGCCGATGGTCGTGAGGGATACAGCGGAAGCCTGTAGTGTGTAAATGCCGCCACTCGTTGCGCTGTTGATCACCGCGGCCAATTTGCTGCCATCCGCCGAGGAAGTAATGGCCGACCAGTTTGCGCTCGGCGCGCCGAATTGCTGTGTCCAGGTCGCACCCCAGTTGAGCGACGTGTAAATGCCGCCGCTGCTCGCCGTGGCGGCCAGTTTGCCACCGTCGGACGACGAAGAAACCGAAGTCCACGTTGCGCTGCCGGGCAAGCCGGACGTTCGGTGCACCCACGAGCCGCCCGAACTGGTCCACGTGTAAATGCCGCTGCTGCCCGCCGCCACCAGTTTGGTGCCGTCTGCCGAGGAAGCTATTGCAGACCAGGACCCGCTTGTGGAAGACGACCATGAACCACCGGAATTGGACGAAAGGAAAATGCCGCTGCCGCCCGCCGCCGCCAATCTGGTGCCATCGGCGGAAGAAGCGACGGAAGACCAGTTCGCGCTCTGCGCGCTGGTGGGTGACCACGAACCGCTCGAACTGGTCCACGTGTAAATGCCGCCGTTGTTGTTGACCGTCGCTACCAATCTGGTGCCGTCCGCGGAGGAAGCGAGTGAAGTCCAAGCCAAATGCTGCGCGCCGGATGAAGCCCAAGTGGAGCCGGAATTTGTGGACAGATAGATGTCACCCATATTTAATGCTGCCACCAACTTGCTGCCGTCGGCTGATGAAGCAACAGCGCGCCATGCAGCGGGGCTTGCACTGGTCGAGTACCACGTCTTCCCGGAATCCGCCGAGGTGTAGATTGTGTCTCCGCTGGCCACCGCAACCATTTTGGTCCCATCCGCCGACGAGGCGATGTCATACCAGCTCAAGATTTTGCTTGCGGTGCTGGCAGTCCAGGATGAATTGGTGAAGCCCAAAAAATTGCCGAGGATGGCCTGATTGGCGTTCTGTGCGACCTGCCACCCGCCTGCCCCCGCGCCGGAAATGCGCACGATGTCACCACTGGTTGGTGAAGCCGGCAATGTGACCGTTGTCAACTGCGAATTGGTCACCAGATAGCCGTGATCAATGTCCGCCTGCAGTGCCGTCCCGTTTGTGGGAATCCAGCCAACGAGACCATTGCCGAAGAAGCTGCCGACGAAACTGTTTCCCCGGTTGGTAAAGTTGTTGGCACCGGAGAAAAAATTGGTGCCGGTAAAAGTATTCGCGCCGCTGAACGTCTGGTTGCTGTTCACAAAAGCGGTATTGGACGGGAGTTGGTTGTCGGCCAGAACCCCGGTCAGGTTCGTCACATTCACATTTGTCACTCCACCGCCGTTGCCACTGAAAGTTCCGCCAAAGAGATTGCCGCTATTGGTCAAGGACACGGTATTGGTGTAACCCGCGAACGCGCTGGCCGGCAATGTGCCGGCCAATTGTGACGAGGGCAGGCTGCCCGAAAGGTTGCTCGCGGTGTTGGCAAAGATGGCGTAGGGCACCGGGGTCAACAACTGGCGCGGACTGAGGATGATGAATGCGCTGGTGCTGCCGTTGGTCCGCACGCCAATGTCCAGCCAGCGGTTCAGACCGGTGAAAATACCCGGACCAAAATCCAAATTGACTGCAAACAAACCGTTGCTCACGGCGGTCGGGGAATTGGTAAGCGCAAGGCTGACGGGATTTCCATCGGTCACCGCATCGTAAACCCTGAACCGCAAATCGTAATTGCCGTTGGCGGGGCTGCCGCTGTCGTTGAGCCGGCCCTGGTACATGAACGCTGTGCCTTGGGCGGAGCAGGTTGAAAGTTGAGAGTTGAAAGTTGAGAGAAAGACCAGCGGGAGCAATATCCAGCGGAAACCGCGCACGGCGGCTGGATGACGACGGACGACCGCGCAAAACAGCGGTGAAATATTACTTCGTTTCACAGGGAAATTTACTATAAACCAAAATCCACGCCAGTTCAATCTCAAATCGTCGGAAATTTGAGGCGGTGGCGTAAGAGTTGTTGTGTAAAAGCTGAGGGAACGGGTGTATCTGGGTTTTATGCAAATCAACATGAACCCCAAACCTGGAAAGGACGATACACCCATGAACGCAAACCGTGCGCT
>JBEKHY010000050.1:0-12461 GCA_050012035.1 Verrucomicrobiota bacterium | reverse complement strand
CTCTGTCATGCGCTCTTCCGCACCTTCCGCCACGTCCAGCGCCACCCGGAAGACATTGCCAATCTGATGCGCCCATTCTTTTGACCATTATGTCGAATTACTTATGCGCGGATATATAGTTCAAAGTTGTTGAAATACGGCATCTATTTCGATTGGCCGAAACCAGTCGGCCTCCTCAAGTATCTTTCGCGGGTCGGCGGAGATAAACAGGGCATCTTTTTGGATTTCTTTTCGGGGTCTGGGACCCTTGGCCAAGCGATCATGGAATTGAACAAGGAAGATGGCGGGACACGCCAATTCATTTTGGTGCAATTGCCGGAAGCGATAAAAGAGACTGAGGAAGCCTACGCGGCTGGTTTTCGGAAAATCAGTGACATGACTATCAAGCGAAACGAACGCTTTATTTTGGGATATGGCGACGAATTGCCGTTTGCCGAAACTGGCTTCAAAGTTTACACGCTGGCCAAGTCTGCGTTCCCGCGCGTGGAGTTTGCTCCCGACCCGGCCAAGACCGAGGCGGACAACATCGAATTGCTCAAACAATACATCCGGGAGAAGGAAGCCACGTTCCACCTCCAGTTCGACAAGGACAAGGTGCTGGACGAAGTGTTGCTCAAAACGGCTTCATGCTCGACTACGCGCTGACGCGCCGCCCCGAGTTCACAAAGAACGAAGTTTTCCTCGCCAAAGACGCCCACAAGGAAAGTCTCGTCTGTCTCGACGCGAAGCTTGAGCCGGAAAGCTGGGCAAACATCTTTACGAATGCCGCACCGGTCTGGCGTGGCGGCTCATTTTTGAGGCGCGCAAGGGCGTGCTGACTTTTGATTTTGCCGGCGATCACGACGAAGTGCAAAACTACCTTCGGGGCAAACGCTAAATCGGGTTGATCCGTCTTCGCCGAGGCTTCGACGCGACACGGGGTTGAGGGTTGAGGGTTGAGGGTTGAGAGCGATGGGGAAACATCGAACATCCAACATCCAACGCCCAACATTGAATGCCGACGCCGGCGCCGTCAGTTTTGGGTTGAGTTATCAATTTTGAGAGCCAACATTGCGGGCATAAGCCGGCACCAGTGGCCATAGTTGGTCGTTCAGCACCGGTCAGCCGGATGTTCCTTTGTTAAACTGAAACGACGGGCAACAAATATGAGGTGACCAATGAAAACAGCACCAAGTGAACATATTAAAGCGAAAATCATCAATTGTCTTCGTGATATGAAAGCGCCCGGCCATGCGAGCCAAATCGCGGTTCATATTCAGGAAACGCGAGAAGACACGCTCCAGGCAATCCAACAGTTGGTAAAAGACAGGACCATCAAGGGTAAACAGGATTTTACCCTGTTCAATTCCACAGGTGAAACCGTTGCTTACATCCTGGCTGATCCTTTACTGCAGCCGACGCTGATTCCGGGTTCCGTTCCGCCTCCGCAGTCAACACCGCAGATGCGGCGTGGCCCGACTCCGGGGCGTTAGGTCAAACGTGGGGCATGACCAAGGTCGCCGCCATTTTGATTGGAGCGAGCATGCTGGCCGGCTTGGCGGCATACGCGGCCTGGCTGAACGGCGCGTTTCTACGTTGCCCGTATTGTGGAAAGATTGGCTCGTGGCGATACGACGACGCGGGAGCACTCGTTAAGGAAAAGGATGAAGACGGTTGGGTTCTGAGCACCACGCAGCTTCGCGTCTGTCGCAAGTGCAAACGTGTAGTCCTCGAGAAATGGTCCGACTGTGAAGGCCGCAGTTTTGAGCGGCATCCCGGCGGCACGAACACCGAGCCAGGCGCTGCACCGGAGAGTGGCCCCGCGACGAGTTGATTCGTTATTGCTCGATTTACGAATGGAGGTGGCGTTACACTGACGCGGCCTGACACATGAAAGCCGCATTACTCACCGGCATCCGACAGTTCGAAATCCGACAGGTGCCGGAACCCAAAATCGTCAAAGCCACCGACGTGCTCATCCGGATAAAAATGGTGGGCGTCTGCGGCTCGGACATCCACTATTACACCACCGGCCGAATCGGTTCCCAGATTATTGAATTTCCCTTCATCGTCGGGCATGAAGCCGCCGGCATTGTCAGGCAGGTGGGGAAAAAAGTAACCCGGGTAAAACCCGGCCAGCGGATTGCCATTGACCCGGCGGTTTATTGCGGCCACTGCGATCAATGCCGGGCCGGACGGGAAAACACCTGCCGCGAGCTTCGCTTCCTGGGCTGCCCGGGGCAATTGGAGGGCGCCCTGTGTGAATACGTCGTGCTTCCCGAAAATTGTTGTTTCCCGATAAAAGACCGCACGACGTTTGAGCAGGCGGCCTTGTCCGAACCGCTGGCCATTGCCGTTTATGCGGTCGAACGGTCCCGGCTCCCGGCCAAGGCCAACGTTGCCATTCTCGGCGCCGGCCCCATCGGCATGTCCGTCTTCCATGTCTTGCGCACGAAAAAAGTCGGTGATGTTTACGTCACAGACAAAATCCCGGAGCGGCTGGAATTTTCGCAGCAGTTGCATCCCAAATGGTGCGGCAATCCGGAGCGAACGGATGTGGTCAAAGAAATATTACAAGCCGAGCCGTTGCTGATGGATGTAGTTTACGAATGCAGTGGGGACAAGGAAGCATTCGACCACGCCATCAAATTATTGAAACCGGGTGGGACGCTTGCGATTGTGGGCATTCCCGAGATAGATGAAATCCCCTTCCCCATCCACGAATTGCGGCGGAAGGAAATCACCATCATCAACATCCGCCGGCAGGCCCGCTGCACGCAAAAGGCGATTGATTTGCTGGAGCGCCGCAAAATCAACATGGACGCGATGGTGACACACCATTTCCCGTTGGAACAAACCCGGCAAGCCTTCGAGCTGGTGGCCGATTATCGTGACGGAGTCATGAAAGCCATGATAACCGTGGGGTAGTGATTCGATCGTCAACTTCGGCGGAGGTAGCCGCCGATGTGAATCGGCGGAATTTTCTCGGAATTGTGCGCGCCTTGTCCGCCGCGTCACCGCGGCGGCTACATTTTAAGCAGGGTGCCAACAGGCATCGGAAACAAAATTGAAATCGCACGTTACAAAAAAGACAGCGGACCTGGTCATCGGCCTGGATTCCAGCACCACGGGCACCAAGGCGATTGCCTTTGACAAAAAGGGAAACGTCGTGGCGCATGCCAGTGAACCAATTCTGCTTTCCTCTCCGCAGCCGAATTACTACGAACAGGACCCGGGCGACTGGTGGGTTTCCGCGCAAAAAGCTTTGCAAAAAATCACCCGCCAGATCGAGCCCGAACGAATCGTGGCCCTCGCCGTCTCCAATCAAAGAGAAACGTTTGTCCCGCTGGGCAGCGATGGGAACTGCCTCCGACCGGCCATCGTCTGGCTGGATGAACGGTGCAAGGACGAAGTGGAACCCTTTTCCCAAAAAATTGGGAAAGGCAAAATCCACCGCATCACCGGCAAACCGGCCGACTATGCGCCCGTGGTCTATCGCCTGGCATGGATGAAAAGGCACGAACCGGATTTATTCAGGAAAATCCGCATGGTTTGTGACGTGCATACCTGGCTGGTTTGGAAACTGACAAGCTCATTCAAGACGAGCTGGGCCAGCGCGGACCCGCTCGGACTGTTCGACCTGAAAAACAAACGATGGTCGCCGCTGATTTTAAACGCCCTGAAATTGACCGAAGAACAATTGCCCGGGGCATATCGTCCCGGCACGGTTATCGGCAGGATCACAAAAAAGGCATCGAAACTGACCGGTCTGAGCACCGGGGCGTTGATTGTTGCTGGCGGCGGGGATGGACAGGCGGCCGGCTTGGGGGCCAATGCGCTCACTTCAGAGCGTGCCTATCTCAACCTGGGCACAGCCGTGGTGGCGGGTGTTTATGGGAGCCGTTACCGGACCAGCAAGGCGTTTCGCACGATGAGTGCCGTTTCTGAAAGCGGGTATTATTACGAATGCAGCCTCCGTGCCGGCACCTTCGCGATTGACTGGTTCATAAAAAATATCTTGAACATCGAGCCGGTGAAACAACCCGGCATCTACAAACAACTGGAACACGAAGCACGGCGGATTCCCGCCGGCAGCGACGGGCTGTTGCACCTGCCGTATTTATGCGGCGCCATGAATCCCTATTGGGACATCAACGCTCGGGGCGCATTTGTCGGCCTGTCATCGTCGCATCGTCGCGGTCACCTGTACCGGTCCATACTGGAAGGCATTGCCTTTGAGCAGTTATTTGCCATCAACGCCGTTGAAAGGGCCACCGGCGCCCGGGTGCGTGAGTTTGTCGCCATCGGCGGCGGGGCCGACAGTGATTTGTGGTGCCACATTCTGGCCGACGTGACCGGGAAAACCATTTGCCTTCCCGAACACACCGAGGCATCCGGTCTGGGCGCGGCCATTGCCGCCGCCGTGGGCGTGGGCTGGTACCCGACATTCAAGCAGGTTGCACAGGAAATGGCCGGAGCCGAAACAAAGATCGAACCGGACGTGCAAAATCATGAAATTTATCGCCAACGGTTTGCGGCCTATCAAAAGATCTACCCGGGGTTGAAAACCGCAAATTCATCGCCATAGCAACCCGGTGGATTGAACTCTTTACCGCGGGAGTGGATTCACGGCGTTCGAGCGCATTTCACTTTTTGAGCCTGGCTTTGCGGAGCGAGGTTTTGACGCCCCGGCGGCACCAGCCGCCGGTTTGGGGGTCCAACATCTCAGGTTGACTCATAAACCTTGAGTATGGCCTTCAAGTTGTGTTCCAGCGAAAACCAGATGGCTTCGAGTTTTGGCAGGACACCCCGCTGACTGGCTTTTTCCAAGGAATGATTCCGAAGCCAGTTGCCCAGCAAATGAGCCAGCCGCTCACCCAGCCAGCCGCCGGCGGCAAGCACAACCACGACAAGAAAGACCGGAATCCTGACGTGACCATAGGCATCGAGAACGGCACCCAGCCCCCAAAACAATAGAAGGGCAAAAAGAATTGCACCTCCTATGCGGAGAAAGAAGACCAGTTCATCGGCCACTGCAGAGGCTTTGTCAAACGACTTGAGGTTGCTGGCGGCGGTCACGGTGTAGGAAACAAAGGCAAGTCTTTCACCTTGCCGAAATACCCGGTCCTGTCCGCATCTTGAGGTGACGACGATCTCGTATCCGGGAGTGGTGAGGCGGACCACCCTGCCGCCCTGCTCGTCGGCCGTCGCGCATTCCAGGGCGGGATCCTGCGCGACGAGGCTGGCGACCGCCTGTTGCACTTTGGCGTCGAGTTCTTCCCGCTGGGGCAGGGCGGCCTCGATTTTTGCAGCCGGCAGTCTGACCGAGCGTTGGAAATTATGAATGGCTTGAACCATTGCCGGATCGTCAGCAGGTTTTCTGCCACTCCTCCGTGGCTTGCAGGTTTTAGAGGTGACGGTTCACCGTGGCTTGAACGCCACGGCAACCATCACCGTTCGCTCCGCGACTGGAGCGGCGCTCAGCTCAGGCAACTTGTCCGCAGTTGGACCAATCCACTGTCACTTGTTAAAACACTCTGTGATGTCGAAGTAAACCGTCTTGGTCTGTCCGTCGGCGGTGGTAAATCGGATTAAGTCGTAATGCTTTCCATCAGCAGACAGCTCGTCCCAATTATTCATCAGGTAACCCGGGTATTTCTGCCTGAGCCAGGTGCACTCGGTTACGGGTGATGCTTGCCTCCCTGCGACACCCTTTATGACCACAGCCTGCCGGGGTGAAGAACCATCAGCGTCCGAATAAGTGACGACCGGCAATGTCCAGGCAGGCGGCCTGAACTCAATCATCACGTCTTCCGGAATCATGTTCATTTTCGGTGAATGGAGAGCCACTCGTTTCGTTATGTCAAACCGGCCTCGACGTTCTCTTACAGACAGCTCTCGCGTTCTCAGAATGGCATATGTCTGAGGTTCTATTAAATACTCATCCGTATCGTAATCGCCCCAGAGTTTAAAATGAAGCGTAAGCCGATAAACTGACCTGCCGGACAGCCGCCCGATCGAAACCTCCGCACGGTCGTAATTCTGAAATCCGCAGAAATCGCCAGCCTTGATGTGGAGCAACCGCGCCGTGTCAGGAAAAAGGCCGAATGAGAGGGCCGCACCTGAACCGATCACCGAGTCGTCGGGGTCATTCGTGCGCACTGGCTTTGAACCGTAGTAGAGGTCAATCGAGTTGTATGCGGACCACCGGCTGCCGTCCCAGTGATAGATCAACGAATATGGACCAACTCCCTGCGTTCGTTCGGCGTGAAGTTCCATGCGGTATGCACGCCCTCTCGCGAAACGAATCTGGTAGGTGACGTGGGTGACATTCGTCTCGCCGGACTTGATCTCCATCTCTCGAATCGAACCAGAGTCCTCGAAACTCTGGCAACTGGCGTAGGTGTTCGTCATGCATTCTATGAGACGTGAACTCTCGATTGGCGGGAGCGAAGCACACCCGGCGAAGAACAAGCTGAAAATGACAACTATGGTGAGATGCGTTCTCATGGCCCGACAAATTTCGGTTTCCAAGTTTATTCCTTGCTGTCGCCTTTCGCTTTCCCACCGAGCTTCTTTTCCAATTCCGCAACGCGCTTGAGCAGTTCGGGCAGATGTTGAATGGCGATTACCTGGCGCTTGAACTGCCTGTCCGGCTGCGCCGGAACGCCCAGCCATTTCCCACCATCGGGAATGTTGTTCATGACGCCCGACTTGGCGGCGACAGTGACTTGATTGCCGATCTGCAAATGTCCGGCGATGCCGACCTGCCCGGCGAGGATCACGTATTTACCCAGCCTGGTGCTGCCGGAAATGCCGACCTGCGCGACGATGATGGAGCCTTCGCCGATTTCCACGTTGTGCGCAATTTGGACGAGGTTGTCTATCTTCGTGCCCTTGCCGATGACGGTCGAGCCGAGCGCGCCGCGGTCAATCGTCACGCCGGCGCCGATTTCCACGTCGTCGCCGATGATGACATTGCCAATCTGCGGCACTTTGCGGTGAACGCCGCCATCCTGCACGTAACCAAAACCGTCGGAACCGACAACCGTGTTGGCGTGGATGCGGACGCGCCGGCCGATTTCCGTGCGCGGATAAACCGTCACGTTCGGAAACAGGTTCACGTCGTCAGCCAGCTTCGAGTCGTCACCGACAAAGTTGCCGCCCTGCAAAACCGATCGCGCTCCGACTTTCACGCGCTCGCCGACGACACAATGCGGTCCGATGTGCGCGGTCGGATCAATTCGTGCGGACGCGGCGACGACCGCCGTGGGATGCTTGCCGGCGGCGTAAGTGCGTTCCGGGAAGAACAACGCCATGGCCTTGGCGAAGGCAATGCGCGCATTCGGCACGCGGATTAAAATCTTGCGTGTGGATTTGAACCGTTCTTCCGCGATAACGGCGGTGGCGGCGCTCTCTTCGGCGCGGGCGAAATAATCCTCGTTTTCAGCGAAGGTCAGGTCGCCGGCTTGCGCGGATTCGGCGGGCGCAATGTTATTCAGGATGGCGTTTTTGTCACCAACCACCTCGCCACCAACGTGTTGGGCAATTTCTGCGGCGGTAAAAGGCATAGTTTGCTTTTGAACGGTTGTCCGTTGACTTGCCTGTCAAGGCTCACTATAAAGACAGGCGCATCCAGTTCAACCCCAAGTTTTATGGCCAAGACTTTGCGCGTCGGGCTGATTGGCTACCGTTTCATGGGCAGGGCGCACTCGAATGCCTGGCGGCAGGCGCCCCGGTTTTTCCCGCTCAAGGCTAATATCGAACTCCACACCATTGCCGGACGCAATGCCGCCGGGGTGCAGGCCGCACGCGCCCAACTCGGCTGGCAACACGCCACGACCGACTGGCGCGAAATTGTCGAGTCACCGCTGGTTGATATTGTGGACATCGTCACGCCGACGAATTGCCACGCGGAGATGGCGATAGCTGCCGCGAAAAACGGCAAGCACGTTCTGTGTGAAAAGCCGCTCGCGCTGGATGTTAAACAAGCCGAGGCGATGTTCGCCGCCGTGCAAAAGTCCAAAGTCATCAACATGGTCTGCCACAATTACCGGCGCATTCCGGCGATTGCCTTGGCGAAACGGATGATGAACGAGGGCACGCTGGGACGGGTTTACCATTTTTACGCGCGGTATGCGCAGGACCGGCTGGCTGACCCGGAGTTCCCGCTGGACTGGCATTTGCAAAAGGAGGCCACCGGCAGCGGCGTGCACGGCGACATCAATTCGCACCTCATTGACCTCGGGCGACATCTCGTCGGCGAATTCAAGGAGGTTTGCGGATTGCTGAACACGTTTGTGCCGGAGCGTCCGCTGGCGGAGGCGCTGGCCAAAGGCGCGCGGAAAATGGGCAAAGTCACCGTGCCGGACTCGGCGCTGGTCATCGGGCGAATGGAAAACGGCGTGCTGGCCAATCTCGAAGCGACGCGCTACGCGTTGGGCCGCAAAAATCACATCGCCATTGAAATCAACGGTAGCAAAGGCTCGATCTATTTTGATTTCGAGGACATGAACAAATTGAAATTTTACAACGGCGGCGATCCGGCGGACCGGCGCGGGTTTCGCGACATTCTGGTGACGGAACGTGACGGCGCGCAGCCGTACGTTGGCCACTGGTGGCCGCCCGGACACGGCATCGGCTACGAACACACGTTCATCCATACGGTCGCCGATTTCGTGAACGCCTGTATCGAGGGCAAACCAGCCCAACCGACATTCGAGGACGGTTTGAAAACCCAGCGCGTGCTGGCAGCGGCCGAGGAATCCGCACATAAGGGCAAGTGGGTGAAGTTATAGTGTAGCATTTGGAGTGCGCCAGCAGAGCGCCAGCGCGACGGCGCTTTCGCTGGGCGTGAGATTATCGGCAGGTTTGCGACGTTTCAAAGCGGTGTCGCTCCCGCTCTGTGGGATTGCCACCGCAGTCCAAAAACAGCGTGAGGGCGCTGGGCAGCTTGCCTGCCAGCTTTTCCCGGGGTAACATCCAGTCCACGTTGGGGCACACGATGCTTCCGATGATCAATCAAAGTTGATGACTCCGTTGAGTGAAATTATTCCGGTCCTCCAGGTTGCCATCGGGCCGGTGATACTCATTTCCGGTGTCGGCCTGCTGTTGCTCACGATGACCAACCGGCTCGGGCGTACCATTGACCGCGCCCGGCAACTCAAGGGCGAACTGTCCAAACGCACCGAGCAGGAACGGCAACAGGTCCTGGCGCAAGTCGCCATCCTTTACCGGCGTGCGCGCATGATCCGTTTGGGCCTCACCCTCGCCGCGCTTAGCGCGTTGCTGGCGGCGGCACTCATCATCGTACTGTTTGTCATGGCGTTGCTGCGACTGGAACACGGACTGCTCGTCAGCCTCCTTTTCATCGCGTGCATGATTTCACTCTTTGCCTCGCTCGTGGCGTTCATCTGCGATATCAACCTGTCCCTGCGTGCTCTCAAACTGGAATTGAAAGACACCACGCCCGGTGCCGATTGAGCGCGCCGGCAAGCTGAGTTGTTCGGAGTGCATCCCGCACCGGATCCTCGCCCGGGGACCTCCGTAAGTTGGGATGCTCACGGATTATCGCTCGCGGCGCAACCCGGCACATGAGGCGGGCAAAACATGCCAGTTGACACCCCGGTTGGCAGTTTATAAGGTGGCGCCATATTTGGTGAGACCAAAAACCAATTCTCCCTCACCTGCGCAGTGCTCAGTACGCGCGGCGTGCAAAAGCAAATTCCTATCAGTGGGAAGCGACATTGGGATTCCTGCTCGAGAATTCGGGGAGTCCTGGGTGACAAAACGTGTTCGCGGCCGTATAGGTCGACGTATAAGTCTATGACAGAGGTGAACGCATGACGAGGAGACTCTTTGGTGCCGCGGCCCTGCTGGTGCTGTGCAGTGCGGGAATGGCCGCAAGGCCAATCGAATTCGGTGAGGGCGCGATCGCGCTGGCCGGGGCTACCGTGATCGATGGGACGGGGGCAGCGCCGCGACGCGACGCGGTGATCGTAATCGTGAAAGACCGGATTGCCTATGTGGGCGACCGAGAGGGCGTCCGGCTGCTGCCGCAGGCGAAGGTTCTGGATCTGACGGGACGCTGGGTGGTTCCGGGCTTCATCGATACGCACGCGCACGTGCCCACCTCCACCGGGATCGAGCCCTTCCTAGCCCAACTCGTAGCGTTCGGCGTCACGGCGATTCGCGTGCCGGGTGACGACCGTGTCGAGCTCCTTGTCGAGCTCTGCGACCGCATCGAACGCGGCGCATTGATCGCACCCAGAATTCGGACGGCGGGGGTGTTCATTGACGACAGGGACAAGGGCTGGGGAAACCCGACCGGGCCCGGCAAAGTCGGCACGGAGGCTGAGATCCGGGAGGTCGTGCGGCGTGATGCGGCCCGGAAAGTCGACTTCATCAAGCTGTACGACGGCCTGCCGCCGGCCCTCGTTCAAGCCGCGATCCAGGAGGCGCACCAGCACGGCCTCCGGGTGATTGGCCACTTGGGACAGACGACCTGGACGGAAGCGGCGGAGCTCGGCATCGATTCGCTCGCCCACAGTTGGTACTGCGGCCTGGCGCACAGCATCGTGCCGCCTCAATACCGGGATGAGTTCAAGGATTTCTATATCCCCAACCGCCGCTTCAACCCGATGCTGTTCCGAAAGTGGCGTGAGGTGGTGGACCCGAACGGACCGGAAGTGGCGCAGCTCGCTTCGCTGCTGTGTAAGCGACACGTCGAGGTGCATCCGAACCTGGTGCTGGGTGAAGCGGTGACCTGGGGAGACGATCCTGCGGTCCTGGAGCGGCTCGAGCCGGATTTCGCGCCTCCCGAAGACGCCGCGAACTGGCGGCGCGGCCGGCACTTGTTCTCCTCGTACTGGCCGCCAGAAGCGATGGCGGAGGCCAAGCGCGCCTTTCCGATGATGGTCCAGGTGATCGGGGTGTTCCACCGGCGCGGCGTGCTTCTGACGGCGGGGACCGACTACCAGAATCCCTGGATGACGCCGGGGGTGGCGTTCCACCGCGAGTTGGAGCTGCTGGTCTCCGCCGGCATTCCTCCGCTGGAGGTCCTGCGAATCGCGACGCGGAACGGCGCCGAGGCGCTGGGGATCCTCCAGGACGCCGGAACCATCGAGACGGGCAAGCGCGCCGACCTGGTGACCCTCACCGCCGACCCGCTGGCGGCCATCAGCAACACGCGTAAGATCGAGCGCGTCTTCCTGCGAGGCCAGTCCTTCGAACCGGCGCGGCTGCTGCCACGGCGTGAAAAGGCCGGCGGAAGCTAGCCGCTCGATCCACCAGCATCAGGGCTTGGTACCGATTCATCCGCGCAGCCCTGTGTACATTCGGGCGCGCAAAAACGATTTCCTGTCAATATCAGTATCGGTGGCTGCTGTGCGAAAGCGTGCTGGAAGAAACGTAAAGACAGAGACGTGAGCGAAGAAAAAAAGTGCGTCATCAGCCTGAGCGTGAATGCGCCAGCGCCGCCGGGACATCTCAGGCCCGACGCCAACTGAGCGTGCCGGCACGCCGTCATGCAAACGGGCAATGTTTCATTTTCGGAAGAACGAGCGCTGCGAGTCCCAAAAATCAAAGACAATCGGGGACTCGTGTAACTCGTCCCTCCGGATTGTGACACCCCAGCAAATTGACTTGCCTGGGCGGTTTCCGCGTCGTATTAAAATAGGCGCCGGTCCATTATGCCCGCGTGGCGGAATTGGCAGACGCGCTAGATTCAGGTTCTAGTGAGTAACATCGTACAGGTTCAAGTCCTGTCGCGGGCACCAACTCAAAACCCCTCGAAACCCAGTGAATTTATCCAATTATTACGGGCCTTTTGTGAGAATCGTCTCTTTTGAGTTAGTGCGCTTTTGTGCTTTTCCCATCCTGTGCGTTCAGATGCCGAGGATGGCGGGCAGCGCGTCGGTCCCTTCGATAGCTTTCAATTCTTCGAACGTGAAATCGCCCTCCGGCCCGATCCCGACAGCGCCTTGTGCGGCTCGAAGATGAAAATCTTTTCCATGCCAGCACAATTTCTGACGCGAATCGCGGGAACGATTTTCAAAAATCCGGAATCGTTTGGCGAATGGAGCGCAAAGCAAGACCAGCAATTTCAAACCCTCACGCATCCTTCCCGGGTCTGATCCATTCGAGGTGGAAACGGCCGGTTCAACTGCTCGCTTCAGCGTAAAAACTGTTTGACAGTTACCCTTTAAGCTTTACCGCCGTGGGTACCGGCGGTAGGTATTTTGTTGGTTTTAACTTAGATGATGGGCGGAAAATCAGATTCCGGAACGGTGAGCGCGCCTAAAGGCGACACCCAATGGGTGGACCGTGCTGTCTTTGGCATGGTTTGCGTCCTGGTCATTGGAGTTTTTGCCTGGATCGCTGAACCGAGCTTCTCCTTGAGGTTGAAAAGTTCAGGTGCGGAAGATTCCTACTATAATTTATTGGTGCAGGGTTTTCGCGCCGGGCAACTCAGCCTGAAGAGA
>JBEKHY010000049.1:0-14238 GCA_050012035.1 Verrucomicrobiota bacterium | reverse complement strand
TCTCTTCAGGCTGAGTTGCCCGGCGCGAAAACCCTGCACCAATAAATTATAGTAGGAATCTTCCGCACCTGAACTTTTCAACCTCAAGGAGAAGCTCGGTTCAGCGATCCAGGCAAAAATTCCAATGACCAGGACGCAAACCATGCCAAAGACAGCACGGTCCACCCATTGGGTGTCGCCTTTAGGCGCGCTCGCCGTTCCGGAATCTGATTTTCTGCCCATCATCTAAGTAAAAATTATGAAATACCGCCGGTTCCGGCAGTGGTAAAGCATAAATGGTATTGCCGTGGTTTATCTGGCTGGCGCGGGTGTGTAAGGCAATACGCAGAGGACATCGTTCCGGACACGGCTACCGCGTCTCCGAACTGGTGAACAACGCACGCTTCGATTTGCCGAAGTGCATCCAGACGGGCCAAGGAATTTGAGAATGAAACAGCTTGAGTTTAGCCAACGGCGGCATTTGGAAGCGGCTCAGGACTGGCCTGGATTGATTCTTCCAGTGGGGCGGGTGACTGCGCCCGCAACATTCTGTCCCATTTTTTTTTGGCTTTCGGACTGAAGTGCAGCAAATAGAACGATTGATAAAGGTCTTTGCGTGGCGACTTTTCTTCAATGACGTCCTCGATGTCCACGTTGGTTGCGGCAATCACCCGCACATTCACGCGGACCTCCTGGTCGTCACCCAACCGCCGCATTTTACACTGCTCCATCGCCCGCATCAGTTTTGTCTGACATGGCGCGGGCAGCGCGTCGAGTTCATCGAGAAAAAGTGTCCCGCCGTTTGCTTCCTCGAAGCATCCCTTGTGCTCCTGATCCGCGCCGGGGAAAGCGCCTGGCACATGGCCGAACAGCCGGCTCTCGATGAGCGGTTCAGCGTAGGCGGCGCAGTTGACGGTGATGAACGGCTTGGTGGAGCGTTTGCTGGCGCAGTGAATCAGGCGGGCGAAGGCTTCCTTGCCCGTGCCGGTTTCGCCCAAAAGCAAAACCGGGGAGTCATCTTCCGCCATGGAGAAGGCCGTCATCAGTTCCCGGAGGAAAAGGCTGTGATCGCCAACGAGGCACAGTTCGTCGGAGAGCGATTGGAAATCATAAGGGCCGTCTGCTTCCGGCGGGGTGCCGAACGGCTTGAGTTGGGGAAACTGCGGGTTGGTGAAATCAATTTCGGTGACCCGGCTGTCTCCCCGGCGCAAGAATTTTGTCGCCCGGGTCTGCAGGATACGAGCGGAAATCTCCCCGCCAGCGGCCAGCATGACCCAAGCGGCGTCCACGTGTGGAATGCCGGATGACACACAAACGAAATATTCCGCCCGGGGATGCTGTTTGTGAATACGCTTGAAGTGGGACTTCAGTTGTTTTGGGATTTCCGAACGGTTGGCGGGGTCTTTGAAATGCACATCGCAGATTTCAACCGCCAGGTTTTTGTTTCGCTGCTGCAACGCTTCCTTCGTTTGCGTCGAAATCTCTGCCGTATCCGGGGTGGAGAAAAGATGGACGCGATCGAATGGCTGCACCGAGGTCACCGTGAGGACCGGACCGGCCTCCGGTTCACCCGCGATGGAGGTTTCACCAAACGGATCACTCAAGCCGGTGAAAGTCAAAAGGATTTTCATGGCTCTGCCTTTCAAACGTCTAAGCTATATTTTGTAGCACAAGGCGGCGATAAATCGAGCAAATTATTACTTATGTTTTCCGGACCGGACGGAAGGGGGCACAAAGAAGGCATTCATGGCTTCGTAAGCCACTGACAACAGCCAAGTTGCGAGCAAAACGGCCTTGGGGAAAACCACGAAATGCAGGAAGAGCCAGCAAAGCCGGGTATAGTCACGTTTCCAACCCGGTTGACAGGGGGAAACCAGGAACGGCTGGTTCACGGGACTTCACAAGGTTTAAGAGGACTGCAGGCGGTTACAACAACGTGATCAATCATTTCACCAGGGAATTCATCAACGATTTTTGTGAGGAAAATGGTTCAACATACTGGGAGACGCTGGTCAGCTTTAGTTCGGGCGGAAAATGAAATTGCCGGAGCCTTCTTTCGCCCCTCCGGGCTTTGATTTGTTTTGAACGTAAACCAAGGGCGGCGCTTGTTTCACTGCGCTTGCCTTCGTCTATTCCCTCTCGGGCCTCCGGCCCTTTGAATCAGCGTTCATGAGCGGTTTCAAATCCACCGCTTCAAACCTTCGTGTCGCACTGACCATTGGCCGTTCGACGGAAAGCCGGGCGCGGAATTTTTGGGACCATTCGTCCAACCAGCGCACATCATCGCAACCGCACACAGCAACGCGCCGTTCCCCGGTAGATACACCGGCAAATCTTCGCGCTGATAATTGTGCCCGTTTGGGAGATACCGGTTTTTTACCGAATCCAGCAGCAGCGCGTTGACAGCAAGGTCCGGTCGGCCGGTTCGCGCAGCGCACATCGCCGCGTTGCCAAAGTCCCAACCCCACGCGCGGTCCCACTGCCACACCTCCATCACCCGCGCCAGCGACTGCCGCATCGTTGCCAAATCCACGTCGTCGCCCGGCAACATGCCGAGCGCTCCGACGAGTGCCGGATGTTCCCAATTCCATTCGGTGTAAGTGTCGGCCATGCCCTCCTGCATCAAATAAAGTCCGTTCGCTTCCGGCAATGGCGCGAGCAAATTCAAAACCCGGCCCCAGGCAGGGTTGCGTCCCAGGCCGAGCCGGTCCCGCCACTGTTGCGCCACACGCAAACCGAATCGCCAATACGCCAGCTCGAACGTCGGGTTGATCGCCGTCGTTGCGTCTGTGTTTTCGGAGACAGTTTTCAAGGGCGGGCCGAGGACAAATTGGTTTCGCGCTTTGACCAGCACGGCAAATGAGGTCATGAATTCCGCCGTGTCAAAAACAATCTCGCACCAGCGTTCCAATGTCTTTTTCGATGGCCTTTCCCGATAACAAAGTTCCGCGTAATAAATCGGATGTGGCTGCTGCCAGATCAGGAGAGGGCCGATGGACGACGGCGAATCGTGGCCATTCGGGCCGATCATTTTCGGCCAGCGCGCGCCGCGATAACCCTGTCGTCGCGCCGTGTCGCGCGCGAGGGGTAAAATGCGCTCATAAATCGCGAGGCTTTTTTCGAAGCGCGAAAAGCGGTTCCACGCCGTGAAATGGACGCTGTGCCACCAGTGCATTTCCAGATGAAACTTCCCATACCACGAATTGAACAGCAGCCCGGTTTCCGCCGACGGCAACGAGCCGGCGCAATGAACCGCGGTGTTATAATGCGAAAGCACGACGCGCCGCTCCAATTCCGGCGCGCGCGGGTCGGTGCTGCCGCTCAAGTCAACCGCGCCGCCGTTGTGCCAGAAGCGTTTCCAGGCGCGTTCGCAGGAAGATTTGGCCTGGGCAAACGACGGCAAAGTTCCAGAGAATGCCCTTGCCGAAAAAAGGCAAACAAATTCCAATGCGTTTCCGGAGGTTCCACCCAGCACGAATTCATGCGCGGCGCGCTGTGAAAATTCCGCGCCGCTCCATTGAAGCGCGGCATGATATCCCGTCTCGTCCAGCTTGCGGGTGAACTCCACGCGGTTTTCTCCCGCCAGCGAAAAGGCCGTTGTGTGCCGCGCTGTCGCGTTCCAATCGGCCATGCTCATTCCCGGCGAGGCATAAGGGAACGCCAGCAGCACCTGTAAATTTTCCGTCGTGCCGAGCAGCGGTGATTCAATTCGCGCCGCGACCAGATCCAAATCCGCATGGCAGCAGGTTTTGATGCAGACCGGCTGACCTTCAAATTCAAACCGGCTTTCGAGCGTGCCGCTCCACAAATCCAAAATCTGTTCGCAGTTCTTCAGGTCGTCCGGCGTCGCCAGCCGGCCATCACCTTTTTTCAGTTCAAACCCGATCCGCCCGAGATGCAGCCGATGCGGATTTTCGCGCAGCCAGTCAAAGAGTTGTTCCTGCCCCTTCCGCTCGGTCGCGTAACCGACTTTGCGTCCGTGGGTGTCGTAGTCGCGGTAGCGAAAATCTTCGCGGCGAATTCCCCCGGGCGCGGGTGTTGTGTGCCAGCTCCAATGCGCTGTGGTGCAAAGTGGAAATGTTTCTGCGCACTCGGTGGTGAACGTCTGCAGCCCGGTTACGTCCGCGGTGAAAGCGAACTCGCCGTTGCCCACGGTGAGCGCGGAAAACGGGTCAAATTGTTTTACCACCGGGTTGTGGCGCCGCACCAGTGCCTGGCGGTTAATGTCACTGAAGAGATTTCCCAAGGCGGACGTCGGAGCAGTTGCCAGCGTCAAACCGGTCGCGCTGGCGGCTTTAATGAAATTCCGGCGGGTAAAGCGCATAATTACTTCAATGCGACGATTGGAAACGGTCAAACCACTCGCGTACGCCGGCGTCGAGCGATTTCAAATCCGGCCGCGTGTTGGCGGCGGCGAGGGCGTCCCTCCATTCCCGGTTCAAATCACCCAGTTCAACTTTCGAGCCGACGCGGACAAAAATCGGCAGTTGGGTCAATTCCGAATTCACGCGAATCGTTTGGCCACCGGCATAAATTTTTTCCGGGTTCCAGGCGTCGCGCCATTTTGCGCCTGCCGGCAGATAAACCTCCTGTGTCCGCTGTCCCTTTATCCAAACCGGTGAAACGAGGATGTCGGGGCCGTAAAGATACGTCCACCAGTTCGACCAGGCCGCGGGCGCATTCGGCGCCGCCAAAAAGAGGGGACGCACAATCGGCATTCCGGTTTGGTGCGCGATTTTGGCCAGCGCAAAACTATAATCTGCCAGCCGCGTGTGCAGGCGGGCATAGAGACGCCAGAGGGCGATCAGTTCCGCGTCATAGGCTGGCGGGTCGTGAAAATCCCAGAAGGCGCGGTTTTGCGTCGGGCCGACTTCCATGATGGGGGTGAAACAACTGAATTCGAGCCAGCGCCCGCAAACTTCGGTGTCCATGGATTGCTGATTGTAACCGCACGTGTCCGAACCCCAGTTCGGATAACCCATCACCGCCGCGCGTTGCACGGCGATGATTTCGGCGCGCAAACCCTCCTGAGTGCCGCCGATGTCGCCGCCCCAAAAAACGCCGTAGCGCGAGCTGCCCGTGTAAGCCGCACGCGGCATGCACACAAAAGCATCGCGGTGTTCTTTGGCAACGTCGTAGGCCGCCTGCACGTACATCACCGGGTAGGCGTTTCGATTTTCACGGACCGTGCGCCCGTCAAAAACCTTGTAAGGCCCGCTTTCAGGAATATCTTCCTCGCTCCGGTCCATTTTGAATCCCGCCACGCCCATCTCCAGCAACCGGGCGACGCCGTCCTGCCAGTAATGTTTTGCGTCGGGGTTTGTGAAATCGCAGAGCGGATAATTGTTGGCCCAGGGTTCTTGCCCCGCGCTGGCCAGCGTCCAGTCTGCGGCGAGCGCCTTGGTTGCCATCTGCCCCTGAAAGAAGGGCGCGATCCACAAAAACATCTGGACATTTTGTTCGTTGAGCCATTCGACCGACGCCCTGAAATTCGGGAGCCGATGGATGTCAATTTCAAAATCGTCGTAGCCGAGCTTTCCGGGTCCCCACGGGCGGTCCACCCAATAAATTCCGAGCGGAATGCCGTAGGCCTTCATCAGCAAAACGTCCTCCATGAACTCGGCGTTGAACGGGCCGGTGACGGGCGTGCCGTCGTAATAATTCGTGCGTTGCGTGATTTCATCGCGCCAGCGCCAGGTGCCATACATCCATTTCGGCGGCAGAAAAGGCGGCCCGGCATCGAGCGCGTGCGCTTTGACTAGAGCGGCGGGGGTCTTGGCCGTGTAGATTTTCAAGGCCAGCGAGGGGCCTTCAAACTCGATTTTCACCCGTTGCGGATCGCTCACACAAAAATCGAACCGGCCCGGCCAGTTGCCTTTGACAAACACGGCATAACCGCGCGAGGAAAGGTAAAACGGCGCATAAACGGACATCGTGGGTTTGACAATCATGTCCACTGTCTCGCCCCGCAAATTCATGGCCGCCATAATGTTCGTCGCCCACGAATCCTGCTGCGGACCGTCCACCACGCGCTCCATCAAGCCGGTGAAATATTCGTCCGCGCCCGCATCCAACGCGGTGCCCCACTTGAGGATATCGGCATCCGGCTTCGCGGAAAATTCGAGGTCCAAATTTTTCCCTCCACGCTCAACGGAGACTTTGACAACGCGGCCATCGGACATCCGGGTTTTGCAGTGGCCGTTTTTTTGCGCTTCGGCAACCATCCCGTCCGGCAGCATCGTGCGCCCGGCAGCGGTTTCATAAAACAAGCTGTTGAATTTGGGCACGGCACCGGCAACCGGCGCCGCCGACAGCTTTCCGGAAAAGACAGCGGTCACGAACAAAAACGAAAGTATCTGAAGGGTGGTTCGACTTTTCATGGTCGCCTCTTGTTACGATGAAATTGCCAGCCGCGCAATGCCGGAGGTGTAGTGTCGGCGCTGCGCGCCGATAAATCGGGCCACAGTCTCGGCGCTATATTCCATTGACCCGTTACCTTCCGATGGAGCAGTTCAACAGTTTCACATCGGCGTCTTCGACCACGTCCGGTTTTTCGACTTGTTTGAAGGTCGAGTTGACAATCCGCACCCCGCTGATTTCAGCGGCCGGAAAGCCATGGACGTTCAACACGCGCGGGGTGTGATTGACGGTGATGTTTTCCATCACGATATTGCGGGCGGCCGGACGGCAAGGACCGTTGGTGCCTTCTTCGTAAAGAAAATCAATTTGCAGGACGGAATCCGACACGTGCCCCACGGCGACATTGCGCATGAAGATGTTTTCGATGACGCCGCCGCGCATGGCATTGGATTTGAGACGCAGCGCACAAGCAAGGTTTGAGCTGCTCATTTCGCAATTCTCCACAAAAACGTTGCTGCAGCTTCCGGAAATTTCGCTCCCGATGGTCACACCGCCGTGGCCGTCTCTCATGGCGCAGTTGCGAATGAGCAGATTCACGGATGGCACGCCGATGCGGCGACCGTCGTTGTTGCGGCCGGATTTGATGGCGATACAGTCGTCGCCGGTGTCGAACCGGCAATCTTCAATCAGCACGTCGCGGCAACTTTCCGGGTCGCATCCGTCGTTATTCGGGCCGTGCGAAAAAATATCCACGCCACGCACGGTAACGTTCGTGCAGAGCACCGGATGGATTTCCCACATCGGCGAGCGGCGGATGTGCACGCCTTCGATAAGAACGTTGCGGCAGTGGTTCGGTTCGATGAAACTCGGACGCAAATCATCGCCTTGGCCAAAACGCCGTCGATCCACCGGCGCGCCATTGGCGACCATTTTGATGAGCCGCGCACCGGCAGCGGGTCGCGCTTCCGCGCCGTGGCTTTCTCTGCCTTTCCACGGCCACCAGTGTGTTTCGTCGGCTTGGCCATCGAGCGTGCCCTCGCCGGTCACGGCGATGTTTTCCTGGCCGTAGGCGTAAATGAGCGGCGAATAATTCCAACATTCCATGCCTTCAAAACGCGTGCGCACCGCCGGCAAATAAGCCTTCGGGTCAGTCTTGAATTCCAGCGTCGCCCCGGAGTCGAGATGCAGTTCGACGTTGCTCTGCAAATGAACCGGGCCGGTCAGGAATTTGCCGGCGGGAATAATGACCCGCCCGCCGCCGGCTCCCGCGCAAGTGGCAATGGCCCGGCCAATTGCCGTGGTGCAATCGGTTTTGCCGTCGGCGACCGCGCCAAAATTCGTGATGGCAAAATCGTGCGCGGGGAACACCGGCGCCTGGATGCGCGCCAGGATTTCGGGCACCTGGCCCCACGGCGGCGGCTCCGCCCCGAACGCCGCGATGGCGAACAGACCGGTCAGGAAAAACGGGAAAATCCTGGTATGGCAGCGGAAGGTCACGGGTCATTTGCCGAGCAGCAATGGTTTCATGTGCCGCTCGAATAGATTTTCGGTGACATTTTTGGCGATGACGGTCTTGTATTGTTTCAGGGCGTTGAGATAACGGCCGCCTTTCTTGACGGCAATCTTATAGCTGACGTGGAGCAATTGCCGGAAACTCGGATTGAAATCCTTGCAGCCCGGATCATGGCGGAGCGCCGAAACAAACCGGGCCGATGACCAGCCGTTGACCGTTTCCTTCGTCGGCAGCTTCTTCCGGTCAATGTCAATGACGGCTGTGTAAGGCGCGCACAGCTCGTTCACGTGATCCAAAGCGCCGGCATAAATTTCCTTCGCCAGCGCCAGGCCGGCACCGCCGGCTTCGGCGAGGCCGATGACTTCTTCGAGCCACGTTGTGCCCGCCGTTTTGAGGTGCAGGCCGGCGTCGAATTTTTTCAGCGCGCGGCGCATGGGGGCGTAGAGCGAGAACTTGTCGCTGCCGGAATGGATGCTGAGTTTGAGGGCGGCCGGCAGGCCGTATTGTTTGACGGCAAACGCAACGACGGCAAGGTCTTCGTTAAATTCCTTTTCAAACTCGTCGAGGTCGCCGGCATAATCCACGCCTTTGTTAAAGCGCCCGGTGAATTTCGGCGCGATGGTCTGGAGCGGAATGGCTTCGTCGGCGAGGGCGGTGAGGATGACGAGCAATTCCGGCGGCGTCTGCGGGCTGTCGGTCTCGTCCAGCGAAACCTCGGTGATGAAGCTGGCTTCGCCTTTGGCCCGGGCAATGTGACGGTAAATTTTTCCCGCCTCCTGCGCCGCGAGAAGATATTTTTCAGCAATGCGCACGATACCGGCGCGCGTGGTTTCAAACGGACGGTCAATCCGGGGAATGACGATTTTGCCGGCCAGCTCCGGATGGCGGTCGGCAAACGCCTGGATGCTCCCGGCATCGGCGGGGTTGCCGATGTAATCGGCCACATCAATCGTGAAGAAATCCGAATACGGAATGAAGCGGTCCACGGTGCCCAGCCGGATATGGTCGGCGTCCACGTGATAATTTTTTTTCCAGCCCAATTCCCTGACCGCTGCATCCGCCGCCGCGCGCGTTTTGGCCGGTTCGGAACCGTGGATGGTGTGTTCGCGGTTGGATTTGTTCCAGACCGGGACGATGTCAACGCCTTGTTCTGCCACCATGAGGCACGCCTGCAACTGGGCTTTTGCCTGGTGCGCGAAACGGTCGCCCAGGCCGAATGAAAATTTTCCCAACGCCAAAAACTGGTTCATGATGGTCGGTCGAACGATCCAGATAGGCTCCTTTTGTCGGGGCTAGCCTGTCAGCCTCCGCTCGTGAAAAAGCTATGACCGACATGGCCAGCCGAAGCTCGCCACGAGCGAAGGCTGGAGGCGAGGGTCGGAATCGAACGAGGAAGCTTTACCGTTCCGAGCCTAACACACTCTGTTTCAAGGCTTATTGTATCTTGATTTTACAAGGATTCAAGCTCTTTTCCCGACCGCTCACTCATCGCTCCGCCATTGCTCATCTATTGCTCTTTCACCGCTCGTTAGGTGAAGAATTAGGTGAAACTTTTTCTGACTTCGAACAGCGGCGCACGAAAAATGGGGCAGCACCTACGGCCAGCAACCACAAAGCCGAGGGTTCGGGTACTGCGGTAATAATAATTTCGCCATTGGGTGAGCCGTCGGGGCTGGCGACGCCAGAAACCTCGGCAAGGACCATTATTGCAGATGAGTCAATGATGGAACCGCCACCGCCACCGCCGAAGCCGAAGTCGGGGTTGTATTGGCCGTGGCCGCCGGCGCCGCCGCCGCTGTACCCGCCGCCGCCGCCGCCGGTGACAACATAGCCGCCGCTGCCGCCGCCGCCGAAGCCACCGTGGCCGCCGTAGCCGAAGCCGCCGCCGCCGCCACTGAGGAAGCTGCTGCCGTTAATGCCGCCGCCGCCGCCGCTGTACCCGCCACCGCCGCCCGTGGTGCCGAAGCCGCCGCCGCCGCCGCCATCAGTGCCGCCGGCGCCGCCGGCGTTGCCGCCGATGCCGCCATAGCCGCCGCTGCTACCGGTGTTGCCCGGACCGCCGCCGGTGTCGCCGCCGCCGCCGCCGCCGCCGGCAACGACCAGCGGTGTGCTGCCATTGACAACGAAACTCCCGCCGCCGCCACCGCCGCCAGTACCGTACTGACCGCCGCCACCATTGGCGCCCGCACCGCCGACGAGCAGGGTGAGTGTCGTCGCTGTCGTGAAGTCAAATTCGCCTTCCATTTCGGCTCCGAGGCCGCCGCCGGCCTGAGCCCCGCCGCCGCCCTGAGCCCCGTAGGTAGTGATAGTATAAAGGCCAGGGTTCAGCGTGAAAGTCGTCTTCGACCCAGTATACAGGTATATGCCGGTCTGGGCGAAACTGGCAAGCACTCCAAGCAGCAAGAGGATCGGAACCGACCAGACCGCGCTGAATGGATGGCGTTTGGCACAGACGAAGGATTTGTATTTCGTTTTCATCTAGTTTCAGGAGTGTGATTCTGAACCACTCGCAACTCTTACCAGATATATCAAGTCATTGGGAAATTGTCAATCCATATCATGTGGCTGCCAAAAATGGCAATGGAAGAGGAGAAACCTTTCCAACCAAAAACTCTGGACACGCCTCTGCTCGCTGTTTAAAGCGTCACCTGGAACACGCTGCTGGCAAGTCAACACGTTGCTCGCGCTTGCTCCGCCAATGCTTGGAAATGTCCTTTGTTGCCTTGTGCAACCAATCTCTGTCCGTTGCTAATCCGATGACCTCGACCGCCGCGAACCACTTGGGCGCGTTCGGCGCTGGATCGCCCAGCGGCGTGAGCTTTCCCGCCGCCATTGGAATCTGAATGTCATGCTCCGCAAAGCCCAGCAGCTTTGCGGTTGCAGCAACGTCCAGCCGGGCCGGCAATCCCCTTGCCGCCCACGTCGCCAGTACCGCTTGCGTCAGGTCGTCTGTCATGGTCCCGTTTGATTTCATCTGGACATAGTTCATCTTCAAGCCATCGCAGTGGGGGGCGCACGCGCGCTCCGCGCGCGCCACGCTCCCCGAATTGGCTGCCGAATCCCACCGCCGCCGAGCGTTCGACTAGGCAGTGCCAAGGGTATCGGATGCCGGTGCTTGTATTTTCATTCGAGCGTGTCTTTCAAAAACCTTTCGATTTCCGAAGCCGGAATGAGTTTATGGCGTAAGGCCGATGAACTGCGAAGCAGCCCTGCTGAAGACAAATCCCCTATGCTCGTTTGAGAATCGCTGCACTAACCAGTTCGCGCTCGATTTCAATTACCTTTTCCTCTACTGAGTTAGGTGAAACTATTATCGAAAACACGACCTGAAACGTGAGTTTTCGGACAGTATGGCATTCAACCTGCTCTAATTTACCTAATTTTCGAGCTGTCTTGTGTCCTCGGGTTCTGGGTATGAAAACAATTACACCAATCAAAGTCTTGTTGGCAGACGACGACCCGGATGATCGGCAGTTGACCCGTGATGCTTTTGGCGAAAACCGCCTGGCGAATGAACTCGATTGCGTGGAGGATGGTGAAGAGTTGATGGAGTACTTGCACCGGCGCGGCCGCTACAGCGAATTACAAAATGCACCATTGCCCAGATTGATCCTGCTCGACCTGAACATGCCGCGCAAAGACGGTCGTGAGGCGCTCAAGGAAATCAAAGCGGACCCCGACCTGCGCCGGATCCCTATTGTTGTTCTCACCACCTCAAAGGCCGAGGGAGACATTCTGGGGAGCTACAATCTGGGTGCGAATTCATACGTCACGAAGCCCGTGACGTTCAAATCGCTGGTGGAATTAGTCAAAGTTTTCAACCAGTATTGGTTTGAAGTCGTCAAACTCCCTCAGGATGGCGCAGGAGTTTGACGGCGCTCCCGCTTGCTTCGCCAATATTTTGCAATCTCCTTCGTGGCCTTGTGCAACCAGTCTTGGTCAGTGGCGACCGAACTGTGCCACCGCTGCACTCCGCCCAGGTTGCCGCTCCGTTCCGGCAGCCAGGTTTCGTCACTCCGCCGAATTGAATGGTGCGAACAGAGCGCCGGTGCCACCCTCCATGCATGGGAATCGTCGGGCCCCGGCACAGCGCCAGCAGATTCCCGCACACCTTCCCGGCTTTGTCTGAAAAACGCTGGACAAAACTGGGCGATCAGAGGTATTCAGCCAATCAATCGGAAAAGCTCCGGTAATTTGGACATCGCATGAATGACGATTTAAGAACGCTTAAAAAAATCATCGGAAAGACGTTTCGGAAAGCGAAATGTTGGTATCGACTTTTTATTCTCTGTCAGCTCGCCGTGCTTGTTGTGGCGATCACCTCAATTTTTTCTGAATTGGGTGTGAATCTGTGTGCGCTTATAGCTCTGATTGGCGTCATTATTTCAGAATGTTTTCGGTGGACATCGGATGAATGGAAATCTGAAGGCGAATGGGCAAAACGAAAATTGGAAATGGCGGAAGGTTTTGGTGAAGTGGTGGATAACCGAGATATAACTAACTGGCTGGCAGACCGGTCCGAAACATTTTTAGATGACGTCCGAGATGAAGAAACACAAGGTTCTGACTTTGACAGCCCCGAAATGCCTGGCGCGCGGCGTGCCCTTCAAAACACCGAGGAATCCGCATGGTGGAGTAAATTTCTGTGTCGAAGAATGGTTTTTTATTTGGGGTTTATTTTGGGATTGGTCTTAGTTACTGCGGTTGCAGCCCTTGTTTTTAGCATCGGCGCTCTGAACACAGCAGAAGTTAAGCAAAGCGGAGCCGCCATTCACAAGGTTGGCGGTATAATTTGCTCAGTATTTATTTTTGTTTGTTCCATCAACGTATTTCGTTTGCTTGCTGATTATTTAACATTTGCACGCGACGCTGATGCAATCCTTATCCGTTGCGTCGTTCTTTATGATTCACAAAATCTAACAGAGCGAAACGCTTGTGCGATTATGCATGACTACAACCTCATATCTTCTTCGCTAATTTCATTCTTGCATGGAGCATCCATCGGAAGTCCTTTTCGAGCATTAATCCACGGTGGCTCCCTGTGCGTAGCAAGCTCTAATTCATAGGCGTCAATCGGCAATATAACATCAGCAATGTTCTTCAAAAAACCCTCTACTCTTTCGGGCAATTGCGGTTTTGATGCTCCGGTAATCGGCTGATAACCAAATTTCTTGAAATTCCCATAGATATCTTGGGGTAGCAATGCTTACATCATCATGGTCATAACCATGCTCCCCAAGATTTTCAAACATCTGTTCGAGATGCGGACACCTCATTCGGAGATATAATCATTTTCCACGCCCCACTTCAACCATGCGCTAACTGCTCCATCAAAACTGTTAGCATCAGAAGCAGCATCATAGTCGTCAGCAAGGTGTCTCAATGCCCAAAACCAATCATCAGGCTTCTTTTTCATTCGATTTAAAATATAAGGGATTACATCCTTGCCTCTGGCCATGATTGATTGATAATCCTTGTGCATGAACCGTATCACCGGAGATGAATGAATGCCGGTTTCTCTTTCCCACCTATCAGCGCGCATGTTAAACCATCCTTCTAAAGACAATTCTTGAGCGGCCACAATGCTTGCCGCCGCGTGAAGCGTTGCGCCGTGCGATGAACGTAAAGCCGCCGCCAGACTGGAAAGCCACGATGAAGAATTCCAAACCGGCGACGGTGAAAAAAGCGAGCCACTAGGCCGCTGAAAAAACGGCAAAAGGTCGTTTCCTTCCCCTAAAGGCTGACTATTTGTGAAGTGCATAATCCCGAAATGAAATAATCAGCAATCCTAAAAATTATGCTCACATGCTTTTCACAAGTTATCCACATCCTATTTTCAATATGTTGTGGAGTTTTAAATCAAACCACTACTGGTTGTGGTCTTTTTTATTAAAGACTAGGTATCAAACCGAAGAAGGCTGGCCCACAAGGGCCGTGCTACAGGTTACCGTGCTTCTCGTCTGTCCCCAGCGCCGCCAGCTAGAGGAAATTGTGCTGCTCAAGTGCAGCGCACCGCCAACTAAATTTTCCAGCCATTCCTTTTCCCAATCATCCAACGATGGCACGGTGACTTCCGCCTGTTTCGAGTAGGCATGATGCACCGCCTTGGAATTGTGCCCCAACGCCTGTTGTGCAAACCGCTCCGGGTAATCAGCAGCAACGGCCGATGAGCGAAACGGCCCAGTAAAAAAGCCCGTCCGAAGACGGGCTTTAAATACCCCACCATCGCCGTGTGTAACCGATCCGATGAACATGCCATGCAACATATGAAACCAGCCGGATTGCTTTCGACTTCCATTTAAGGCATGTCGGCCACAACCACATACTGGCTTCTTGATCGTTTTTTACTACGGTTCGAGGATTTGTTGCTAATCACGAACACAGCA
>JBEKHY010000048.1:0-14761 GCA_050012035.1 Verrucomicrobiota bacterium | reverse complement strand
GTGAAGCCCGCCACCCGCGTGGCTTTGGCAGTTTTCATATCACGTCAACTTTCTTTCTGCGGCGTGAACCACACAACAGGCGGGTTACCATGATTACGGTTATCGTTCACTAATTGCCCGTTGTGACCGCATCAATCTCTTACTTAAGCAATGCCAATGCCAGAATCCCATGAAAGAAAGGCGAAAATGCCGGTTGCTTGGGGTTGCGCCCACAAAAAAGCCCGAGGCGCTTGCCCCGGGCTTTTGTTCCAAACAACAAACCAAATTTCCATTATGGCAGTTTATGTGGCGGATTAACCGAGCTGCCGAGGTTGCAAGTGACTTGCGGAGTGGCACCCACTACGCCCACGGTATAGGTGCCGGCAGCCGGGCATTGGGGAATTAGGCCGTTGGCATTCAGCTTGATGTAGGGTGTCAGATCCGAGGCCAAGGTGGCAGGGCCGTCACCGGTCTTTTTCCCTTGTTCCAGCGCCCATTCGTTAACGGCGGCGTCAATCTGGCGCATGTTGTTGATGCAAGCATTGGCTTGCGAGGTGGCGCGGGCTCGGACGAAGTTGGGAATAGCGATCGCCGCCAAGAGGCCGATGATGGCCACGACGATCATGATTTCCACCAGCGTGAAGCCGGCCTTCCGGACTGTTTTGGTCGTTTTCATGTCTTTCTTAATTTACGGTGTGAACAATGCGACAAGCGGGTTATATGAGTACAGTTATATGAGTACATTTTGTTCACTTGATTGCCTGTCGCAACCATAACTACTCATGTCCTGAGCAAACTTGGTGCCAAATCCGATCGAGAAACGCTCGGGTGGGTTCAACCATCATTTCAAGTCTGGAGTTCTGACGTCACCTATTTTGTTTTCAAGGTCACGCCGCGATGGCAATTTGTCTTACAATATACCGTTTTGTAACATTCTTGGACACTTTGGTCTAAAATCATCCATTTTCTGATTTACAACCCGAAGAGCTTTGACTCGTGGATACACAGCCTCACGCGCTCCCAAAAAGTAACTCTAACCTAAATATTCTTTTGTCGCTCATGGCGAGGTGGACGCGTCGGACATGGATGGCCGTGTTTATGTGTGCGGCAAACTCCGCCTGCCCGAAACAGCACCGCCGATTGGAAGAGTTTGTTTTGGTCACAATCATCGGCCACACCGACCATGATTTGATTGCCGAGGCGGTTCGATTCTTCTAAAACAAGATTGTTGCCAATGGCCACGCTTATATTCGACATCGAGACTTCTGCGCTGCCGCTCGATAATTTTGACGAGGCGCAGCAGGAATACCTTTTCCGCGAGGCCGAAAAAATCGCTCCTGGACCGGAACGCGAGGCCAAGCGCGCTGAAATCCGGCAGCAGTTCAATCTCTGGCCATTCACCGCCCAGGTCGTCTGCATCGCCATGCTCAATGCTGAAACGCAGCGGGGACAGGTCCTCTTCACAGCGGAGGATTTTGAGGAAGGCGACGAGGCCGGCCCGGTGGAATTTATGCCCTGTGCCGACGAGGTCGAGTTGCTCACGGCGTTCTGGGAGGTGGCCAAGCATTACGATTCGGTCGTCACCTTCAACGGCCGTGGCTTCGACGTGCCGTTTATCTATCTCCGTTCCGCGCTGCTTAACGTGCTGATCTCAAAAAAAAACTGGCTCGGCTATCGTTACGCTACCGAGCCGCACTGCGACTTGGCGGAACAATTCACCTTTTACGGTGTGAGCGGGCGTGACGGTGCGGCGCGGCGGTTTAACCTGGATTTTTACTGCAAGGCGTTTGGCATCGAATCGCCCAAAAGCCATGGCGTCACCGGCATGGACGTGAACACGCTCATGGCCGGGGGCAAATATCGCGAAATCGCTGAATACTGCTTGCGCGACGTCCGCGCCACCGTCGAGCTTTACCGGATTTGGAAGGAAAGGCTGGCGGGAATCAAGTGAATTACGAAGTGCGAAGTGCGAAGTGCGAAGCGGCAACGCTTGTCTGCTTCGCGCTGAGAGAAGAGGCCGCGCCGTTTCGGAAAATCGCGGCGGGAAAATCCGGCGTCGCCATTCTCATTGTTGGCATCGGCCGCCAGAACGCCGAGAAATCCATGCGCGAATTTTTGGCTGGTGGCGCGCGTGTTCCCGCGAGCCGCCGTCAAGACCCTTCGGCCAGTCAAGTCCGGCTCGCGAGGGCGCTCGCCCCACCAACTTTGGTGCTGACGTGCGGTTTCGCCGGCGGGCTGAATCCCGAATTGAAACTCGGCGACGTGGTTTTTGAACTGCCTGATTCCGAACTCCGAACTCCGCCCGTCCTCCGCAGCAGCGCTGCTACGGAGGGTGGAAACTCCGAACTCCATCAAAAGCTTCTTGCCGCTGGCGCAAAGTTCGCCAAACTTTTTTGCGCCAACCGCATTGCCACGACCGTCGCCGAAAAGAAAAAAATGCGCGATGCAACCGGCGCAGACGCGGTCGAGATGGAATCAGCGGCCATTCACGCCGTTTGCCGCGAGTGTGGAATTCCCTGCGCGACGGTGCGCGTGATCTCCGACACGGCCAACGAGGATTTGCCACTGGATTTCAATACACTGGCGAAATCGGACCTGAGCTTGAATTACGGCAAACTGGCGCTGGCCATTGCAAAATCACCGGCAAAGGTCGGAGCTTTGTTGAAGTTGCAGAAAAACACCCGGTTTGCAGCGGAACGGCTGGCCGCAGTCCTGGGGAAAATTATTTTTCCGTGACTTGCGATGGTGTGGAAGCTAACGGCGCAGGTTTTTCCTTCACGTGCTGGCTGTAACTAATGAACGCTGCGCCAATCACGATCAAAATCACGCCGACCCAGCGCGCCGCCGAGACGCGCTCATTCAAAAACCAGATCGCGGCGAAGGTGGCAAAAACAAAACTCAACCCCGTTAGCGGCCAGAGAAAGCTGATGTCGCTTTTGGACATCAAAATCAGCAGGCAGACAAAAAACAACGCTTCAAAAAAGACGCCGAGCAGGATTTGCGGATTGGTCGCGCCGGATTTGCAGACACGGAAGATTTCGGCGACGGTGATGCCATTCATATCGCCCATTTGCATCATGCCCTTTTTCAGCAACACGACCCCGGTGGATTCAAACGTGAGGCCGACCAGCAAAATCAAAAGCAGTTTGAGCATATCACAGATCCTGGTAACGAATCAGTTTGATGCCGAGTTTTTTGACCAGTTCCTTCACGCGCGGACTGACAAGGGCATCGAACTCGTGCTTAAATTCGCCGAGTGATGGATGCGAGTAAAGCTCGGAATCGCCCGATGGCAGGTCCGGCAGCAGCTTCAAAACATATTCCTCATTCACATGCGCGTTCTGCAGCAAGCCGAAGGTGATTTGTGCATGCTTGATGCCGCGCCGGCGGAGCGGTTCACGGGCACGGCTGGAAAGCCATTCGTATATCGCCGCGTGCGAGACACGATAAAGCCAGCGTCCGTGTGCCAACCGCCGGCTGCGGCCCAGGCAGTCGCGTGTGAGACGCAGGTGCCGAATGCCGAGCTTGTCCGCATCCTCCATCAAAATCCGGAACACGGTCGGATGCAGGTGCAGATGCAGGTGGCCATTGACGTGATCAAGCGGCAGGCCGGTGGCGTGGAATTTTGCAAATTGTGCGTGCATTTCGGCACGCAACGGTTCGTGCAGGCTGCGGTTGAAAAAGTAACGAAATCCGGTGCCGACCGGGCGGTCGCTGAATTCGCCGCGCGCGGTGACGAGGCCGGGGATTTTTTCCGGCGATAGCGCGGAGTGTCCCTTCAGCAAAGTCAGATGCAGGCCGACGCCCAATTGGGGGTTTTCCTTGGCCAGCTTCACGGCCTCGTCGTAACCCGGCTCATTCACCATGAGGCTGGCGGTGGTCACCATGCCTTCGCGATGAGCGCGAATGATGGCTTCGTTGACGGAATGTGAAAGGCCGAAGTCGTCCGCGTTGACAATGAGACGCCGTTTCATTTCAGGCCAGTCCATAGTCGGGCGAGGTTGAGCCAACGACGGAACGCAGCCACGCTCGGGAAACCAACGCCAGTTTGTACAGGTTGCTCAATTGCAATGGCTTCGGACCGAAGACGTTGAACTGTCGCCGCTCCAGTTTTTGCATCAGTCGCCAGTAAACCGACCCCATCAGTTCGGCGGCGACCATCGCGCGACGGTCTTCGGCGGGCAGGGTTTGCCGTGCGAGCCGGTAAAAGTTTTTCGCGTGGTCGGCGACATTGGTGGCGAGCGCGTGGAAACGATCGGAGTATTTGAAATTCAAAATCTCATCTTCACTGACGTTGCATTTTTTGAGTTCGCTCTGCGGCAGGTAAACCCGTCCGCGTTCGGCATCGGTACGGACATCGCGCAGAATGTTGGTGAATTGCAGCGCCTTGCCGAGGTAAATTGCATAGTTGCGGCAGGCGGGATTCTGGCAGCCAAAAATCCCGATACTTAACAAGCCAACGACTGACGCGACACGGTAACAATACAACTCCAGTTGCTCGAAATTTTCGTAACGTTTGACGTCCAAGTCCATCTCGCAACCTTTGATCAGCTCATCGAAAAGTGCGAACGGCAGGTGATATTTGGCGATGACCGGCTGCAATTCGCAGTTTACGGTGAATTGCGGCGTTTCATTTTCGCAGGCGCGGCGCACGTCGGCACGCCAGTCGGCCAGTTGTTCGCGGCGTTTTTCGGTGGGCGTGGATTCCCCGTCGGCCACGTCGTCCACTTTGCGGCAAAAGGCGTAGAGCGCGGCCATGTCGTTACGTTTGGCGCGCGGCAACACCACCAGGGCCAGCGCGAGATTGGACGCGCTTTTGCGGGTGATCGCGCGGCTGGACTGCATCGGAGTTACGGTGTGGGAGAGGGGGTCGTGCTCGGCGGTTCCGGCGGACGCGGGGGCGGCAACCCGCGCACCTCGGCGAGCGTGGGATTGACCGGGCGCCGCTCGTGTGGGTGGCGGCGCTTGCGGCGATGCCTTCGTCGCGTCTTGCGGAAGTAGAAGACCCAGATCAGTGAGGCGATGGCGACCAGCGTAAACGCCCCGAGCATGATGAAGAAATCCACCCATGCCGTTGTCATCGGTCCCACTGGAGGCAGTGTGTCTTCCATAACTACAGGACAAAGTCAGTTCTCAGTAATTTGCCGGTTGGCGGTCACGGGAGTCTCACCCGTTGCGTTGTCATCGAGGCTCATGTTCAGCCGTTGCATCCGGTAGCGGAGCGAATGGCGGGTAAGCTTAAGACATTCCGCCGTGCGCGTCAGGTTAAAACCATGTTGTTCCAACGCATGCGTGATTAATTCGCGTTCCAGCCGGGCGAGGGCGTCGTCTAGCGATTCGGCCGGTGCAGACTGAAGGAACGTGGCTTTTTGCAAGCGCGTTTCGATTTGGAAGTCCGGCAGGCTGGACGGCTGAATTTCACGCGTTTTTTCCAGAATCAGCGCGCGTTCGATGACATTGCGCAATTCGCGGACATTACCGGGCCAGGTGTGTGAAAGCAATTTGGACCGCGCAGCGGCTGTCAGACCGTCCACGTTCTTATTCAAGGCCGTGCGGAACATTTTCAAAAAATGCCCGGCGAGCAGCGGAACGTCATCCCCGCGTTCGCGCAGGGGCGGGAGGCGGATTTGCAGCACATTCAAACGGTGAAACAGGTCCTCGCGAAAATGGCCGGCGGCGATGGCCTGCGTGATGTCGCGGTTGGTCGCGGCGATGAGGCGGACGTTGACGCGCAGTTCCTGCATCCCGCCGACACGCGTGAACGAGCCGTCTTCGAGAAACCGGAGCAGCTTGGCCTGGAGCGGTTTGCTCATATCGGCGATTTCGTCGAGAAAAATCGTCCCGCCGTCGGCTTCTTCAACCCGACCGGCTTTTTGCTTCAGTGCGCCGGTGAACGCGCCTTTTTCGTGGCCGAAAAGTTCGCTTTCAAGCAGCGTCTCGGGAATGGCCGCGCAATTGATGCGAATGTAATTTGCCCCGCGCCGCCGGCTCAAACCGTGGAGTGCGCCGGCGACCAGTTCCTTGCCGGTGCCGCTTTCGCCGAGGATGAGCACACGCGTGTCGGTGGGTGCGACGGTCTGGATGAGCTGGCGCAACTCGCGCATCTTCGGTGATTCGCCGATAATCTGGTCGAGGCTGAATATTTCGCCAGTGCGGGAGCGGAGCGCCGCGTTTTCGCGCAGGAGTTGGTGGCGCTCGGCGCAGCGCGCGACGGCGTGCAGCAGTTCTTCGGGCGCAAACGGCTTGGCCACGTAATCGATGGCGCCGGCCTTGATGGCCTCGACGGCGAGTTTGGGCGTAGCATAGGCCGTAAGCATGAGCACGGGCACTTCGGGCCATTGGCTGCGGACTTTGGCGAGGAATTCATAGCCGCTCATGCCGCCAAGCCGCGCGTCGGTGATGACCATGAAAAATTCACTGTCCGCGAGCAGGTCCAGCGCCTCCTCGGCGGATTCGACGGCGCGCACTTCGTAACCGTCGTCGCCCAGCAGCGTCTGGAGCGAGCGGCGCATATTCTTCTCGTCGTCCACGACGAGCACGGGTGGCAGCGGTGCGCTCATTTCAAGGATAATTTCATCAACGCTTTTGCCGGAAAGATTACCGTGAATTTCGCGCCTTTTCCAAGCACCGATTCCACATGTATTCGGCCGCCATAAAGCTCGACGTTGTGTTTGACGATGGCGAGGCCGAGCCCGGTGCCGTGTTGCTTGGTGGTGTAGTAAGCCTCGAAAATGCGCTCGATCTTGTCGGGGGGGACGCCCGGCCCATCATCGCGCACGGAAATTTCAATGGCATGATCGCGGTGACAGTCGGCGGTGACGAACACGTGGCCGCTGTCGTCCAGCGCTTCCCGCGCGTTTTTCAGAAGGTTCACCAGAATCTCGGACAGGTGGCCGCGTTGCATGAGCAACGGCGGAAAACCGCGGCCGTATTTGCGGTGCACCCAAATCCCCGTCGGCACCGCCGGCGGAAAGACCTGCGCGAGGGCCCGGTCAAGCTCTTCGATGATGTTGAGTTTCTCGACGTGGCCTTCGCTCAACTGCGCGTAGCCCATGATTTGAGTGATGACACGATCGGCGCGCGCAACTTCCTCCTGGATAATTTCGATTTGCGGCGTGACGGTGGTTTTGCCGTCGCGGAAGGAGCGGTGCAATGAGAACACGGCGTTGTTAATAATCGCGAGCGGATTTTTAATTTGATGCGCGAATTCGGCGGCGAGGCGCCCGGCGGAGCGCAACTGGGCTTCGCGTGCGGCGAATTCCTCCGCTTCCTCGACAGCGAGGCGCTGGCGTTCCAGCAACACCTGCGCGCCGTAACAGGAAATCGCTGTCAGCCACAAAACCGCCATGCGCAGCACAAACGGTTCGCCCAATTCTTCGTGCGGCATCGCCTCCAACGCCCGGCGCGTGATGTCGTCCAGATTGCTCAACACGGACACGTCCATCACGGCCACCAGGACGTAACACAGGCTGATGACGAAATTCAAAAACAATTGGGAAAATCCCGGTGGAAGGTTGACGGCGTTGCGGATGATCAGACCGACGAACAGCCAGAACAAAATGCTGTCCAATCCGCCGGTGATCAGAGTCATGGCCGCGACCAGGAGTCCGTCCACCAAGCTGCTGGTGACCACCGTCCATTGCACAATCGCCAGCGGCAGCCGCCGCACGTTCAGGATCGGCACGGCCAGCAGGACACTGGCCAGAATGTAAAACCCGAAAATTAATTGCACCGTTTCTACTGTCACGTCCAGCGCGCTGGAAATCTGGACCATCCACGGACGATAGTTGAACGAGTGAAAAATGATGGCGATGAAGACCACCTTGAGGGGCAGCATGATGTCCCGCTCCATGATTTCGATGCGGCGGAGCAGGCGCGGCGGGTCGGGCGCTGGAATCTCCAGCAATGCGGGCACCCTTTTCAGCCACTGCCAACGGCTTGATTTCATAAATTCACCGCAGCGTGGAAATTTTCAACGCAGCAATTTCAATGCGCGTTCGGCAATCGCCTCGGCCGGCCACAACCGGCCGATGCCTTCGTAACCGCAGGAAAGCATTCCTTCGTCCGGGCCGATGAATTCTGCGCCGCGCGCCTTGAGCGTTTTGACGTTTTCCTGCGTGGCTGGATGCAGCCACATTTTACCGTTCATCGCGGGCGCGATCAGAATTTTCGCCTTCAGATTCAACGCCAGCGCGGTGCATGTCAGCGCGTCGTCGGCGATGCCGTGCGCCAGTTTCGCAATCACATTTGCCGTCGCAGGCGCTATGAGCAAAAGGTTCGCCGTATCCGCCACTTTAATGTGTGCCGGTTTCCAGCCTTCCTCTTCGTCGTAAAGATCGGTCACGACCGGATGACGCGAGAGCACTTTGAACGGCAACGACGTGATGAACCGTTGCGCGTCGGTGGTCATCACTACGCACACATTGCATTTTTGCTTCACCAGCAGACTGGCCAAGTCCACCGCCTTGTGTGCGGCAATCGAACCGGTCACGCCGAGGACGATATTTTTCTTCATCTTGACGTAATCCTAATCTTAATCCTTTGTTCTGCCAATCCGATACCAAAGCCGGTTTTTTGAGACCGAGACCGGAATTCAGGATGCCGGTGCCTGCGAACGCGCCGCACGCATTTTCTCCGCCTCGACAATCGCCAGCATCCGCCGCAAGTCCTCCTGAACCGACAAGCTGATTAAAAGGTAATCGAAATTTTTCCATTGCGCGATTTCCTGCCGGGCGATGCCAAGCCGTTTTTGAATCTCTTCCGGCGTGTCCGAGGCCCGCTTTTGCAGGCGCTCCTGGAGCACTTTGATTGAAGGCGGTGTCAGAAATACCGTCACCAGCGCGCGTTTCAATTCCGGCTCCCGCTGTGCCTGCTTCCGAATCGTCGCCGCCCCCTGCACGTCCACATTCAATAAAACGTCCCGACCGGAGCGCAGTTTGTTCACGAGTTCGGACCGCAGGATGCCATAACTCCAGCCAAAAACGGTCGCGTGCTCGATGAACTCCCCAATTCGCAGCCGTCGCCGGAATTCCGCCTCGTCAAAAAAATAATAATCCGCGCCGTCTTTCTCCTCCGGTCGCGGCGCGCGCGTGGTGCAGGTGATAGCGCGCGTCATGTCCGGTCGCGCGGCCAGCAATTGATGGCACAGGGTCGTCTTGCCTCCGCCGGAAGGCGCCGAAATGAGGATCAATAGCGGCACGCTTCCCGCCGCTTTGGGGGACCGGCCTTCGACCCTCGACTCTCGACTCCCGACCTTCATGTCACTTGCCACCTGTCACTGGTTACTTATTCGACGTTTTGCGCCTGTTCGCGGAATTTTTCCAGTTCCGCCTTCAACGTGACGACTTCGCGGGAAATGAGCGCGTCGTTGGCCTTCGAGCCGATGGTGTTGACTTCGCGGTTCATTTCCTGCGCGAGGAAATCCAGCGTGCGGCCCACCGGCTCCTTCGTTTTCCGGCAATCCTCAAACTGCTGGAAATGGCTTTGCAGCCGCGCCAGTTCTTCGGAAATGTCCGAGCGGTCGGCGAAGAAAACCACCTCCTTCAACAACCGTTCGTCGTCCGGCGCGGGCGCTTCGAGTCCGGCGCTTTTGATGCGCTCGATGAGCTGCCGGCGATAACGTTCCGTTGCCAGCGGCGCCTGTTTTTGGATCCGCCTGACGCATTGGCGCATGACGCCGATGTGCGAAGCGAGGTCCTGCGCGAGATGCGCGCCTTCGCGCTCCCGCATTTTTACAAGTGCAGTGAGCGCCTGTTTCAGCGCCTTTTCGACCGCCGGCCACAGATTTTCCGCTCCGGCCAACTCCTCGTCGGTTTGAAAAACACCCGGCGCCCGGACGAGATGGTCCAGGGTCACGTTGCCGCCGAGCTTGAGTTGTCTGGCGAGGCGATTGAGTTCGCGCGCGTAGGCCTTGGCCAGCGGCGCGTTGAGGTGCATCCGCGCGGAAAGCTTGCCGTTGCCGGCGTGGAGCGAAATGCGCGCCGTCACGCGCCCGCGCGCGACGTGGCGGTTGATGGTGTCGCGGATGGGCGCTTCGAGCATTTCCATTTCCCGCGGGAGGTTCGCGTAAATCTCGGCCTGCTTGCGGTTCACCGAACTGAGTTCGACCGTGACTTTGAAGCCGTCCCGCGCGCACTCGCCGCGCCCGTAACCCGTCATGGATTTCATTACCGTCCAATATGCGAAAATTCCCTGTGGCAAGCGAATGAATTTTGGAACGGAGAAATTTCAGCGCACCGCATTTGGGAGGAGCGCACGCACCTCGCATCGAGCGCCGTAGGTGCGGCATCTCTGTAGCACCCAACCACAAAGGGGGAAAAGCCCCGTCAGGGGCGATATATTCTGCCGTCACACGCAGAAGATGCCGCTCCTGACGGAGCTAAAAACAATTCGTTGGAGAAATTTCTACAAATATGCCGCGTCTAACGGCGCTCTGATTTGCGCAAAATTTTCAACGCCCCACGAAAATCTTCCGGCAACGGCGCTTCAAAGCTCATTTCCTTTCCCGTGGGCGGATGAATGAACGACAGCTCGCGCGCGTGCAGCATCACACGCGGCGGCTCGTAGCCGGTCAATTCGGTGAGCTTTTTATTTTGCCGCGCGCCGTAGGTCATGTCGCCGACGAGCGGATACCCAAGAAATTGGAAATGCACACGAATCTGATGCGTCCGGCCCGTGTGCAATTGTGCCTCGACCAACGTGGCTGAGTTCAGCCGTTCCAGCACACGGTAACTCGTGTGCGCGGCGCGGCCGGAATCATCATCACGCGCGGCCATGCGTTTGCGGTGCGTCGGATGCCGCGCAATGGCGGCGCGAATTTCGCCGGCGTCGCGCGCGACTTCGCCGCACAAAATCGCATTGTAAATTTTACCGACCGCACGTGCGGCAAATTGTTTGGAAAGCTCCAAGTGCGTTTCGTCGTTTTTGGCGACGACGAGACAGCCGCTGGTTTCCTTGTCGAGCCGATGAACGATGCCTGGTCGCGCGACGCCGCCGATGCCGCTGAGCTGCCCCGTGCAATGATGCAACAATGCGTTGACCAGCGTGTGTTCCTCGTTTCCGGCGGCGGGATGTACGACCAGCCCGGCGGGCTTGTTCAAAACCAGCAGTGATTTGTCCTCAAAAAGAATGTCGAGTGGCATTTCCTCCGGCTGCGCTTCGGCAGGTTTGGCTTCCGTCCAGTGAACTTCAACTTCTTCACCTGCTCGAGGCGAGTGCGCGGGCTTGACCGTCTGGCCGTTGACCCGAACGTGGCCTTGTTCAACCAGACGTTTCAACGCGACGCGCGAAACGTTGGGAAATTTTTCGCGCAGGAAGGTGTCCAGCCGCCCGGACGGAAGCGATTTGACGACGGTGAAACTTTCAACGCGCGAACTCACGACGAAGTTTCCGCCGGCTTCTTCGGCCTATGCTCGTTTTTCCAAGTGATGAGGAAAATGAGCGCCACGCCGGTGCAGATGGCTGTGTCGGCGACATTGAACGCGGGAAAGCCAATTTCGCCGCCGCCGCGTTGTTGCAGGTAAAAGCGCAGAAAGTCCACCACCTCCTGCCGGCTGGGCAGCAATCGGTCGGTAAGATTTCCGGCAATACCGCCGAAAATCAGGCCGAACGCAATCTGGCCGGGCAGTGTGTGCGAATCGAAATGGTGCCGCGTCAGAAACAGGGCAACGAGCGCGAACAAGGCGACGACGGCCAGTGTGATGTTGTTGCCGCTGAAAAGGCTCCACGCCGCGCCAGTGTTGCCCCAGTGAACAAATTTGAAAAAGCCGTCAACGATGGTTTTTTCGTGATATGCCGGGATCGTTTTCAGCACCAGCCATTTGGTGAATTGATCCAGCGCAAAGACAATCAACGCCAGCGCAACGATGCGCCGGTTCGATTTCTGGAAAATGAATTGAGCGTCAGCCACAAACGCCAGTTTCAAGTTTAAAATTTCAAGTTTCAAGCCAATCTTTGCCGGGCTCCTCCTCGTTCTCGTCCTCGATTTTTAATTTCGGTTACAATCACGAAGAGGACGACGAGGACGAAATGAATTTCCCTTTGTCCACAAACGGCTACTCTCGGCGCATGGCATTGATGCGGATTTTAGTGGATGGCTACAGCCTGTTGCACGACTGGCCGGAACTGGCCCCCGGCTGGCCGCGCCATTCAGAGCGCGCACGCAATGAGCTGATTCATGTGCTCACGCGCTATCACGACGCAACGGGCACGCCGGTTACGGTCTTTTTTGACGGCGCGGGAGCGCCTCCCCACACGCCCAAACGCGAAGTGGATTCAGCCGTAGAAGTCTTGTTTTCGCGCGCGGGGCAGACCGCCGACCAGATGATCGAACGCGCTGCGCACGGCTTCCATGCCTACGGCGAGACACTGGTAGTCACGGATGACCGTGCCGAGCGTGATGTGGTCAGCGGCCTGGGCGGCTCGGTGGCGAGTTGTGCAAATTTTATTCGCATGATCGAGAATGCGCTGGCAGAATTACACGACGAGTTGCGGAACCACAATCGGCAGGAACGGAATCGTTTCACACGCCCTCAGCACCGCAAACTGAAATGAACACGAAAGCACGCCGAAACAAATTTTTCCGCTGCGCGCGAATCATGGCCGCGCTGTTTACGGGCGTTTTTTTGGTTTCCAAAATGCCAGCGCAGCCGGTGGCGGAACCGGTTGAGAATCGTTTTCTGCTCATATTCGACACATCGTCAGACATGAAAAAGCGTCTGCCGGCGGTGGAGCGCGCGCTGGACAATCTGCTGGTGTTCAACATGCGGGGCGAAATGCACGCTGGCGACAGCATGGGTGTGTGGACGTTCGACCGGGAAGTGCACGCCGGGCGGTTTCCGCTGCAACACTGGGTGCCGCAAAACGCCGCGACGATTGCGTCGAACATCGTCCGGCACCTGGCCAGGCAACATTACTCAAAAAAAACAAGCTTTGACGCACTGCGCCCTTATCTTAACTGGGTCGTCCAAAAATCGGACCGCCTGACGGTGCTGATCTTCTGCGATGGGGAGGGTGTAATGGTGGGGACGCCATTCGATTCCGGCATCAACCAGATTTTTCAGCGGCGGCAGGCGGAAAGCAAAAAAACGCGGCAGCCATTCATCGTCGTGTTGCGCTCGCAGTTTGGTAATTACGTCGGTTGCACCCTGAATTTGCCGCCGGAGCTGACCAGCTTTCCTCAATTTCCCCCGTTGCCGCTGCCGCCGGTTGAGCCGACCAATGCGTTACCAGCGTCGCCGCCACCGGCTGTTGAAGCGCCGCCACTCATTGTCATCGGTACCAAAGCGGGAACCAATTTACCGCCACCCGAACCCACACCGGCTCCCTTGCCGGCAATCAATCCATCGCCGCCGGCCGTTATTGTGCCGCCTACCAACATCATCGCAAACGTGGAAACGAATTTGCCGTCACCTGCCGCACCGTTGAAGCTGACGAATGCGCCTGTGGCCTCGCCGACTAATTCTCGTGCTGCTCCCACGGTCGTGCAGACAAACGTCATCGTGCCGCCGCCGGAAAATTCCAGCTTGAGCAGCAAAAAGGCGCTGGCCATTGGCGCGGTTTCTTTGGTTCTGGCGGGCGCGTTGACGCTTTTAATGTTGGGCCGCTCGCGCAAGGCCGACCACGGCAGCCTGATCACGCGCTCGATGAACAAAGATGGAAAACCGCCGGTGCGAACGTGAATCCATCGCAAATCAGTGCGTGACTTTTCACGGCGCGTATGCAAAATTCTCCGCCTATGAAAACATGGATTTACACATTCGCCATCGTCTTTGCCGTGGGAATGGTGACGGCTTTGGCTGACGAAGCCAAGACGAACACCCAAACCAAAGCAACCATGAGCACGCCCACAAACATCAACGAAGTCGCCGTCATCACCACCACCGAAGGCGAAATGGTCATTGAATTCTGGCCAGAGGTGGCGCCCAAGACCGTCGAAAATTTCAAGACGCTTGCCAAAAAAGGATTTTACGACGGTACCTGTTTTCATCGTGTCATCAAGGGTTTTATGATTCAAGGTGGTGACCCGCTGACCAAGGATCCAAGCAAGGAAGCCATGTGGGGCACGGGCGGCCCGGGCTACTCCATCAAGGCCGAGTTCAACGATCGCTCGCATGTGCGCGGCGTCATTTCCATGGCGCGCTCACAAGATCCTGATTCCGCCGGCAGCCAGTTTTTCATCTGTCACGGCAACCCGACTTTTCTCGACCATCAATACACCGCGTTCGGCAAACTGATTAAAGGCGACGACGTTTTGGAAAAGATTGCCACCACCCCGACGCATCCGCAGGACCGGCCCGACAAACGCATGGGCGTCATCAGTATCAAAATCGCCCCACGCGACACGGTGAAATGACCTTGCATCGTAGCCGCGTCTCGTAAGAGCGCGGTAATTTGTTCCGCGCTTTGACAAGCGCGGCTACAAAACATGGAAATTTCCGAACTCACCAAAGTCCTTGTCGCGCTCGGTTGTCCGCCGGACAAATCCGCCGAAATGGCTGCGCAAGTGGACAAACGCACAAAACAACTGGCCGAACAAAAGGGCCGCTCGTATGACGAAGCCTTGAAACACTTGCTGAATCTCATGCGACAGGGTTGGTCGGCAAAAAGGTAGGGACGGCTCGCCGAGCCGTCCGGCGGAAGTTTCGCCTCCCAATCGGTCGCCTCGGCGGTGTAGAGTATCAGAACATCGGTCACAGTGTTTCAGGACATGGGTAACACCGGATATTGTCTGGTCCATGCCTTGGATCAATACCGAACCGATGGAACAGAAGATTGCTTTTAT
>JBEKHY010000047.1:0-15908 GCA_050012035.1 Verrucomicrobiota bacterium | reverse complement strand
AGCGCATCGTTGAACAGATGCAAAAACTTTCACGGCATATCCTCTTTGAAACCGTTCCCGGCGTCATCCGCCGCAAACGCTTGACCAAGAAAGTTTTAGGCCTTATCTAAGGGCCATTCAGGACTGACCCATTTAACGTACATGTCCGTTGCGGCTCACCCATCCGGATACTTTTAGAAAACGTCGCTGACCTATTCAGAATCAGACGATCCTGTCCTACCTGCTATCAGGATACTGGTGATGATAGCTACGGCGACAAAACCAAATCAAAGCCACCACAATCCGTCTACAGTCCAACCATGTTTAAGGGTGTCACCGTAAGGAGAGCCGAAAGGAGGATGAACCCACTCTCCAGGGCGTAGAAAATCAAACCCGAGTGAGTCTGTGCAATGATAAAGCCTGTCAGTGATGAAGTTCTGCCAGAGACGGTGCACAAAGCTGTTAATGCGACCAATGAAAGAACAAACTTGAGTGCAATTTTGACCATAAACGTATCAGCTCTTACTATTGACACTTTGGAGTTCATTTTCGTTTTCGGGATCTTCGGAAAACGTTTCTACGCCCATCGCTGAGGTTGTCAATGTGAAATCATTCGTGTGCAGTGGATGGGGCACACCTCAGTTTTTGGACCGTCTCGATGGAGCGCGTCATAAGAGCTGCGGAGCAGCGTTAGATAGTAGCCCACGGCGTGAGCCGTGGGTCAACGATCCCCAAACCCATTCAAGCCCCGGCAGGGGCGACAGAAATCGTTTCGGTTTTTTTCTTTCGCTGCTACGCAGCTATGATGGTTGGGAACCCGGTGTTCCCACGGCTGCGCCGTGGGCTACTCTCCTTTGCCGCTCCGCGGCTTAACCTGAAAATCCTGCAAACAACGGACATTTTTCTTCCTCGTCATTCACCGGGCGCGTGATAGAATGCCATCATGCGCACGGTGATTTATCCGGGCAGTTTTGACCCGCTCACGAACGGGCATCTGGACGTGATTCAACGCGCGGCCCGGCTGTTCGATCGCGTCATCGTGGCCGTCGCCGAAAACGACGGCAAACATCCGCTGTTCACGCTCGCCGAGCGCGCGGCGCTGGTGAGGCAGGCCGTGCAGCATCTGCCGCACGTGGAAGCGGACGTTTTCGAGGGCCTGCTGGTTGAATACTGCGCCCGCCGCAAGGCCCAAGCCATCATCCGCGGTCTGCGCGCCGTGTCGGATTTTGAGTTTGAATTCCAACTCGCGCTGATGAATCGCAAACTGAACGAAAACGTGGAAACGATTTTCATGATGCCCAAGGACACCTACACGTTTTTAAGCTCGCGCATGGTGAAGGAAATCGCGCGACTCGGCGGCGACGTGAGCGCGTTCGTGCCGCCGCACGTGCGGACGGCCTTGCGGAAAAAGCTGAAACTGCAGAAATAATTTTGAGTTTTTAACTTTTCGTTCCGGTCAAAGGCACAAGGCCGTTGGTCGTTTTGCCGCCCGAAGCCGGGAATCAAAGAACGGATTTTTATGTTGAGCGTCAATCTTCACCACCTGGAGGCGCACGAACTTCATTTGCAGGACGAACTGCCCGTGAAAGAACTGGACCTGGACGTGCACGATCCGATGATTCGCGCGGAGCAGCCGCTGCGTTACGACATAACGGTGCAGAAACTGGATGACGGCATCCTGGTGACCGGCTCGCTGCGTTTGACCTTGGAATGCAATTGCGTGCGCTGCCTGGAAGCGTTTCGGCACGAGCTGAATCTGGCGGATTGGACGTGTCATTTGCCGTTCGCCGGCGAGGAACGGGTGCCGGTGGACAACGATTGCGTGGACTTGACGCCCTATCTGCGGGAGGATATTCTCCTCGAGTTTCCGCAACACCCGCTGTGCAAGCCGGACTGTCGCGGATTGGAGAAAACCTCCACGGGCAAAGCTAAACCCGGCCGCATTCCCCGGGGCGAAATGGCTTTGTCTCCGTGGGCGGAGTTGAACAAATTGAAATTGTGATTTGGTGAAAATTTATGGGCGTTCCCAAGCGTAAACCCTCCCGGAGCCGGCAGCGTATGCGCCGCGCTTACAACAGCGCGTTGACCCTGCCGCAACTGAGCACCTGCCCCCAATGCGCCGCACCGTATGTGCCCCACCGGGTTTGCCCGGCCTGTGGTTATTACAAAGGCCGGCAGGTGTTGACCGTCACGGCGGGCGCCTGACTCAGGCGGGGCGGGGGGAACTTCCCGAGTTCATTCCTCTATGCGAATTGCTGTGGATGTCATGGGTGGCGACTACGGGTGCGGGGTGGTCATTGAAGGTGCCAGGCTGGCGCTTCAGGCCAACAAGAAAATCAGCGCCCTCTACCTGGTCGGCAATCAAGCCGCCATCCATGCCGCCCTGCCCCAGCGCGGTTTTCGCGACCATCGCGTGCGCGTCGTTCACGCCAGCGAAGTGGTCATGATGGACGACAAACCGGCCAATGCGGTGCGCAAAAAAAAGGACTCGTCCATCGCCCGCGCCGCCGAACTGGTGCAGGAGGGCAGGGCCGACGCGGTCGTTTCGCTCGGCAACACCGGCGGCCTTTTCGCAGCGGCCACGCTCAAGATCGGCCGTCTGCCCGGTGTGGACCGTGGCTGCATCGCGACCGTCATTCCGCGGCAGGACAACGAGTTTGTGCTGCTCGACGCCGGCGCGAACATCGAATGCAAGCCGATTCATCTCGCGCATTTCGCCGTGATGGGCAGCATTTATTCGCGCGAGGTGCTCGGACGCAAAAAACCGCGCGTCGGCATCCTCAGCATCGGCACGGAGGATTCCAAGGGTAATGAACTAACACTCGAGGCCTTCAAGCTTTGCCAGCGGCTCAACATCCATTTCATTGGCAACATCGAGGGGCATGATTTGTTCAAGGACCACGTGGATGTCGTGGTGTGCGACGGTTTCGTCGGCAACATTGTTTTGAAAACGTGCGAGAGCCTCGCCGTCGCGATGTTTTCGATGCTCAAGCGCGAGTTCATGCGCAATCCCAAGCGGCAGATCGGCGCGTATCTCGCGCAAAACGCCTTTCAGGTCATCCGCCGGCGCATGGACCCGGAAGTGCATGGCGGCGCGCCGTTGCTCGGCTTCAAGGGTATTGTGTTCAAGGCGCACGGTTCGGCCCGCGAACGCGCCGTCGCCAGCGCGTTGCGCGTGACCGCCGAAGCCGTGCAGCATCACGTCAACGACATCATCGCGCGCGAAATCGCCCGTGCCAACGAGCGGCTGGCCGCCGTTGAAACGTCCACCCCTGTTCTTGCATGAGCACGTCGCCCGCAAAAAAATTCAAAAATCCGCGCGCCCTGTACAATTTTCAAGGCCGCTCATGCTCCATCACCGGTGTCGGCTCGTATGTGCCGGCGAAAATCCTGACCAACGCCGATTTGGAAAAAATGGTGGACACGACCGACGAGTGGATCACCACGCGCACCGGCATCAGGGAACGTCGGCTGGCGGCGAAGGACGAATTCACGTCCGACCTGGCGGCCAGGGCCGCCGAACGCGCCATGAAAATGGCGGGCGTCACCGCCGGACAAATTGACCTCGTCATCGTCGCCACCATCACACCGGACATGCCGTTCCCGGCGACGGCATGCCTGGTACAGCACAAAATCGGCGCGAAACGCGCCGCGGCGTTCGACATCGAAGCCGCCTGTTCCGGTTTCATTTACGGACTCGAAGTGGCACAGCAATTCATCATGTCGCGCACCTACGACACCGTGCTCGTCATCGGCGCGGAAAAACTCTCGGCCATCATTGATTGGAAGGACCGCAACACGTGCGTGTTGTTCGGCGATGGTGCGGGCGCGGCGGTTTTGCAAAACCGCCCCAGCTCGCACGGTCTGCTGACGGCGGTGATGGGCGCCGACGGCGGCAGCGCCAATTTGCTGTTCATGCCCGGTGGCGGCAGCCGTTGTCCGGCCACGACCGATTCGGTCGGCGCGCGCCTGCATTACTTGCGGATGAACGGCAAGGAAACCTACAAAAGCGCGGTGCAGGCGATGTACACGGCGGCGCGGGAAGCGCTGCGGCGATGCGAACTCGATATTTCGCAGGTCAAATGCATCATCCCACATCAGGCCAACCGCCGGATCATTGACGCGGTGGGCAAACGGCTGGGCGCGAAACCGGAGCAAATGTTTGTGAATTTGGAACGCTACGGCAACACGTCGGCGGCGTCGGTGGCCATCGCGCTGGACGAAGCGGTGGCCGCCGGAAAAATCCAGCGCGGCGACCTGGTCCTGCTGATTGTGTTCGGCGCGGGGCTGACGTGGGGTGCGGCGTTGATTGAATGGTGACCCGAATCCTTAATTCATTACATGAGTGACACTTATTTGACGGCTGGCCATGACGTGTTAGTTTGACGTGATTCTATGAGCGCGAGAAAAATTGAAACCGGCGGCGCCGCGCGGCGGGACGTCACGGTTGAATCCCGGCAAACCCGCCTGGACTTGTCTGCCGATTCCGTTGTGATTCACAGAAACGGCATCGAATTTCGCAGCCCCGTCCCGTTCAATCCCTGGACAGAAATGACCGTGGCGTTGCAACCGCCGCGCGACAACAGCCGGCTTCAATGTGCCGGAGTGGTGGTCGCCTGCTCCGGCAACAAACACACCGGCTATCACGTTTCGATGATCTTCACAAGCCTGACCAAGGAGGGCCAGGCACGCCTGCACGCGATGGCGGGTTCGCAGTTGGGTTTGTAACCGGGCGTTCCACCGGTTTCCGGGACGCATTGGGACTTCATCCAATTTGTCCTGTCACCGCCGGGACAGGCGGTGCTGACGCGAACGGGCTGCACGCCTTATCCTTGAGTCTGGCCCTCGGCAGGCCGGCGTTGCCGGACAAATCACCGGCGAACTCATGCGTCATGCCGGCGCGGGGCATGGGCAAAACAGGAGTTGCAATTCATGGATGACGAACCGATTGAACTGCCGATTGATGGTGTGCTGGATTTGCACACGTTCAATCCGCGCGAGGTAAAGAGCCTGGTGCCGGATTATCTGGCCGCGTGTCAGGAACGGGGCATTCTGCAAGTGCGCATCATTCACGGCAAAGGCATTGGCAACCTGCGGCGCACGGTGCACTCGATTCTTGCCAAACACCCGGCAGTGATATCCTTCACGCTCGATCATCCACAATTTGGCGGCTGGGGTGCGACCCTCGTGCAGTTGCGCCCTTTGTCGTCCGGCGAATGAGTTTCGTTTGTAACTACGAGGATATTGGCGGCGCTGCCGGAGTCCCGGTTTTCTGAAAGAACAGGATGTAAAGGATAGGCAGAATGCCCACCGTGTTGAAGATGGCGAGGCAGATATACCACGCCAACTGGTCGTTGCGCGCGCTCTTCCACATGGCAATCAATTTCCAGACACCATCCCAGATTGCCAGGGGGATGATTACCAAAAAGATCAATACCAGCAGGGTCGTATGATTCATGTTTGTGTTTGGTTGATGGTTACGGTTGAACAAATCATTTGATGAAATAACCGGCGGACTTCCACTGCCCATCCTGGTCCAACATGAACGTGACGGTTTCAATCGCGGTTTTTTTGTTGGCGAATGAAGTCTCGAACTGCATGACGACATATTGCCCGTCCGGTGCGCCGGGCAATTCCGTCATCGGTTGCGCTGATTTTACTTTGCGGGACAGCAGGTTCCCCAGGGGCTTGCGGAAGGTTTCCATCGAATTGGCAAAACCCTGTTCCGTCACCGCGCCTCGAACAATTGCCGAAGCTTGTTTCCAACTTTCGGAATAGTGCCCGCCATCAATGAGCGCCAGCCATTTTTGCGCTTCGGAAACGGCCCGCGTTTCGACGACCGCCGGTGGTTGCTCGGCAAAAGTTTGAGCGGTCTCCGTTGCAGCGCTGGCATTTTCCGCCAGTTTGTAGCGAATCTCCACGCCGGGCGGGTTGTTGGCAAAACCGAGAATTTGCATAATTCCTTTCCCGCCTTCCCGGGTTTGAAAGAAAAACGTGTCGGTTTGGCCCGGCAAGACGCCAACGACCGTCTTCGATTGTGGCTCTTGCTGCAGCAGAGCCCAATTGTTAACCACGTCGGCAGCAGTGACGATTTCCCAGCCGTTGGTAGGCGCTGGGGCAACGAGCATGTCAACGCCAAGCAGCGTCGGAAAATGTTTGGCCGAGTCGGTAGTGACTACATCCAAGCCGTTGGTGCGTATCCATTCGTATCCGCTGTGGCTCTCCAAATCCAGTGATGAGTTGGTCAGCACTGTTCCCGAGTCCAAATCCAGCCAGCCGAACAAGGCATCCGGAAGCGGTTTAAAAGGAAGAATTCGCTCGTGAACGGGAGAAAAATTCCAAGCCGTGGTGGTTGGGATCGCTGTCCGATTCAGGCAATCCACAATTTGATGGATGTCACTGCCGTTCATTGAGCCATCCACTTGGCATCCACCGCTGGGGATGACTGACTGAATCACCGGGGCGGAAAGCACGCGCCCGCGAAAGACAATGGCCAACTGGCGGCCAACGTTGGTTGCTGTGATTGCTTCAAACTTCTTCGCACCTGCATCCGTGAAACGAACTTCAATTTTCCGTCTTCCATCGGGATTGAAATCAACGCCGGCTTGAGTGATGTCAGCGTCGTCGAGCAGGACTTGGCGCGAGAGATGAAACCGGTTGGGTCCGAGAACCGACGGCAGCCAGTCTCCCGGTGCGCTTGAATCTTTAGGCAAGACAAGGCGGAATTGGAGGGTGGAAGAGGGTAAGTTGTTTGTAATCCAGCTTGCTTTGCGTTCTGCGAGCGCTTCAGCCTTCGTTCCAAAATAGAGGCTGGCGAAGGAATGACCGTCAGCATACATCGAAACGTGCGGCAGGCCAGAAACGGGAGGCAAATAAACCAGGGTGAAATCGCCGCTCCCTTTGGAAATCGGTCGCCCTTCTCCACTGCCTTCAGAAACATTTTTATTTGTCGTCGTGATATAAAGCGCGAGCAACGCATTATTGTGACTGACGAGATGGTAATGGCCTTTGACCACCATCCGTTTCGGAGTTCGCTCCACTGAAGTGATTTCAATGGAATCGCCTTTGGGAAACCAGGCCTGGCCGATAGAAAAATTGGGGTTGGCTTCCTCAGTCTGACGCAGAACAAAGAACCACGGATTTGAGTGGAAGAGGATGTAGTCGCCATTTTTCCATTCCACGAACAGGTAATTGGTTCCATCAAAATTTCGGATTTGGTAATCGCCTGCCGTTTTTTCACCCTTGTTGATCATCGCTCCCTTTGTCCACGTGAGCCACCGATAGCTCGTTCTGCCGTCAGGGAACACAGTGAAATTTTTGAACACAGATAAATCCCCCTTCCAGGTTTGCGCGCCGGGTTTGAAGTCATCCGGCGATGAAACAAAATCAATGTAGGTCCAATGGCCAATTATTTGCGGGTCGTCCACAAAGGGCCGGTTGACGTTGTCCACATTCCGGCAGCACAAGGCGAGTGATGTTGCGATGAAGCTGATGACGCCCACCGACAAAAGACCGCCCATCAAGGCTGACAAGATGGTTCTTGTCCATCGGGTTCGAGTTGGCGTGTTTGCACCTTTGAATGGCTGATTCATCCGGCGCCAGACGTAACGGGCGATCAGAAAATCAAAGGCGGCGCATATGGCAATCAGAAGTAATGTCCAGAGGGCAAACTCCCATAGGTTATAAAACAACGAACCGTCGAGCCCTCTCCAGTGGGCGGAGGTTTTTGCCAAAATGAGCCAGAAGATTCCGATCAGTACATCTACTCCAAGCAACGGAAAGAACAGGCCGTCGAACACCGCCAATTCCAATCCATGAAACCTTCCGGTTGAACGACGGACCTGCGCGACAGCCAGCCAGCCGAGAATGGTTGTGGCCACCGGTGCAGCCAGCCCCAGAAAAAGCAGTACCCGGGACAAACTGCCATAGGCTTGGGGAAATTGCTCCTGGCCGAGGGTGATGGAAAGAATGGCTGCCAGGAAAAATGGTGTCCATGCCGCGCCGACAACGGACGAAAGTGAAAAGCGTGGAGATCCTATGATTCCGGCGCGCGCATCCATGGGTTTTGATCGAGAACGATTCGCTTTGAAAACCCCCCGGACATCCGGACGATTCAACACCACCAGCGCCCAAACCCCAATCGGCAGCCCAATAATGTTGGCCGGTGCGACAATCATGGCTAGAACACTGGCCACAATGCCAACGCCCCATCGTTCCAAGCGCATCACTTTCAACGCACCGTAAATGATGAAGCCATTGAGAGCCATCGCCAGGAGAGGAATCAGGAGAACCACGGCAGGCACGTCTATTTGCGGTGCAAGCCCCATCGAACCGGCAAGCTTCAGCCCGTAGGCCATGAAGAATAATGCGAATAGCACCCAGTTGAGCGCGCCAACGATAACCAACCCGATGGCCGGTGCCTTGACTTGACGCCGGATGGTTTCAACTTCGGGCTTCGTTCCGCCTTGCGGGAGGACTTCGCACTTCACAGCATCAGCCGCAATCGTCTCCACGGCCGTTTTCACCTGGCTGGCCTGCTGATAACGACGCTCCGGTTCCTTCTCCAAGGCGTGCAACACGACTTCATCCAGTCGCACGTCTATCTGCACTTTCTTCGATGGTGGCTGAAATTTTCCCAACGGCAACTCGCCAGTGAGCATTTCGTAGAACAACACGCCCAGCGAATAAATGTCCGCGCGATGATCCACCGTCTGCGGCTTTTCAATCTGCTCCGGCGCCATGTAATGCGGCGTGCCCATCATGTCCTTCGCGCCCGTCAACGTTTGTTGTCCGGCCTCGACGCCAACCATCTTCGCGATGCCGAAGTCCGCGATTTTCACGCGGCCCTGTTTGTCGAGCAGGATGTTCTCCGGCTTGATGTCGCGGTGGACGATGCCTTGTTCGTGAGCGTATTGGAGCGCTTCGCAAATCTTCGGCACAATCGTCAGCGCCTGTTCCGGTTTCATTTTCCCGGTTTGGAGCAATTGCCGCAGGCTCAGGCCATCCACAAATTCCATCACCAGATAACAAAGTGGGACAGGCATCTTGCCGGTCTCTGGCTTTTCATTTTGCTTTGCAGATGGAGGCAGGCTGGAAGCCTGTCCCACTTGGCCGAAGTCGTGGACGGTGACGATGTTCGGATGACTCAACCGCGCCAGCGCCTGGGCTTCGCGCGTAAACCGCTCGGCGAACTGCGCGTCCTGTTCCTTGTCGCGCGCCAGGATTTTGAGCGCGACGAGGCGGTTCAACCGCGGCTGCCGCGCCTTATAGACCACCCCCATGCCACCGCGGCCGAGGCATTCGAGGATTTCCAGTTGCGGGAACAGCGACGCAATTTCCGCGGGTGAGGGCGGGGGATGGACAGCTTTGGTTCCATGCAGGCCGGTCGCGCCCGGTCCCTCCGTTTGGGTAGCGAGACCGGCCTTGAGCATGCATTCGGGGCAAATGCCACCCAACGCCGTGGGCGGCACCGGCTTCCCGCAATGAGGGCAGGTTCGTACGTCAGCCATAAATCTGCTTTCACCACATACAAAGGAAGAATTGGCCAAAGGTTACAGCGAATTTTCGAAAGAAACCATGAAAAGGCCGCGTAATCCACAGTCACTAGCTGCCCGCCAACGTCCGGAACAGATAGCGCAGTTCGTCCTCGACTTCGTCCGGGCCAGACACGGTGTCGGCGATAGTGTCGCGCAGCAACGCGCGGTAACGCTGACGCAGCCGGTGCACGGCCACTTTCACAGCGCCTTCACTCACGTCCAGTTGGCGCGCCAGTTCGGCGTAGGGCGCGGCGTCGCTTGCCCCGGCGAGCGTGGTGCGCAACGCGTCGAACAACTCGGTCTTGCCTTGGGCGCGATATTCCTCGCTTAAGCGTTGGTAAACCTGTTCGAGCAACGTGATGGCCCAGCGATGTTCAAATGCCTTTTCTGGTGTGAAGTTGTCCACCGGGATTTCGCCCAGTCGCGTCTCGGCGCTTTGCAAGTCGGGTGAAATCACCTTGCCGCCGCCGCGTTTCTGTGCCCTTGCCTTGTCCCATTCATCAGCAAGGAAGTGGTTCATGCTGGCGAGTAGGAAGGAACGGAAACGGCCTTTCTCCGGCGCAACGCTGGCGACAGCGTTGCGTTCCAGCAATCGCGCGAAGAATGCCTGCGTTGAGGTCCTGGGCGTCTTCGGGTGAATAGCCACGCCGCCGCACGTAGGCGTAGAGCGGATGCCAGTAAGTCTGGCAGAGATTTTCGAGCGCGACGCGGGCACAGGTGGTGTCGGAGCGCGCCGCCGTCAACACCACCGACCAATGGGTTGTAACGAAAACCGGACGGTGCGACGGTTCGTTGCCTGGCACAGTTGTTCCCGTTCCGGTCGCCTGTGAGGTCGTGCTCACATCGGCAGACTAGCGGGTGCCGCGGAAAGCGCAAGACACCGCTCGACATCCGATGGTCATTGCCTAATATCCCCAAGAGACAAGACAGACTCATCCAACAGCAGGAAATCAAAATGAAAATCCGTGGCACAGACTTTGTGATGTATCAGGTCTCCAACCTCGCCAAGGCGGCAAGGTTCTACCGTGAAATGCTTGGCCTGCCGCAGGAGATATATAGTGACGAATGGCAGTGGGCGGAGTTCAACTGCGGCAATGTTACGCTCTCCCTGCACGGCGGCATGAAACTCCCGAAGAAAATTTCCGGAGGCCGCATTGCCCTCGCCGTGAAGGATGTGCGCGCGGCCTGCAAGGAATTGAAAAAGAAAGGCGCGCGCGTGGTGAAGGAGCCGCATGACTATTCGGTTTGTTGGGCCATGGAAATTCTCGATCCCGACGGCAACACGGTGATTCTTCATCAGCGGGCGGATGGAACCTTCGGACAGAATTCAAGACGGGCCTGAGTCGCCGTCCCTTCACAACACTACCTTCTCGCCAGTAAAAACCAACCCGCACGCGAGAGCAGAGGCCGGCGCGACTTTCCCGGTGTACGGTGTGGCCTCAAGCCGCAGGTTTTTGAAGTTTTTTGCGGGTGAATTCAAAGACTGTCGCGGGCGAAAGAGCCTTCAGACACTCATTCGGTTTTTCGTAGTGGCAATGCGATTTCAGGCAGGGCGAGCAGGGGAGGTCAATCCGCAGCACATCTTCCAAATGGCCGTAAGGGCCGGTGCGGCGTGGCTCGGTGGGGCCGAAGAGGGCCACGAGCGGCTTGTTGAGCGCGGCAGCCACATGCATCGGGCCGGTGTCGTTCGTCACTATTAAATCGCAGAGCCGCAGCCATTCCACCATTTCCGGCAACGAAGTTTGACCGCACAAATCCAGGCAGCGCTCCGGCGCGGTACGGGCAATGATTTCACCGAGCGGCTTGTCCTTGCCATTGCCGAGAATGGTTACGCGTGTATCCGGAAAATTTTTCGCGAGCAGGCGGACGAGTTCGGCGAAATAATCCACCGGCCAGCGTTTCGTCAGCCAGCGCGCACCGGGTTGAAGCGCAATCCAACGGGGTTGGAGTTCACGCTTCAGCGTGCCGCCCGGACAAACTAAAGCTTGGACTCCAACGGATGATTCGATTTGCCATTTTCGTTTTACTTCGGCGGCTACAGCAGGGCGTTCGGGCAGCCACGGAAAGTTCCAATGGACCGGCACACCGAGCCGCGGCAGGACGGCGAGATACCAGTCCACGGCGTGGGTGTGGTACGAAGCACGGCGAACGGCGGCGTCATAGAAACCGCGCGCGCCTTCGCGCGGTTCGTCGAGGCCGATGAGAAATTTGCCGTTGGCAAGCCACGCAAACGCGCCGCTGCGCATGAGACATTGGAGGTCAATGACGCAGTCGAAATGTTGCGCGCGCAGCCAGCGGACGCTGCGGAGCATTTCCGGCCAGCGAAGGGGAGACGACCAGCGCCGGCGTTCAAAGCGAACGACACCGGTTAAATCGGGATCGCCTTCGAGCAGCGGCGCAAGTTGTGAATCAATCCACCAATAAATTTCGCTCGCCGGCAGATGACGTTTGAGCAGGCGCAGCACGGGCACCGCCTGCACCACGTCGCCGAGCGAACTGGGTTTGAGAATCAGGATTTTCAAAAAGCGTCAGGCGCGGGCATCAACCGAGACGACCACGCAAACCATTCATAGTCTTCCCTTGGTGGATGGCAGCCGGCCAGCGATGCGCGGGTCGTGCTGACAGGCCGCATCCACGGCGCGGGCGAACGCCTTGAACAACGCCTCAACGATATGATGCGGCTCGTCGCCGTAAAGCAGTTCGAGGTGCAGGTTACAGCGGGCTTCATTGGCGAAGCCTCGAAAAAATTCGCGCGCGAGGCCGAAACGGAACGCACTCGACATGTCTTGGACCTTTTCGGATTTGGCGACGCGTTTTAGGGCGAATTGATTCAAGCCGCGCCAGACGAGGTGCGGCCGCCCGCTAAAATCAATGACGCAACGCGCGAGGCATTCATCCATCGGCACGTAGGCCTCGCCGGTGAATGGATTTTTCGGATGAAAACCGGCGCCGTAGCGGCGAAGGCCGCGCTTGTCGCCGAGCGCACGCGCAAACGCCTGGCCGAGGGCGATGCCGCAGTCCTCAACGGTGTGGTGCGCGTCTACCTCCAAATCGCCAGCGCAGCGGAGTTTCAAATCCACGACGGCATGTTTGGCAAAAAGCGCCAGCATGTGGTCAAAAAACGGGATGCCGGTTTTGATTTGCGATTTGCCCTTGCCGTTGAGGTTGAGGTTGATGGCGATGCGGGTTTCTTTGGTATTCCGCGAAATGCTGGCCTGCCGGGTTTTCACGCGGCCATTAGAACAAAGCGCCGGGAGAAATACAAAGCGCAATTACGCGGATCAGTGAATCGTGTTGGTGGCGGTCGGCGGCGGCTCCGCCATTTTCTTTTTGATGGCGTCAATCTGTTCCTGCAATGCGCCGGGCGTGAGGGAAACTTTTTGAGCAGCTCGAAACCAGTCAATGGCGCGCCCCAAGTTTCCCGTGTCTTGTTCGAGCTGGCCGAGATGAGCCGTGATTTGCTCGAAGATCAGACGGTTTTCCTTTTCCGCCTGCGGCGGGAGCGCGAGCCATTTGCGGACGGCTAAATCCCAGACGTTTCGGGCGCGATTGGTGTCGTGGTAATCTTCGTAATAGAGCCGCCCCAACTCAAAAAGGATATCGTAGCTGTCCGGATTATTCCGCAAACCCTCGTGCAGGAAAGCATCCGCTTCGGCGACCTTGTGCATCCGCGTGCGTAACCAATAAGCAGTGACGGTATAGGTTTGAACGTCGTTCGGATCGAGATCGGCGGAAAGTTTCAGCCAGGGGAAAATCTCGCGCACGTCGGCGCTGGTGCTCAAGTCGCCCGTCGGCCCCCCCTGGTCCAAATGCGTGTGCCGGTCCGGAAAAAAGTGGCGGTCGAAGGCATCAATCCAATCGCGCGGCGGACCGAGGAAACCTTCCTCGCCGCCCTTGTTGTTGCTGTTGACCGCGCCGGTGTCCTCAGCCATGTGCGGCGTTTCAAAAGCTTGGCGGTTGTCAAAGATGGATGGGTAATAGCCGCTGTGATAATACACGTCGGCCTTGCGATAAAAATAGCCGGCGAACATGCGGCGGCTGCTGCCCAACAAGACGTCTAGGGGATCACCCGATTGCGCACGACTGCCCTCCCATTCCTGAAACCACGGGTCCAAATAAGCGGCCAAGCCAAAACACAGGACCAGCAGGGCGATCAGCGCCAAACAAAGTGGTCTGGACGAGCGCATTCGCAGAAATCAGTTGACGGTTTTGCGGCGGAAAACCAGGCAGGTGCCAATCAGAAATAACGCCGTGTAAGCCAGGGCGTAGAGAATCGCTAGTCCGAAAAATTTCCAGGGAACCAGCGGCCAATCATGAATGATTAAATCCCGCAAGTCGAACAATTCCAAATGCGGAATCGCATAATAAACCGAGTACACGATGGATTGGCTCGGCTCGGGCAAGGACAGCGCCACCTGGTTGAGGTGCCTGCCTACGAGCAAAATGCCCGCAACCACAACAAAAATGATGGTGGCATTAGAGGACGGCGCCGCGAACACCAGCGAGCCGAGCAGCGTCAGCGCGACCACCACGCCCAGCATGAACCAATGCAAAGCCGCGGCCTGAAAATAATTCAGCAGCGGCCACTGATGTTCCCGGCTGGCCGCCAATGCGCCGAAGAATAGGTAGAAACAAATCAGGGCCAGACCGCAAGCGAACCAGCAGCCGAAAAATTTTCCCAGAATCAATTCCGGCCGCGTCAATGGTTTGGCCAGCAGCGGCAGCAACGTCCGGTTTTCCCGTTCAGCGGGAATTTGCCGCGCGGCGGTGATGATGGCGATGACCAACGAAGAAATCCAGATCAGCAGCAGGCAGAGTTCCTTGAGGTAGCGAATGATTTTGTCGTCATTGAAAATGTTGACGGAGGCCATGACCAGACAGATGAGAGCGGTCAGAATGAACAGGACATAAAAATCCTTTCGGCGATACAACTCCTTGATGACGATGCCCGCAACGGCAAAAATACTTTTCATGGTGTGGCCTGCAATTGATAACCGATGATGTCCAGAAACGCTTTTTCCAGATTCGAGTGGTGTTGCCCCAAAATGTCGCCGACGCGGCCGATGGCCTTGAGTTCACCCTGATTGATAATGGCCACGCGGTCACAAATGGTTTCCACCTCGCCAAGTTCGTGCGATGAAAAGAAAACCGTCTTGCCCTCGTTTTTCAGGCGTTGAATGACTTCGCGCACTTTCATGCGTCCCAACGGGTCGAGACCGCTGGTGGGCTCGTCCAGAATCAACAGGTCGGGATTGTTAATGAGCGCCTGCGCCAAACCAACGCGCTGTTGCATGCCTTTGGAATAAGTTTTAAGCGGGCGCCGGCGCGCCTGCTCCAGATCCACGAGTTTCAGCAACCCGTCAATGCGTTTGTCCGCCTCGGCCCGCGGCAAGCCGAAAATCTTTGCGTAAAAGCGCAGCAACTCTTCGGCGGTGAGAAATTTGTAGTAATACGTCATCTCCGGCAAATAACCGATGCGCTGGCGTGCGATGGGCTGGCGCACGTCAATGCCGAAAAGATACGCCGCACCGCTCTTCGGCGTCACAAACCCCAGCAGGACGTTGATGGTGGTGGTCTTGCCGGCGCCATTGGGGCCAAGAAAACCGAAGACTTCGCCAGTGGTTACTTCCAAATCGAGGCTGTTCAGCGCCACTTTCGTCGTCTGCCGGAACTCACGACTGGTGAATTCCACCCGCAGCTTTTCCGTTTTCAGAATGACGCTCATCTCAATAGTCGGTTTGAGCCACCGCCCCTTTCCTAACGGAAACGGTCATGAGAGTCAACTGTCGGCGGTGTAACAAAACAAAAAGGCTCGAAGCATCGCTTCGGGCTTTCGAACCGAACTGAATCTTATCCCCTCTTCAGTTCGTAACTGTAATTCGGCATTTTTTGCAGCAGCACGCTGCACGTCGTGAGGAACGACGGCGGCGGTCATGAACCGCCACCACAGCGCAAAAGCAAACTGTAAATGATGTGACTATGGCAATACATGAGGTGGATCAACCGAATTGGCGAGGTTGCAGGTGACTTGCGGCACGGCGCCCACCAGGCCCATGGTATAGGAACCGCCAGCCGGGCATTGGGGAATTACGCCGTTGGCATTCAGCCGGAGGTAGGGTGTCAGGTCAGCAGTCAGGCTGGGAGCAGGGTCGCCCGTCTTTTTGCCCTGTTCCAATGCCCATTCGGTGACTGCACCGTCAATCTGATGCATGTTGTTGATGCAGGCGTTGGCTTGCGAGGTGGCGCGAGCTCGGACGAAGTTGGGAATGGCGACCGCTGCCAAGAGGCCGATGATGGCCACAACGATCATGATTTCCACCAGCGTGAAGCCCGCCACCCGCGTGGCTTTGGCAGTTTTCATATCACGTCAACTTTCTTTCTGCGGCGTGAACC
>JBEKHY010000046.1:0-16546 GCA_050012035.1 Verrucomicrobiota bacterium | reverse complement strand
TCAATGTTTTGTTTTTCATAATGGTGATTTTTGTTGCGTGTTTAGTTTGTTGTTGCGCCTGCTAATTTTGCGAAGCTACGTCGCCGGGTGGTTTTTCGCTATGGGGTGTAACCCTACCGTGCGTTATGGGTGGTGTTCGCCCTGGCTGACGGTTTGGCTGACAGTCGAAACCCACGCTGCCCACTTTTTAGCAGCGTGCCGGGGTGGGAAGTAATAGAATGTGGGCATGAGCAACTGCTGTGTGCCGTCGGTTCCGGCCGACGGCGATTTCGAGATGCTTGCCAGAGCGGTCGTTAACTGGGCCGCCCGTCACCCGGCCGTTTCAGACCGGAGTATCCAAGCCACCGACCAGACGCCGGGCCATTGGAAAGAAAGGATTCTCCTACAGAGCCGGAGATTGGGGCGAACATTACTGGAGGAAGCGGCACAAACGAAAGCCGGCCAGCATTTGGACTTCTACCGTGCCAGCCAACACCTGTGGGTCGTGGCCCACCCTGAAATGATTCGCTGACTGCTTTGGGCATGGGTAACAACATTGAAATTGTCCGGTTGTCGCGCAACCCGCAGCCGGTGCTCCGTTTCCTGAAGGTGAGCTATCACATTTACCGCGATGACCCGTATTGGGTGGCACCGCTGTTGATGGACCTGAAGAAGGTTTTCACGGACAAGAACCCGCTTTTCGAGCACGCGGACATGGCGTTGTGGGTGGCGACTCGCGGGGGGAAGGACGTTGGCCGCATGGCGGGCATTCTCGACCAGCATCACAACCGAACGCAGCATGATAACGCAGCCTTTTTCGGCTTCTTCGAGTGCATGAATGACGCGGAAGTCAGTCGGCAGTTGTTCGATGCCGTATTCACGTGGGCGCGGCAGCGGGGTGCTCGGCGCATGTTGGGGCCGATGAACCCGACGACAAATGACGAATGTGGTTTGCTGGTGGATGGGTTCGACTCGTCGCCGGTCTTCATGATGACCTACAATCCGCGTTACTATGTGGACCTCGTGGCCGCGGAGGGGTTTTGCAAGGCGAAGGACCTGCTGGCGTTTTACGTGGACGTCGCGCAGTGCCCGCTCGAGCGGTTGGGCCGCATCGCGGAGAAAACCCGGCGGCGGCATCCGGAAGTGACGTTCACGCCCGTCCGCCGCGCCACGCTCACGCGTGATCTGGCCAAGCTCAAAGAGGTTTATAACACCGCGTGGCAGGAGAACTGGGGGTTTGTCCCCATGACGGACGCCGAAATTGATTTCATGGCGAGCCGGTTGAAACCGTTGCTGGTGGAAGGATTGATATGGGTGGCTGAGACGCCGACGGGGCCGGTCGGGTTCATGCTGGCGTTGCCCGATTACAACCTGGCGCTGAAGCCGCTGCGCGGACGCCTGCTCACGCCGAAGGTGCTTGGCTTCCTGCCCTATCTCCTCGGTCGGAAATACCCGTCGCGGTGCCGCGTCATCACGCTGGGAGTGAAGGCGGAGTATCGCAACCGCGGCCTCGAAGCTGTAATGCTCACGGAAGGTTTCAGGACCGGCTTCAAGGTCGGCTTCAAGGACGCGGAAGCTTCGTGGATTCTCGAAGACAACGTGAGGATGCGCCGGCTGCTCGAAGCCTTCGGCGCAAAGGTGTACAAGACTTACCGGCTGTATGAACGGGAGGTCTGATAACCCCGCCGGAGGAACCGGCGCTGGCGACGCCAGCGGCTATGAAGGAATTGATTGGCTCAGCGAACGTTCTGGCTCCACCGCCTTCCTGAATTTGAAGTAGAGCCGGTTCCCGAGGGGAATCAGCACCGCTGCCGTCACGCCCCCCGCCAGGACGTCCACCACGTAGTGGTACCGACAGTAAATCGTCCCCAGGCAGAGCAGGATCACTGCGGCCAAATGCAGCCAGCGAATCGAACGCAGATACCGGAAGGAGAAACAAACCGTGCCAATGGCGACCGCGATGTGACTGCTGGGAAACGCGGCGCCCGGCGCCTCAAACGTGTGATAAATCCACGCCATGATCTGGTAGAACAACCCGGCCTGAATCGCGGCCGGGAAGGTCGGCGACACCGCGGGCTGCACGTCGGTTGGCAAGTGATAGTCCGTGATCTCCGGGAAGAAAATGCGCGGCCCCATGACGGGCAGGAAAACGTAGATCAGGTAGCAGACGTAAAACAGGAACGAGATGACCGAGAGGTAGTGGAAAAACTGCTCTCGATTCCGGTAGAACAGGGCGAGCCCGACGCCTACGATCATGAGGTAATAAGAGAAATAGGCGGCGTAAAGGAGTTCACTCACCGCCAGGTAGGGCAGCCCATCCATGAAAGCCAGGCTCGGCTGCAAACCAAAAACGCGCGCCTCCAGCCGGATGAAGAACGGGTCGAGAAAACCGGCGATGAGCATATGGTTCAGTTCCCCGGTTTCGCGATAGAGGCCCGTATAGAGGAGCACGGGGTAGAAGTGGCGGAGGAAGTCGAACACGCGGTTGTTCGGGTGGGCCGCGTGGGATTGGATCAGCGTGTGAACCAGCCCGATGCCGACCGCGTGTGCCACCAACAAGAGCGGCCACAACGGGACGGCGTGGTCATGCAAGCACACTACGATCAAACCGACCAACGCCAGATAACCCTGAGTGGCGTAATCTACGAAGGTGTAATGCTGGAATGGTGAACGAACGTTCCGTCGCCAATGCGAGGCCGTGCCACTCGCCTGTGGGCATTTGGATTGGGGGTTGCAGTTTCCCTTCGTCATGCGTCGCGCGAAATCTGTCATTGGCCATCGGTTTTAGAGCCATCCCTGCTGCTGATACCAGGCCAGAGTTTCGGTAATTCCGTTCCGGAGCGTAATGGCACAGACAAAACCCAGCTCCCGCCGCAGCCGCGAGGGGTCACATACCCAACCCGGCGCGCGCAGCTCGGCGTACTTCTGCCGGCTTAACAGGTTGGGCTTGCCGGTCAGCCGCGAAACGGCTTCCTGGAAACAGCACAGCGGCCACAGCGCCGCTGTTGGCAACGGGAGCGGGAGCGTCCACGTTCCCATTTGGTGCGCGATTTCGTCCGCCAGTGCGAGTGCGGTCGTCACTTCTGGCGAAGCGGTGTAGAACGTTTTCCCGGCGGCTGCCGGATGCGTCAGGCAGGTCACGGCAGCTTCAGCCAGATCTTTTGCGAAAACCAGACTCAATTGCTGCCGGCCACCGCCAAAACGCGGCAGAACATGCTTCTTGACCGCTTTGAAAAGCGGCAGGAAGCCGGTGTCGCGCGGGCCGTACGCGGCCGGGGGTCGCAGAATCACGTAATCCGGCTTGCAGGCGCTTCGCACTTCCTCTTCGCCGGCGAGCTTGCTCCGGCCGTAGTCCGAGACGGGGTGGGGTGGGTCGTCTTCGCAGGCGGGCCTGGCTTGTGACGCCGGCCCGCCCGCCGCGAGGCTGGAAATGTGAACCAGCCGCTGAATCCGCTCGCTCTGTCGGTTAACCGCCTCCACGACATGCCGCGTGCCTGTCTGGTTGACCTCGTAGAATTCCGAAACGCGCAGCGCCTTGGTGCAGCCCGCGCAATGAATTACGTGGGTGACATCCTGCATGGCGGCACCCAGGCTTTCCGGGTCGCTCAGGGAGCCGGTTCGCACGGTCACGTGCGACAGGTGGGATTCGATAAGGCGTCGATTGCTGTCGGGGCGAAGGATTATTGCCGTCGCGACGCCCCGCACCCGAAGACTATCCAGGATGTGGCTGCCGACAAATCCGTTTGCCCCTGTGAGCAGGATCTTCATTGGCTCGCTGGGAAAAATACTTCGCGATGGGCCGGAATCAGATTGGGCGAACCGGCTCGACATGGTTTACACCAAGCCAAGCTCCTTGCCAACCTTGCCGAGCTTGTCCAACGCAAAATCAATCTGGCGGTCGGTATGTGTAGCCATGAGGCTGAGACGGATCAATTCCTGTCCGGGCGGCACCGCCGGCGACACCACCGGGTTGACGAACACACCCTCCTCTTCCAGGCGCTTGCAGAACTTGAACGCCGACATCAGGCTGCGGCAATACACCGGCAGGATCGGTGTTTCGGAATTGCCCAGGTCGAAGCCCAGTGAAATCAACCCTTGCTTCATGCGCTTGGTGTTGCGCCAGAGTTGCGCGATGCGCTCGGGTTCAGAGAGCATGATTTTCAACGCGGCCATGACGGCGGCGACGTTAGCGGGGCTCATACTGGCGCTGAAAATCAGCGGCCGCGAGTTGTGCTTCAGGTAATCAATGGTTTCAGGATCGGATGCGATAAACCCGCCCAGGCTCGCGAGCGATTTGCTGAACGTGCCCATGACCAGCTGCACCTGGTCGGTGAGGCCGAAATGGCTGGACGTCCCGGCGCCATTTTTTCCAAGCACGCCGATGGCGTGCGCGTCATCCACCATCACCGCGGCGCCGTAATGATTGGCCAGGCGGCACAGTTCGGGCAGTGGGATGATGTCGCCCTCCATGCTGAACACGCCGTCCACCACAATGAGTTTGCCCGCTGCCGCATCAATTTTCTGAAGGCGGCTTTCCAGAGCGGCCATGTCCTTGTGGGCGAACCGCACGAATTCGCCCAGCGAAAGCTGACAGCCTTCGACGATGCTGGCGTGATCGTTTTTGTCGGCCAGAACGTATTCGCCTCTTCCCACGAGCGCACTGATGACGCCCAGATTGACCTGGAAACCGGTGCTGTAAAGCAACACCGCTTCCTTGTTAACGAGCCGGGCGAGGGCTTGCTCCAGTTCAAGGTGGATGTCCAGCGCCCCGTTCAGGAAACGCGAGCCGGCGCAGCCTGTGCCATACTTCTCGACTGCGGCTTTGGCCGCTTCCTTGATTTTAGGGTGATTGGTCAGGCCAAGGTAGCTGTTCGACCCGAGCATCAGAATTTTTCTGCCGCCGATGATGACTTCGCTGTCCTGAGCCGAGGAAATGGTGCGGAAGTAGGGGTACAGCCCCGACTCGCGAACTTGGGCGGCACTCTTGTAATTCCTGACTTTGTCGAACAGGGATAGCGCCAGCGATCCGGTTTTCGCACTTAGAAGCGTTTCCCGGTTATTGACGACGCCCGCGCGAGCCGAGGGCGACAATGCGCGACCAAAACGTTCGTCTTTCCTTCCGTGTTTTAGCGTTGGCATCTGTTCTTGACGACCCACTTTGCGCAATCGTCAGGCCAATTCCAAGTCAAATCGTTAGTGCCCGTTTCTGCCGGGCCGCATTTGATACTCCTGTACTATTTAAAAATTGATCCTTTGCCCACTGGACACTCTCAACGTGCAGAGTCACCAGAAGTCGCAAACTTTTGGGTCATCTTAATTCACTACTCTTTAAGAATCGGATGCGAAATTCATCAAGTCTGGCACCGTTTGCTGGGGTGTCTGCTTTTAGTGGATGAGCCGGCTTTCAACCAAACAGAAAGGCCTTTTGAACCAGTTGCGCGAGCAGAGCAAACGCATCGAAAAGCTGTCCCGGATCGAACATGATCTCATCAAGGAAGTGCATCCGCAGGTCGGCGAAATCAAGGAAGAGATGATCGCGGCGATGAAGGAAAATTCAGAACACAATCCTCCGGCATCCAAAAAGAAGGGGCATTAGTTTGCCGGTAGGGTGCAAATTGCCTCACTCCCACTTTTCCCTGTCGCGTCAGGTTTCGATCATCGCCATTCAGACCTGCCGTGCCGGAACTCAATCCACAAAACACACATAGGGTGAACACCCCATAGCGTCCGCAAGGTTTGCCAGCATATTATTTATCCTGCTATGAAAGATAACACACTCTCGCAAGCGGAAGAGTCAGCCTGCGCGCTACTTCAACGCGAACCGAATCCGTCCCAACGCATTCTCGTGGTGGATGACGAGCCGTTAATCCGCCAGTTCAGCACTGAAGTGTTGATTTACTCCGGCTACGAGGCGGACGCCGCCGCTGATGGCGCAGTCGCCTGGCAGGCACTCAATACCGACAACTACGATCTTCTGATCACCGACCACAACATGCCGAAGGTGTCAGGCGTTGAGTTGCTCAAGCAGCTGCGTGCCGCCCGCATGGCACTGCCGGTCATCCTGGTGTCGGGAATGACACCGATGGAGGAGTTGAAACGGCACCCGTGGCTGCAAATTGACGCTACGCTGCTGAAGCCTTTTACCGTCGAAGAGTTGTTGGGAACAGTGACAAAAGTCCCGCGCGCGACCGTCAGTGCCCCCGGGCAGATTGAGCCGCTGTCAGACTGGCGAAGCCAGCTACCAGCCGATGTTTTACGGCTGTGATCCACTTCGCAGTTCTCCGTTCAGTGCGGCCGCTTGACACCGCCAAACAAAACCAATTCACCGGTAATCAACAAAAGAAGAATCAATTGATGAAAACCTCCAGTCAGCGACCTCCGACAAAGCCGGAGGTTTGCATGGTTGGAGGCGGCTCAAAGCCACCGGGCTTTGCCGCAATCATGCTCGGTTTACTGTTGCTGGTTGGATGTTTCACTCCGACTCCACGGCTGGCAGGCGCGCCATTGTTTCCACTCACGGACAAACGCGAGGCCAACCCGGCGCCCGAATCGGCCGGGCCAACTCTCCACCTGGACTATGGTCGCGGCGAATCGCCAGGCAATCCGGTTGCCGAATTCATGTATTTCGTGCCGCTGATTTCACTGGAGCCGGTTTCCGTCGTCAAGAGTCCCGGCAACACGCAACGCGCGCGGATGGTGTCCGCCACGCGGTCCTTCACGGCTAGGTCATTCCTGGTAACCTGCGAATTCGAGTTCGCCGGCGAAGGCAATCAACAAAATGTTTTTGACCACACAGACAAAGTCCACCGGCACGAGCAGGAACTCAAGGCAGGCGGCTCGCTCGACCATCAACTCGGTTCCATCAACGTCGAAGGGGCAGGCAATGTCAGCATCGAGGTGGAGGGAACGATGACCGGCCGCGTTCCGACCGTCACTGAGGTCCGGCTGCGATTCAATGGCCGCAGACGGCCGAGCCTTGTGACCATTGATCTCTACGACATCGGGTATTCCGACGGCGCATTCCGGCTCCGCAATGAAAGTGTTGCCCGCGTCAACACCCTGATTTTTCGAAGAAAGCCGGGTCCGCCCAAAATGGATATTACGGTGGCGTCGGTGAAACGGAAGGACGCGGGCGACAATTTTTGGCAAAACCTCGTGGGCGGCCTGAAGGCGACAACGGTGAACCTGTTTCTCAAGCCGATCCTGGTGGATCCCGCCGGCAACGAAGCGATGCTCAATTTCGGTTTCGCCCTTGCGTCGGAAGCGCCGGCGTTCACCTTCCCGCGCGCCAGAAACCTGAAAGCGGGCGGCATTGGATCCGCGCACGAGGCGATTGCATCCAACTGATTATTTTAACGCATGAAAACAAATCCACGGAAGGAAGGGCCCTTGACCGGGAATGCCGCCGGCTTCGGCGTGGTGACCCGGGAGATGGGGCAAACACCCCATAGCGGACGCGCCGTTGCCCAGCCTATTCTCGCCGTATGAGACACAAAAGAATACCCCAAGACCAAAACCAAAAGCCAGCCGGCGCATCACGGTCGGCAGCTATGGACTTAAACCAAAACGAAATTGATTTTGTGCCATCACCGGACGAAGTGGCCAGAAGAGCCTACTTCAGTTATGTCAACCAGGGCTCGCTGCCCGGGCACGATGTGCAGCATTGGCTGGAGGCCGAGGCGCAGTTGCTCGCGGAACGCAAACTCACCCGGACACACGGATTGTCCAACCAGACATAAAATAAATTTCCCAGGCAACCAACCATGAAAGAATCAATTTATGAAAACATCCATTGCCAACGTCGCAGAAGCACCCAAAATGTATGAAACCGAAAACGACCTCTCGCTCAAGCGCCGGTCGGAACTGAACGCGCTCATGAACCAGCGGCTGGCGTCCGCCGTGGATCTGCAGACGCAGATGAAGCAGGCGCATTGGAACGTGAAAGGCCCGAGCTTCATCGGCCTGCACAAACTTTTCGACGAGATCTACGAGGCTGTTGGTGAATACGTGGACATGATTGCCGAACGCATCGTGCAACTGGGCGGCATCGCCGAGGGCACGGCGCGCGTGGCCGCGGCGCGCTCGCAGCTCGAAGAGTATCCACTCGAGATTGCCGACGGCCTGGCCCACGTCGAAGCCGTTGCCCGGGCACTCTCCACCTTCGGACAAGAAGCCCGCAACACGATCAATGAAGCGGACGAACTGGATGATGCCGACACGGCGGATCTGTTCACCGAAATCTCGCGCGGAATAGACAAGTGGCTGTGGTTTGTTGAAGCCCATTCCCAGGCAACCAAATAGCGGGCACGAGCCTTATGGATTATGAGCCAAACCCCTGTTTTCCCAAAAAAACTTCACCGATTGCAGCCGAATCTCAAGGCAGCCACCCCAAGTCCAAAGTCCCAAAAGCGGGACGACATTTTTTCAAAATCCCGCGACACGCATGAGAATCGCGGCTCGCGCCAGATGAAAACAACGTATAACTCACAAACGCTTTTCCGCATTTGCGGTGATTTTAAGCCATGAAAACAAATCCACTGAAGGAAGGGGTCTTGACCGAAAATTCCGCCGGCCTCGGCACGGTGACCCGCAAAATGGTGCGGGAGCGCGCGGTTGAACTGGCGGTCATCAACGGCCGTTCGGCGCAGGAAATGTCGAAATCCGATTGGGAACAGGCCAAACGGGAATTGACGGGTGATTCGGACACGGACGCGAACGAGGCAGCCCTTGAATTGGCGCCCGAATCCGAACGCTGGGATCCGGTGCCGGGTTCAGAAGGCCATAAAGTGCCAGTGGCTTCCGGCGAAGATGAGGACGACGAAGGGCGAAGCGATAATGAAAGACTGGTCGATGAAGGTATCGCCGGAGCGGAGCATGATCAAACGCGCCAAGCCAGCTTGAAACGGGATTAGGGGCTGCCTCATAACTCGTCCCTCCAAATCACTTTTATGTCAAAAGTTGCAAGCCGCGAGATCCGGCTGGCCTCTCGCCCCAAGGGAATTCCAACCGCAGCTAACTTTTCCCTGGCACGGGTCGAATTGGGGCCGCTTCAAGACCAGCAGGTGCTCGTTCGCAATCTCTTCATGTCGGTGGACCCATACATGCGCGGTCGCATGAACGACGGGAAATCTTATGTTCCGCCGTTCGAGTTGGGCAAACCGCTCGATGGCGGCGCCGTCGGCGAGGTCATCGAGTCGCGCGCCGGGGAATTCAAGCCGGGCGATGCCGTCACTTCCAACTTTGGCTGGCGGGAATACTTCATGGCTTCGCCGAAAGAGCTGCATCCGGTCAACCGCGAGGTTAAGCCGCTCTCGGTTTACCTTGGTGCCCTCGGCATGACGGGCATGACCGCCTGGGTTGGGTTGAATCTGGTGGAGGTGAAAGCCGGCGATGTCGTTTTTATTTCGGGAGCCGCCGGTGCGGTCGGCAGTGTGGCCGGGCAACTCGCGAAATTGCGCGGGTGCCGTGTCATCGGGTCCGCCGGTTCAATGAAGAAGGTCATGTTCCTGCGCGAAGAATGCGGATTTGATATCGCCTTCGATTACAAGACCGGCCCGGTCCTCGAACAACTGAATCTGGAGGCGCCGGAAGGGATTGACGTTTATTTCGACAATGTGGGAGGCGAAACGCTCGAAGCGGCGCTTTCGGCTTTGCGGGTGCATGGCCGGATCGTCGCCTGCGGCGGTATCTCCGGTTACAACGAAGAAAAGCCGCACCCCGGCCCTTCCAATCTATTTAACATGATTACCAAACGGCTGACGATGAAAGGCTTTATTGTTCGCGATTGGCTGGATCGTCAGGGCGAATTTGAACAGGAAGTGGGCGGCTATTTCCGAGCCGGCAAACTGAAGAACAAGGAAACAGTGGTGGAAGAAATCGGCCAGGCGGTGGGCGCGTTCATCGGCCTCTTCGAAGGAAAAAATCTTGGCAAGATGGTGGTGAAGCTGTGTTAGGTTTGAAAGCGACGGACAGGCTCTCAGCCAGCCAGTCTCTGAAAGCCACTCACATCCTTTGGCAGCGATGAGCTTATAACGACAGGACTCAACATAACATGAAAACTCAGATCCAATATACAATCGTCGCGGTGCCTTTTCACGCCGATGCCGCAACCCATGAGGAGCTGGCGCGGAAAGTTAACGAAAAACTGAGCGGCGGGTACGAACTATATGGGACACCGTTCCTCAGCGAGGAAATGATGTATCAGGCAATGACGAAGCCAATTCTCCAGACCTCCCCACTCCCGACCCAATGAAAAGAAGCGCACCAATCACGGCATTGTTTCTGGATATTGGGGGCGTTCTGCTCACCGACGGGTGGGATCATCATGCCCGCAAACGGGCGACGACGACTTTCAAGCTGGAGTTGGCCGATATGGAGGATCGGCATCACCTGACCTTCGACACCTACGAGGAGGGAAAGCTCACACTGGAAGAATACTTAGGTCGGGTGGTCTTCTACCAAAAGCGACCGTTCACCCGGGCTCAGTTTCGGCGCTTCATGTTCGCGCAATCGAAACCTTACCCCCAGATGATCGAGTTGGTCCGCAAGCTCAAGGCAAAGTACGGATTAAAGATCGTCGTGGTCAGCAACGAAGGACGGGAATTAAATTCTCATCGGATTCGGAAGTTCAAACTAAACGGATTCGTGGATGTTTTTATTTCCTCCTGTTTCGTTCACCTCCGCAAGCCCGACGCGGACATCTTTCGGCTGGCGCTGGACATCGCCCAGGCGCCAGCCCGGCAGGCGGTCTATATCGAAAACACCCCGATGTTCGTCCAGATCGCTGAAGGTTTGGGGATTCGAAGCATTCTTCACACTAACTACAAATCCACGCGTGCCAAACTGGCCTCGCTGGGATTGCAGCTTGACGAAGAAGTCATCTATGAAACCCGCTAAACATAACAGCCTGACACGAACCAAAGGAGTCTAAAATGCCCATTCAACTCAATGAAGAAAACGGCGGGAAGATTCTCGTCGTTCACGTCAGTGGGAAGCTGGTAAAAGTAGATTACGAGCACTTTGTGCCCGAGTTCGAGCGGCTCGTCCGGCAGCACGGAAAGTTGCGCGTGCTGTTCGATATGACCGACTTCCACGGCTGGGAAGCCGGCGCGGCGTGGGAGGACTTCAAGTTCGGTGTCGCACACTTTGCCGATATCGAGCGTCTCGCGATGGTCGGGGAAAAGAAGTGGCAGCAAGGCATGGCGACATTCTGCAAGCCGTTCACGAAAGCGACGGTCCGATACTTCGATCACCCCCAAGCCGCTGAGGCGGGGAAGTGGTTGATGGAGGCGTAGAAACCAATGAATGAGCTAAAGCACGATCACCACCGGTTTGAAAATCCAAATGGCGAAGAACTTCATCATGGCCATCCTCCTTATTGGAAACATGCCCATCGTGACTGGCGGATCTGGTTCTGCGTGATTTTGATGCTGGCGGCCATGGTGGTCTATGTGATGACCGGTGACTTGCGCTGGCCGATTCATGGCCATTCGCAGCCGATGGTGCCAGCCGCAGTCGGGCAGTAACAGAGCCATCGCCAAACTTTCACAACCAAAAATCATGTAAATGAATGTGCAAAATTTAACGGACACTGCGAAGGCACTGGTCGCCGACGACAAAGGGCTGCTGGCGATGGATGAAAGCAATCCCACCTGCAACAAACGCTTCGCGAAGCTGGACATCCCGCAAACGGTCGAGGCCCGGCGCGCGTATCGGGAGATGATTGTGACCACACCCGGTCTCGGTGAGTGCATCAGTGGCGCGATTCTTTACGACGAAACAATTCGACAGCAGAAGAAGGACGGCACTCTGTTTCTCAAAGTCCTAACCGATGCGGGAATTATTCCCGGCATCAAAGTAGATACCGGAGCCAAGGATCTGGCCGCTCATCCTGGCGAAAAAATCACCGAAGGTCTGGACGGATTGCGCGACCGTCTAGCGGAATACTTTCGAATGGGCGCGCGTTTTGCCAAGTGGCGGGCGGTGATTGCCCTCGGCGGTGACATTCCCAGCCGGAGTTGCATCGAGGCCAACGCGCACGCGTTGGCGCGCTACGCCTCGTTGTGCCAGGAAGCCGGCTTGGTTCCCGTCGTCGAGCCGGAAGTGCTCATGGACGGCGATCATACTCTGGAGCAGTGCCGCGCGGCGACGGAGGAAGTCCTGCGAAACGTTTTCAACCAACTGAATTCCCAGCGCGTGCTGCTGGAAGGCATGATTTTGAAACCCAACATGGTGCTGCCGGGATTGACCTGCCCCACGCAAGCATCCGTGGACGAGGTGGCCAACATCACGGTGAAGAGTCTATGGCGAACTGTCCCCGCTGCGGTTCCAGGGATTGCATTTTTGTCCGGCGGCCAATCCGGTGAGCTGGCTTCGGCCCGTTTGAATACCATGAATCTTCGATTCAATTCGCGATTGCCTTGGGCGCTGGCGTTTTCGTTTGCCCGCGCCATCCAGCAACCGGCTTTGGAGACTTGGCAAGGCAAGGAGGCCAACGTGCCAGCGGCACAGCGAGCTTTGCTTCATCGGGCAAGATGCAACCGGGCTGCACGCCGTGGCGAATACACTGCCGCGATGGAAAGAACATGAGCATGACAGCAAAAAGACATGCCATGGATGAAATACCTCTGTATCCACTGCGATTCGAACCGATCTATCAGTATCGGCTCTGGGGTGGCCGGCGTTTGGCCAATCTGCTCTCCGTGCCGCTGCCCGGCGATGGCCCCATCGGCGAAGCGTGGCTGTTGAGCGACCGCCAGGACCAGCCCAGCCGCGTCGCCGATGGACCGCTTAAGGGACGGAGCCTCGGGCAATTGCTTCATCAGTGGCCGGAGCAGTTGCTGGGAAAACTGGCAGGACGCTTTCGCCGGTTCCCGCTGCTGCTTAAGTTTCTCGACGTGCGCGACACGCTCTCGGTTCAGGTGCACCCGTCGGATCGGCAGACCCAGTATATCCCCGCAGGCGAGACCGGGAAGACCGAAGCCTGGGTGGTGCTGGAGGCGGGGGCAAAAAGCCGCATCTACGCGGGCCTCAAGCCTGCCACCACGACAGACACTCTGCGGCAGGCGCTCGCGAACGGAACGGTGACGGACCATCTCGCATCCTTCACCCCGAAGCCCGGCGACGGAATTTTCATACCGGCCGGGACCGTTCATTCGTTGAGAGACGTGGTGGTTTTTGAAGTGCAGGAAAACAGCGACGTGACGTTTCGATTATACGACTGGGACCACGTTGATGCCAAGACCGGCCAGCCTCGTCCTCTGCAAGTTGATCAGGCGATGGCCTGCATTGATTTCGCGCAAGGTAAAATAGGTCCAGTGGTGCCAATGGTGGATGAGGTAAAGCCGGTGTTGCGAGAGCGGCTCTTTGATTGTGAACATTTCGGGTTGTGGCGGTTCGGCGCAGAATCGCCATTTGGAGTCGGCGCCGAAAGAACCCCGCGGGTGCTGGTGTGCATCGCCGGCGACGGTCAGGTGGAGCACGATGGCGCCAATTACGCCATCGGCAAGGGGGATGTGCTGCTCTTGCCAGCCGTGGTCGGAGCGTGTTTGTGCCGACCGCGTGGTGCCATCAGCTTGTTGGAAATTTCACTTCCGGAAGGCACCTAATCCATGAAAAGACTCATTGTTTTCGATCTGGATGGCACGCTTGCCGAAAGCAAAGCATCTCTCGATGCCGAGATGGCCACACTGCTCAGCGCTCTGCTGGGAATTGTGAAAGTGGCCGTGATTTCCGGCGGCGATTGGCCGCAGTTTGAGAAACAAGTGCTCTCCAATCTTCCCCATGACGAACGCCTGAAGAATCTGTCTCTCCTTCCCACCTGTGGAACAAAGTTCTACCAATACACACGGGATTGGAAAAAGATCTATTCAGAGGATTTCACCGCGGATGAAAAAGGGAAAATCATCAGTTCACTAAAGAAGGCGCTCGAAGCATCGGGCTTCAAGGTCGAAAAGACATGGGGCGAGCAAATTGAAGACCGGGGAAGCCAGATTACGTTCTCGGCGTTAGGGCAACAGGCTCCCATCGAAGAAAAGAAAAAATGGGACCCTGACTTCACCAAGCGGAAGAAGATCAAGGCGCTCCTTGATAAACTGATCCCCGAGTTTTCCGTGCGCTTGGGTGGCACGACATCCGTTGACGTCACCAAACCCGGCATTGATAAAGCCTACGGGATTCGAAAACTCCGGGACACCCTTGGCATTGGCATTCAGGAGATGATTTTTATCGGGGATGCCTTGTTTCCTGGTGGAAATGACTATCCAGCCGAACAAGCCGGTGTCGTGTCCATCCGCGTCCGAGATCCCAACGAGTCGAAACGGGTGATTGAAGCCATCGTCGCTTGTCTGGGTGACGTTCAACCCACAAAACCTCGTGAGGAGAAGACCGGATGAGTGGCTTTCAATTACAGCGCCTTGGAATGTTGATGGAGCCGGAGCCGGGCAACCCGCAGGAGATTGAAGGCGTCCTGAATCCGGCGGCCACTCGCGGCCCGGATGGCAGGCTTTACCTGTTTCCGAGGCTCGTCGCCAAGGGCAACTATTCACGCATCGGCATCGCGCGCGTAAAATTCAACGAAGCTGGCGACCCGTCCGGAGTCGAACGTCTCGGCATTGCGCTTGAGCCGGAAGCTGATTACGAGCGGCAATCTGACGGCAGCGGCGGCTGTGAGGATGCCCGCGTTACCTTTGTCGAGCCGCTCCAGCATTACGTAATGACTTACACGGCGCTTTCGCCGAGCGGACCCCGAATTGCCCTGGCGATGTCGGAGGATTTGTTCCACTGGGAGCGGATCGGGTTGGCGACCTTTGAACCCTATCAAGGCATTGATTTCGTCCACGTGGACAATAAGGACGCCAGCATCTTCCCTGTCGCCATTCCCAATCACGCCGGGAAAATGCAGTTGGCCCTGGTTCACCGTCCGCTCTTTCCCGGTACCCGCCCCGAGGAAACCGCCTGCCAGGCCGAGTCCCGGATTGTAGATCGCGAACATGAAAGCATCTGGATTTCCTATTGTCCGATGCCGCCCAAGGGCTTGGCACCGCATCGTCCCGGCCTGTTCAACTCACATCATCGGCTGGCAACTCCAGTGTCCCCTTGGGAGCGGCTCAAAATCGGCGGCGGCACTCCGCCCATCCTAACCCGGCACGGTTGGCTGATCTTTTACCACGGCGTGAGCAAAATAGTTGAGCCGGGCAACGACGGACGCCAGCTATGCTACTCGGCCGGAGTGATGGTGCTCTCGAAGGAGCATCCGCGCGAAATCCGCTATCGTTCGGTGGACCCGGTGTTGACGCCGGAGTTGCCACAAGAACGCCACGGGATCATCGCCAACGTCGTGTTTCCCACCGGCATTGACCGGCGAGACAATCTCGGCTCACCGGGTCGCTTCGACGTTTATTACGGGATGGCTGATAACCGCATCGGCGTGGCACGCCTCGACTTGCCGGATTTCCTGCCGCCGGGAGGAGCCGCCGACCCGCCGGAAGCAAAGGTATGACGCGCCTGATTTCGAAAATTTGAACCGGAAAGGATACACATTATGAAACCCAATGCCGACCAGCCCAAGGCGCCCGAACCGAAGCCGAGTGCATCCGCAGAATCGAAGCCCACGGCGCCCGCATCCAAGCCGGGATCGAAGCCTGATGCGAAGGCCGATGCCAAGCCCGATGTGAAGCCTGATGCCAAACCGGATGCCAAGCCCGATGCGAAGGACGATTTGAAAACCCTCCCCTTGGCGGAAGTGGAGAAAAAATTGGGGTCGTCACCGGACGGCCTCACTCAAGCCGAGGCGCAGAAACGGCTGACCCAATATGGGCCTAACGAGATTGAAGAAAAGAAGACCAATCTGTTCCTGAAATTCCTCAGCTATTTTTGGGGTCCCATCCCGTGGATGATCGAGATTGCGGTGATTTTGTCAGGCGTGGTCCGGCACTGGCCGGATTTTTTCATCATCCTCCTTTTGCTGATGGCCAATGCCGTGGTCGGATTCTGGGAAGAACGCGAGGCGGGCAACGCCATCGCCGCCCTGAAGGCCAAGCTGGCGATCAAGGCCCGGGTGAAACGGGATGGCAAGTGGATCACCCCGGCGGCGCGTGAGTTGGTGCCAGGCGACGTCATTCGCGTGCGCTTGGGTGACATAGTGCCGGCGGATGCGCGCTTGCTGGCGGGCGACCCTGTGGAGGTGGATCAGTCCGCGCTGACGGGAGAGTCGTTGCCCGCCGAGCGCAAATCCGGCGAGGCGGTGTTTTCCGGTTCGATCATTCGTCAGGGTGAAATCGGCGCACTGGTCTATGCCACGGGCGAGAAAACCTACTTCGGTAAGACGGCGCAACTTGTGCAGGAGGCGCACACCGTCAGCCATTTTCAAAAGGCGGTTTTGAAAATCGGCAATTACCTGATCATTCTCGCGGTGGCTCTGGTGGCGGTGATTATTACCGTCGCGATTTTCCGCGGCGACCCGATCCTCACCACGTTGCAGTTTGCTTTGGTGCTGACCGTGGCCGCGATTCCCGTGGCGATGCCGACGGTGTTGTCGGTGACGATGGCGGTCGGCGCGCGCCTGCTC
>JBEKHY010000045.1:0-16844 GCA_050012035.1 Verrucomicrobiota bacterium | reverse complement strand
GACAGGTGCAGTCGCGGACCGGTCGGACGATGGCTCTTGAGGAACGTCCGGATGCGCTGGTAGTAGTTCCGCGGCTCGTAAAGCTTCTTCACCAGTTCGCGGTAGCCGGATTGCAGGAAGTCTCGGTTCAATTTGGGTTTGAAGTTCAACGCGGCGTCGGTGTTGTTGCCGGTGCTTTCGGTTTCCAGCCGTCCCTCGCGTTTCAACCGCTGCCACAATCGCGTCTGCGGCAGCGCGTTCAGCAATCCCACCATCGCGGTCGCCACGCCGGAGCGCTGGATGAATTCAAACTGCCGCTTGAAGATGTCACTCTTGTCGCTATCGAAACCCACGATGAAACCGCCCATGACTTCCAGTCCGGCGCGTTGCAGCGTTTGCACCGAGGCCACGAGGTCGCGGTTCCGGTTCTGGAGCTTGTGACATTCCGCCAGCGCCTCGACCGAGGGCGTCTCGATGCCCACGAAAACCTTTTTGAAACCGGCTTCTACCATCAGCGCGCACAATTCCGGGTCATCGGCAAGATTCATGGACGCCTCGGTGAAAAATCCTATGCGGGTCCGCGTGCGCCGCCGCCACTCAATCAGCGCGTGCAGCAGCACTTTGGTCCGTTGCTTGTTGCCGATGAAATTGTCGTCCACGACAAAAACCATGTCCTTCCACCCGCGCCGGCAAAGCGCGTCCAGCTCGGCAATCAATTGGGCGGGCGTTTTCGTGCGGGGCACGCGCCCGTTCATCACGATGATGTCGCAAAATTCGCAATCGAACGGACAACCGCGCGAGAATTGCACGGACATGGTCACGTAATGCCGGAACTTGATGAGGTCCCAGCGTGGAACAGGAGTTTGGGTGATTTCCGGCCGGCCCGCGGCGCGATAAAACCGCTGCAACCGGTCATTCCGCATATCTTCCACAACCTGCGGCATTATTTCCTCGGCCTCGCCGAGAACGAAGTGCTGGATTTCCGGAAATGCCTCATGGCCGGTGGTGAACAGCGGTCCGCCCGCAATGACGGTTTTTCCCAAAGCTGCGCAGCGCGCCACGATTTCGCGGACGGATTCCTTTTGCACGAGCATGGCGCCCAGCAACACGTAATCCGCCCAGCGCAGGTCTTCGTCCTTGAGCCGCTTCACGTTCAGGTCCGCCAATTTGAGTTCCCACTCCGGCGGGAGCATGGCCGCCACTGTCAACAAGCCCAGCGGCACCATGGACGCCTTTCGGGAAACGAAACGCACGGCATGTTTGAAGCTCCAAAACGTGTCGGGCGTTCGCGGGCTGACTAGAAGTATTTTCATCGAGGCAATATAATTTAGCCATGATGAATGTAAGTCCGACCTGAAGCGCTTGCGAGCCAAATTCTCAAAAAAATTGTTCACTCAAGTTCGATGCCGACGGGGCAATGATCGGAACCTTCCACGTCCGGCTGGATGAAAGCGCGTTTAAGCCGCGGGCGCAGGGATTTTGAGATGAGAAAATAATCAATGCGCCAGCCGATGTTCCGGGAACGCGCGCCGCCCATCTGGCTCCACCAAGTGTAATGTCCCCCGCCCTTCTCGAATTCGCGGAAGGTGTCGAGGAAACCGGCCCGCACAAAGGCGCTGAAGCCGGCGCGTTCCTCCGGCGTGAAGCCGTGGTTGTGAACATTCGCCTTCGGATTTGCCAAATCAATTTCCGTGTGGGCCACGTTGAGGTCGCCGCAGAAAATCACGGGCTTTTTCTTCTCCAACTTTTTCAGATAGCGCAAAAAGTCGGCGTCCCAGCGCTGGCGGTAAACCAGCCGCGAAAGGTCGCGTTTGGCGTTGGGCACGTAAACGTTTACGAGAAAGAAATCGCCGAACTCGGCGGTCAGCACGCGGCCCTCCTGGTCATGCTCGGCCAGACCAATGTGAGGCGTGACATTCAATGGCCGTGTTTGGGTGAAGATGGCCGTGCCGGCATAGCCTTTCTTCTTGGCGGTGTTCCAGTAGGTCGTGTAAGCGACGGGCCAGAGTTGCTCGACGTCGTTCGGGCCGCATTTGGTTTCCTGCAGGCAAAGCACGTCGGGCTTCCTGGCGTCGAGGTAATCGAGAAAATTTTTCTTCAACACGGCACGCAGGCCGTTGACGTTCCAAGAAATCAGTTTCATGGGAGGGAATGTATTTGATTTTCAAGCTGAATTGAAAAAAATTCAAAAATTGTGAATAAAATGTGAACAAGTTCGTCGAGCCAAATCATCAAATCGTTTTATTTATGGTTTAGCATCAATCGAACGAACCAAAAAAATGAAACCAATAATTCAGTTCTTCCATTCGTCCCGCCGGGTCGTTGTGGTTGCAAGTGTTGGCTTGTTGGCAGCCCCAAACTGCCGGGCAGGATTGGTGAATGACATTCCGATTTTGAATGCGCCCAGCCTCCATATCATGAACATCTCGCCCGAGCCATCCACTTATGCGATCATGGCTCTTGGGCTGGCGGGTCTAGGCTGGCTTCGGCTGCGGAATTCGCCGCTAAAATCCGCAACCGCGCGCGTTGACGTTCGCCACAAGGACAATTACCTTTTTGCGAATCGAAAATGATTGCCAGCATCGCCAGCAAACAAACAGCCGCACCGAATTTCCGCGTCGGTGACGAACGGTTGGTCAAGCTCACACCGAGCGCGGCGGGCAAGGTCGCGTCGTTGCTGACCAAGCAAGGCCGGCCGAACGGCGTCCTGCGCGTGGCTGTGATTGGCGGCGGCGGCTCCGGGTTGCAATACAAGATGGATTTGCAGGACGCTCCGGCGAACCGCGACATCCTCGTTGAATCCGGGGGCGCGCGCGTGGTCGTGGATCCGAAGAGCGCGCTTTATGTCACCGGCAGTGAACTGGATTACCTCGACGCGTTGGACGAGGGATTCAAAGTGAAGAAGCCCAACGCCGCCACGACGTGCTCGTGCGGCGAGAGCTTCAGCTCTTAGATTTGAAAACATCGGTTTGACTTCTTCTTTCGGGTCTGGTTTCTGAGTTGGCGCCAATGACAGATCATTTTGCCCTGCTCAACGAACCACGCCGCCCCTGGCTTGAACCGGAATTGCTGAAGGCGAAATTTCTGAAGCTTGCAGCAGAGGCGCATCCGGACAAACAACACGGTTCGAGCGAAGCGGAAAAAAGCCCGGCCAATCGCCGTTACGCGGAGCTGAGCGCGGCTTACAATTGTCTGGCCGAGCCGAAATCGCGGCTGCTGCACCCGATTGAATTGGAACTCGGCGCGAAACCGAAGGACGTCCAACAAATCCCCCCCCCGCCCTCGCCGATTTGTTCGCCGAAGTGGCGACGGTTTACCGGAATGCCGACGGTTTTCTCGCTGAAAAAAGCCAGGTGGCGTCGCCGTTGTTGCAAGTCCAGTTGTTTGAACGCGGGCAGGATTGGGTTGAAAAGCTGAATGTCTTGCAGAGAAAACTCAACGAACCACGCGAGCAGCTGACGGGCGAATTAAAATCGCTCGACGAAAGGTGGATGACTGCCGACGCAGTTTCGCACCGGGAACTTTTGCCAAAGCTGGAGGAGCTTTACCGCTTGTTCGGCTATTTCAACCGCTGGAACAGCCAAATTCAGGAGCGCATTGTCCAGCTCACGCTTTAATTTCGGGCTGGAACACAATCACACTCAACGGCGGCAGCCGAAATTCGGCGGAATGCGGCTGGTTATGGCAGGGAATATCTTCCGCGGTGACCCCCCCGAGGTTGCCCTGATTGCTGCCGCCGTAAATGGCGGCGTCGCTGTTCAGGACCTCGCGCCATTTGCCCGCGCGCGGCAGGCCGATGCGATAATTCGGACGCGGGACCGGCGTGAGATTCAAAATGACGACCAGTTGATTCGCACCGTCAGCGGTTTGGCGGACGAAGGAGAGCACGCTGTCGTCGCGGTCGGCGCAGTCAATCCAGTTAAAACCGCCGTGGTCGTAATCGGACTGCCACAGTCCCGGCGAGGCGGTATAAAGTTTGTTCAAATCCTCGACGAACTTTTGCAGGCCGCGATGGAATGGCCCGGCGTCCAGCAGCCACCAATCCAATTGTCCGTTCGCGTTCCACTCGGCGCTCTGGCCGAATTCGCCGCCCATGAACAGCAGTTTTTTGCCGGGGAACAGCCATTGATACGCGATGAGCGCACGGAGGTTGGCGAATTTCTGCCAGTCGTCACCGGGCATCCGGCCGATGAGCGAACCCTTGCCGTGAACGACCTCGTCGTGTGACAGGGGCAGGATGAAATTTTCATGGTGATGATAGAGCGTTGCGAACGTGAGATCGTTCTGATGGTATTTCCGGTGGATCGGTTCGCGGCTGAAATAGCCAAGCGTATCGTGCATCCAGCCCATGTTCCACTTGAACGAAAAGCCGAGGCCGCCAACATAGGGCGGGCGCGTGACGAGCGGCCACGCGGTGGATTCCTCGGCGATGGTCAAAACGCCGGGAAATACCGTATGGGTCAGGTGATTGAATGTCTTCAGGAATTCAATCGCCTCAAGATGCTCACGTCCGCCGAACTGGTTGGGAATCCATTCGCCTGCCTTGCGCGAGTAGTCGAGGTAAAGCATCGAGGCGACGGCATCCACGCGCAGGCCGTCCACGTGAAACCGGTCGCACCAGAACAGGGCGTTGGCGGCGAGGAAGTTGGAAACCTCGTGGCGGCCAAAATTGAAAACCAGCGTGCCCCAATCCTGGTGCGCGCCTTTGCGCGGGTCTTCGTGCTCGTAAAGGGCGGTGCCGTCGAATTTCGCCAGCGCCCAGTCATCGCGCGGAAAATGCGCCGGCACCCAGTCCACCAGCACGCCGATGCCCGCCGCGTGCAAGGCATTGACGAGAAACTGGAAATCGTCCGGTGTGCCGTAGCGGCTCGTCGGCGCGTAAAAGCCGGTGATCTGGTAGCCCCACGACGGGAAAAAGGCGTGTTCGGCCACGGGCAAAAATTCGACGTGGGTGAAACCCATGCGTTTGACGTATTCGACGAGCGGCGCGGCCAGTTCGCGAAAACCCAGTGATTCGCCAATGGATTTTTTCCGCCACGAGCCGGGGTGCACTTCGTAAATGCTCATCGGCGAGCGGAGCGGATCGCGGTCGCGCCGCCGTTGCATCCAGGCATCGTCCGTCCACTTGAATTTGCGGGTGTCCCAGACGATGGCGGCGTTTTTCGGCGGCACTTCGAAGAAAAATCCGTAGGGGTCGGTTTTGAGCGAAATCCTGCCATGCGCATCGCGGACTTCAAATTTGTAATGCGCGCCGACGCCGACGCCCGGAACGAAAATTTCCCAGACGCCGGACGCGCCGAGCAGCCGCATGGGATGAAACCGCCCGTCCCAGTTGTTAAAATTGCCGACGACGCTGACGCGTTGCGCGTTGGGCGCCCAAACGGCGAAGCTCACGCCGGGAACGCCGTCAATCGTGCGCAACTGCGCGCCGAGCTTCTCGTAAATGCGCCGCTCGTCGCCCTTGCCAAACAAAAACAAATCCGACTCGCCCAGCGTCGGCAAAAAGGAAAACGCATCCCGCACCCGCCGCGTCTGTCCTTGACGGTTGGTGACGACCAAATCGTAGGCATAAACTTTGTTGACCGACTTTGTGACGGCCTCAAAGACATCGGTTTTGGGAATCCGCTTCAGCTCAAATTTTGGCTTGTCCTTTTCGTGCGTAGGATGAATTTCGACTTTTGCGGCATCGGGCAGAAAGGCGCGGACGACCAGCCCCGAGCCGTCACCGAGCGGATGCATCCCCAAGAGCGTGTGGGGCGACTGATGTATCAGCCCAACCAGGCTTTGCAGTTCGTCTTTGGTCAGCAGCATAACAAGGGGAGGTTAGCAGACGGTTTTGGTTAAGGCACGCCAAACCGGCACAAAAACACGAATTTTAAGAGCCATACTGGTTGTGGGCATCTTTTCCATTGGTTTGATCTGGTTTGATTTGGTCGGATAGCCAGTCATATCAAAGCAGCGGGGTCTGGTAATATTTCCGGCTCTTCATCGTCGAGATATTCAAAATCTTCCAATGGAGTACCGACCATGACGTGGTTAACGATTTCAAAAACACGCCTGATAACCCTATCTCGAGTGGCCCTCGGGCGCACTTTCTCTTGCACGTCAGGTCGCTTGAGCCATTCCTTGAACTCCTTCTCTTTCTGCTCCTTGGTCAACTGCCGCATCGTTTCCAGCCGTTCTCCTTCTAATCGCAAGCGCTTCGCATAGTGGTCGCCGCGCCGTAGCGCCACAAGGTCATTGCACAACTCGCGCAACAGTTTCCAATCGGTTTCGCCGTTGGCCTCCTTGCCGCCCAGCTTCCGGGCCGCCACCACGTATCGGGCGGTGAGCCACACAGCCATCTTGTCCGTGAGCGCCCCGCCGGCTTCCTGCAATTCGCCGGCATCGGTAGCCATCTGGCGCACCACCTTCAGCGCCTCCTGCTGTGCCAGCCATTCGGCGTATCCGCCCGGCTTCCATTCGGACAAATTTTGTTCTCTCATCGGATGTCCGTCGAACTCCGCCGTGAGAACTTTTTGAACTTCCGGCAGCGAGTTCAGCCATTCCACGATACGTTTGCCTTGCTCACCGTCCTGCAATCGGCGGTTCAATTGCTCGCGGATATGTTGTGGCAACCGCGCGATTTTGCCGTTACGGGTGTTGCTCATAATTTTTTACCCATAGCGCCCTCGAATGTAACGATTGTAGTAGGCACCCATGGACGGGGCGTTCATGAATTCCACATAAACGGAATAAGGCACGCCAGGATGATCGTAAATGCGGCCGCTGTGGAACTCGACGGTCAGTGTGTATCCGTCGTAACCCACGGCGCGGATGGCGGTTGAATTTACCGGGGTCAATATCATATCATTCATATCATGTTATTGCCCCAATAACGAAGTCAGCTTACACCACGCGAATCAGATTGCGAGAAAAAGTTACAAGCCACTTATTCCCGCTCAAAAACGCGCAAAAACAAGGCGTTCTTTGATTTTCCTTGTGAGTTATTCGCGCAGTGAAATTTTGCCGCACTCCCCGAAAAAACAAAAAACGCTCAAATTGAGCGGCTTGAAATGCGTTAGCAATTAACTTTTGCGGATGCGCCAAGCCTGATACAGCGGACAATAACTGGTGGCCCGTTCAAAATCCGTGACCGGCGCGTAAGTTTTTCGTTTCATGCGAGCAATTTTATTTCATCAGGTGCGACAAAGACTGTCCAAGCTACTACATGTAAAATTTGTATTTCGTTTGCGGTGTTACACCGGCTGGAAGTTCTGTGAGAATACGACCGACGGTTCGAGCAAACAAAGTGGTTATAGGGTCGCTGCTCGCAAAGCTACAACTATTCCAGTTCAACTTCGTTAGCGCCATGATTTCCTGGCAGATCAATTCTGTCGGCGATTCACCATGATGCTCAACTATCTCCAACGGATTCGGGATGCGGAATCCAGGATACGCGCGCAAATATGGGATGAAGCCAACGGTGAACACGACGTGATGCCTCGGCGCAAGCGTGACAACAGTCCCCCTCAGTGGCGGTTCCTTACCCAATCTCATGAAACGGGTATCCAATTTTTCAAGCGTTAGAAAATCGTAGCGGTAAATGTCTCCGAGCGCCTTTTTGAAGCCGGCAAGTTCTTCAGGCCAATACCGCGAAGTTTTGTGCAGAACCACACGGGAGGGCTTGCCTTTGTGGTGTTGAGCATAAAGGGCTATCGCTTGAGTCAACAGTTGTTCAGCCCCACGTTCATCCAAATGCGCCTTGCGGTCGCGCTTCTTATCAATGACAGCTTTCTGCCCCTTCAAAACCAACCCCTCACCTGAACCAGAAAACACTTGGGCCAAACTCGTTTGCATATCCGCACTTTCCAGTGGGCTTTCCTTGTAAAATGAAATACCTACGTAGCAAGTGTTCGGCGGAACATGTTGTGGGAGCCAAGGAATATTACCGGCTTTGTAGTAGAGAGCGGTGAAAAAATTCCAAGCCATGGACGCCGGGTCTTGAGTCAACCCCTGGCCGCGAAGACGGCCTTCCCACACAATTTGCGTGGGGAGAGCAAACCGCATCGCGTGCGCTTTTAACGCATGGTGGATATTCCAAAAACCTCTTTGGCCTTCTTCAAGTGATTCCCTAAAATCGAACGGAAAGAATTCTTGTCCTGTTCTTAGACGTTCCCTTTCCAACCGGCGTTCCAGTTTTTTGGCCGGTGTCAAGATCAGCTTAGTGCTACGGACCGCCGCCCCCACTGTTGCACATTCTTTTTCAACTGCCGGGGGCATCACAACAGCAACAACGTCCGGTCCAGGTTCGGCATCCGCTAGAGCTTCCAGTTCCTTCACGACCAGTTCGACAACTTGGCGCAACTTTGTCGAGACATTCCCAGGTTCAACAGCTTTCTTAAAAAAATCCTCCGGGATTGGCCGTTGAATTGTAGTTTCCGTCATGAATTCGGTGCGAAAGGAATGCGAGAGACCGACGCCGGGAAAATCAGGAAACACCAAGGAATCGTAGAATTTGCCGCGCGAATTGCGGCCAGGGAGAATGCGCCCATGCACAGTTTCCAAATACGCTTTGAAGGCGTCAATGCCTGATCCGGTGCCAATCACGCCAATGCGTATTGGGGATTTGGCCGTGAGGTGTGGGCCATATCGGTCTATGCCTGTCTTGGGATCAACGCATGTCTCGTTGCCAGCGAACACGAGTTTCGGCTCTTCGATAAACAAACTGCCGAACGCAGGAGGTGATTTTTCAATTAAGACATCCAAGTCTGCTTCGCGTTTGATGTTTTTTGAAGTCCACCGTTTTGGCCTGCGTGCAATTGGCAAACCTGAATTTGATCGCTTCGGGCTTCGCGTGTCTCTACGGCCCGAATGCTTATTCCTCCTGGGTATCATCGGTATCCTCCTCTTCAATTTGATCAGCCGGCACGACTTCGACATCCTGTGCCACTTCGTCGAGTTCAGTGTCAACGGTGGCAAATAATGAACCGACCCGGACATGATCTGATTCAATGCCAACATTCGCCATCGCGAGTGCTGGCACTCCTGAAACCACGATGGGTTCTCCTCCAGTCTGAATTTGCATCCGACCTGTGCCTCTTGCGATTGTTTTCGCCCAGAATACAAAATTTCGGAGTATGTCGGCGTTCTTTTGCCGGCCTCCCCAGAGCATTACCATGCGCCCCATTTGCTGGCCGGCGAACGCCTGCTCGCCATCCGTTGTGAAGAAATATGTAGGTTCAATCATCAAAAAGAACCGATCACCAAGCCGCTTGAACCGGATTCTAGCTGCGTGATGAACCCAAAATGTGCTATTGTCCGCCGGATTGGTTTTCTTGGCTGCGACCTCACGCGGTCTGTCTTTTCCATTCTGCCAAATGCGTGTTGTGCCGTCTTTATTCGGACGGAAAAAATACCGGCCTTTTTCCTCCTTCCTGATTGCAAGCTTGCTCAAATGGCTGGTTAAGGCTTGATTGAGAAGCGCAACCCAACAATTTGCCCTCGTCGAGTCCACCAGCCACTCGCGCGTTGCTGCCTTCGCTATGCCGGAAATATCCACCACCTTGCGGAGTTGACAGCGTTCGTTGGTGAGGTCGCCAAAGGTATAAAGCCGCTTTTCGCGTATAATGTGCCCTTCCGCGTCCGGCAATTCAGCCCAAATAGCACGCGAGTTTTCCTTTTGAGTTGGTGCGCTCCAGATGGATGGCGGAAAAATCTGCACTTCTAATAGGTTTCCCAATAGCGCGTCGCGCATACGGTCAGGCAACCAAGATTCCTGTTCCTCCACAGAAATTGTCGATGCCTCTGCCACACTATATTTCGCCGGAAGCACTGCGCCGCGCTGTGGGGGAAGCCCGCGAATCCGTCGCAATAGCTTTTCAAATTCCCGCTCGAATCTTGTATCATCCCGAAAATCAAATCGCTTGAGTGATTTGAACGGCGCTGGGAATGTGATCCGTTCCGAGCCATCGAGCGAAACATCCCGCCGCAAAATGGGGAGCAGTTTCTTTTTCAGACCCGCAGGGTCGTCGGCAACCGTGTCAGTCCATTCCAAATTCGTCCAGCCGGATTTGAAAAACTCCGGGGACATCACGACCGCCAAGTGGCGGCTGCGCGGCAAATCCTGGTTGATTCGATTCAAGATATTGTCTCCGTAATCAATATCCCATTCATCGAAGAATACGCTGAATTTGCGCGACGTGGGCAGGCCATCAATTGTTTCCGCCTCAATCCGTTCGCTGAGTTTCCGCGCCCAATCTTTATCCGCTTTATTGTGGCACAGGAATACGTCTTTAATTTCATCGCTCATACACCGTTTCCTTCGATTTTGACAAACCTTCGACGCTCAATTCGCTCGACAGCATCTTCGCCAACAGGGAGTAGTGCAATGCGTTGCGCTTGATTTCCAATGTATGCGTGAAATTCATTTGGCGGCTCCTTCCACGATTTTGATTTCGGCGGGGGTGAGGGCGTAAAGGTCATAGACCAGGGCGTCAATCTCTTGGTCGAGCTTTTTGATTTCCACTTCAATCGCGGCGAGGTCGGCGCTGCCGGCCTCGTCGGCGACGGCTTTCATCACATCGCGGATGGCGCGGAGATTGTCGCCGGCGGCAGAGGCGAAATAGACCAGCGGTTCGAGGGTGTTGACGAGCAACGCGTAAATCGGCTCCGGCTTTTTGCCTTTCGTCCATTTCTTCTTGCGCGAATGGTCGGCGAGGAATTGCTTCCAGCCGGCGTAGATGAACTGGCGCAGCGTGTCATCCTTGAATGCCAACCGCAGCACGGGCAGCGGATGCGGCTTGCCGTCCGGCTTATCCGTGACAGTGGCGATGAGCGTGAGTTCCTTGCCATCCGATCCAACGCGGATTTCGTGGACGAAGCCGGTGCGTTGCACGTCGTCAATCAGGATGTCCTGCTTCACCGCTGCCGCGAAATCTTTTTGCAGGTAATGGGCGAGGTTGCAAGGCGTGCGGTTTTGCGCGTGCGCGATTTTGAGATGTAAAATTTCCGGCAACTTCACGCACGCGCGGTGCGCCGCTTGAATGGCCTCGACGCGCTCGACGATTTCCTTTTCCAATCTCGCTTCGCGTTTGTTTTTCGGCTCAATGAGTCTAATCGGCAAATGCCTGATGAATCGTGACTCAAAACTAAACCAGCCGCCACGCATCGGTGTGCTAATTTGCTGCATGAACCATTCAAGCAACCGACTGTTTAACAAGCCGAGAACAAACTCCCGCGAAACGTTCGGCTTGACGAGAATGCCGTAGCCGCCAGCAACGCCTCCGGTGAAAAACCTTTCTCCGGTTTCGTCGAGTGAATAGGCCGTACATTGCGAAAGGTCAGGCGTGAAGATTTTCGGAAGAGGCATTACGTCCAGAGCTTGGATTCGTCCATAGCCATGCCAATTTTCACCAGCCATTTTTCCGTCTTCGCGCGCTTCCAGTCGCTTCTGATTAGCGAGCAGGTAATCCCACGTCAGCGGAAATTTCTTTTCCAGTTTCGTTGCCGCAATCAATTCCATGACGCCGTCCTTGTTTGGCGCGTATGGAAAAAGAATCAGGCGCTTGGTTTGCGTCAGTGAATAACGGCTGCTATCTCCGCCTTTGATGAGCGGATGAAGCAATTCCGGCTCAAGCCAATGTTCCTTTTGTGCCTCCGGTGAGAAAACGCGGACTTTTCCCGATTGTCTCTCCAACTCTTCGACAATGTAAATGTCATCCGCACTGGTCTTGATACCTTGAAAGATACGGTCGGTCACATCCGCCAGCTTAACTGGTATTTGGGAAAGTTTTTCAAGAAGCGGCGCGCCTGCTCCGAGTGCAAAATTCCACGCCCCAGTCGTGAAGTGTGATGCTGCAAAGTTTCCTTCTTGTGCTGGTTTGCCGGCACGCCAAGCATTCAAGTCATCCACTTTCACAACGATGGATTGCTCCACTGACTGTTTGTTCAGCAGAAGTAGGCAAGTGTAGGTCGAGGCTTGGGAGAAAACGAGTTGATGACCAAACGTAACGATGCTTCGGACGTGTTTCCCGTCCGATAACAGCTTTCGGATGCCAACACCATAATCGGCCTCGAAGAATTTGTGCGGGCAAATATAGCCGAAGAATCCATCGGCATTGAGTAATTCCAGCCCGCGTTCGATGAAGCAGACATAGATATCGAAGTTACCGGAAGCCGCCGCGCGATAGTTTGCTTTCAAAAACTCCGCCGCTTCCGGCGCGTTGGCCTGCATCACCTGAATGCGTTCGTAAGGCGGATTGCCGACGACAACATCGAAGCCGCCGTGCTTCATGATTTCAGAAAATTCCTGTTGCCAGTCAAACGCCGTGTCGCCGGCAACAGATTTATCGGCAATGAGCGAGTTGCCGCGTTTGAGGTTGTGCGTGAGGTTGGGCAGCAGGCTCAGCGGCTGGCCGCCGCGCTTTTTGCGCAAGCGTTCAATGAACGGATCGCGGTTCACAGCCATGTAACGCAACCAGAGGTTGAGCTTGGCCACTTCCACCGCCTGTTTGTCGAGGTCCACGCCAAAGATGTTTTCCGTGAGAACATGGAGTGGAGCTTCCAGAACTTCCTCCGGAATGACGAAGTCGGCGTCAAAGAGCGCGCCTTGGCCGTTGCGCTCCTTCTTGAGGCGGCGGCATTCCTGATTGTATTCGTCGTAGGCTTTGACCAGCGCGTCGAACGCGCGGAGCAGGAACGAGCCGGAACCCATCGCGGGGTCGAGCACCTTGATTTCGCCAAGTTCGCGGATTTTGGCGAGCGCGCCCTTGAAGTTTTTGTAACCGAGCAGGGTTTTGGCCTCGGCGAGAATGGGTTTGATTTTCTCGCCAAGCGTGTGGCCGACGATGTAATCCACGATGTATTGCGGTGTGTAGTAGATGCCTTCCTTTTTCCGCAGTTCGTCCGTGTCTTCGATGACGACGCGCCCGGCGCTCTGGAAAAGTTTGTGGGCGAGGAAGCGTTCATAGACCGCGCCCATCACGTCCCGCGACATGAGGCTGAAGTCGTAACGGTAGAGATGCCGGAAGGCGAGCAGTTCGCCCTGGCCGGATTCAAAACCGCATTGCGCGGCCAGTTGCGGCGCAAGCGGTTCGTGGCCGATGACGGCAGAGAGCGCGGCGTTGTCAATGCTCAGTTCATCGCAGAGCAACGGCTGCTCGAAAAGTTCGGTGTTGAAGTCGTTTTTGATTTCGACGAAGAGCGATTCGCGCAGGATTTCGCCGAAGGTTTTGTCCGCGCGGGCGTAAAGGACTTCGTAATTGCTGTAAGTGCGGGCGAGCTTGTTGTATTCGACCAGCCGTTGGGTCTCCAACATGCGGCAAAAGATAAAGCGGTCGAGCAGTTGCTGGCTGGCGAGGGTGATTTCGTCCAGCGAGCGCTTTTGGTTACGCAGGGCAAAGCCATTGGCGATGAGCAGCCGCCAGCGTTTGAGGTCGGTGAGAAACTGCTGGTCGAGGCTGGCCTTCTTGTGCTGGTCGTAAAGCTCGTCAATACGATCGGCTTCGAGATTTTCTAGCGCGAGCAGTTCCCAGAGTTCCTCGCGGCATGGCCAGAGGTCGTCCAGGTTGAAGGAGAACGAGGGCGTGATTTCGTTGACGCGGATGAAGTGAAGCTGGTCGAAATTGGTGAGCAAAATCCATTTGACCGGGTGCTCCATCGTCGTGATTTCCGGGCTGAGGCGGTAATTCTGAATGTAGCGGTGGACTTGTTCGCGGTGCTTGTCAAACAGGCTGGTCTTCGGGCAATCGAGCAGACTCTTGCCTTCGACAAAAATGAGAGGGCGGTCGGATTTGAGGAGATAATCCACCGAATCGCCGAGGATTTTGAACTCGGGTTTGATGTTCTGCTGGCGGAAGCCGAGCGCGTCAAACAACGGAATGATCAACTCATGACAGGTGGCCGCTTCCGGTTCTTGCTCGCCAAACCCACGCACTTTCAGCCGCCGCGCCTCCGCGATCAGTGTTTCAAGTTTGGCGAAAAATTGCTCTTTCATCCCGGTTTCCATCCGCACAACGCGAGAGTGTGCGCGGGAGCGGCGGCGGCGTCAATTTCCGCCTTCATCAGGATTCCGGCGCGACAAGCTGCGTGCATCGGCGGTTGGAACGGTTTGATGGCTGAGAGTTGATCCTCCTTCGCCAAGGCTATGGAGGACGGGGAGTTGAGAATTAAGGCGGAAGGGCAAGAGCGGTTTTGACTCGGTGGCCGGGCTGTTGTATCAACCATTGATGGCGGATTTTCTGACTACGCTCAATGCCACGCCCCTGCTCACCGATGGCGCGATGGGGTCGTATTTGTTCGAGCTGACCGGCCGGCTGCCCGAAGCCAACCACGTGTATGAAGCGTTCAACGCCGACCAACCCGAGCTCATCCGCCGCGTTCACCGCGACTATCTCATTGCCGGGGCGCGCTGCCTGAAGACGAACACCTTCGGCGCCAACCGCTGGCAACTGCAATCCTTCGGCCTCGAACATCGCGTCGTCGAATTGAACCGCGCCGGCGTTGCAGTCGCGCGGGCGACCGCCAGTGAGTTTTCCGCCGAACCGGTTTTCGTGCTGGCGTCGGTCGGGCCGACCGCTGAACCGCTGACGGAGCCGGCCCTGATCGCGGCCTGTTACCGGGAACAGCTTGAGAGCCTCATCGCCACCGGCGTGGATGCGTTGTTGCTGGAGACGTTCCATTCGCAGCGCCAGCTCGAACTGCTCATTGATTTGATCCGGTCACTTCCGCAGGCGCCGCCGATCATTGCGGAAATGACGTTCAGCCCCGAACTCGAGCCGTCAGCGTTTGTCAAACGCATGGCGGAAAAGGGCGCGGTCCTGGCCGGCGTCAATTGTTGCGCGCCGTGGGACGCGAGCGCCTTCGTGGACGCCGCTCGCGGCGCGCCGTTGCCGTTGTCAGTAATGCCCAATGCCGGCGGTTTCCAGCGCATCGGGAACCGGTTCATGACATCGGTCAATCCCGAATATGCCGGCAGGCTGGCGCGGAGTTTCCTGGACCGCGGCGTGCGCCTGATTGGCGGCTGCTGTGAGATGCATCCGCCGCACATCCGCGAGATGCACAATTACCTGCGTTCGCGCGGGGCCGGCGTGACCGTCGCGGAGGTCCGCGCGGCGGGCGTCCACCCGCCCGCCGGCGATGGGGAGAAGAAACAAAACGGCCCGTTCTCCCGCAAACTCAAGGAAGGCCGGTTCGTTGTCAGTGTTGAAATGCTGCCACCGCGCGGCACGGACGAACGGTTTGTCGCCGGCAAGATTGAGTTCCTCCGCCAACTCGCCGACAGCGGCCTGGCCGATGCGGTTGACATCACGGATGGATCGCGCGGCATTCCTTTGATGTCGCCGGGCGATTTCATCCATCTGGTGCGCGGGCGACTCGGCTTGATGACCGACCGGCTGGAGTTGATTCCGCATTTTACCGGGCGCGATTTGAATTTGATGGGCATTCAAAGCCGGCTGATTGGCTATCACGCCAATCGCATCCATAACGTGCTGTTCATTACCGGCGACCCGCCGAAAATGTCGCCGACCTACCCGCGTTCCACGGCGGTGTTCGACCTCGATTCGGTCGCGATGATTCGTCTCACGCACACGTGCCTGAATGCCGGCGTGGATTTCGGCGGCGCGACCCTCGGCAAACAGGCCGACCCGCGCACGCACTTCACCATCGGCACCGGCTGCGAACCGGAAGCCGCCGACCGGAAACGCGAACTGGAACGGCTCCGGCAAAAAATTGACCGCGGCGCCGACTACATCATGACCCAGCCGGCCTTCCACCACGAACCGCTGGCGGCGTTGGAACCGTTCCGGGCGCGCTGCCCGATGCTCGTCGGCGTGATGATTCTCAACAGTTTCGAGCGGGCGCAACGCCTTGCCCAGGTGCCGGGCGTGATTGTGCCCGACGCGATTTTGCAGCGGCTCGCCGCCCACACCAACCCGTCCGACCAGGTGAAAGTTGGACAGGACATTGCCGTCGAACAGATCCGTTGGCTCGTACGCGAAGGCTGGCCGGGAATTTATCTGATATCACCCGGCACAACTGCCGTGGTGCGGCAGGTGTTGGAGGCCGGTTTGCATTAAACCCGAAAAGCGGAATTGAGATGGGGAGCATGCGCCACGCGTGCCGTTTTCCGCACCGCCGCGGAAAACATTGAGCGCACTTGCAGGTTTCGAAAGTTCGGGATGGCATCACGCACGAAACGGCTGGACGCAAGGCACGTCCAGCCACACCCGAGGCGGGTGTGCTCCCCAACTCCGGTTTTCGGGTTAAAGCGCGGCCACGATGCGTTCAACCTGTTGGGCGGAGACACTGAGCGCGCCTTCGGTCCAGACCACAAAATTGGCGCGGGCGATTTTCTGCTCGATGGGCCATTGCGCGGCGAGGCGCTGCTGGATTTGCTCCGCCGTCCAGCCCCGACTCAACAACCTTTGGCGCTGGGTCGCGGCGGAACAGGCAACACAAATGATTTTGTCAAAATCGGATTCAGCCTGCGTTTCGAACAGCAGCGGAATCACGACGACCGCCAGCGCCCGGTTTTCCCTGCGCCACGTTTCAATCTGCGCGAGCCACCGTTCGCGGATGCGCGGATGGAGGATGGTTTCGAGCCGTTTGCGCGCGGCGCCATCGGCGAAAACGACGCACGCCAGTTCGTTGCGGCGGAGCTGGCCATCGCGGGCCACCATGTTTTTCCCGAAGGCAGCCTGGATTTCGTTCAATGCAGGCTGGCCGGGTTCGACGAGTTGCCGCGCCAGTTCATCGCTGTCCACAATCGGCGCGCCCCGCTCGTGAAGGAACCGGGCGGCGATGGATTTTCCCATGCCAATGCCGCCGGTCAGACCGAGGAGCTTCATCCGTTTAATGATAATGCCGGATTTTTTTTGCGCGAC
>JBEKHY010000044.1:0-17771 GCA_050012035.1 Verrucomicrobiota bacterium | reverse complement strand
GTTTGGAAAAGGATTTTCTGGATGTCTGGGCCGCAAAGTTATTCACCGTCGGCTGCGGCGAGTGCTCGATTCCTCTCCTCGCCCCCGGCTGAATAACTTTGGAACACATACCAGGCACGGACCGGACCAGCCTTCCAAACGCACTCCATATCCTTCACGATGTTCTTGGTGGCCTTGAGTATGCCTACGAGAAAGATAGGGTCATACACCTCGACCTGAAACCGGAAAACATTCTTTACGATCTTGAGGAAAACCGCGTGATGCGGCACGGTGAGAATAGCTTCATGGCTCGCATATTCATGGTGGCCGATTGGGGGATTGCCTCGATTAAGCAAGCCCAGCTTAACGCCATCGCTGGTATGCCACCCTCCCACGAAGCGTGTGTCAAGACGCTCAATAACATGGGAACGATTCTTTATATGGCGCCGGAGCGATTCGTGAGGGGTTACCGATCTTCTGTGGCTTCGGACGTGTTCTCGCTAGGTATGATTTTCCTTGAACTGGTCACAGGCAAGCTGCCCTTTCGGACTGACTGTTCGCCGGTCGAAACGCTACTCTCTTTCTCCTATTATCCCGAAGCTGCTGCGTTGCTCAAAGGCGTGGAGGTGCCCGCGCCAACTCGCCGACTTATTTTGTCGATGATTGCTCCCGACCCTTCGGACAGGCCTGCGTCGCACGCTGAATTGGGGCGATCCTTTCGCTCTGCATTTTGGAGGACACAGGGATTTTTCAGCAGATTCTTCTAAACTGGAGCGTTTACTATAGGATTCTTCGACTTCCTCAAACCAAAGGCAGACCAGCCGGACTGGTGGTTAAAGGAGAAGGATCCTCGCAGACGAAAAGAGTTTTTGTGGGGTGCGGGCAAGTTCGTGGGAAAGCAGGCTGGCAATCTGCGCGCGGTGGGAAGAAAGGATGATGCAGACAAGGTAATCGCAGAATTCCTGATAAAAGTATTTCAGGAGTTCAAGAACGAACCGGAGAATCCGTGGCACCTTTCTTTCCTGACGGACATTGCACTCCAACTCGGTGGCTTGGAAGCTGGGAAAAAAACTCTTGAGTCTGTTATTGAGGGAAATGACTACTTGTCCCTCGATTTGACTGTGGTGTATACAGATTTAGGGCGAATCTACCATCAACTCGGAACAGACCCGAGGCGGGAACTATGGTGTTACGAGATGGCTGCCGAGGCGAAGGCCCCTCTAGGCTGCAAGTTTCCCGCTACATCCCAAGAAAAGGCAATAGCGCACCATTTTGCATATTTCGTTGCGATTCGCCTCGCTAGCCATAGCCATAATCGCAAGGATTCACATTGGAAGGTTGCGGAGTGGCACACAAGAAGGAGGAGAGAACTCGTCCCGGAGGTAAATTGGGACGATTCGTCTCAAACCGGTAAGTTCATTCAGGAAGTGCGACGAAACGGATTGTCGAAGTAGCAATACATGCCGCAAGCAAAATTTGTGGCAAAAGTTGATCGCCAACGTGTGACGCCCGCTCGCGCACGATTTGGTCTGGTTGTGTCGGGTTTGAAAACAGTGCAGAGTGTGCGGAACTGGAAATGTGAATCCGGCGGTGCATCGCTCACGCCACCTTGTCCAAGGCGACGGAGACGCGCAGACCCAGCGGTTTTAAAATTTCCTGCAACGTGGCCAGCGTGGGGTTGCCTTTTTTTGAAAGAATTTTGTAAAGGCTCGGACGTTTTAATCCCACGCGCCCGGCCAGATTGCCCATGCCGCCACCGGCTTCCACCACGTCCTTGAGCGCAATCAGGAACGCGGCGCTGTCTTTCTCCGCCAGCACTTGGGCGAGATATTCGGCGGCGTAGTGCGGGTCTTCCAGCCGCTTGAGCAGGTCATCTTTGTAATTTTTCAGACGCATGTTTCGTAAATTGTTGCCACAGTTGTTGCGCGCGGCGGATGTCGCGTGCCTGGCTGCTTTTGTCGCCGCCGCCCAGCAGGACGACAATTTGCCGGCCGTGAAGTCCGTAATACACGCGGAGTCCCGGGCCAAAGGCGATTCGCAACTCAAACACCCTGCCACCCACGGATTTGCAATCGCCAAAATTTCCGGCGCGCGCACGGGCCAGACGGGCATCCACCGCCACCTGCATTCTTTGGTCACGAAGGGAATCGAACCGCTCGTCAAACGGGACGAGTCCGTTCTGAAGCTCCAGCTTCCTGATTTCCCTTTCGAGCACCGGAAGATTGTAACCTATAGATGACAGCGTGTCAACCCCTTGCCGAAAGTTTCTTTTCCGGCGCCGCCATTATCAAACACTGCGATTGGCGCGCACATTTTCCGACTTGCCCGCGAAAATAAACGCATTATCTTTTCAGCATGAGCACAGCGACCGCGCATTTGCTTGAGGAATTCGAGCGGCTGGCTCCCGGCGAGCAAAGGGAGTTCAGCAGTGTCATTCTTCACCGCACGGCCCAACTCGATTATGCCGCACCCACGGATGAAGAGTTGACCGCCGCCGCCGCCAGCGTCTTCGCCCTGCACGACAAGGAAACCGAGTAGCGTTTTGACGCGGCGGATGTCGCGCGGTTCAAGCTTGTAAATTCAACAACCGAACCAGGGTTTCCTTCACTTTCTTGAATTCATCCGGCGTCAAAGCGCCGAGCCGCGCATCGAAGCGCGCGAGCGAAATGGGCTGGGTTTGTTGCAAATGAAACGCACCCGGTTTGAGAAATGGCTTTTGAATGGCGAGTTCCCAGCGATTGCCGCGCACAGCCGTTGTATGCGGAACAACGATGAGCAGGGCCAATTCGTCGTCGCGGGGATAATCGCTCAAAATCAGCGCGGGCCGGACCTTGGCGGCCAGGCCGAAATCCACGCGCCAGATTTCACCGGGCAGCGTTCTTTTCATCCTCGGCTTCCATCGCGTCGAGCATTTGGAACCGTTCCAATGCCAGCCGGTCGCATTCGGCGAGCGTTGCCGCGTCTTCCTCCGTTTCCAGAATGCAGCGCATGATTTCCCGGCGCTCGGCGTGCGACAGCTTCGGGATTTCAGACATGATTTCCGCTCTGCTCATGGTTGAAATCTAAACCAGCCGCCGTGCATTGACAACCGTCAAGTCGGTTTTTTTCCTGATTTCCAAAATCGCATTCCATGTTAACTTGAAGCCGCCATGGTGCTGGTCATAGACAATTACGATTCGTTCACCTACAACCTCGTGCAATATCTCGGCGAGATGAACGTCGAGATGCAGGTGCGGCGCAACGACGAGGTCACGCTCGACGAAATCCGCGATTTGAAGCCGGAGCGCATCCTGGTGTCGCCCGGCCCGTGCTCGCCTCGCGAATCCGGATTGTCGAACGAAGTCATCCGCACCTTCGGAAAGGAACTGCCCGTGTTCGGTGTCTGTCTCGGTCACCAGTGCATCGGGCACGTGTTCGGCGCGGAGGTGGTGGTCAATTACCGGATGATGCACGGCAAAACCTCGCCGATTAAACACAACGGCAAGGATCTGTTTGTCGGCATGTCCAATCCATTTGTAGCCACGCGTTATCATTCGCTCGTCATCAAACGCGACACGATGCCCGATTGCCTCGAAATCACCGCCGAGACCGATGAGGGCGAAGTCATGGGTGTGCGGCACAAGGAACTGCCGATTTGGGGCGTGCAATTCCATCCCGAAAGCATCCTCACCGAAAACGGCCGGCAGATTATGAGGAATTTTCTCAAGTTGAAGTAACCGTGTCGCGCGTTATACTCAATGCCTCATGCAAATTGTTTTGCTGAAATCGAAGATTCACCGTGCCATGGTCACGGGTGGCGATGTCAATTACGAGGGCAGCCTGACCATCGCCGCCGATTTGATGGAAAGGGCCGGGTTGTCGCCGTATGAAAAAATTCTTTGCGGCAACATGGCCAACGGTGAACGGTTCGAAACCTATGCCATCCCCGGCAAACGCGGTTCCGGCGAAATCATTCTCAACGGCGCGGTGGCGCATCTGGGCAAAAAGGGCGACCGGCTGACTATCATGAACTTTGCGACCTTTACCAAGGCCAAGGCCAAGAAATGGAAACCGCGCGTCATCGTGCTCGGCAAAGGGAACAAAATTGTGTGAGAACGGGGGATTTAATCTGCGAATTTCGCGAATTCACACGAGTTATTTCTGAAACTGTAATCCCGGTGTAGGACAGGCATCTTGCCTGTCTCTGATCTTTTGGGTTGGAAAAGTGAGACAGGCTGGAAGCCTGTCCTACTTTGGTTACGCCCAAATTGGCGTTCTTAAGCGTGATTCACGGATAAAAAAACACGCCGGTTTTTGGCCAGCGTGTCTCGCTTTAGAATGGCTTGGTGGATTAGAACTTTTTGGCGACTTCGGCCCAATTAATCACGTTCCAGACCGCCTTCAAATAATCCGCGCGCTTGTTCTGGTATTTGAGGTAATAGGCGTGTTCCCAGACATCCACGCCGAGGACCGGTTTGCCTTCGCAACCGGCCACGGCTTTGCCCATGAGCGGATTATCCTGGTTGGCGGTGGAGACGATTTCCAGTTTGCCGCCGTTGGACACCAGCCAGGCCCAGCCGCTGCCAAACCGGCCCAAACCCGCCGCTTCAAATTTCGCCTGAAAATCGGCGAAGGAGCCGAACGTGGATTTGATGGCGTCGCCGAGCTTCCCGGAAGGCGCGCCGCCGGCCCTGGGCGCGAGGATTTTCCAGAAGAACGAGTGGTTCCAATGGCCACCGCCGTTGTTGCGCACCGGGCCGCGGATATTGTCCGGCACGGACGCGAGGTCGCCGATGAGCACGTCGAGCGATTTGGCTTCGAGCGCGGCGTTGCCGGCGATGGCCTTGTTGAGATTGTCCACGTAAGCCTTGTGATGGCGGTCGTGATGGATTTCCATCGTCAGCGCGTCAATATGCGGTTCCAGAGCTTCCTTGGGATAGGGCAGGGGCGGTAGTTCGTGTGCCATAATTTTTAATCCTTTCGTTTCGTTTCGTTAATGTTGAACCGCAAATTGCGCCAGAGTCGGATGAAAATCAAGTGCGGAACGCTAAAGACACATCTAAGCTGACGTTGCATCTTTTTTAGTAGCTTTTGAAGCTGCAAGCCCCTTAACTTTTTTCATCCTTTCTTCACGGTCATGGCGCGCTATGTACCACTCATCAAAAAATGTTTCAATAAGTTCAATGAGAAGTTGGGCTTCGTTGGGATCAACATCAATTACGAGATTGATGTCTTTTTCCATGTGTGCGCCGATATTTCCGACTTTACGCACCGAATCAATGGCTTCCCATGTTGTTGTATCAAGTTGATCCTTGATAGCTTCAATTTCATCGACAAGCCGTGGTTTAGAAACCTTCCAAAAGTCGCGAATTATTCCTTGTAAGCAACGGCGCGCAAGAGTGGCTGACGCTTTGGCCGATAAATCACGAATCAGACAGGCTTCGCGATAATCATCGAGTAAAGGCTTTGGGATGTAAGATGGAAACACCTTAGCTGAAGAGTCGGGTATCAATCGCCAAGATCGTTTTGGTGTTAATTCTACATAACCTCTTGCTTGTTGTGACCATATTTCATCTCCGAGCACAAGAATCAATGAATACTCTTTGCATTGCTCGTTAGGGCAAACAATCACTTGGCCTCGAACATATTGCCTTGCGAACTTGTTGCCATGATCAAAGATGTGCTTAAAATCACTCACCGTGCCTTCATGGCCATCATGCACGATAGTCTTGTGATTACAGAACGGACATTGCCAGTTAAGTTTCATCGCTGTAAAGGCACCGCACAAATTAGCCGCAATAGATGCTGCTTTGCGGCCTCGATATTTTCAATGATTCTGATACTATTTCAGATGATCTGGTATGTCGAGGGGATTCTCGAAACATTTAGTTTCACCAATTTCGCAAAATCTTCCAAAGTTCGCTCAAAAGCAAGCCCGGGCCACACCGCCGTCCACGCGCAGGGCCGCGCCGGGTCGCGAGCAAAAATTTGGACTGCGCCGACGTGTCGGCGCTTTGTAAAGCGGTGACATGTCACCGCACTCCAAAGTTTTGGAATCACACTTCGACCGGTTCGTCAGTGGCCTCGCCCCACCGAAATTGTGCTACCGAGTATGATAGCCGCGCGGCAACGCGGCCCTACCGTTTTCGGGCCAAAATTATTTCTCAATATAAGGTGTGCCCCAGCGCAAATCCTTGTTGACGACACCTTTCTCCTTCACTTCGCGCATGATGTCAGACACCTGGTCCCAGTCCAGTTGCAGCGTGGTCTTGTCCGGCCAGTCTTTTTCTTCCGTCCAAAACTCCAGTTGCAGCTCCAGTTGGCCGTTTTTTTCCTCCGGGGTCACCAGGCTGAACAATTGTATGGCTTTCTCGAAGTCTTTTCCCGTTGCCTGCGACCAGCGCCACAAAACTTCGTCGGTAATATCCAGCGGCAGGGCGGGTGACCGCACCGCAAACAGTCGCGGCTTGGTGCCCCGGGCATCGTCCGGGTCCGGCGATACATAGGCCTTGTCGCCCACAAAGATCGCCGCGTCGCCTTTGATGACTTCGCTAACGCCGTACAAGGAAGGCCAGATCAAGGTTGTTTTGCCGTCGGGTGCCCGATACAAAAATGAAATGCGCATGGTCTCGGGCTGGCTCATGGATGCGCGCGTGGGGTGGGCCACTTCTTCAAAACCGTTGCCCAGTGGCGTAACCACCGGGTGGTGTAACACGCATCCGGCCAAACCGGCGCAGAGCAGCACCAGTGTGGAACCGGAAACAGAATTTTTAATCAGTTTCATTGGCAGTCGGTCAACGTTGCGCAAGGTCCACAAAATTCTTCAGCAGTTGCAGGCCGACGTGCTGGCTTTTTTCCGGGTGAAATTGCGTGGCATAAACATTGTCGCGCCAGACCGATGACGCGAACTTCTCGCCGTATTCCGTGCGCGTGGCGACGATGCCTGCATCCGCTGGTTGCGGATAAAAGCTGTGCACGAAATAAACGTAGCTGCCATTCGCCACGCCGCGGAACAGCGGGCAATCGGGCTTTACGATTTCAAGCTGGTTCCAGCCGATTTGTGGGATTTTCAATCCGTGCTTTTTCGAAAAGCGGATGACGCTGCCTTTGAAAATTCCAAGCCCCTCGGCACACGAATTGAATTCCTCGCTTTTCTCAAACAACGCCTGGTAACCGACGCAAATGCCGAGGAACGGTTTGCCGGATTGAATGAACTCGCGCGCGGCTTCGAGCAATTCCTGTTTGCGCAGCGCGTTGATGCAATCGTCGAACGCGCCGACACCGGGCAACACCATGGCCCGCGCCTCGCCGATTTGGTCCGGCGATTGCACGATGCGCACGTCCGCGCCGGCCTTGAGCAGTGCCTTGTGGACGCTGCGCAGGTTGCCGGAGCCGTAGTCAAGCAAAGCAATCACGCACATAATTTAGCCACAGATGGACACAGATGAAACATGGATTTTCTTTCGGAGGGCGGAGTTCCACGACGCCCATTTTTCAGGGACTCGCAGAGCTCGTCCCTCCGAGTTTTTTTTCCGTTTTCAAACGCAACTGGCCGCAGGCGGCGTCAATGTCGTGGCCCTTTTCCCGACGGAGCGTGGCGGTGACTTTCTGTTTTTCCAGTGCCGCGAGAAAGGCTTCGCAGACCTTTTCCGGCGGCCGCTCCCACGGCAGGCCTTCGACTTTGTTGTAAGGAATCAGGTTTACCTTGGCCAACAGCTTCTTTGCCAGCGCGGCAAGCGGCCTGGCCTGTTCAATCGAATCATTCATGCCGGCAATTAAAATGTATTCGAAAGTGATCATCCGGCGCTTTTGCACCTGGTAATATTCGCACGCGGCAACGAGTTCTTTGAGCGGATACTTGCGATTGACGGGCATGATTTGGCTGCGCACCTCGTCGGTTGCGCCGTGCAGTGAAACCGCCAGACGGAATTGTTCGGGTTCATCTGCCAGTTTGCGGATTTGCGGCGCAAGGCCGCTGGTGGAGATGGTGATTTTGCGCGCGCCGATGCCGCCGCCCCAGGGTGCATTCAGAATCCGCAGTGCTTTCAGCACGTGGTCGTAATTCGCCAGCGGCTCGCCCATGCCCATGACAACAATGTTATCCACGATGCGTGATGCGTGGCCGGTGATGGCCGGCTGGGTTTGACTTCCTGTCACTTGCCACCTGCCACTTGTCACCTCGCGTTCAACCGCTAGGACCTGTTCAACAATTTCATCCGGCGTGAGATGGCGTTTCCAGCCGGCGAGGCCGCTGGCGCAGAATTTACAGCCGTAGGCGCAGCCTACCTGGGTGGAAAGGCAGAGCGTATGGCGGTCGCTCGCGTCACTGTAAAGCGCCGGGTTGGCCGGAATCAAAACGCTTTCGATGAGTGAATGGTCACGCAGCCGCCAGAGAAATTTTTGCGTGGAGTCGCGTCCGCCCTGTTTGCGGACCAGTTCCAGCGCTTGCAGCGAAAAGCTTTCCGCCAACTTTTCGCGTAACGGCCCGGGCAGGTTCGTCATCGCGTTCCAGCTTGTGACGCGCCGGGCGTAAAGCCATTGAAGCAATTGTGTCACCCGATAGGCGGGCTGGTTCCAGCTTTTGAATCGGGTTGCCAGTTCTTCACGCGTCAGGGATTTGATATCAGTCGGCACAGTTCAATGGGTCAGCAACTCCAGTTCGCGCAGGCCTTTGTCCGTCAATTGCCAGCGTCCGCCGCGCGGTACCACGAGTTTGCGGCAGGGATGCGCGCGATATTCCGATTCGTTGACGGAGAGCAACTGAAATTTGGCCTTCCCCTTGATTTCCGAAGCGGCGCGCGGCATCAGGGCGAAAGCCACGCAGTTGTAGTTCAACGCGATTTCGTAGCTGGCCACGCCTTCCTTTTCAGCGACCGGATTTTTCAAAACGAGCGCGGCGTAACGTTTCAGATACGGAAAATTCGTCACGCGCACGAGCACGCGGCACAGCTCCGTCTGGCCGCGGACGAAATTCAGCAGGCTGAAATCATCTTTGGGATTGTGCTCGGCCAGCAGAATTTCACGCGGGTCGAGACCGTTGAGGTTCTGGCCGTTCCATTCCCCGTGATCGTTGCGTTCGCCGGGGGAACTTTTTTTGAACCAGGCCGCAAAATCATCGTTGATGAGCACGTTCAGTTCAAAGTGTACGTGCGCGCGGTCTTTGGTGATGGTTTCGGTGTTTGAGGTGCGTCCCATGGTGGCGACGATTTCGCCGGACCTGACTTGGTCGCCGATTTTTAGTCCAGGCCGGATGGCGCTCAAATGCGCGTAGAGTGAATAAATTTCCAGGCCTTCGATGACATGGCGGATTACAAGGTATTTGCCGTAATTAGAAAGCGACGGTTTGGCATTGAAATAAACTACGATGCCGTCGGCGGTGGCCATGACGTGGTCAGTCGGCTCGCCGCGCGTGTCGCGTTGCAGGCTGCGGATGTCGAGGCCCTCGTGCATTTGCCGGCCGTCGGTGCGGACGCAGCCAAAAGAACCGGTTGTCCACGGTTTGTCCGGTGCGGTGGGCGCAAAGAATTTGAGTTGGTTGCCGATTTCATACAAGGCATGGTTGGCCGTGGGGAATTGAAACGGCTGTTGCGCGAACAGATTCGCGCAGGAAAACCAAGCGGCCGTAAAAAGGAGGCGGCGCACGGCGGGACAAATCATTTCAATTCCCCTTTACGGATTTTGGCGGCGACGTTGTTGAGGCCGAGCACGAGCCGGTCGGCCTCGTCACGCGAGCAATCCGCCGTAAACGACAACACGCCATTGGCAATGCGTTGGGTGATGAGCGGCGCGGCCAGCCAGCGGCCGTTGGCCAGTTTGTCGCCCCATTGCCCGAACACGGCAAAATGCCCGCCGGGATTGGCAGCCGAGTACTGTTCGAGCAGCCAGGTGCCGTTTTCATCGAATTGAATTTCAATGGCAAAGCCGCCGGGCGAGTCAATGACCTTGGCGGCAACAACGTTGGCTTCAGTCAAAATGGGATTGCGCGCGATGGTGACCAGCACCGGATCGGACCGCACCACGGAAATGGTCTGGCCGGTGCCCAAGGGGTTGGAATTCGTCTGGATATGGACGCGCAGCGCGCCAACCGGCCCTTTCTGCCGGTGTCGGAGAGTTTGACAGCCGCACAGCAGCGCCAAGCCTGCTACCAGTGCCAAATAGAGATTGAATCGCCGCGTCCAAACGACCATAGTGTGCAACACGAAATCGGAATATGCGCCCGATGTAAAGACACTTATGAGCCAACAATACAACAAAGCCGAGAAACGAAAACGCCGTTTGCGCTATCTCAAGCGGAAAAAACTGGCAGCCAAAAAGAGAAAAGCCGAGGCCGCAAAACCGCCGCCGCCGGCGTAGAGACGAAACGCGACTTCGCGGTTCAAAGCCGCCGCCATCGAGGCGGCTTTTTTAATTTTGATACGCGCGCGCCTGGCAAATTAAAGCGATTGGACCGGGCGGCAGCCGCAAAGTTGGAAGTGCGAATGAAGGTTGGCGTTTCAACTGCTTCCCGATTACAAGTCAGACCTCAAGGTTTATCGCCTGGTTGCTTAAATGAACTTGCTAACACATATTTCTTGAAAATCTTGTTGTGTCTGAGGATCAACCCACCCTGTTCTTGATCGTCGCCATCACGATAATCATAATAAAATAGTTGGTCTGTCATACTTGCAAAGTTCTTTTTAAGCTGTTTGTGAAAATCAGTGTCGTCCTTGTATAAGGCTTCGACTCGCCACCCAATCTGACTGACGTAATTTGTATCCTCGGAATCCCGATGAAAATGGTTGCGAAGACCTTCGAGTATTGCAAGCTCTGCATGATTACTTCGATAATTAAAAGTCTCAATGATATACGGCGAGGCCTCCTCAAATCGGACATATTTATTTCTCAATCCGGGGTTTTGGTTAAAGAATGCCTCTTTGGAACTAATCGTGCAGCATCCGGTCAGAGCAAATGCAAAGCTCACAAAAAGTGAAATTCGTAAAATGGCCGTGCCGAGTAAATTCATTGAGCAGAAGTTTGCTTCTCAAAATTTTTCTGCCAAGCGGGATTTTTTTGAAAAATGCCAAACAAAACTTGTTCACCGCGGCGGTTTTGAACTGAAAAAACGGTTAATAATTCACGGCGCAGGACAAGGGAATCTTTGATTTCATTAGGGTTTTTTCATTGTTCACACGTTTTCCACCGGCGCAGTCAGGTGAACAACGTGTGCATATCAATTCATTGTCGGTTTGGCGATTTGAGTTATGTTGTGGGTAGTTCATTGAAAGAACGAAGCGGGCAGTGGCAATCAACAGATTGAAGCTGTTCGTTTCCGGGATAATCCCAGGCAACTGGGGAAAAGCCGGGTCAGGCTGGTTGGCCGGGCTCCTCTTAAACCGAACCGAAAGGGGCGGCAGGGGAGGCAGAATTCACCAGTTCCTCTGGCATGTTCGCACATGCCAAATGCGAATGAGGGACTTGGCGGCAAGGGGCGATGAGAAACTGCTCCGAACCGAGTCAAGTAGCCCGAACAGGTTTCGAGTTTGGGCGAATCGCAGTTACCCAGAGGGTATCCGGTTGCTACTGTGCATCAGCACGGTGCGGGCGACTCTGGCGGTCAGGCGAAAGCCGGACCCGCTTGGCAAAGCCGTCGAAAGGCGGACAAAATGGGCGCCCACGCCGGGAAGAACACGCGGACAAGGCAAATCCCGTGAAAAACTTCCGAGCGCCGGCGATGTTAAAAACGACACCGCTGGACTGTGGGCAAAAGGCAACCTGAGAGTGAAGAGGCGAGACCCGTGGCCCTGGGCGAACGCGCCGCCAAAAGCGGTGGCTGACCTGGAGCTAAGTGGTGAAGACGCGAAGATAAGAAGTCACAGGCGTGTCTTTACCTGGTTCGCAAGCCGGTGGCGCAACCATCAGCCCAAGCGAGCTGAAAAGCCTCACTCGAAATTCAGTGGCCGAAAGGCGCTGGACGGTCCTGCTACGAGGCCGTAGACTCCGCTTGCCGTGGAGAATGGCGTCGGGAAGCTGACAGCCCCCGCGAGGGGCGCCTAATGCCAGCCCGGGAAAGAGAGAGTGGCGAACTCCCATCCCCCATTTGTCCCTGCTCGACTGAAAGGTCGGGCAGGGACTTATTGTTTTTAGACTGGAAGCGCCCAACCTCGTACGCCGAACAACCAACCTCGAATTAAAACCGCCGTCGAAATCGGCTTTTCTTTCGATGTTCGGAGTCGGGTGTTGGAGGTTCGATGTTCCATTGTCCTAAAAAAATTCTTGCGCTTGTGCCCGACTCATCACAATGTTAGCTAACGAAATCAATTAAAAGAGTTTTGAACGGATTTTATGGGACGCATCTACAACAACATCATCGAGACTGTCGGAAGCACACCGCTGGTCAAATTAAACAAGGTCACCGCCGGCCTGCCGGCCACGATTCTCCTCAAGTGCGAATTTTTCAACCCGCTCAGCAGTGTTAAAGACCGCATCGGCATGTTTATGATTGAGGACGCCGAGCAGCGCGGCATTCTCAAGAAGGACACGGTCATCATTGAGCCGACCAGCGGCAACACCGGCATCGCCCTGGCGTTTGTCGCGGCGGCGAAGGGTTACCGGCTCATTCTCACCATGCCCGAAACGATGTCGGTGGAACGCCGCACGTTGCTGGCGATGCTCGGCGCGAAACTGGTTTTAACTCCAGGCACCGAAGGCATGAAAGGCGCGATTGCCAAGGCCGAACAATTGGCCAGGGAAACGCCGAATTCGTGGGTTCCGCAGCAGTTTGAAAATCCAGCCAATGTGGAAATCCACAAAAAGACCACCGCCGAGGAAATTTGGGCCGACACGGACGGCAAGGTGGACATTTTGGTTGCCGGCGTGGGAACGGGAGGCACCATTACCGGTTGCGTGGAAGTCATTAAACCGCGCAAACCGTCGTTTCAGGCCATCGCGGTGGACCCGAAGGATTCACCGGTCATTTCCCAAACACTGACCGGCCAGCCGCTGAAACCCGGTCCTCACAAAATCCAGGGGTTGGGCGCCGGGTTTATTCCCAAGAACCTTCATTTGAAAGACGCCAGTGGCCATTCGCAAATCGCCGACTGTATCCAGGTGTCGAATGACGACGCCTTCGCTATGGCCCGCCGGCTGGCCAGGGAAGAAGGTATTTTATGCGGCATTTCCTCCGGCGCAAACGTGTGGGCCGCCATCCAGGTCGCCAAACGCCCGGAAAATAAGGGCAAACTCATCGTCACCATTGCGCCGTCCACCGGCGAGCGTTATCTCAGCACGCCGCTGGCCGCCGAAGCGCGCGCCGCAGTGGGCGGTTGAAGCCGTTGGGGTATTGGATCGAGGGGGCATTGAAATCCCCGTCCTCGTAGCAATTTTGTTCGAAAAACTTGTTGCATTGCGGGCGGTTTACCCGTAATTACTGAAAAGTCGAAGGTTTGAGGGCCGCGAGCGGCGTAGGCCGTCGCAGTCGCTTCTCCAATTCAAAGTTCAATACCGGCTTTACGGGATTCGCTTTAGCCTTCGTCACAGACACATACTATGAGCAGCGTAAAAGATAACGGTGACAAAGCACCGGACTACGGCTCCGGTTATCTGGAAATTTCGGAAAAAGGCTTTGGTTTTCTGCGCACCGCGCAAAACCATTTTCACCCAAAGCCAACGGACATCTTTGTCACGCCCGATACCATCCGGCGCAATTTTCTGCGCGAAGGCAGCCTGATTTACGGGCCTACCCAGCCGCCGCATCGCGGCACCAGCCCGCAACTCAAAGCGGTCGAAAAGGTCAACGACATGGCGTTCGAGGATTACGTCAAGGCCGTCCGTTTCGAGAACCTCACAACCATCGACCCGATTGAAAAGTTCAGGCTCGAAACCAATCCCGACCTGATTGAAACGCGCGTGATTGACCTCGTCACGCCGATTGGCAAAGGCACGCGCGGCCTGATCGTCTCACCGCCGCGCAGCGGCAAGACCACCATCCTCAAGCAAATCTGCAACGCCGTCACCGCCAACCATCCCGACGTCCACGCGCTGGTGCTGCTCATTGACGAGCGCCCGGAGGAAGTCACCGACTTCCAGCGCTCCGTCAAAGCCGAGGTGGTCGCGTCGTCGAACGATCAGGACCTGGACACGCACGTCCGGCTTTCGCGCTTCATGATCGAGCGTTGCCGGCGCATCGTGGAATCGGGTAAGGATGTCTTCGTGTTGATGGATTCGCTCACGCGCATTGCGCGCGCCTACAACAGCGTTCACGGCGGCAGCGGCCGCACGATGACCGGCGGTGTGGACGCCCGTGCGCTGGAAATACCGCGCAAGATGTTCGCCTCGGCCCGCAAAATCGAGAATGGCGGTTCGCTGACCATCCTGGCCACCGCGCTCATTGACACCGGCTCGCGCATGGACGAATTGATTTTTCAGGAATTCAAGGGCACCGGCAACATGGAGCTGATTCTCGACCGCAAACTGTCCGACCGGCGGCTGTTCCCGGCCATTGACATTCCCAAGAGCGGCACGCGCAAGGAGGAGAAGCTCTATCCTCCGAAGCAGATTGAAGCCATCCGCAAATTGCGCCGCATGATGGTGGATTTGAATCCCATCGAAGCGATGGAAACGCTCACCGCCGCGCTCAAAAAGCACAAAACCAACGACGAGTTGCTCGCCAAGCTCGAAAAAGGCAGTTGAACCTGAACGCAGGCGGGCGGGCTGTGCCGGCATGTTCGGATTTCTAAAAAAACGCCGCCGTGACCGTATTCGAGGCCGGCCATTTCCTTCTGAATGGCGCGACATTCTTGTGCGCCGTTATTCGATGTACTCGCGTCTTCCCCCGGTGGATCGCCGGGAATTGGAAGGCCACATCCTCGTCTTCCTTGAGGAAAAACGGTTTGAAGGCTGTGGCGGGCAGGAGATTACCGATGAGGTCAGGGTGTTGATTGCGGCGCAGGCTTGCCTGTTGCTGCTGCACCGGGACACGGACTATTACCCCCGCCTGCGCAGCATCCTGGTCTATCCCTCCAGCTACATCGTCAGAACCTGGCGTCTGGAAAAGGATGGGAGGACGATTACCGAAGCAGACCAGGCGCGGGGAGGAGAATCCTGGCCGCACGGAGCGGTGGTCCTGGCGTGGGATGCGGCAATCGCCGGGGCGGTGGAACTGGACAAGAACCGGAACCTGGTCATTCACGAGTTTGCCCACCAACTCGATCAGGAGGACGGTCTGGTTGACGGCGCTCCGCTCCTTGAAGGAACAACCTTCTCGCAGATGCGCCACCACTACCAAACGTGGGCGAGGGTCCTGAGCACAGAATTTCAGCAACTCCGCCGCGCGGCTGAAGACGGCCGGGAAACGGTCCTGGACACCTATGGCGCCCAAAATCCCGCAGAGTTTTTCGCCGTGGCCACGGAAAGTTTTTTCGAGAAGCCCGGCCAATTGAAGAAACGGCATCCGGAGTTGTATGCCGAGTTAAAGGAGTTCTACCATCAAGACCCATTGCTCTATGCACCGGCGGACCCGGAATAAAATGAATATCCAGCGTGAAAACAAATCCCGGCCAGCGATGACGGCTGCGAAATCGCTCCATTCCCGCCCGCCCTTGGAGCGAATGTTGCGCATCCATCAGGCTGTTTCAGCCGGCAAATTTCCGAACGCCTCCACCCTCGCCCGCGAAATCGAGGTCGCCACCAAGACCATCCACCGCGACATCGAATTCATGCGCGACCGGCTCGGTCTGCCAATTGAATTCGACCCGCGCCGAAATGGCTATCATTACACCGAGGAAGTCAGCGCATTTCCAAACATCCAGATCACTGAAGGCGAACTGTTCGCGCTCATCGTGGCGGAAAAGGCGCTCCAGCAATATCGCGGCACGAATTTCGAGAAGCCGCTCTTGAGCGCCATCCGGAAAATGGAGCAGTCGCTGCCCGACACGATTTCGCTCAACCTCGCCGACATTGAGCAGACGATTTCCTTTCGCACCCGTGCGGAGCCGATTTTGAATCTGGAGATTTTCGACGCCCTGGCCAAGGCCGTTTCACAACGCAAGCAACTGGAACTGGCCTATCGCAAGCCCGGCCAGCGGCAGACGGAGAAACGCGTTGTTGACCCGTATCATCTGGCGAACATCAATGGCGAATGGTTCCTGTTCGCCTATGACCATGCGCGCAAGGATGTCCGCACCTTTGTGCCGGCGCGTATTCAATCTGCCCAGCCAACCGGAAAAACGTTTGAGCGATCGCAAAAATTTTCGCTCGAAAAACGGTTGCGCGACAGCTTTGGCGTCCATTCCGGCGAAGGCGAATACGAAGTGGTCATCCGGTTCGATGCCCGAGTGGCCGATTACATTCGCGAAAAGAGGTGGCACGAATCACAGCAATTGAAGGAGTTGAAGGGTGGGGGAGTGGAGTTGCGGATGAAGCTGTCGAGCCTGATTGAAATCGAACGCTGGATTTTAAGCTGGGGCGGCGATGCGAAGGTTTTGAAGCCGCGCGAACTGGTAGAAGCCGTTCGCGATTCAGCCCGGCGAATTCTTGCTACTCCGCGGTAAAAAACTCTGGACAGAACGGGGCGACCGGCGTATTCAGCCAAAAATTGGAAAATATGGTAGACGAGGCACAAAAGCCGCCTGAACCAAAACCAATACCACCGCACCACTTCAAAGAAACTTGCTGGGGATTGTGGGACTGGGCTTGGGGGTTTTTTGAACTTCAATCCGTGGGGGATGATGTGAAAGACCATGCCCCGCTGATTAGAAAACGCGTTTCGGTTTTCTATGGGGTGAAACCAATATCGTAAAGCTTTATGGTTCTGCTGCATTTGCCGCGTTTCGCAGTGGGAAGATGAACGAGGCAATCGCTTTCGGAAACAAAGCAGCTGAAATTTTGGGAAAAATAAGTAATCCTACAAATGCACCTCAAAGAAGCCAGAGCCAAAAATAAAATGGAACAATTCTCCACCAGTTGTTCAATTCCATGCCATTCGTTAAGGCGCAGCGGGAAAGGATGGCTTGGAAAGCAGGTGGAAATGATTTAAAAATATGGCTGTGGGGAAAATCATTTTAATCCTGAGCCTGCTGGTTCCTGTAATCAGTTTCGCGCAGCAATACTCGATTGACTGGTATAAAATCGCCGGGGGCGGCGGCACCAGCACGGGTGGCGTGTATTCCGTCAGCGGCACCATCGGCCAGCCGGATGCGGGTGTCGCCATGACCGGCGGCAATTATTCGTTCACGGGTGGGTTCTGGGCGCTGATTTCAGTTGCCCAAACACCCGGCGCACCGACGCTTTATATCACTGGCTCAGGCAACACGGTGACGGTGTTTTGGCAGGACATCTCGGGTTGGAGTTTGCAGCAGAACAACAGCCTAACGTCGTCCGGGTGCTGGTCGGCGAGCAGCGGCGTGACGACGCACGACGGCACCAATTATCTGACCATCACGCCACCCACGGGAAATTTGTTTTTCCGGCTGAAACAATAGGCATTGACCAAGGTAGGACGCTTTCTCCGAAAGCGGCGCGGTGCGGAGACCGCGCCCTACCTGGCCATTTTTCGGAGGGCGGAGTTTGGCTTCCCAAGCCCGCCACTAATTTGTTGCCCCAACCAGGATGTTCGCTTTGCGAATCGTGGTCACGACGCCCTGATTTGAAAATGGGGGCTTGTAAAGCTCGCCCCTCCGAAGCTTTGAGATTCTCTCGGCGAGCCGTCCCTGCCTCAAAGGTGGCGTCAAGAGTTATGTGTAAAAGCTGGGAGCGGGTGACGGGTCCAATGTTGGTTCATACGGTCAAAAACACTAAACAGGATACGTTCACAACTGTTTCTGGTGGTAAAGGCACAC
>JBEKHY010000043.1:0-18811 GCA_050012035.1 Verrucomicrobiota bacterium | reverse complement strand
TCATGCCCGCAATCAGCAGCGTCATGGCTCTTGGGTCTTGCAACTCAATCCAAAAAGGCTTAACTAAAACTGTTAATAAAAAATCCAAAATGAAAATTACAGCTCAGAGAACTTCTGAGATGTGGTCGCGCAAGGAACCGGGATACCAGTTCATCGCAGCCACCCAGCCATCGCGACCGGCATCGAGAATCTCGTTCAGGGGAACAATGGTTCCATAATTGAGGCCGCTCCAGATGACAAGTTCACGTCGAAACAAAGCAGCCGCCTCATCGTCAACCGCACCCGGCTGAATCGACTTGAGCGCGACCCACAGACCATGAACGCCAAATTGGCCAGGTGGTGCATTCGGTCCGTCAAGCTCTAGAAAGAGCAGAAACCCCATCCCGCCCCGCGCGCTTTTTTGGACAATATAGGGCCAGTCTCCGATATGCACCCGTTGCCCCTTTCGGAGTTCATACAGCGTCCTGCAGTCATGGTGCAACGGCGTCATTTGTTTCACACAAGCAGTGTCAAAGACAGGGCACAGCGGTTTTGCATAACGCATTACCTCTGCAATCATTCAAACGGCACGGAGCCTTGGTTGTCCATCCCAAAACATTTTGCCGGAGTAACGAAACGAGCGGTCGGATGGCCAACCCTCGACATTCGTCGATGAGTGCTGTGTGAATTATGCCGCGTTGCAAAGACGAAAAAAGGGGCGATTCCTCAGCTTTCTGAAGAATCGCCCCGACAACTCGGCATTACTCAGAATCCGGCCCAATATCCGTTATGCCGAGCTCGGCATAACGGTTATTTCTTCAGTTAATACGATGCCACGGCCACGGATCGGCGCATTGACGCTGGAGAAATTCAAGCCGGCGAAGGAATCCTTGCGGTGGCGGTGGAATTTGCAAATATGAGCCTACAAAACGCTGTGACTTATGATGTCTCCTAGCGTGCCTATAACTAACACGCGCGAAATTGAATTTCGATTCCGGGAAAAACATGAAAACTGGCGCTGTCACTATTGAAGAACGCCAATTCAATTCTCGATCACGTTCTCGAGCCACAAAAAAAACCAAACGCAGAACGTTGTTGGGGAATTACAGCAATTACGCAAGAAGATTTGCTTTGCGATCCGGACGACGTTCTCGACTATGTTTACGGGTTGTCTAGGGTGGGCGAACCCGGGTTGCCCGGTATCGCCGTTGTCTCAACTCGGCGGATTTGGCAGCCAGATGCCGTAGGATTCGAACTGTGTCGCCTACGTCTTTTCAAATTGGTCACGCACGAGATCGGGCATTTATTCCACGTGCAGCATTGCCTCAAACATGCGTGCAATATGAATGGCGTCGAAACGGTTGATCAGATTGATCGCCACCCGATTGAAGTTTGCCCGGATTGCGTGGCAAAAATATGCTGGATTGGCCAAATTCATCCGAAAGCTCGCTACGACCGGCTTATAGCCGTCTGTGAAAGATTGAACATGCAAACCGAGGCCGGGCTTTATCGAGCATGTCGAGAATTGTTATGAGCACCACGAGTTATTGAATCATTGAACCAGTTGCGCGAAAGTCCTGATTACGAGCTTTGCCAGTTGAGCGAGTAAAAATCCGGTGTGCTGGATGAACTGGCTTCGGAACGGGCCAGGCTGCTCGACCAGGAAAGCGCCGAGTTGGAGAAGCAGGCGGAACGGCTGGCGGCGGAAATCAAGGAGTTGTCCGGGGAGACGGCTACCCGCATCAGTTAGGCCGAGGCGCTTGCCTGCGGCGCTTGCTTTTGAACAATTCCAACTGCGGTTCCTTGAAAAAATCGTAGTTCTTCAGGATGCGGATCATCTGGAGCAGGTCCGACTTCTGATAGTTGCGGTTCACCTCAATGTGTCCGATGAGATCGGCGAGCATCACATGAAACGGAATCACGGCGTCAATGCCCTTCGACCGCAGCAATTCGATGCTCTGCTTGCGCGCGTCCTCGCCCTGCGGCAACGCCGGCACGACGAGGATTTTTGTCGGCGCGCCGTCCGCGCCAAACGCGCGGGCCGCCTGTTGAAACACTTTCGGCTCGACGAACCGGAAAATCTCCGGCGCGTGCGCCAGCACCGCCATGCTGAACGTCTCGGTGTGCCAGCCCTTCACCACCACGACGGCGCGCTCGATGAACTTCAGGTCCGGCGACGACAAAATGAACGGCACCCCGGCATCACGCTTTTGCGGATGTGGATTCAGCACGAAGAAATCAATGTCGTCGTCCTCGCGCTTCGTCTGCGCGATATACTTCCGGCGTTGTCGCACCAGGAACTCGTGCAACTCGAAGTATTCCCGGACGATGGTTTCGCTGACGGCCGCCATGGAATTCTAATTTACGATTTTCGATTTACGCAGCCATCAAGCGCCTGATGGATCAGTTCATCAGGAACACGCTGCCCCCAAACTACGCTTCCGATCTTCCGCGCAAGCACGAACTTGATTTCGCCGCCTCTGACTTTTTTATCGAGGCGCATGGTGGCAAAGAGCCTCGGGCGCTGCGCGGCACGTAACCTCACGGTCGTAGGCAGACCGGCGCGCCGGAACAAGCGGGTGATCCGCTCGACGTCACGTTCCGGCAGGCCAAGAACGCGGCGGGAAATTTTCGCCGCAGCGACCTGGCCGATGGCAATCGCCTCGCCGTGCAGAAACCGACCATAACCGGAAACGGCTTCGATGGCGTGGCCAATGGTGTGGCCAAAATTCAAAATCGCGCGCGGCCCGCCCTCGGTCTCGTCCCGCCCGACGACCTCCGCCTTGATCTTGCAGCAGCGCGCGACCACCGCGGCGAGCATTCTCAGCTCGCGTTTAAGCAGCTTCGGCAAGTCGCGTTCGACTTGCGCGAACAGTTTGGCGTCGTAAATGATGCCGTATTTGATGACTTCGGCCAGACCGGCGCGGAATTCGCGGTCGGGCAGGGTTTTGAGCGTGTCGAGATCGCAGGCCACCAGCCGCGGCTGATAAAATGCGCCGACCAGATTTTTCCCCGCCTTCAGATTCACGCCGACTTTGCCGCCGACGGAGCTGTCCACCTGCGCGAGCAAAGTCGTCGGCACCTGCACGAACGCAATGCCGCGCAGGTAAGTCGCCGCCAGGAACCCCGCCAAATCGCCAACCACGCCGCCGCCGAGCGCGACGATGAATGATTTGCGTTCGAGCCGGTGCACCGCGAGCTGGTCGTAGCAGGACAGGACCGTTTTCAAGCTCTTGGCCGCTTCGCCCGGCTGAACAATGATCAACGACGGCGAAAAGCCCGCCGTGGCGAGGGAATTGAAAACGGTTTTGGCATAGCGTTTGCCGACGTTGGTGTCCGTGATGATGGCACAACGCGGGCCGAGGTTCCGGCGCGCACATTCACGACCGAGCCGGTCCAGCAAGCCCGGCGCGATTTCAATGGCGTAACTGCGGTTGCCCAGTGAGACGTGAACGGTGCGCACGGCCCAAGCATAAGGCTTGGCCGCAAAGTGTCAAAGTTTTGACGACTGTGAAAAACGGCCCGCCACGCGCTGAAAACATCTTGCGCCGCCCTCGCGCATTGGCCATGTTTCGTTCATCCGAATAGCGGGGTGGAGCAGCCCGGTAGCTCGTCAGGCTCATAACCTGAAGGTCGCTGGTTCAAATCCAGCCCCCGCAACCAATTTAGCGCCGCCCTTTTAGCTCAGATTCAAGCGGTTGCGCCAGCCCCCCTCAAGAAATTCCCGTTCCTATGGCAACCCATGGCATGCTACGGCAAGCCCAAAAAAGTGGTGACAAAGTGGCGACAGAATTTGGGTTCGTTTGAGCCGGCACCTCGGTTTCAATCGGGTTCGAGAAAGGGCATCCTGATCTCAACTCCGCCTCTGAAAGCTTTTCTTGCAGAACGATATCTAGCGGACGAAAGGCCAAAGTCTCCAACGGCTTCGTCCCTGTCGACCCCGCAAAACGAAGCTGACATTGTTCCTCAATGTAGACAAAACCAATTTGCTGCGCGCAAGTCCGGTTTGGTACCACCCACAGAAATCTTGGGGCGACGTTTGTATTTAAGTCATGGCAACTGAAAGACAAATTATCTCGAATCGGAAAAATGCGCTGAAAAGCAAAGGGCCGAAGACAGCCGTAGGCAAAACGATTTCGGCCCGGAATCAAGAGCTCACCGTCATCAGAGATCTGCCGTATGAGTTCCTCGGTGAAACAGGACTCCCCGGCGGCGGAGGATGCCACAATACTCAAAGCGGGCATGAATATTCCGATCCGGCGGAAACGGCTGAGCATTCTTATCACTACGCGTTCACTGCTTTTTATACGCGGTTTGATACACAGCTCTACTACGACGAGAAGCAAGACGCGTATGTGTGTCCGGCCGGGCAGTTATTGACCTATCGGTTCAGTACCAGTGAGTTTGCCCGGAAATTTCTTCGTACTAATTTAGGGCAGCGATTCCGCACGCCGTCATTTCACCTCTACAACTCTCATCGTGAAACAATCCGAATACATTTCGGCATTTGCCTTTTAGAGGCAGCCAGCTATATGGTCTATGGTTTGTGAACCAAGAAAGTGTGACGCCATGAATAAAGCGACCCGCATTCTCGTTGTGGATGATGAATCCGCCGTCCTTCAAGTTTTTTCAATGATCCTGCGCAGTGCGGGTTACGAAGTTTGGGAGGCATCGAACGGGCAGCAGTGTCTCCAAGTGACGCGCGAAAGGCGGCCGGATCTGGTGCTGCTGGATGTAATGCTACCTGACCTGAACGGGATTGACATCTGCAGGCAAATCAAAGCCGACGCGGCGCTGTTGGACATTTTTGTCGTCCTGGTTTCCGGAAAGGCGACCAGCGCCGCCGACAAGTTGGATGGCGCAGAATTAGGTGCAGATGACTACATTGTCAAACCAGTGAACCCGGATGAATTCCTGGCGCGCATCCGAACGATCGTGCGTCTTCGCGACACCACCGCCGCACTGCGGGCCAGCGAACAACTTTATCGGCGGTTGGTTGAAATCCTGCCCGACGCCGTTGGCATGATTGACCTCCAAGGTCGGCTGACTACGGCCAACCGGCAGGCCGTGGGAATGCTCGGTTATGCAGGCCCGGAGGAGTTGCTGGGAAAAAGTGTCTTCGACTTGACGCCGCCAGAAGAGCATGAGCGCGTGAAGGCGGACATAACTACCACGCTCGAAACCGGCGTCATGAGAAACGCTGAGTACACGGTGCTCAGGAAAAATGGCAGCCGTTTCCCGGTGGAATTAAGTGCCGCAGTGTCAAAGGACGCGGACGGCCAATTCCGTGGGATCGTCATTGTGGTGCGCGACATTACTGCGCGGCGGCAGGCCGAAGCAAGGATCCAGGAATTGGTGCACGTTCTCGATCAAGCACACGATGCGATCATCATCCGCGATCTGGAAGGGCGCATTCATTATTTCAATAAAGGGGCCGAGCGGATTTTGGGTTGGACAGCGGACGAAGTTCGGGGACGCTGCACCACTGATTTATTTTTTGAGGATACTTCGACATTTGCCAAAGCGCAGGAAATACTGCTGCAAACCGGCGAATGGAGTGGCGAGGTGCAGGCGGTGACCAAAGCCCGGAAGCCGATCATCCTTGACAGCAGATGGACATTGGTGCACGGGGAGAAGGATCAGTCCGCGCGCGCGGTGTGCATCAATACTGACATTACCGGGCGCAAGCAAGCGGAAGAAGCGTTTCGACAGAGTCAAGAACGCTACCGCAGTCTGGCTGAATCATCTCCAGACGCGATCTTCATCCTTGATCGAGAGTCAGCCATTCAGTACGTGAATCGCGTTGCTGCACAGTGGCTTGGCAAGCCTGATACCGAGCTGTTGGGACACTCGCAGGCCGAGTTTTTCCCGCCAGAAATCGCCCGACAACATCAAGAAGTTGTGCAACGGGTCTTCGAAACGGGTGAGTTCACGCGCACGGAGCGAGGCCAGCCGTTCCGCGGGACCGTGAAATGGATTGAGACCCGCTTGGTGCCGTTACGAAATCCGGGGGGGAAAATCCTATCCGTGATGGCTATTGCTCGCGATCTCACCGAGCAGAAGCGAACGGAGGAGGCGCTCAAGGAACGCGAGGAACTGAGTCAAAAAATCATTGGCACCGCGATGGAGGGTTTCTGGATGCTTGATCTTGAAGGGAATCTCGTGGACGTGAACGAGGCATACTGCCGCATGAGTGGTTATTCCCGCCAGGAATTGCTTTCCATGCGCGTCAGCGACGTGGAGGTCAACGAAGCTTCTCCCGAACTGGTGGTCCAACACGTACAACGCGTTATCCAATCCGGGAGTGACCGTTTCGAGACTCGCCACCGCTGCAAAGATGGACGGATCATTGAGGTGGAAGTCATCGCGACGTTTCTCAAATTGCAGGAGCCCTGCGTGTTCGCTTTCATGCGCGACATCACCGAACGCAAGCGGGCCGAGGAAGCCGTGCGCGAAAGCGAAGAACGATTCCGCCAGGTGACCGAAAGCATCAACGAAGTCTTTTGGATGTCTAACCCGGCCAAAACCCGGATCTTGTATGTAAGCCCCGGTTATGAGGAAATCTGGGGACAGACCTGTGCCAGCCTGTATGCGTCGCCGTCAAAATGGGCGGAGGCAATCCATCCTGATGATCGTGAGCGCGTCTTGGATGCCGCGCGGACGAAACAGGTCTCCGGCCACTATAACGAGGTCTATCGCATCTGCCGTCCAGACGGCTCGCTGCGCTGGATCCAGGACAGGGCGTTTCCGGTGCAGGACAAGTCGGGAAACATTTACCGCGTTGTCGGGATTGCGGAAGACATCACTCAGCAGAAGGAAGCGGAGGAAGCGTTGCGGAATGCGGAGACCCGGTACCGCAGCATCTTCGAGAACGCAACCGAAGGGATCTTTCGCACGACGCCGGAAGGCCGTATCCACATTGCCAACCCTGCATTGGCCCGGATGTTCGGGTACCAATCGCCCCAGGAACTGATGTCCAGCGTGACCGATATCGGGCGGCAGATTTATGTCTTACCTGAAAAACGGGCTGAAATGAAACGCCTGCTGGCGGAGCAAGGGGCGGTTCAAGGATTTGAAGGGGAAAATTACCGTAAAGACGGCAGCATAATTTGGGTCAGCTTGAACGCGCATACGGTTTGTGATGCCGACGGTGCCGTTCAATTCTTCGAGGGGACCATCCAGGACATTACCGAGCGCAAGTGGGCCGAGAGGTCGCTCCAGATCCAGCGTGACTTTGGCACCTTTCTGAGTTCGAGCATCGGTTTAGAGGCCACGGCGGTGCAGTTACTGGAGATCACGCTTCAGAGCGAAGGCATTGACTGTGGCGGGGTATTTTTGGTGGACCCGGAAACCGGGGCGCTGGATCTCGTAGCGCACCGGGGTTTTTCAGCCGACTTTGCCAAACGCGCCTCGCATTTTGCCGCAGACTCGGTGCCAGCGCGCTCGGCCGGTACGGGCCGAACAATCTCTCGCCAGCCTCATGGACCGTTGACCGGTATTGTGCAGCAACTCAAGTATGAAAGGCTGCTGGCAATGGAGGTCCTCCCTATCCAACATAGCGGAAAAGTGGTTGCGGTACTCAGCGTGGGTTCCCATGTTTGTGGGGAGATACCCGCCAAGTCATGCCAAGTGATGGAGGCAATTGCGACTCGAGCCGCAGGCGCCATAACCCGGATCAGGGCGGAACAATCGTTGCGAGCCAATCGACGACTGCTGGAGAAGACGCTCCACAGCCTTCGCTCGGCGGTCTTTGTTGTAAATGCCGATACGATGGTCATCGAGGAATGCAATCCAGCGACAACCCAAATATTTGGTTACACCCGCGACGAATTGATTGGGCGGACAACCGCCTCCTTGCATGCGGATGAAGCGATGGCGGAACAGTTTGCCGGCCATCTGCATTCCGCGGTTGAAGACAAAGGGTTCCTGAGCGAATTCGAGTTCAAGATGAGGCGCAAGGATGGAACCGTATTCCCAACCGAACACAGTATGATGCCCATCAGGGATGAAGTGGATCGGTTGGTGAGCTGGGTGAGCGTAGTTCAGGATATCACCGGGCGCAAACGGATCGAAGAGGAATTGCGACAGTTACCCTGGCGCATCATTGAGGCACAGGAAACTGAGCGCCTGCGCGTAGCCCGCGAACTGCATGACAGCGTCAATCAGCTCATTGCTTCTGCGAAAATGAGGCTCTGTAAGGTGGAAGACGGTGTGGTATCGCTAAACCCCGCGGCCAGGGAGATTCTCGCGCGATGCAGCCGACTGCTCGTCCAGGCGCTGGAGGAAAACCGCCGCATCGCACATAACCTCCGCCCCAGTGACCTGGATGAGCTCGGTTTGGCCGCAGCATCCCGCAATTTCTGCAAGGAGCTGCAGTCGCGGACAAAGCTGGAGGTGAAATACAACATCGCACGTATTGACCAACGCTTGGCCCCGGCGCTTGAACTGAATCTCTTCCGGATCGTGCAGGAGGCCCTCACCAACGTCGAGAAACATGCCCACGCCAGGGAAGTCCGACTCCGTATCGCATTTCAGGGCGACTTCATCGTCTTGAAAATCCAGGACGATGGGCGGGGATTTGATTCCAAGCGAGGCAAGGCTGGCAAAGGGAAATGGCGTGGAATCGGCCTCACGAATATGCGCGAACGGGCTGAGTTTTTAGGCGGAACCTGTACGGTAGAATCCGCGCCAAAGCAAGGGACAACCATTACTGTGCGTGTGCCGTGTGGGAGGGCTAAATGATGTAGATTCGCAACGGTCTTTACGTCGCGGGCCGAGACCGCTACGTCACTTCACATCCGTCTCGACCCAGCAGACCGCGTAACGAACCAGGGCGTTAGTACTCTTCAAGTTCAGCTTTTTTTGGATCTGTGTGCCGTGAGTGGAGACTGCGGCAACACTTAGGTGGAGTTGGTGGGCGATTTCCAGGTTGCTTTTGCCCTGGCCAAGCAATGCCAGGATTTCGATCTCTGAATCCGTGAGCCTTTCAAGCGGCTGGGTTTTCGCCTTGGAGCGGCGCTCCTGAGAAATAGTTGATCTACTTGCCATTACCTGTTCACTGACATAGATGTGTCCACCAAGAACATCCCGAATGGCGTGGATGATCTCCTCCGGATCTTCCTGTTTCATGATGTAGCCGTCACCGCCGGCTCGCAGTACCCTGTCGGCGTAGAGCGCCTCATCGTGCATGGAGACAACCAGCAGCTTGCTCTGGCTGTTTTGGGACCGAAGCTCTTTGATCAATTCCAGTCCGCTTTTCCCAGGCAGAGTGATATCCACCAACACCAGATCCGGTTTGAGGCGGGCGATAGCCCGGAGGGCTTGGGCGGCGTCACCCGCTTGCCCGCATACAGTTAAACCCTGCTCAGCTTTTACAAGCTGCGCCAAACCTTCGCGGAAGACCGGGTGGTCCTCCACGATGAATACGTTTTTTGGCAATGCGGGCATACTTCTCGGGCACCCCTGCAGGAAACGTTTCCATCGCTGATTTACGAGCCCCGGTGAACAGAACCGCTCGTATTTGTCCAGCAGACCAAGTGCCCTGAACGCCAGTAGAGTTTAGCTTTGGATCGCGCGAAGTCAATGCCCAACGTGATTTGACCAGAGAAAAACAGGTCATCCCGTCGCTGAGTTTGAACATGACGTGGCATTTGGCGTGGCCCAAAAGTGCATGAAGATGTCCCCGCATTGGATAGAAAGCCTCGGTGAGTTATGCCCTAAATGAAGTGACGAAGTGTAACAAACCTGAGGCATGGAAGGAGACAGGTAATGCGTCATGACGAAATCAAAGTATTTGGTGCAAATGCTGGCGCTGGGGTTGCTCACCGCCTGGAGTGGCAGTCAGGCGAGGGCGGCCTACGATTACACGATTCTGGGCGACGGCGGTCTGCTGTCTGGATTTTCTGTTTCGCTTGATGGCACTACGGAGAGCGGCATTTTGGTCGGTGGCATTCATGTAACGTCCGCATCAGGCGTTCCCGGATATAATGATTTCACGACTGTGTGCGATGACCTGAACGGCAGGATATATCTGGGGAGCACGTACGCATTTGACGAGGTGGCGTTTGCGGGCCAATCCGGGCTCAATCCGAACTGGGGCAATCCCATAGATACGCCCCCCAGTACGGCCATTGCCTATCAAGCAATCAACAACGCGGCTTACCTCCTCGCAACATTTCATCCGACTGACGCGACGGGTTGGGCGGCTTTGCAGTTGGCGGTATGGAAGGCCACCTACGATACTGGTCCGAACGGGAAGATTGTCTGGGGCAACGCAGCAAGATTCGTGGTGAACAGTGATGCAAACTCGGGTGCATGGGCTGAAGCAGTAGCATGGCTCAACGATTTGTCTCGCAACACGGATTACATTGGCTACCTGCTGAAACCGGAGCTGGCAAGTGGGCAGGAATTATTCATCGACGTTACGCCGGTGCCGGAGACCACGACTTTGATCGCGGGTGCATTGCTGCTGCTTCCACTGGGGGCGAACACCCTCCGATTCTCGCGCAGGCACCGGGCGCCGTGACGCTTGACCCGCGCAGTCTTTCACAGGCCTTTAGTTAGATCAGGCCGGCTATGGGTGCCGGCCTGATTTTTTGCCGCAGTTCGACCATTCGTATTCCTCGAGTTTTCAAAACCCGTGCATTCTGCCCACGAACCGTCTCTCCGCAATGCAGACATTCCTGTCTGCGGGTTCGGGCGATTTTCGAGTCACCCGAAAGAACACTGGGCTGGAAAGGCCGGTTTATCCCGCCACGGCCGGACTGGAAAGCCTGCTCTCCATCCAGATTCATCGCGCCAGTTCGCTCAGCGTGTGCGGGGCAGACAAGCCCGCGCCAGAAGCCAATTGCCATGACTGCCATCCGCAGCCACTCCTAGTAGGAAATACGACCACGAAGAATTCGTGACCTTCCACGGCAGGCGGTGTCGCTGTTTGTCCTTGAATAAAAATGAGCAATTTGGATTTTTGGGGCCGGATGGATTATAGTTTGGAAAACCAGAACGATGAAACACCTGCCGGGACAAAACTTTTTTCTGATTTTGACCGCCGCCGTTTGTTTCTGCAAAACGGTGCGGGCACAGGATTTGGATATGATCGGCGTGACGGTTTTGCGTGCGGCAGTGGCGACGAATGTGGACGGTTCAGGCATGAGGGTGGCGCAAGCGGAGGCATCGCTGACCTCCGATTTGCTGACGTGGGAAGTCAATCCGGCAAAAGTCGGCAAGCCAATGTCGCTTTTCACTTATTTTTCTGCGGCCGGCTCCGCGAGTGTTTATCCGAATAGTCTTGGAACAAATTCCTGGCACGCGGAAGAAGTGGGCAATGATTTTTACGGCATTCCCTACGGCGTTGCCACCAATGTCGCGCATGTGGATATTTTTGAGGCGGATCATTTCATCTCATACTATATCAGCAACCTTTTGCCCATGCCCGCCGACCCGGTGGTGAACCAAAGTTTTACTTTCGGCGCGCTGGACGTGAGCAACCAGCAGGCGGTGGATTCCGCTTACGATGATTATTCTGAAACTTTTGGGACGTTCTTTGTATCCGCCGCCTGCAACTCCGGTATCAGCGTCAAAGTCTGTGCCCCGGGAACATCTTATAATTGCATCAGCGTGGGCGCTTACGCCAATTCCACCTATTATAACAGCATTGGTCCGACGATTGATAACGGACGTTGCAAGCCGGACATCACCGCGCCTTCGAATCTCACGAGCTTTTCCACGCCGCAAGTCTCCGGCGCGGCGACGGTGCTGATGCAGGCCGCCTTGCGCGGCGACGGCGGCAGCGACACCAATTCCGCGTTCGACCTGCGGACAATAAAAGCACTGCTCCTCAACGGCGCGGTCAAGCCTGCCAACTGGACGAATTCAAATTCCTCGCCGCTCGATGCGCGTTACGGCGCAGGCGTGGTGAATGTTTTCAACTCCTACGAGCAACTCACCGGCGGCAAACATCATTTCATTGTTTCAACCTTCAACCCGGCGAACTACCCGCAACTACCGCCGGAGAATTCAAATTCAATCGCCGCGTTGAGCGGCTGGGATTTTAACACCAATTCCACCACCGCGACCAACGACAGCGTGAACCATTATTTTTTCAACGTCACGAACGCGGCCAACAGCGGCTCATTCATGGCGACCGCCACTTTGGTTTGGAACCGGCAGTTCAGCCAGACGAACATCAACAACCTTGATTTGTTTTTGTTCAACACCGCCAACAGTAATCTCATCGCGTGCAGCACCAGCCTCGTGGACAACGTCGAGCACATTTTCCTGCCGCAGCTCACGGCGGGCCGCTACGATTTACAAGTTTGGAAAGCGGGCGGTGCGAATGTCGTCAGCGATTTAGAAACATACGCGCTCGCCTGGGAATTTGTTTCGTCCATGTTGAGCATTGCAAAATCTGGCACGAACGCCGCACTGATGTGGCCGGCTTATCCCGCCGGTTTTCTTGTCGAGGCCACAACAAACCTCGCGCCACCGGTCAACTGGGTCGCGCTCACCAATTTCACGTCCATCGTGACGAACAACCAGAACCGGTTGATCCTCGGCGCGACCAACAATCAGCAATTCTTCCGCTTGCGCAGGCCGAATCTTTGAGCGTGTTCAGTCGAAATGCCCGTCTTGTCTGGTTTGCGAACAATTCGGTTTGAGGTCCTGGTAACCGGAAAAACCTGAAAGTTTTAGCCATTGCTCGCCACACGCAGAGCGAAACTTCCCTGTTCGTGTTCATCGTCCCGATGCACGATTTTGGAATCGTGGAGGCGTTCCATGAACCGGCGCTCCGGAGTGCAAATTTTTCAATTTCCAATCTGCAACCTGAAATTCTCAATCTGCAATTACGCTGTAGCGCCGCGGTAACGAGGCGGATTTGACGAATCGCCGGCAACTCCGCCTCGGTGGCGGCTACGAAGACAGTGAAATGGCCAGGTTTAAGGCAGCAGCTTGATCCGATAAAACCGTTGCCGGTCCGGGCCTATGGCATCGAGCGTCGTCATCGATGCGTTGGTCGCGACGACAGTCGAGCCAAAATTCACCCAGTCGGTTTGATTCAGATTGGTTCGGTACAACATCTGATAGGTTTCCCCCACCGTCGCGCTCCAGGTCAACGTAAGTGTGGCGCCGGTTTCCTGCACCGCCTGAAACTTCGGCGGCAGTGGAACCGTCAGTCGGAAAATGGTGCCGTAGCCGTTCGTGCCGCCATTGGCGGTCGTGCCATAAAAACTGCCATCCAGCGCCTGGACCAACCCGGCCAGGGGATGGGCGCCATTGGTGCCGTTGAAAGAGGCCAGGGTGGTGAGTGTGCCGTTGGTGGTCAGCTTGAACACCGTGCCGTACCCGGAGCCGTATTTGTTCGTATACGCGCCGCCGCTCTCGGTCGTGCCGTAGAAATTGCCATCACTGGCCAGCAGCAGAGCCGCTTGAGGGTTGGCGCCATTCGTGCCGCCGAAAGACGCCAGCGGGGTGAGTGTGCCGTTGGTGGTTATCTTAAAAACGGTGCCATAACCGCTGGCGCCGCCGAAGAAGGTTGTGCCATACAACTCGCCATCGGCGCCTTGCGTCAGCCCGGCGTAAGGATTCGCGCCATCGCTGCCGTTGGAGAAGGAGTACAGCGTGGTGAGCGCGCCGTTGGTCGCGATCCTGAATATCGCGCCAAAGCCTTTCGTGCCGCCCAGGAATGCGGCACCATAGAAATTGCCATCTGCAGCCTGCACCAGGCCGGCGTAAGGACTGTAACCGCTGTCATCGAACGAGACGAGTGAAGTGAGCGTGCCATTCGGGAGCATTTGAAACGCCGTGCCAGCGTCGTTGGTGCCACCGATTTCTGTCGTGCCGTAGAATTTGCCGTCCTGGCCCTGCACCAAGGCCGCGTGAGGCCGGGCGCCATTGGTGCCATTGAAAGAAACCAAAGTGGTAAGCGTGCCACCTGTCGTGACTTCGAATATCGTGCCGTTGTCGTTCGTACCACCGGCCTCGGTCGTGCCATAGAAGGCGTCGTCGCTGCCCGGCACCAGCGCGGCGCTGGGATAGGCGCCGTTGGTTTTGTCGAACGAAATCAACGTGGCGAGCGTGCCTGAGGGGGTCAATTGGAACAGCGACCCATAGCCGCTCGCACCGCCGACGGCGGTTGTGCCATAGAAATTGCCATCTTTGCCCTGCACCAGTCCCGCGCCGGGGTTTGTGCCATTTGTGCTATTGAACGAAACCCGGGTGGTGAGGGAAACACCAGCCTCCACGCGAGGGAGAATCAGCCACAGGGCAGCGATGCCAACTATCAGAGCTCGTGTCGATTTGATCGGTTGAATCTCTCGTGTTGGCGTTTGAGCATCCATTGGGGGCGCGACATCGTACTTCAAGCCTTCCACTATTCCAGACATGGCGATAGTGCCACCGAAGCTCAAAATGGCAAGGTTATTCAAGTCTCTTGTCCTGTTTGTGAATGCGAAAGTCCCAGAATTGACAGGAATGACTCGTCATCAGGCTCAGTCAGCGCACGGAGCACGGAGCTGTAGGTTCCCGGTCAAGACCTGGTTGGCCTTCGGTTCAGAAGAAGCCCTGCCTTGAGAGGCAGGCTGTTGGCCAAAGCGACTGCGCATTCAAAACCTCGACACCACGAGACGTCAAACTTCGAAGCAAAGACGGATGCATAGTCGCTCGAAGTTTGAGGTTGGTGGTTGGGCATTCATCAATGGCTACAGTTGAGGACGAGGCTGGCTGTGATTACGCACGTCCCAAAAGTGATTCAGGATGTCCTGACACTGCATCGGCGGAAATCCGTATTTTGCCGGAAGCAACCATCTGGAAACAAAAATGGATTCTTCGCATTTCATTAACAGCCGCAACCACTTACGCGATTTCTCTGAATGATGGAGATTCCTTGTCTCCACTGGCGGGACAGCAATTGACACGACTAAAAATATTTGAAGATTTTTCTTGCCTTGACAGGCCAGATAATGGTAAAAACATTCATCGGATTAAAAAAATTTCATTTCTGATTTGAGGATTGCGCCGAGGGAAGAGTGGCGTACCTCACAGTCAACACAGAACAGAAGGCAATGACGATGAAGACTATTAAAAAAACCTTTGGTATTGCGGCGTGTGTTGGGATTCTCATAACCTCGGCCATGTCGGTGTTCGGCCAAGTCGGCCAGGTAATTTACATTGACGAAAACGGCACTGCATTCATTACCGCAAGTCAGCCGTTCCCTTATGCCATGGCCTTGGAACCCAATTCGGGGATAACCACGCTGGAATATACTCTGCCATTTGCAGGTGTTGCCGGAGATCTCCTGCTTCAAGAGCCAAGTAGCAGCCAGATATCTGACGTTCTTCGTTTTGACGGAAGTTTCCACGTGTACTTCTTTTCCGACATAGGACTAGGACAAACAGAATTGGCGGATGTGGGGTTGCCCCCTACGTATCTAACCCCCCAAGTGACGATTGCAGAGTTAGGCACCGAAGGAGTGTCCACTTATGCTTTCTATACCCCAACTTCAGGCGAACCTGGGTATAAATCTGCAGCCCCGGGCACAACCTACTACATCCTCAGCGATGTCCCCGAACCAAGCGTAATGATGCTCGGGAGCTTGGGCTGCGGATTGCTGCTGCTTTTGAACTCGAGGCGCCGGGCCAAGCGTGATTAACAGCGTCCATTGAATATTTTTTAGAACGATTACTAGAAAAACAGCATCGGCGGACCGAATACAAAATTGGCCCGCCGATTTGCTTTTGGTGCTATCGCAACAAAGGGGCGGAATAATTTCGGGCGCCAGTTCGCTTTCCCCTGCCACAGCCCAACGATGAGAGCCTGGCATTGAGTGAGCCGGCGACTGCCGATGATGAGCGCAGGAAAACCGAGATACCACAGGCAATGGCGCCTCAACGACAGAACCGCCGCCGGTTGAGCCAGTGGGAAAAGCATGACGGCTTGGAATTGCCGGCTGAACTGTGAAACGGCCAGCCCGATTTGAAAGTCCGACAACGGACGACTGACCTCCGTCTTCCGTCCTCTGGACTTGTTGTCCTGTGGTTCCGTGATCCCGCGCCTTCTCCCACGTCCCAAAAGTGACTAAAGATGTCCTGCCAAGCGATAGACGGTGGCGTGCGTTTGTGAGATAAACAACCGGCCAGGAAAATAAGAACCAAAAAAACAAAGAAATTTTGCAAGAATATGAAAACCACCTCTCTAAAAACTTTCGGTGCTGGAATTGCGGCCTTGGCATTGATGCTTGTTTTGGCCACCAGCGCGCGGGCAGGTTTAGTTATTGAGCAAGTGAGCGCTCCCGTGATCACCGACAGTTGGAGCGTAAACTTCTATGCATACGGCGTCACGTTTGATGAGATCACCGGCACGATTGTCAGTGGTGGCCCGTTTGAAATTCCCGGATTAACACTACCGTCGTCCACGTTCCCCTACCCCGCCAACCCAAGCGGTTGGAATGTGGTCGCAGGTGATACCGGCACTGTCGCCAGCCTTAGCGGGCCGGCAACGTCCACCCTCCTTTTCACCGCCAATTTTACCGGCGGTCTTCCAACCGGCAATCCACCAACCTTGGGCTTTAGCGTATATGATGGTGGTACCTTGGTGGGTGAAACGTCCTTGCTGGTTTGGAACGGCAGCGAGTTCGAAGTCGTTCCCGAGCCAACGACGATGATTGCGGGCGCGCTGTTGTTGCTGCCGTTTGGCGCGAGCACGCTGCGGATTCTCCGCAAGAGCCGCGCGGCTTAAGTGACTTTCGGCGAAGGTAAACAACTAAAAAGAACTAAAAGCAACTAAAAGGAAAAATATGAAAAAGTTCTGCATGGTGTTAAGTTTGGCAGGGCTGATGGCGGTACCCAATCTGTTCGCCTCAATGAGTGTTACACTGATGGATGACACGTCTAGTTACAGTTATGGTAATGGTGGCGAATTCAGAGCCGTGGGTAATAACCCAGGTCTGGATAGCGTTATCAACTGGAGCGCTTACTCAACGTCAACGAAGGGCACGGTGACTGCTACTACGGATGGTTCATCTTGGGGATATAGTTCAGGTTTAAGTGGCCAGGAATATTTTCAGACCTTCTGCATTGAGGTCAACGAGGAGTTCACTCCTGGCACGACGTACAACGTATCGCTTAGCCAGAATGCCATGTATGGGAGTCAGCCTCCCGGTGGAGACCCGATCTCGATCGGTACGGCTTGGCTCTATAGCCAGTTTGCCGCCGGCACATTGATTGGCTACAACTATATATATGGTAGCGGTCGCGAAACTACGGCCGGCGCTCTGCAGCAAGCGATTTGGTGGCTTGAGGCCGAGCCCGGGGGTGTCAATACTGGGTTGGCAGGCACGTTTTTGGCCGAAGCTCAAGTAGCGGTGGGTGGAGACATCACCAGGAACGCGAATGGAGCATATGGTGTAGACGCCTTGAACTTGGGTGCCCCTGGTGCGGTTCAGGATCAGTTGGTTGTTGTTCCTGAGCCCACGACGGTGGTTGCGGGCGCATTGCTGCTGCTTCCTTTCGGGGCCAGCACGCTGCGGATTCTGCGCAAACAGAACCGGGCGGCATAACGGTTAAGCAAATCTGCGTTTTCATATCTTCCTTAACAGTCAGGCCGGTCTTGCAAGACCGGCCTGATTTTTTCTTTCCGAGGTGTGGGCTCTTGCTCACAACATTCTCAACGCTGTCCGTCGCTGCCGTTGATGCAAGGAACGAGCTTGGAGCCACGGCCTGGCGTGTCCAGCGCTTCCACCCGCACCTTTCTTTCATTCTGATAAACTTAAAAAACGCAATCGATACGCACCTGCGTTTAATGTGACATAAATACTTGGAGTCAACTGCGCCGAACCTCACCTCACCCCGGCCCTCTCCCCTCCATCCGATGGAGCGGAGAGGGAGAATTATCGGCCGGTTGCCTTACAAACTTCGTGGTGCTTTGATTTGCGCCTCTTTGCGGCCATTCCAACTGCGGAATTTAGAATAAGCGTAATCATGGTTTCACGCTGCCAGGAGAAGCGCACTGGACCTTCGCCCTTCGCACAAGGGAGCAACTTCGGATTGACATCGGGGGCCTGCTCCCGAATTCTTCGCCCCGTGTCAGAACTGCGTTGGTTCGTGGCCCATACCAGACCGCGACGGGAGAAGAAGCTTGTCGAGCACTGCCAGCGACACGGCATCGCAGCGACGCTCCCTTGCTACAAGTCCGCGCATAAGTATCGCGGCAAGATGGTCGTGTTCCAGAAGCCGCTCTTCCCCGGTTATGTCTTTCTGCAACTTGAACCCGGACAGAAGGACGCTGTCCGCCAAAACGACCATGTCGCCAATCTCCTCGACGTGTTCGATCAGGAAACGCTTCGCCGGCAGTTGGAAGATATTCTCCTGGCCTTGGAAATGGATTTGGAAGTGCGTCTGGCCCCGTCCATCGGCGAGGGTATGCGCGTGCGCATCAAAGCCGGACCGCTGCGAGGCGTCGAGGGTTGGGTCGAGCATCGTTACGGCAGGGCCACCGTGTTGTTGCGCCTCGACTTCATCAGTCAGGCGGCAGCAGTCAAGCTCGACGCCGACCTGCTCGAGCCCACCTGAGCGAGCGGAATGGATGGAAAATGCTGAAACCTGAAAGCTGAAAGCTGAAATCCAATGGATCACCACGAAAAGACCGTGCGTTCCGGCGAGAAGGCCGGGGTGAAGGACGGGGTGGGCGAGCGTTTGTCACACTTCGTCCAGGAGATTGTTGTGAGCTTCCCCCGAAAGGGTGGACAGGGGCGGAAGTGGTTTACGGTTGTTAGTTTTTCATGAACTGCGATTCAAAAGCAACTGGAGATTGATAATTTAAGGCGCTGTGTCGGCGGCG
>JBEKHY010000042.1:0-19677 GCA_050012035.1 Verrucomicrobiota bacterium | reverse complement strand
GATGCAAAAACTTTCACGGCATATCCTCTTTGAAACCGTTCCCGGCGTCATCCGCCGCAAACGCTTGACCAAGAAAGTTTTAGGCCTTATCTAAGGGCCATTCGGGACTGACCCCTTTAGTTATAATCTATATGAGGCGTATAACGGCCAGCAATCGTGGGGGCAAGCTGGTCTTAACATTGGTGTTTCGGGCACGGCGTGGGGCATCGGCACCTTTGTCGAGGGTGGTGGTCCTATCGGGTGGTCTCTTGGTGGAGGCTATTTTGCGGGAAATTTACTTGGCAATTGGACTCCTTATCCTTGTGGTGGAACAATAAATCAAAACGTTACGCAAGAATTTGTTCCGTTTTGGAACTGGTGGTATGGCTATTAGAACCTAAGTATTCCTCTACACATTCCTCCATGCAACCAATGATTCAATTCATCAAGGAAGTTTATCTCACTGGATTTGCCATTATCTTTAGGCGTGCTCGTGTGAAGCAGATTGGCTATAAGGCGGGCAGTGCCATTGCCATTCTTACCCTGGTCGAGTGGCTCATCCTTGTTGGGATTTCGGGATATGTTGAAATGTTTCTTGGAAAGAGGTTTTTACTTTCTAAACCAGCAGTCATTATTGCTTTCTTTGCGCTTTTTTTAATGAATGAATATGTTCTATTTGTTCGTGGTCACGGCATCAAGTTTGCGCACGAGTTTGACAGTTTGGAAAAATCCAGAAGAATTGTTTTAGTGGTGAGTTGTGCGGTGGTGGTAGTGGTCGCCATAGTGTTTTTTATCTTTTCGACTATCGCCCATAGTCATTTTATTGGTGCTCATTGATCTCGACACACAAGCCAGTGCATCAACAACGCTCTCACGAGAGCAACTACAATTTCGCACTGAACGAGGTAAAATCCCGCCACAAAACGGCGCACTTTGGGGCGTGCCAAATGCACCAGCCGAGGCGTTTTCAGGGTAGGACGCCCTACTCCTTAGCCGGGTAAGGGAGCCTGTCACACATTTGGCGGCACAGCGCCCGCACATCTGGTTACACACGAGACGGCAACGCACCGGCACCGTAACCACACAGCCCGTCACACCGCAGCGGCACAGCGCCGTCAACGCCATGTCCATCACCATCACTTGAAGAGGGTCATAAACGTCGTGGTCAGATGCCTATGACGGCTACGCTGCTGGCCGGAGAACCGACCAAAAAAACGGCGCACGCGTTACCCCGTGTGAGGACACTGATTCTGTGCTTCGCCGGTGTTGCGCTCGTGCTAACCGTCCGTGCTTCGCTTATTGCTTCGTCAGTTGACTCGCCTGTTGCGAACCGTGTTGCTTCCTTGTTGCTAACTGCGTAAAGGGGTCAGTCCCGCATAATGATGGATTTCTGGATTGACAACTGGCGTGGCGGGCCGATGCTCTTCTGCATGGCCAGAAAGTTGAGGCTGGAGTATCCCGGAGCGATTTATCTCATGATAATTCCGCAGGAACCGACGTGAGGCGATTTTCGGGGATGACAAGGATCGGAAGATGTTTCTGTTCACGCTCGAGGAAGCTTGTGGCAAGACGGGTTGGCAGGTTCATGCGTTTTGCCTGATGCCCAATCATTTCCGTCTGTTGCTGGAGACGCCGCAAGGGAACTTGGTGGTGGGGATGAAATGGTTTTCGGGGGGTTACCCGGGGCGGTTCAACCGGCGGCGCAAGTTATTTCAGCATTTGTTCGGTGGACGAGACAAAGCGTTGATCGTGGATGGGAAGCGGCAGCGGATAGCTGAAGCGGCCCAAGCCACGGTCCGGCCTGGTTGCGGGCGGATCGGTTGCTGTGGGACATTTAATTGTTTGTGGAACGGCACGGGGTATTGGTTTGATAAAGTCCTATCTCCGTCGCTAATGCATTGGTCAACCCCGTGTTCGATTGCGCCATCGCCAAGGCCAGCGCCTGTTTGGCCGTCATTACCGCTTCGCCAAATCGCCCCGCTTCCGCATACGCCGCTGCCAAAGTGCGAAGAATTTGCGGGTCTTTTCCCTTGGTAACCTGGTTGGCCTGTTCGGCCAGGACCACGGCCTTATCTCCATTGCGAACTGACGGCTCCGGCCAGGTCGCCAGCATCCACGCCAGGTTTATTTGCGCTGGTACATATTGCGGCTCAAGTTCAATGGCTTTTTGATAACAGGCCATGGCTTCGGCGGCCATCCCTTTTCGACGTAAAGCGTTGCCGAGATTGTTGCAGGCCTGTACGAAGCGCGGCTGAAGTTCAATGGCCTTTCGAAAATGCACAATGGCTTCATCCACCCGCCCGGTCTGGAGAAAACAATAACCAAGATTGTTATGGGCTTCTGCGAAGTCCGGTTTGATTTCCACAGCTTTTTGATACTGAATAATTGCTTCAGCCAGATGCCCTTTTCGGAAAAGGGCATCGCCCAAACGCTCGCGGTTATCGGCGGATTGGGGCTGGAGCGTCAGAGCTTCCTGATATTGAATAATCGCTTCATCCAGCAGCCCTTTTTGGCAGAGAGCATTGCCAAGACCGCTGTGGAAAGTCGCGGATTCAGGCTGAAGTTTAATGGCCTTACGATAATGCGCAATGGCTTCATCCACCCGCCCCGTTTGGAGAAGAGCATAACCAAGATTGTTAAGGGCTCCCGCGAAGTCCGGTTTGATTTCCAAAGCTTTTTGGTATTGGACAATGGCTTCATCCATTTGCCCTTTTTGGAAAAGGGCATTGCCCAGACCGCCGTGGGCATTCGCGGATTCAGGCCAGATTGCCAGTGCCTTTTGATATTGAACAATGGCCTCGTCCACCCGCCCATGAGCGAGAAGCGAATTGCCGACAAAATAGTAAACCGACGCATGGGCTTCTACACCCTCTAACAGGTTGATTACAACCGTATAGGCCAGCAGCAGGCACCAGCCCCAGCGGGCGATACGCCGCCAGACCGGCAAACCCGCCAGTACACGCTCCACCCCCCCAATACCCATGATGGCCAGCAGTATCAGCGCGGTCAGAAAATCCAACTCATAGTGGCTGCCGGCTGCAAAAAAGAGACAAAGGGTCAACGCACAAATCACGAAAAGCAAAAATACAGCCGCCACAAACCAACGTACGCCGGAAACCTCCTCCCTTGGCCTGCCTCGCCAGGCCAGCGGCGCGGCCAGGGCCAGCCACATCAGCGGATAGTTGCTCAGTATCCCGCCGTAAGGATCTCCCACCCCATGATGTCCCGCTGGCAAAGGTAACAGCGGGACAGCTTGCAAAAAGGGGAAATGACCACCCCAACGCATCGGTTCCAAAAAATAGTACCGAAAGTTGAACCAGAGATAATGCAAACTGAATGGTTGGGCGGTAGTCGGCCGGTAGTCTCCATTCAACTGATAGTGCCAGCCGAATTCGAATGGGCTGTCGAAACGCAGGGTATTGTAAAGCATCAGCCCCAACCCGGTCAGCATCACCGGACCGACCGCCGCCACTAACAACCACCCCACCCGCCCACGTGAACCCGGTTCCGTCGCCGCACGCCATGCCTGAGCCACCGGCAGCAACAGGATTATGCCCCCAAACAACAATGAGGGTCGCGACCCGACCGCCAATCCATAAGCCAGACTGGCCAACACCAGCCATTTCACTTGCCGCTTCGGTTCATGCAAGGCGCGCCAGATCGCCGCCAACGCCAGCAGGGTGAATGCAAACCCACAACCGATCGCAACTTCATAAACATTACACCACAACGATAAAACTTTCTGCGTGCCGATAGCCAAGCCCAGGGTGAGTATGCCGAGCGCCGCCACCCAGACACTTACTTCCGGAAAGTAACGCCGCCAGACCGCTCGTAATAGACCCGCAGCAGCCAGGAAGCCCAACGCAAAAAAAATTATGACCGCATCCTTGTCTGACAGATAGTGGCCGGTCAAGGTCACGTACGGCCAGAAAAGTACCAAAACAGGCGTAACCCCGAAATACAGGTATAACTTCCCTTTGTAATAACTCATGTCATACACATCGCTTATATATGCTGCATTGGCTGCGGGGTCGTAGGGATCGGCGAGTTGGGCAAGTCCGGGCGGTGCTTTTATTTTCATGTTGAGCTGTCCGGCGCGAAAACCCTGCACTAATAGGTTATAGTAGGAATCTTCCGTACGCAGACTTTTCGGTCCCAGGGAGGGACCCGGTTCCGCGCTCCAGGCAAAAATCCCAATGACCAGGGCGCAAACCATGCCCAGGGCGACGTGACGCACCCATGGGATTTCACCGTTGGGCGTGTTCGCCTTTCCGGAATCTGATTTTCTGCCCGGCATCTGGATAAAACTTACGCAATACCGCCGATTCCTGCAGTGGTAAAGGATATAAACGTAGACGGGTCAGGTCTTGATGTTGGCCCATTTGTCAGGTGGCGGGGAGAGTTTGGGCCTGATGCGGAAGCTCAGAGCGGAATATCCCGGAGCGATTTACCACGTGATGAATCTCGGGGACCGGCGGGGGAGCCATCGTCTGAGATGAAGCCGACCGGCAACGGTTTGAGGAGACCCCGGTCCGCGCGTGAACGGAATGCGGCCAGGTCCAGGCGCACTACAATCTTCCGCGACGCCGGTTCGCCTTCAAACCGCGGCTACGTCAGAACAATCTTGTCGCCCGCTTTCAAAGTCACAATGGCCTTCTTCCAATCAGGCGCCTTGCCAGCCTGGGGCGTGCGCTGGCGGCGCAATTTGCCATGCACATTCAGCGTGTTCACTTTGATGACCTTGACCTTGAACAGTTCCTGCACCGCCTGCCGGATTTCCGCCTTGTTCGCGCGGGGATCGGCTTTGACGGTGTATTGATTGAGCTTTTCGCCCTGGCGCGTGCCCTTTTCCGTAAGCCGGACGGTTTTGATGACTTCAAAAGCGTTCATGGTTCGTTTTCAGTTAGCCCGTTCGACAAATCACTCTTTTGCCAAACGCGATTCGACTTTTTCAAAAGCGCCGCGCGTGAATAGAATTTTGCTCGGGCGCAACACGTCGTACGTGTTCAGCAAATCGCTGGTCGTCAACGCGACGCCGGGAAGGTTGCGCGACGCGAGTGCGAGATTTTTGTCCGTATCGGACGAGACAATCAACGTCGGCCCCTTCAAATCCAACGTGGCCAGCATACTGACAAATTCCTTTGTTTTCGGCGAGGCGAGCTTTAATTCGTCCACCACGATCACGTCGCCGGCCTTGAGCCGCTCGCTTAACGCCTTGCGCAACGCCAGCGCGCGGGTTTTCCGGGATACTTTTTTGCTGAAATCGCGGGGCTTTGGACCAAAGACCACGCCGCCACCACGCCACAACGGGGATTGAAATGAACCAGCGCGGGCGCGGCCGGTGCCCTTCTGCCGCCACGGTTTTTTGCCGGTGCCGGCAACTTCGCCCATGGTTTTGGTGCTGGCGGTGCCGCTGCGCTGCGCGGCATGGTATGCTGTAACGACGTCATGCACGGCTTGCGTGCCTTTGCCGTCTTCAATCAGCGGGAACTTCACTTCCAGTTCGCCCTGATTTTTCCCCTCGATATTTTTAATGGCAATCTTCATGGCAATTCGTGGTGGGGATGGCCCGCCGGGCCGTCCGCAGACGCCGCGGCGCGGCGTCCCTGCCTGTTATCTACTTTTTGGCCTCCGCGGGCTTGGGTTCGGCTTTCCTGACCTCGGCGCCCTTCCGCTTCATCGGCGCGACGCTCACCGGCGGTTTCCAGCCCTTGGGCCGTTTTTTGGATTCGCGGATGACGACGTAATCGCCCTCCGAACCGGGAATCGCGCCTTTGATGAGCAATAAATTGTCCGCCTCGCGTACCTGGATGACCTCCAGGTTCTGCGTTGTGCGTTGGACCTGCCCCATGTGGCCGGGCATTTTAAAGCCGCGCATGACCGTGCCGGGGAACAGGCGCTGGCCAATCGCGCCGACGCGGCGGCCCCAGCCTTTTTGCCCGTGCGACGAAGGGCCGCCACCAAAACCGTGGCGTTTCATGACCCCTTCAAAGCCGCGGCCCTTGGTGATGCCGATGGCATCCACAAAATCGCCGGGCGCGAACAGCGTCGGGCCAACGATGTCGCCCGGCTTCACTTCCTTCGAGAAATTGCGGAATTCCCGGATGCGTTTGACTGCCGTGCCATTGTGTTTCTTGATGTGCCCGAGCAACGGCTTCGTCATGCGCTGTTCTTTCTGGTCGTCGAATCCGAGTTGAACGGCGTTGTAACCGTCCTTGCCGGCCTGGGTTTTCACCTGCAGGACGCGGTTTGGCCCGGCGAGCACGACGGTGACGGGCATCAACACCCCGCTCGCGTTGTAAACACGGGTGCTGCCGAGTTTTTTTCCTAAAAGTCCGAGTGGCATGGTCGTTCTCCTTAAATCTTGATGGTGATGTCCACGCCGGCGGGCAGATTGAGCTTCTTCAATTCGTCCACGGTTTTGGCGGTCGGCTCGATGATGTCAATGAGCCGTTTGTGCGTGCGTTGCTCGAAAGTTTCCTGCGACTTCTTGTCCGCATGCGGCGAGCGTAGCACGGTGAAGCGCTCGATCCGGGTCGGGAGCGGGATGGGCCCGGCGACGCGCGCGCCGGTGCGTTTAACGGTGTCGGCGATTTCGCGGGCGGACTGGTCTATGACGCGATGGTCATAGGCCTTGAGGCGGATTCGGATGCGTTGGGCAGCCATACAAAGAACAATTGTCTGTTAATGGTTTAATTACATTTGCCGCTTCCGGTTTTTGAAAGCGGACGCGGAGTTTAGCAATTAAACCGTTCCGTGCAACAAGTTTTTTGGGGAAATTTGCCTCGTAAAGACGGGTGTGGCGGGAGGGCGGGGTTTGCCCCAGCGAGCCGTCTCCTGGCATCGCAATGCTGCGAACGCGGGCGTTTGTAACCGAAATGTAACTATTTCGCCACTTGTTTGTAGCAATGCGCCGCCATACTGCGTGCGATGGTTAACCAGAAATCCATGAAAAAAAATAAAACGTACAAAACCACCCGGGCGGCGCTGTACACCGGCGCCGCGGCGTTAATGGCCCTGACCCCCCAGCTTCGCGCGCAACCGTCATCCGACGCGTTGATTAATAAATTGGAGCAGAAAGGCGTTCTTACGGCGGAGGAAGCGAAGGAATTGCGCGAGGAGAGCCGTCAGGATTTCAACAACAATTTTACCAACAGCTTTGACAAGGCCTTCGGCAAAATCACCGGCATGCCGGATTGGGTGACAGGCTACAAGTTGTATGGCGATTTCCGCGGGCGGTATGACAAGATGTCCACGGACAACCCTGGCACCCAAACGTTGAGCGCCGCGGACCGGGACCGCCTCCGCTACCGTTTGCGGGTCGGTTTGCAGGTCAACATGAAGGATGATTTGCAGGTTGGCTTTCGGCTGGGTTCGGGTGACGCGACGGGCGTAGGCACTCAAAGCTCGGCAGGCAGTCCGCTTTCCAACAACAGCACGCTTCAGGACAATGGCACGAAGAAGTTCATCTATGTGGACGCCGCTTACGGCAAATGGACGGCGATCAACGACGGGGTGTGGATGCTGGCGGCAACCATCGGCAAGATGGACCAGCCCTTTCAGGCTTCCTACATGCTGTTCGACCCCGACTACACACCGGAAGGCGCTGCGGTGCAAAGCTCCTACAAAATCAACGACAAGCATTCGCTGGCGTTGAACGGGGCGGCCTTTGTGCTGGACGAAGTGGCAGCTTCAGCCCGGGATCCATTTATGTATGGCGCCCAGTTGATTTGGAACGCAAATTGGACGCCCAAAATCGCCAGTTCGCTGGGAGTTTCGGCGTTTGACATCGTGAACAGAGAAGCCTTGGGACTCAGCGGCGGCGCCAACCCTCCCAATATCAATGCCGGTGGCGTGCCGAACGTCAACCAAGGCAACACCCGTGACCGCTTCGGAGACCTGGTTTACAACTACAACCCCATCGTGGTCAGTGCGAGCGCTACTTACACCCTGGACACCTTCCCGCTCTACAAGGGGAAGTTCCCCATCAAGCTCGCCGGCGAATACATGAACAATCCCGGTGCGCCAGACCACAACGAAGGCGCCTGGGCCGGTATGACGTTCGGCAAATCCGGCAAACGCGGCACGTGGGATGTTTCCTACCGTTATCAATACTTGGAAGCCGATGCCTGGTATGATGAATTGGTGGACGACGACAACATTGCCTTCTATTCAAATACCACCACTGCCCTTGCGAAAAACAGTTTTATTGGCGGGACCAACATCAAAGGTCATCTGATCAAGTTCAATTACTCGATTACCGACGCTCTGACCTTCTCATTAACCACCTACATCAACGACCTGATCAAACCAAGCCTGAACTCAGGCGTGCTGGGTGAACCCAGGAATGACGCCATTCACGTCATGGCTGACGTCATGTGGAAATTCTAAACGTAACCAAAACGTAACCCCCGACTCATCGAGAAACCAATAAGCTGAGCGAAATATGAAAAAACTGATTCTCTTGCTCCTCGGCGGCGGTTTGTTCGCCGCCCAAACCAATGCCCAGATGCTCATCAATGGCGCGGGCGCGACCTTCCCTTATCCGATCTACTCGAAATGGTTCGACGAATACGCCAAGGTGGACCCGTCGGTTCGTTTCAACTACCAATCCATCGGTTCCGGTGGCGGTCAAAAGCAAATCATCGCCCGGACTGTGGACTTCGGCGCTTCCGACGGTCCGATGAGCGATGATAACCTCGCCAAGGCCCCGGGCAAAATTCTGCACGTGCCCACCGTCGCCGGCGCGGTGGTCATCACCTACAACCTGCCGGACAATCCGAAACTCAAACTCGACAGCGACACGTTGGTCAATATCTACCTCGGCAACATCACCAAATGGAATGACCCGAAAATCGCTGCGCTCAATCCCGATGTAAAGCTGCCCGCCGTTGATATCATTGTGGTGCATCGCTCCGACGGCAGCGGCACAAGCTTCATCTTCACCGACTATCTGAGCAGCGTAAACCGGGCGTGGGCGGACACGGTAGGCAAAGGCACTTCCGTAAAATGGCCCGCCGGCATTGGCGTGGGCGCCAAAGGCAATGAAGGCGTCGCCGGCCAGGTCAAACAACTTCCCGGCGCCATTGGTTATGTCGAACTGATTTACGCGAACCAGAACAAACTGCCGTTCGCCGATCTCAAAAACGCGGCGGGCAATTTCATCGCCCCCTCGATTGAATCGGTCACCGCGGCGCTGGCGACGGCGAAGATTCCCGATGACTTTCGCTTTTCAATGGTCAACGCGCCGGGCGAACAGGCGTATCCGATTTCCGGCGCGACCTGGCTGTTGGTTTATCAACACCAAAAGGACGCTGCCAAGGGCAAAAAAATGGTCGAGTTTTTGAATTGGGCATTGATCAAAGGCGAAACCGTGGCGCCATCGCTTGATTACGCGCCGTTGCCGGAAAACGTTCAACAGCGCGTTCGGGATTTGATCGGCACAATTAAATACTGACTTCGCTCCGCTGCCCGGTAGTTTTATGGGCGTGAGCCGGACGAAGAGCGTTGTTCCTCCCGCTCTTCGTCCTTTTGATTTCCAAACCGATTGGTAGGGACGCCTCGCCGAGGCGTCCGCGGACGGCCCGGCGGGCCGTCCCTGCCTTCGGGATGGAAAAGATGTAGAGAAAAGAAAGTGAACGAATCCGCGCTAGTTCGACCGGCGACCATGCAAACGCGTGGCGGATCCCACTTTGGCGACCGTGCCTTCAAGTGGCTGACGCTGTTCATGGCGCTGGTCATTTTCGCGCTCATCATTCTGATCGGCTGCGAACTGGCGCAAGGTTCGCGGCTGGCGCTGCAAAAATTCGGCTGGCACTTTCTGGTCAGCAGCGACTGGGACCCGGTCAACGACGTGTTCGGCGCACTGCCGTTCATTTTTGGCACGCTTGTTTGCTCGGCCATCGCGCTGCTCATTGCCGTGCCCATCAGCATCGCCACCGCCGTTTATCTCACCGAACTCGCGCCGTCGTGGCTGCGTCAGCCGTTGATCATGTTCATCGAACTGCTCGCCGCCGTGCCCAGTGTCATTCTCGGTTTGTGGGGCATCTTCGTGATGGTGCCGTGGCTGCGTGACCATTTGTTTCCGTGGCTGCAAAAGGCCTTTGGTTTTCTGCCGTTTTTCAAAGGCCCGATTTACGGCGTCAGCATGCTGGCCGGCGGCATCATCGTCGCCATCATGATCATTCCCATCATCACGTCAGTCTCGCGCGAAATCCTGCGTTCCGTGCCCGGTTTGCAGCGGGAGGCAGCCTACGCGCTCGGCGCCACGCGCTGGGAAGTCACCCGCATTGCCGTGTTGAGCTATGCGAAAAAAGGTTTGTTCGGCGCGGTGATTCTGGGGCTGGGCCGTGCACTGGGCGAAACGATGGCCGTGACCATGGTCATCGGCAACCGTCCCGAAATCGCCAAATCACTCTTCGCGCCCGGTTACACCCTGGCCAGCGTCATTGCCAATGAATTTACCGAAGCCACGACCGACACCTATTTGAGCGCGCTGTTTGAAATCGGCCTCGTGCTGCTCGGCGTGACCGTGGTGGTCAACATCTTCGCGCAACTGCTGTTGAAAACGCTCGCCGGTTCGGGCGTGAAGCCCCAAAATTAAAATGTCATTTCTGATTGCCAATTTTCGATTGCCGATTGAGTCAACAAAGCGCGGTCTCCGTTCGACCGCGGCAAAATCGTCAATCGCCAATCGTCAATCGCCAATACCATGACCGCCCCCAACCATCGCTGGCGCAAATTCAAGAATGCCGTCATTCAGACGCTGACGTTTGCGTGCGCGATTCTGGTCGTCGCGCCGCTGGTGCTGGTGTTTTATCACCTGATCAGTCAAGGCTTCAGTTCCATCAACTGGGCTTTCTTCACCCAATTGCCGAAACCCGTCGGCGAAGTCGGCGGCGGCATGGCCAACGCCATCGTCGGCACGTTTGTTTTGCTGGGGCAGGCCGCCGTGTTCGGCGTGCCCGTCGGCGTGCTGGGCGGCGTGTTCCTCTCCGAATACGGCTCATCGCGGCTCAACTGGTGGATACGTTTCACCGCCGACGTGATCAATGGCGTGCCTTCGATCACCTGGGGCATGGTCGTTTATGCGCTGCTCGTCGTGCCCATGCGCGGTTTTTCCGCGCTGGCGGGCGGTATTGTGCTCGGCATGATGATGATTCCGCTCGTGATGCGGACGACGGAGGAGGTTTTGCAACTGGTGCCGCACGGCTACCGCGAAGCCGCGCTCGCGCTGGGCATCAGCAAATGGCGCGCGATTGTGCAAATTGTCGTGCGCACCGCGCTCAAGGGCATCGTCACCGGTGTCCTGCTGGCGCTGGCGCGCGTGGCGGGCGAAACCGCGCCGCTGCTGTTTACTGCTTTCGGCAACCACTTTTGGACGCACAAGCTGACCGATCCCATCTCCGCGCTGCCATTGCAAATTTTTAATTACGCGATTTCGCCCTACGACGACTGGCACCGGCAGGCATGGGCGGGCGCGCTCGTGTTGCTCGTGCTCGTCCTGGCCATCAATATCGGCGTGCGTTTCCTCACCCGCGACCGGTTCCAGAAACAATCATGAACTTGACCATGACACCCGGCGAAAACAAAACCGTCCCCGAGACCCGTCAAGAGTCGAGGGCCAAAAGTCGAGAGCTTGGCCCAAGCGTACCGCACTCGACCCTCGACTCCTTGGCGCGGCAAAGCGAAGCGGGGACGGCTCGACCTTCGACGGTTCCGACCGCCCTGGCTTTGACGGTGCGCAACCTCTCGGTGTCTTTCGGCGGTAACCAGGTGCTCAAGCACACGTCGCTCGACATCGCCGCCCGGGCCGTCACCGCCATCATCGGGCCGAGTGGCTGCGGCAAGTCCACTTTCCTGCGCGCACTCAACCGGATGCACGAGCTGACTCCCGAGGCGCGCGTCGAAGGCGAAATCCGGCTGTTCGGCGAGGACATCTATGCACGCAACGTCGAGCCGGTCGTCGTGCGCCGCCGCATCGGTATGGTGTTCCAAAAATCGAACCCATTCCCGACCATGTCCATCGTCGAAAACGTCACCGTCGGCCTGCGCTTGAATGGCGTCAGCAACCGCCGACTGCTCGCCGAGCGCACCGAACAATCGCTCCGCATGGCGGCGTTGTGGGACGAGGTCAAGGACCGCCTGCACGCGCCCGCCGTCAGCCTGTCCGGCGGCCAGCAGCAGCGCCTGTGCATCGCCCGTGCGCTCGCCGTGCAACCGGAGGTATTGCTCATGGACGAACCGGCGTCCGCGCTCGACCCGCTGGCGACGGCGAAAATCGAGGACTTGATAGTGGAATTGAAAAAGGACTACACGATTGTGATTGTGACCCACAACATGCAGCAGGCCGCGCGCATGTCGGATTTTACCGCCTTCTTTTACCTGGGCGAACTGGTGGAATTTGACACCACCACAAAAATTTTCACCAGCCCGGCGAAGAAACAAACGGAAGATTATGTGACCGGCCGGTTTGGTTAAAGACTGACGGCATGATAAGGTTAAAACTATGGAACATCATTTCGACACTGAGCTGGACGTTCTGAAACAAAAGCTGCTGACCATGGCCAGCCACGCCGAGACTGCCGTCAACCGCGCCGTCGAAGCGCTCGTCACGCGCAACCACGACCTGGCCGTCCGGGTGAAGGACGACGATACCATAATAGACCAGTGCGAAATCGAGGTGGACGATCTGGCCATTCAACTGCTGGCCAAGGCGCCGCTGGCCAGCGATTTGCGCCTGGTGACCGTGGCCATGAAAATCTCCCAAAACCTCGAACGCGTCGGCGACGAGGCCGCCAAGATCGCCAAGCGCGCCCGCGACCTCTCCAGGGAACCGCCGCTGAAACTCAACCTGGAACTGCCCCAAATGGCCGCCCTCGCCCTCGCCCTGCTCAAGGCCGCGCTCGACTCGTTTGTGAACCACGATTCCGCCGCCGCCCGCGCCATCATCCCGCGCGACAAGGAGGTGGATGCGCTCAACAAGAAAATCAACGGTGAGTTGACCCTGCACATGATGGAGAACCGCGACAGCATCCCGCGTTGTCTGAACCTGATTACCGCGGCGCGCAGCCTCGAACGCATTGCCGACCACGCCAAGAACGTGGCCGAGGAGGTTGTCTATCTCAACGAAGCGCTGGACATCCGCCACACCGGCGCGAAAGGGCAGGTGACTCCGGTTCCGGCTCCGGGCGCGTAACACAGGGCGCAACTTCGCACCACCACAAAAGTTCTTCTTGCGCGCCGCCGATTCCTGTGCAATTATTATTTCGTCATTTGACGAAATAACAAATTATGCGCGAATTCATGTCCATCACCAGGGCGCTGGCCGACCCGCACCGGGTGCGGATCCTGCTGGCGTTGCGCCGCCGGGAATTGTGCGTGTGCCAGATTACCGAGCTGTTCGGCCTCGCACCGTCCACCATCTCCAAACACCTTTCCCTCCTGCACCACGCCGGCCTCATCCAGTCCCGCAAGTCGGAGCGCTGGGTTTATTACCGGTTGCCCGACCAAACCGCGCCGGTGGCTGCGCGCGAAGCGCTGGATTGGGTGAAGAAATCGCTAGCCAAAAGCGATGCAGCCGTCGCCGACGCCAGGAAATTGGACCGGGTGCTGAAAACCGATCTGGCTGAAATCTGCCGCCGCCAGTGCCGATAACCGCATTTAACCAACAAACAAAAGATAACGCATGAGCACGATAACCACCGAAGACCGAACAGAAACCGTCCACGAAATGGTGCGCAAAGGTTACGCCGCCATCGCCACCCGCGAAACTTCCAGCCAGTCCCGTTCGTGCGGCTGCGGCGGCGCAAAAATTTCGCCACAGGACCTGGCGAAAAAAATCGGCTATTCCGCCGAGGAACTGGCCGCGTTGCCCGACGGCGCGAACCTGGGCCTTTCCTGCGGCAACCCCGCCGCACTCGCGGCGCTCAGACCCGGTGAGGTCGTGCTCGACCTCGGCAGTGGCGGCGGTTTCGACGTGTTCATTGCCGGGCGCAAGGTCGGCCCCACCGGCCGTGCCATCGGCGTGGACATGACGCCGGAGATGCTGGCCAAGGCCCGGCGTAACAGCGTGAGTTATCGCCAACAAACCGGCCTCGATAATGTCGAGTTCCGCCTCGGTGAAATCGAGCATCTGCCTGTCGCCGACAACAGTGTGGATGCAATCATCTCGAACTGTGTCATCAACCTTTCGCCGGACAAACCGCAGGTGTGGCGCGAAATCGCGCGCGTGCTCAAGCCCGGCGGGCGTGTGGCCGTTTCCGACCTGGCGTTGCTGCAACCGTTGCCGCAGACCGTCCGCGAGATGGTCGAAGCGGTCATCGGCTGCATTGCCGGCGCCGTGCTGGTGGAGGAAACCGAACGCATGGCGCGCGAAGCCGGATTGACCGACATCGTGCTCGCCAAAAAATCCGACTTCCTCAAGGCCAAGGCGGATTGGAACGACCCGCTTTACCGGAAAATCGCGGAACATCTGCCGGCGGGAACCAACGCCGCCGATTTTGTCACCAGCTTGGAAGTGCAAGCGCGAAAAGTGAAAACGCAACGAGTGACGCGTGACGAGTGACTGGGATCGGCTAACCGACGTTTCTGATGTCTGAAATCGTCAATCGTCAATCGCCAATCGCAAATCCGAAGCGGCTCGCGTTTTTCGAGCGTTACCTGACCGTCTGGGTTTTCCTGTGCATGGTCGCCGGCGTCGCGCTCGGCAAACTCGCCCCCGGTTTCACCGCACAATTAAGTGAACTCCAGTTCGGCCAAGGCTCGCAAGTGAACGTGCCCATCGCCGTGCTCATCTGGCTGATGATTTATCCGATGATGCTCAAGGTGGATTTCACCGCGCTCGGCGGCATCGCGCGCAAACCCAAAGGCCTCGCGGTGACTTTGTTCGTCAACTGGCTGGTCAAGCCGTTCAGCATGGCATTTCTGGCGTGGCTGTTCATGCAACACCTCTTCGCCCCGTGGATTGAGCCGGAGACGGCGAAAAATTACACGGCGGGTCTCATCATCCTCGCCGCCGCGCCTTGCACGGCCATGGTTTTCGTTTGGAGTTACCTCACCGACGGCGACCCGGTCTATACGCTGGTGCAGGTGGCGGTGAACGACCTCATCATGCTGTTCGCCTTCGCGCCCATCGTGATGTTTCTGTGCGGCGTGGCCAATGTCGTCGTGCCGTCAAAAGTGCTCATCACTTCCGTCGTGGTGTTCATCGTGATTCCGCTGGCGGCGGGCTGGCTCACGCGCACCACGCTCTTGAAATCGCACGGCCAGGATTGGTTTGAGGAAAAGTTTTTGCCGAAATTTCATCCGGTGACCATCTTTGCGCTGTTGCTGACGCTGGTGCTCATCTTCGCGTTTCAGGCGGAAAACCTCACGACCCGCTGGTTCGCGGTGCTCCTGATCGCCGTGCCGATTGTCATCCAGGTCTATTTCAATTCCTCGCTCGCCTATCTGCTGATGCGGCGGTTCAAAGTGCCGCACAACGTCGCTTCGCCGGGCGCGCTTATCGGCGCGAGCAACTTTTTTGAACTGGCAGTGGCGGTGGCCATCACGCTGTTTGGCCCCGGCTCCGGCGCGGCGCTGGCCACGGTCGTCGGCGTGCTCGTGGAAGTGCCGGTGATGCTGTCCGTCTGCCACGTCTGCAACCGCTCGCGTGGTTGGTATCAGTTGCGCGTGAAGCCCGAAACCCGATGACCGCAGTCCGAAAGAAAACTGAACACCGAACTCCAAATTTCGCCGCGAACCGCCACTTCGAAGTTCGACGTTCAATGTTGGATGTTCGATGTTTCCCCATCCCATGAAACCCACCGTTCTGATTCTTTGCACCGGCAACTCCTGTCGCAGCCAGATGGCTGAAGGTTTCCTGCGCGCGACGGCGGGCGAACTCGTGAACGTCCAAAGCGCCGGTTCAAAGCCGGCTGGCTACGTTCATCCGCTCGCCATCAAAGTCATGGCCGAGGTGGGCATTGACATTTCGGGCCATCGCTCGAAACACCTGAAGGAATTTCTGGACCAGCCAATCCACACCGTCATCACCGTCTGCGGCAATCTGGACCAGGCCTGCCCGATTTTTCCCGGCCAGGTGAACCGCCATCACTGGCCGTTCCTTGATCCGGCCAAGGCGACCGGCAGCGAGGAAGAAGTTTTGGAATGCTTCCGCCGGGTCCGCGACGAAATGCGCCGCGTGTTTGAAGCTTACGCGGCGGGATTGCGGGATGCGGCGTAGGACAGGCGTCCCGCCTGTCTCGAACTCTTTTCAAATTATACGGAGACAGGCGAGACGCCTGTCCTACAGACACGCAAACTTTTCACCGGCTTTCAACGAATGCCCCGCCAGAAATTCCGCCGCGCTCATCCGCCGCCCGCCTTCGGGCTGCAACTCGAAAATCCGCAGCGCATCCTTGCCGCAAACGACAACAATGCCGGTTTTGTCCGCCGATAAGATTTCACCTGGCTTTTCAGGCAGGGTCGCCTCGCCGAGGCGACCGGCGGAAGGTTCGCCACCCAACGGACGGCCCGGCCCGTCCTCCGTAGCAATCCTGCGGAGGGTGGACGGGCCGTCCCTGCCATTAGATTCTGCAACCACCTCCGCCTGCCAGATTTTCAACAGTTGCGGTTTTTGATTTGGACCTTCGGCTCGCGGGGACACTCGCCCCACCGGCGATTGCGCCGACAAAAACGTGAACGCGCCCGGCCACGGCGTGAAGGCGCGCAGGCGGTTCCAAATCGTTTTCGCCGGCTGGTTCCAGTCAATGCGCCCGTCTTCCTTTTTGATTTTGGGCGCGTGGCTCACGCCCTCGACGGGTTGCGGCCGCGGCCGGATTTTTCCGGCCACAAAATCAGGAATGGTTTGCACGAGCAATTTCGCGCCGAGCCGCGCGAGCCGGTCGTGCAGCGTGGCGGAGTCGTCCGCTGCCTGAATCGGCGTGCGCCGTTGCGCGACGATGGGCCCCGTGTCCAGCCCCGCGTCCATTTTCATGAGGGTAACGCCAGTCTCGGGGTCGCCGTTGGCAATCGCCCACTGAATCGGCGCCGCGCCGCGATATTTCGGCAACCGCGATGCGTGGACGTTCAGGCAGCCGTAGCGCGGCAAATCCAGAATGCTCTGCGGCAAAATCTGGCCGTAAGCCACGACCACAATGAGCTCCGGCTGCAACGCGCGCAGTCCCTCAATGAATTTATCGTCGCGCGCGCGTGCGGGTTGGAGCACAGGCAAACCGAGTCGCAGCGCCAGCGCTTTGACCGGTGACGGCTGCGGTTTGAGTTCGCGGCCTTTGGGCCGGTCGGGTTGCGTGACCACGGCGGCAACCTGGAATTGCGGGTCGCGCGCCAGCGCTTCCAGGCTGGCACAGGACAATTCCGCCGTGCCCATGAAGACGATTCGTAACGCAGTCATATCCATTAATTGCCGGAAAGCGAAAGGTAGGGACGCCTCGCTGAGGCGTCCGCCGGACGGCCCGGCGGGCCGTCCCTACCCAATGAGACTAACTTGACGGCCTTCAGCGAAAACGAAATAACGCACCGACAAAAGGAAAAAATGGCGCCCGCCTCCGGCCGGTGTGTCCGTTCAATTTCACAGGCGGGGACGCCTGTGCCACTTCAGATTTTGACCACGATGCGGAGGATATCCAAAAACACTTTGACCGGCGTGACATCGGCGTTGATGTCATGGACGACTTTTTGGCCGTAAAAATCGAGGATGGGCCTGGTCTCCTGCTCGTGAATTTTCAGGCGGCGGCGGATGACTTCGAGGTTCGCGTCGTCCAGGCGGTTTTCCTTGATGGCGCGGCGTTGCAGGCGCGTCACCAGATTTTCCGGGTGGGCGCAGGCAAGGTAAAAGACGGCGACGACGTCGAGCGTGTCGCTCAACATTTCCGCCTGGGCCACGTTGCGCGGGATGCCGTCGAGCACGAGCGTGTCCTCGGTGGGATGAAACCGTCCGGCCCGTTGGCTGTTGTCAATGAACTGCCGCCACAATTCAATGGTCGGCGCGTCGGGCACAAGCTGGCCGCGGCTGGAGTATTCGAGAAAAATTTTGCCGAGCGGGCTGTCGGGCCGCAGGTGGCGGAACACGTCGCCGCAATCGCAGTGGAAAAAGTTCGGGATCGCGCCGAGAATTTTTCCCTGCGTGCCTTTGCCCGAACCCGGCGCGCCCAACATAAGTATCGTCCGGTATTTCATAAAGGGCGGGTGACAGGTGGCGGCGCGGCGTTCGCGTGTTGGAAGTCACGTGCCACGGGTCACGTGCTTTTGTGCTTGAGTTGGACCTCCTGGATGATCCCGAACGGGACCATCACTTCCTGCCGCGCCGCGCCCTGCATGACTTCAAAATGGATGTCATTGGCTGCGATGCGGGTGATGCGCTGGACCTCAAACTGTCCGCGTGGGGTTTTCAGGAGTAACACCATGTCCTTGTCGGCCTCGGCGCGGACGATGGTGAAGAAGCCGGCAAACTTCGTCTCGAAAAACCGGCGGTTGAAGACGAATTTTCCGCGCTGGAAAATCTGTGGCGACGGGGTCTTTTCGGTGGACGTCGTCTTCCGCCACGACGCGTCGGCAATGTGAATTCCGCCCGGTGGCTGCACCAGCGTCGGCGTCGGGGCAACGCCCGGCGCTGCCGGGGTTTCCGGTTCAGCCTCCGCCGCCGATTCCTCGACCGGCCTGCCGGGCACGGGCAAAGTAAGAAAAATGATCGGCCCCAAAAACGGCAGCACCGCCGCCACCCCCATCACCACGCCGATGGGGCGCGAGCGGCAAACGGCGATTTCCATCGCCGCATAAAGATTCGCCCCGTAAATCAGAAACATCACCACCAAACCCACCGACGACGAAAAGAGCGCGGCTAACAACGGGACTTTGGGCGGCACTTGCAGCCGCAACACCTCCTGGATTTTGATTTGCTTTTTCAGGGCCTGGTCCGACGGCGGGATGATGATGAACGGTTGGGCGTACGGTCTGATTTTCGGCTGCTGCGCCAGTTGCCTCAGTGTGTTCTGCGAAAACCTCGTCCATATCACATTGGTATAGATGTCCTCCGCCGTGCGAACCAGGACGCCGCTGTCGTCATATTTGGCGACGTCGCCGGTCAGCGCCGTGCCGTCGGTCAATTGAAAGGTCTCTGCGCCCGCGGCCAGCAACAGCCCGCTCAGCCAGTATCCAATAACGGTCGCCAGGATCTTGCGCACGGGCTTTTTCTAGCATGCCCCCGCGCGCCGCGAAAGCAAATTCAACTCGGCGACCGTGACAGGGAGAAGACGGGTCCTCGTCCTTCAATGTTCGATGTTGGGCGTTGAATGTTGAATGTTGAATGTTTCCGTCCTCCTTGATCCTCATCCTCCGATATTCGACATTGGATGTTCGAGGTTGGAAGTTGGAAGTTCAATGTTCGAGGTTTCCCACGGCGGGGCGAGTGCCTGTCGCGCCGTAGCGTGGCGAAGGCTGATCCTCGCGAGCCGAATTCAAAAACGTAGCACAGGCGTCCCGCCTGTTTCTCCTTTCAACCTTCGATGCCTGCCCTTCATAGCTTCTGGGCGACGGAGGGTTCGACATTGGATGTTGGATATTAAACCGCGTGGCGACCTGTCCACCATAGTCCCGCTTTGCAGGACGACGGTGGAAGCTTTACGCGGCCATCTCCCCACTTCCCATGCTCCCCAGACGCCAGACCCACTTGCCCTCCATAGCGCCCCGCGCGACGGA
>JBEKHY010000041.1:0-19640 GCA_050012035.1 Verrucomicrobiota bacterium | reverse complement strand
CAACGTTCGAGCCTATCTGCGTTCCACCCAAGCTCATCGCTCTCTGGTCAAACGCTATTTTCAAGAAAACCATGTTCGCTACGCTTCAGTGTAAAGTATTTCACGCTCCCGGTAATAAGTAGCGCTCAAAAGCCAGCGCACGTTGCTTGTTTTGGAACGCTGTTGCGGATCGAATGTGCCAAGGTGCAAACTTTGACGTGTGGGGAACCTTTCCTGAGTTGTGTTCGTCCAGGCGCTGCTTCAGGTTCCCCGTCTGGCCGGTGTAGTTCTGGTTCGGATGCGGGCAGGATTGGAGGATGTAAACGTAATGGTAACCAGTCATCAGATTTCAGCCCGCCTTCGTCTTTCGGACTTCCACCTTCGCCGCTGGCTTCGGCGGACAAGTCGGCGCGCAGCCTTCGCCCCCAACTTGGTTGTTTGTGTTCAATCAGATCCCTTTTGTCTGGCTGGTCCGCCAGCCGAAGCTCGCTTGCGAGCGAAGGCTGGAGGCGAGGGTCGGAATCGGCCATTCTCCGTCGTGTTTGCAGTTCAAATATGCCTCATTTTACAGGCTACTCAGGCATAATCGGTCACTATCCAGCTATACCCTTTTTAACTCCTTTGGTGTCCGTTTTGGTGTCCGCCTTGTCCGTTGGCCATTGGCCGACACCACGCCAAACACGTTGCTGTGTTTATTTGCCAGCTTCAAAACGAGGCTTTTTGCGGACAAAAGAAAATGTTAGCGTAGCGCGCATGGCAAATTCGTTTGTCCGAAACGCTGTGGTTTCTGCGGTGCTGATGATTTGTCTGTCCGGCTGCGGCAAAAGATCAGAGCACGCCATTACAGAAAAATCCGCCGCGAGTTACCCCTTGCCCGACCCGCCGGTGGTCGTGGATTGCGAGCCAGGCGTTCCGGGCGGGCGGCTGGTCGTAGCCGAACTGGGCGACCCGAAAACCTTCAATTACATCATGGCCGATGAAGGATCTTCCATAAACATCTGCCGGTTTATGTTTTGGAGTTTGTTGAACCTTGATGCGCCTACGCAAGAAATCAAACCGGGTTTGGCGGAATTATGGACGAATTCGCCCGATGGCAAGACGTGGACGCTCAAGCTGCGGAAGAATCTGCGTTGGAGCGACGGCGAACCATTGACGGCGGATGACGTGATGTTTACTTGGAATGACATCATTTACAATCCGGCGATTAATACGGCCACACGCGACCCTTTCATCATTGACGGGAAAAAATTCACGGTGACCAAACTGGACGATCTGACGGTTCGAGTCGTGACACCAGACATTTACGGGCCGTTTCTGGTGCAATTTGGTGCGGGCGTGCCGATCATGCCCAAACACATTCTGGCCAAAACCGTCGCGAATGGCACGTTTGCCTCGGCTTACGGCGTCAATTGGAAGCCGGAAGACATTGTCGGCAGCGGGCCATACCGTTTGAAAGAACACAAGGCGGCGCAATCCACGCTGCTGGAGCGCAACCCGTATTTTCTGGAAGTGGACAAGCAGGGTCAGCGCCTGCCGTATTTTGACAACGTCATTTTTACCGTGGTGCCGGACATGAACGCGCTGTCGCTGCGTTTTCTGAGCGGCGAGAGCGACGCGGACGATTTGGTCGACCCGTATGACTATGACCGTTTCAAAACCGAGTCTGCGAAGGGCCGGTTTCAATTACTCGAACCCGGCATCGGACTGGAGAAGTGTTTCTTCTGGTTCAATCAAAACACGAACGTCAACCCAGTGACCGGCCAACCTTACGTGGATCCGAAAAAATTGAAATGGTTCCGCAACGTGAAATTCCGTCAGGCCTGCTCGTATGCGATTGACCGCGAGAGCATCATCAAATCCATTTATTCCGGTCGCGCGATTCCTGCATACGGATTTGAAACACCCGGCAATAAAAAGTGGTATAACCCGAACATCGCGCAATATCCGCACGATTTGACCAAGGCGCGGGCGTTGTTGAAGGAGATCGGCATCGAAGACCGAAAGGGCGACGGCACCTTGGAGGACGCCGATGGCAATCGGATTGAGTTTGTGCTGAACTCGTGGGCTGGCCACAAAGCGTTTGAAAAAACGGCGGTGCTCATCGCATCCGATCTGCAAAAACTCGGTTTCAAGGTCATTGTCCAGCCAATAGAGCACAACACGCTCATCAATAAAATTGACGACACCTGCGATTATGATTGCGTCCTTCTGGGACTCATCACGGGCAGCGCCGATCCTTCCGATGGCATGAACAACATCAAGTCCAGCGGCTTCACGCACCAGTGGTTTCCACGCCAGAAAGCGCCCTCGACGGATTGGGAGGCGCGGCTGGATTATTTGATGGACGCGCAAATGAAGACTTTGGATTACGCCGAGCGAAAAAAGGATTACGACGAAGTTCAGAGAATTCTGGCCGAGCAGGTGCCGTTTATCTACACCGTCACGCCGTTTTATTACGCCGCCATCCGCTCCGACATCGGCAATATCCGCCCAACGCCGTTGAGTTACTATCGGGTCACTTGGAACGCCGAGGAGCTTTACTTCAAGCGGTGAATGGAGCGAAAACCGGGGCGAGCGTATCGGTGGCGGAGTTCGGTCGCGTGGGGTGACTGTTAGCGTTAAATCGCGGTGGTTTTGCTTTTCCTTGAAACGATTCGCGTTTAGCATCGCCAGCGTTTATGGCTGATTCAACCACGCGCGCCGATGGTCGCAATCCAAATCAACTGCGGCCCATCCGTTTTCAAAACAATATTGCGCCCTACGCCGCCGGCTCGACGCTCATTGAGTGGGGCAACACGCGCGTCATTTGCGGCGTGACGGTCGAGGAAGCCGTGCCGCGTTGGATGAAGGAACAGAGCGTCGAGGGCGGGTGGGTCACCGCCGAGTATGCCATGCTCCCCTACTCCACCCTGGAACGCAAACCGCGCGACAGCGCCAGGGGGAAAATTGAGGGGCGTTCGCACGAAATCCAGCGGCTCATCGGTCGCGCCATGCGCGCCGCGCTTAATCTCGAAAAACTCGGCGAACGCACGGTCTGGGTGGATTGCGACGTGTTGCAGGCCGACGGCGGCACACGCGCCGCAGCCGTCACCGGCGCTTTCGTCGCCCTTTCCATGGCCATGCAAAAGCTTTTGGTCGAAGGCAAATTGACGGAGGACCCGGTCCTGCACGCCGTCGCGGCCGTCAGCGTCGGCATCGTGAACGGCCAGCCGTTGCTGGATTTGTGTTACGCCGAGGATGTGGCCGCGGCGGTGGATTTGAATCTGGTGATGAACTCCGCCGGCGAATTCATCGAAGTCCAGAGCATGGGCGAAGAGGCCACGTTCAGCGAAAAACAGCTCAACGATCTGCTCGCGCTCGGCAAGGCGGGCATTCGTGAATTACTTTCCGCCCAGGAAAAGGCACTGTTGGAGTCCAGACTTTAGCCTGTTCCGGCCATGCCCAAGCGTGAATTCCAACTTAAATTTGAAAACCATGTTGTCCTCGAACCGTCCGCAGCAAAAACCCAACCCCCCGCCCGCAACGCGGTTGTTGCTGATTCGCCACGCGGAAATTGAGCCGCGTCATCAGCACACGTTCGGCGGGCGCGTTGACATGAATCTTTCGGCGCGCGGTCACGAACAGGCCAAAACGCTCGCTACATACCTGCGCAGCAAGACGATTGACGCGATCTACGCCAGTCCGATGAAGCGCGTCCAGCAAACGCTGGCGCCGCTGCTGAATAACGGCGCGCCGCCACAAACCATTCTGCCGGCATTGCGCGAAGTGGATTTCGGCGACTGGACCGGCGTGGGCTGGCAGGCCGTCAGCGAACGATTCGGCTTCAGCGCTTATGATTGGCTTGACCAGCTTGAACTTAAAGGCGCGCCGAACGGCGAAAACGGCCGAACGTTCCGCGCGCGCGTCGAGCCGTGCCTGCATGAAATCGTCAACCGGCATCGCGGACAAAACGTGGCCGTCTTTTGTCACGGCGGGGTGGTTCGCATGATGCTCGCCATTCTCCTCAACCTGCCACTGCCGAAAACCAATCAGTTCGAGATCGAATACGCGAGCGTCACGCAGGTCGCGTTGCATCCGCACATGGCCGAGGTGGAATTGCTCAATTTCACCCCGTGGCGCGACTGGGCCTGATAATCATCTTCGTCCTTCGTTCTCGCCTTTGGTTCGAGGACGAGCACGAGCACGAGGAGGTAAAGGAATTGGAAATGAAACACAAATCGCTTTGGCGAATTTCCATCGCCACGACGCGCGAAGCCGAAGACGCCGTTGCGCAAATGCTCGGCGCGATTCTGAACCGCGCCGTTTCGTGCTACGGCCACGTCGAAACCGGCGTAAGCACAATTTCCGTTTTTTGCAAACGAAGGCCGGTTGAAGAAGTTCACAAAAAAATTTCCGCGAGCCTGAAGCGCATCAAAGATTGCGGGCTTAAAATCGGTTCCGGCAAAATCACCATTACAAAAATTCGCCATCAAGCTTGGGCGGAATCGTGGAAACGGCATTTCAAACCGATCGAAATCAAACTGAATAATCGGAGGGGCGAGCTATGCGAGCCCCTCTCATCGCGAAAGAACCTCGGGACTCGTATAACTCGTCCCTCCGAAAGGAAATCACTGCTGATTAAGCCGAGTTGGAGCAAGCGCAAACCGCGCAAAGGCCAAATCGTCGTCGTGCTGGACCCGGGACTCGGGTTTGGCACCGGCCAGCATCCGACGACGGCGTTTTGTCTGCACGAATTAGTGCGCTGTGGAAAATTTGCAGCACGGAGGTCATTTTTAGACATCGGCACCGGCTCGGGCATCCTGGCTATTGCGGCAGCGAAGCTCGGTTATTCGCCCGTGCGAGCCTTGGATTGTGACCCCGAGGCAATCCGGGTCGCGCGTGCCAATGCCAGCGCGAATAACGTTCACAAAACACTGCGGATTACACGTGGGGACGTGGCCAAACTGCCGATTCATCCGGCCAAACAATACGATCTGGTTTGCGCAAATTTGAATTCGACGTTGCTGCTTGCCGCAGGGCGACGGATTGCCGCGCAATTGGACCGCGCCGGAACGCTCGTGTTGGCGGGAATATTGAAATCAGAATTTTTCCGAGTGCAAAAAGTTTTTGCGAAATTTGGTTTGAAACTTGCTTCCAAAAATACCAGGAACGAGTGGTGTTCAGGTTCATTTTTTTACACCAAATAAAATTCTGTGGGTAAATTTGAATGATGGGCGCCTTGATCGGTCTGATAGTCAGGAGTGCAGGCAGCGGCCGTTGCCGACAAGGAAGGCGAGGCCCTGCAAAACTCCGCAACCAGAGTTGCATTATGAAAAGAATGATGGAAGTCATCACCGAAGCCGTTCGCGATCCAAAACATCCATTCCGCAAACTGGATCATCAGCCAAAAAAACCTCTGAAAAACCGTTATGAACGCAGAAAAGTCAGGGAGTATCTGCACCTGGGCGACTGGCTGGAGGAACTGGTGTGAAGGATTTTGCCCAGTATGAACGAATGAGCCGCGCGCGAGCGCGGCTCTTTCTTTGATAGCACCGTATTTATTGGCACTCCGGGCAGATGCCGAAAAATTCCAATTTGTGGCTGACGGCCTTGAACCCGCTTTGGGCGGCAATGCGTTTCTCCATTTCCGCGGGGAAGCATTCTTCAAGCTCGACGACGCCCGAACACTTCGTGCAAACCAGATGATGGTGATGGCCATCGTCACCCTCCCCCACCAGCTCAAACCGCGCCGCGCCGTCGCCAAAATCAAACCGCTGGACCATGCCCATTTCTTCGAGCAGATGCATGGCCCGGTAAATCGTCGCCAAATCACAAAGCCCCCTGGGCAGGGCGACAAAAATCTCCCGGCTGGTGAGCGGATGCGGGTGTGCGCGCAGGATTTTCAGAATCGCCTGGCGCGGGCCGGTGATTTTGCGTGATTGCCGGCGCAGGCGGCTGGTCAGCATGGACAATTTCTGTCGTTTGCGTGGAGCGGTGTGCGCGTGCGGTTTCATTGCCCTTCAACCATCCCACCGAGAGCTTGGAAAAGCAAGGTTGCGCACTTGCGTATTGCTTGTTGCATCAAGCATTGAATCCTGCTTGACGTAAAACGCAGTACACAACCCGGCATTACTTCATCAGCAGCATTTGGCGCGCGCGCTTGATGGCGCGGGTCAGACGGCGCTGATAATGGGCGGGCATGTTGGTGTATTTGCGCGGGAGGATGCGGCCCTGATCGGTCACATATTGCCGGAGCAAATTGGTGTTTTTGTAATCGAGCGCGGCGACGACGAAGTCAATTTTGGGTTTGGGCCGGGGGGTGCGGATTTCTCTCAACCCGCGGCGCTGGCCGCGACGTTCGGGTTTCTCGGTGTGCGTTTTGCGCGGCATAATTATTTTATTTCGCGGTGGAGCGTGTGACGGCGCAGAAAACGGTTGTATTTTCTGATTTCGAGCTTTTCCGTCTTCGTCTTTTTATTGCGGGTGGTCGTATAGCGCGAGGGCGACTTGCCTTCCTTGCGCGCTTCGGTGCATTCAATGGTGATGATTTCGCGCGGCATAATTACTGTTTCTCCTTGGCCTTTTCCTCCGACTCCTCCTCTTCGCCCTCCACCTCGGCCACCGCGGCGCTGTCAATCGTGCCCAGCGCGCCCAACCGGCGCTGGCGCAAGGCGCCTTCGCGCTCCAGTTGCGCCTGCGCTTCCACCCGGAATCGGGTCCACGGAATGGCATCCAGGCGCGCCTTGGGGATGGGCTTGCCGGTCAATTCGCAGATGCCATAGGTTTTTTTCTCGATGCGCTTGAGCGCTTCTTCGATTTCATAAACCGCGTCCTGGTCGGACGAAAGCAGGCTCAACGCGAAGTCGCGGTCGAAGTTGTCGGTGCCGGAGTCGGCCATGTGCAGGCTGTAGCCGGGAACCTCCTGCGCGGATTCCTGGGCCAGGCCGTTCATCTGACTGAGCAACTGCTCGCGCAATTCCAGCAACCGCTGGTAATACTTCTGCCATTCGGGCTTGATTCTCTTCGGCCCGGCGCTGGAGTTCTTCCGCGCCACTGGCCGGCCCAGAATGGCTGCCGCCGTGGCAACGGTTTGCAGCATTGCGTGCGATGGTTTTTTCATCGTTTTGCTCTTTTCAGTCTCAGCTTTCAAATTGGTTTCCGGCTTTCACAGCAAGTTCCGGTCCAACAAAGGCGCGGGAATGTAACAAAGAAAATCAAATACGCCACAAAAATTTTCATAAATTTTTGCGCCCGCCAAATCACCCCTTTTCAATGCACGCGTAGGCGTTGTGATTGTGGATGCTTTCGAAGTTTTCCGCCTCGACTTTATACCACGTCACCAGCGGATGCGCGTTGAGTTTCAGCGCCACGTTCCGCACCAGGTCCTCGACGAACACCGGGTTTTCATACGCGCGCTCGGTCACCGCCTTTTCGTCCTGCCGTTTGAGCAGGGCGTATAATTCCGAGCTGGCCGAGCTTTCAATCATCGCCACCACGTCCTCGATCCAGACCGGTTTGGTAAACCGGAGCGCCACCGTCACCAGCCCGCGCTGATTGTGCGCGCCGTATCGGGCAATCGCCTTGGAGCACGGGCACAGCGTCGTGACGTGCGCCTTCACCGTCAGGACGAAATCGACTTCCAGCCCGCAGGCCGCCGCGTCGAACCGCGCGACGTAATCCATCACGCTTTCCTGGCGCGACTCCGGCGACTTCTTGATCATGAAATAGGGGAATTCGATTTCCAGATGCGATGTGGCGGCGTGAAATTTTTTCTGCAGGGCATGAAGAATTTCACGGATGTTTTCCACGTGAATCACGCTGCCGTGAGCGTTGAGCACCTCGATGAAGCGGCTCATGTGCGTGCCTTTGAATTCCTTCGGCAAATCCACAAACATCCCGATGGTCGCCACCGTGTTTTGCACGCTGTGCTCCCGGTCACGCACTTGGATGGGAAACCGCAGCCCGCGCACGCCCACCTTGTCAATCCGCAACTCACGGTGATCGCGTTCGCTCTGCTTGTCGTGCAAAAATTCCACGGCGGTGTTGGTTTTCACAGAGCGCGACCCGCGTCGGTCCCGGCTTATTTTTAGCATGGGACAATAATAGCAGTTTCCCGGAATTTGGCAAAAGGTTCTCCACTGACATGGGGAAAAGGCCACGGTTGTCCGACGCCCGCGTTGATTTCACTGCGCCCGTAATATGTACCACTGCTTGACCGCGTCAATCGGCAGTATGTCACCGTCCGGGCTGAACTTCAACGGCGCCCAGAATTGAAAATCGTGGCCCTTCACACCATCCGGGCATGATTGCCAGCGATCCGCCAGCCAAATGAACGCCGGACCTTCGGGCGTTGGAATCCTCGCCACCCAAGTCTCCTGTGCTGGCAGGAGAGGGGCGCTGTTGTCAGGACGACGGTTGATGACGGACCGCGGCGTGAAGGGCCCGAACGGCGAAGTGGAGGTAAAGACCTGCACCTGGCTTCCCTGGGGGCAAGCGGCACAGAGAGGCCCGCAGAGGACATAATAGAGATTGTTTCGTCGGAACATTAACGGCGCTTCCCCGCCCTTGGCCAGAATTCCGCTGGCCTCGCCGGTCAAACCCAGATAGTCTGGCGTCAGCGACAACACGCGAATGGCATACCCATCGTCAATGGCGGAAAAGACGAAGTACCCTTTCGCGTCGTCATCCACAAAGAGACTGCCATCACCGGAACGGGAACCCTGCCGGTTGCGTAGCACATTCGGGTTGACAATGGTGAACGGCCCGAGGGGCGTATCGCTGATGGCCACTCCCACCTGACCGTTCCACAATTTCGGATACCAGTTGTACCAAAGCACATATTTGCCGGTGTTCGGATTGAAAACCACATAAGGACGGTAATAAACACCGCTCGGCTGGCCCTTGAGCAGTTCACCTTCAAAAGTCCATTGCGCCATATCCGGCGAACTGTAAACCCGGTAGCGGTTGGTCAGGCTGTAACCGTCGCTATTCCCATAGGCGGTTCCGTAAAGGTAAAAGCGGCCTTGGAAAAATTGAAGACAGCCATCGTGCGCGTCAATAATCTCTCCGGCAACATCACGCCGGGGCTTGAGATTGTTGATGGTAACAGTCCGAAAACCGTTCATCCCCGATTTCTCGGCTTGCGGCCGGTGTGTCTCATCACACGAAATTGTGAAAGCCACCAGCAAGCAGGCGAGCATGGCCTGCGGACATCGCTTTGCCGAAATCCGGCGCACAGCCTTGGCCAAAAAATCTGCCCGAAAAAGTATCCCGCGGTCTGCGACACCATGCCGGTTGGTCCCAAGCATGGGCGGAAATTATCCATCCACGCCGCGTTTGGCAAAGTTTCTCCGCCGAAAACAAATGGTTCGGTATTCACCGTCGCGGCTTAAAACGAGGGGCGTATCAAGCGGAAGAATTGGCTGCCACTGCCGTTGGTCACGGAAACGACGTTCTGATTGTTGGTGATCGTCACGGCGTTGGTAACGGTCGTCCATGAAACCGGCGGATTCAAACCGGCCGCCGCTTGAAGCTGAAAACCGGTCGGCGCCACCGGCCAGGAAATGACCAGGTTGTTGTTCGTCAACTGATCGCTCAACGGCAGGTTGAAAAACTCAAATGCCAGCGCGTAGGTTTCACTGCTGCTGACGTAACTCCCGCCGGCTTTCCAAACCTGCAAATCATACCGGCCTTGCGCGTGGTTCGGTACAAAGAGGTGCTCCACATTGTCCACGGCGCTGGTGCTGACCGCCACGAGATTGCTATTGGCGGCATTGTATAAAAACAGGTTGAGGTTGTTGATGGCCGATTGATTTCTTTGACGGTTCCAAACGAGCGTTGCCGTCGCCGTGAACGTGGCGTCGTTGACGTCGTTGGTGACGTTGAAATAATAATGATTCACCCCATCGGACGAGGAACTGCTGGTGTTGGTGTTGAAATCCCAGCCGCATAATGTGCTGACCGTGCCACTGGCTCCGGTGGGGGGATGCATCCCGCCGAGGGAAACGCTGTTGGAAACAGTATAACCATGCCTGCCGCCGGCGAGCTGTTTGTGGGAATTGAACACGTTCAGCACGCCTGCGCCATAGCGCGCGTCCAGTGGCGAGGCTGGCCCGTTCGTCCAATCACCGGGCTTGATGGCGCCATTCAGCAGTAGCGCCTTCACCGTGCGGAGGTCGGCGGCGCCATTGGTATCGCTGCCACCGTCACCGCGCAATCCCGCTTGCTCTATCACCGCTGCTGCGCCGGCAACTTGCGGCGTGGAATAGCTCGTTTCGGTGGCCGGCGCTGTGATGTCCGGTTTGGCGCGCCCATTGTCGAGGGTTGGGCCGGTGCATGAACCTCCTCCGTAAGCCGCGACACCGATCCCATTGTAACAGCTGGCCGGCGGATTCACCGCGCCGCCATTGCCCACGCCAGAAACAAACAATGTATTGTATCGCGCGGCGTAATTGTCATATTGCGAGTCAATGGCCTGTTGTTGGCCAACGGTGGTACCGGTGAAGATAAAACTTTGGTTCACCACCGGATCGTGAATGTTAATCTGAGAGGATACATCAACGTTCGAACTCCAAAAATAATTCGCATCATAATTGTCCACATGGACCACGTTGGTCGCCACCCCGCCGGACTGGCCGTAAAAATAGGCCGCCACGCTGTCGGCGTGGCCGGACTCGGTTCCGACGGGATTGGGAAAATTGGTCGCCGAACCATTGGTGGAATAATAGGTGAAGAGATTGGTCGGCTGGCCAACCACATTCGGGTTGACCTCAAAATCCAAGCTCGAACTCGAAGCCTCCACCTGCGCCACATGGATGCCCGTGCCGTTGAGATTGGTCGTCACCGTCCACAAAAGCGTGACGCCGATGGTGTCCAAATCACCCGCCTGCAAGGAAACCGCGCTTGCCAGAAACAAAACTGTGAAGCTCCTTTTCGTCATTTTTTGCAAGCGGCTATCTGAACTTTTAACCAACGCTCAAAATATCGCAACTTTCATGCCCAAGTCAAAACGAGCCAAAACCACATATAGAAATGTTCTTTGACAGCCTGCCACGCGATGATTATTAGCCGTTCATGCCCACACGATTTTCACTTCGTCTCACCGCCCTGGCCCTGGCAATGGCTTGTTTCGTTTCGTCCGGGGCTGAAACCTTCCGCGTGGCCACTTACAACCTGGAAAATTACCTCGACCAAACGAACGAATCGCGCCCGCATGCCAAATCCGACCCGGCTAAGGCCAAGATCCGCGAAAGCATCCGCGCCATGAATGCCGATGTACTTGCGCTCGAAGAAATGGGCGGCACCAGCGCGTTGCTGGAATTGCGCAACGCGCTTAAAGCCGACGGGTTGTATTATCCAGATTGGGAACTCGTCTGCGGCATGGATACGAACATTCATGTCGCGGTGCTGAGCCGGTTGCCCATCGTCACCCGCCATCCGCACACGAACGACGATTATCTGCTCGACGGACGCCGCTTTCGCGTCAGCCGCGGCTTTGCCGAAGTGGACTTCCGGGTGAGCACAAACTTCACCTTCACGCTCATTGCCGCTCACCTGAAATCGCGCCGGCCCGTGCCCGAAGCCGACCAGGCCGAGCAACGCCTTGAAGAAGCCAAAATTTTGCGCGGCATCGTGGATGGACATCTCACCAACCATCCGGACGCAAAACTGATCGTGCTGGGCGATTTCAACGACGTGAAAAATTCCGATTCGACGAAGGAAATTATCGGTCATGGCCGGTTCCGGCTCACGGACACACGCCCGGCCGAACGCAACGGCGACAATACACCCGCGGAAAATCCGCGCTTTGCCCCGCGCAACATCACTTGGACGCATTACTACGGCGTGGAAGACACCTACAGCCGGGTGGATTATATTTTACTCAGTCCGGCGATGGCGCGCCACTGGGTGACAAACGACACCTACGTGCTGGCGCTGCCGAATTGGGGTGTTGGCTCGGACCACCGGCCCATCGTGGCGGCGTTCAAGGCCGAAGAAAACAGGTGAATCGGCAAAACCGTGTCGTCGTTGATAAATTCACAACCGCTCCGGGTGCGCCATCAAATCCGAGACGTGCTGGAGCAACCGGCCAGCCGCGCCGCCGTCGATCACGCGATGATCGAAGCTCAACGTCAGGTTCGCCTCCATCACCGGCACAAACTGTTTTTTGCCCGCGTTCCAACTGGGCACGCGCCGGGCCGCGCCGATGCCGAGCACCAAAGATTGCTCTGGCAATGGGATGGGCGTGGCCCAAATCAGCCCGAACGTGCCAAAGTTCGTCACGGTGGCGATGGAACCGCCCGTGGATTCCGGCGGCAATTTGCGTTGCCGGGATAGTTCGACCAATTCATCGTAAGGCTCGATCAAATCCTTGAGCAACCGTTTGTCCGCGTTGCGAATGACCGGAACCAGCACGCCTGCCTCAGCCTCGACCGCGAACGCGATATCAATCGAAGACGGATGCACAATTTTGGTTCCGACCAATCGGCCCGCCGGCGCGCTGTTTTCCGCCAGCGCCATGGCCAGGGCGCGCAGGCCGCACAGCGCCGTACCAGGTTTTGGCCGGGTGACTTTGCGATAGGCAAACAGCGGGTCGAGGCACACCGGCAGGCCGACGTGCGCGATGGGCCGTGTCCAACTCCGCCGCATGGCGTCGGCCACCATCACCCGCATCGTCGAGGCCTGACTCATCCTTTGCTTTTCGAGATGCGTGATGAATTTCTCAAAATCTTCGACGGTCACGCGGCCCGCCGCGCCGCTCCCGGCGATGCCCGCCAGGTCGGCGGCGCTCAAACCGAGTTCGTGCATCCGCGCCTTGAGCCGGGGCGAAAGATAGCTCGCGCCCGCCGCGTTTGCCGGCACCGGCAGGCCGCGTACGGTCGGTTGCACGCGATTCCTTCCCCCGTTCGCGTCCGACCGCGAAAGGCGGTCGGTATCGGAGGCCTTTGCCGGCGCAGGGGAATCCAGCCCCAACCGCACGGCTTCTTCCTGGGTCGCTTCGATTTTACCGAGAACGGCGCCGACGGCGTAGCTTTCATGCAGTTGCACGGTGAATGTTTCCAGGCGGCCACGACAGGGCGACGTGACGGCCATGCTGGCCTTGTTGGTTTCGACCTCGATCAAATCCTGGTCGGCCTCGACGCTGTCGCCCGGTTTGACCAGAAAATTGACCACCTTGGCCTCGGCGATGGACTCGCCCAGTTGCGGCATGATGATGGGAATGGAAGGCATGGTGTCAAAATGGGGTGTTGGAGTAACGGAGTGTTGAAACATCGTTTGCCCGCCAATGCCAGCACTCCATTGCTCCATTACTCCAATATTTCATTTTCTTCAGCTTCACAGTCGTAACAATTTCCGTGACGCGGCGGCCACGGCGCGTGCGGTGGGACGATGCGCCATCCACAAATTCGGGTGATACGGCACCGGCGTGTCCTTGGCGTTGAGTCGTTGCGGCGGAACGTCGAGCAAACCGAACCCTTCGCTCGCCACGCGCGCGATGACCTCCGCCGTCACCCCGCCCCACGGCCATCCTTCGCCCACACACAGCAATCGCCCCGTCCGCGCGACCGATGCCATCACCGTGTCGGTGTCGAGCGGCTTTACGGAACGCAAATCCACGACCTCGATCTCCCAGCCTTCGGTCACCAGCTCCGTCGCGGCGGCGAGGGCCTCGTGAACCATGGCACTGTAGGCAACGATGGTCATATCGCGGCCCTCGCGCGCGATGCGGGCCTTGCCCACCGGTAACGCTTCATTCGGCAGTGCTTCGGCCTTGAGGTGGTAATAAAGGAATTTGTGCTCGCAGAAAATCACCGGGTCGTCAATCGCCACCGCTTCGAGCAACATGCTGTAGGCGTCTTCGACCGTCGCCGGCGTCAGCACCACGAGGCCGGGATAATGCGCATACACCGTTTCCAGGCACTGGCTGTGGAACGGCCCGCTGCCGGACGTGCCGCCAATCGGCAGGCGCAAGGTGATGGGACACGGCACGCTGGTCCGCCAGAAAAGCGTCGCGGCTTGATTGACGATTTGATTGAAACCAGTGGTGGAAAAATCCGCGAACTGCATTTCGATGATCGGTCGCATCCCCTCAATCGCTGCGCCGACGGCCAGGCCAACCATGGCGTCCTCGCTGATGGGCGAATCAAGCACGCGGCCGGGAAACTCCTGCGCCAGATTTTTTGTGGCCTTGAACGCGCCGCCGAACACGCCGACGTCCTGCCCGTAAATGAACACGCGCGGGTCGTCGCGCAACGCGCGCGCCTGCGCTTCGCGAATGGCTTCGAGATAGGTAAGGCTCATACAGGAAAGACAGAAGGCAGAGGGCAGAACGAAGAAATAATTTCTGCGCGCGCGGCGAGCCTCAGTTTTGTTTCTTCATTCTTCATTCATTGTGTGTTTCGCTTAAATGTTTGGAGGCAATGGCGCGCCACTCCTCGGCAAACGGGTCCGGCGCCGGTTCGTGTTGCACCCGGGCGATGGTCTGCTCGATTTCGTGAACGGCCTCGCTGCGCCACGCGGCCAGTTGCGCAGCGTCGGCCCACCCTTGCCGGAGCAACTGTTCCTCAGCCACCTTCAAACAATCGCGGCCCAGCGGCGACTTCTTCAATCTCGGGTCAACATAACCGGCATCGTCGTGTTCGCCGTGACCGCAAAGCCGCAGCAGCTCGGCGATCACCAACTGCGGACCGTGGCCGGCGCGCGCTCGCCCAACGGCTCCGCCGACGACTTTCAAACACTCGGACAAATCCGTGCCGTCAACCGTCTGGACTTCGATGCCGTAGCCAATGGCCCGGTCGGCGAGGGCGCGACAGGCAAACTGGCGTTCATTCGGCGTCGAGTAGGCGTAATGATTGTTGGCCACGACCAGCACGAGCGGCAATTTTTCGACGGCGGCCTGGTTGAGCGCTTCGTGAAACGAGCCGGTGGACGTGGCCCCGTCGCCGACGGAAACCGCGCCGACGGTGCCGGGAATACCCTTCAGACGGCGCGCGAACAAAACCCCGTTCACGACCGAAATCATCGCGCCCAAATGACTGATCATAGGGAGATAACCCTCCTTCGGTCTGCCGCGGTGAACGTTGCCGTCGCGACCGCGCATCGGACCGAGTGCGGAACCGAGGTGCGTGCGCACGGTGTCCAGCACCGGCTCGCCAAATGCCAGCCGGCCCGCAGCGTCCCGGATGAGTGGCGCAAAAACATCGCCCTTTTTCAGCGACAAACCCAGCGCGGCGCTCAGGGCTTCCTGTCCGCGTCCGAGAAAAACCCCGCCGTGGATTTTGCCGGCCCGATAGAGCGCGGCCAATTTGTCGTCCAGCAACCGCGCCCGCAGCATGAAACGATACGCGACCAGCTGCCGCTCGTGAGGAGAGGCCGCCTGCGCCACTGTGCCTGGCTCAAGCACCGTTTGCAGCATGGCGGAAGTTTATCGCCAACACTCCGGGCCGGCAATGTTTCTTTGAAAACCCGGCTCCCGCAACCCGAAAATTCGGATTGGCCGAGCATGAAAATTGCTGTTTACTGTCCGGGTCTGGGGCGGCAGTCAAAGAACATGATACCATCGGATAATCAATTATGAATCAGCCGGCCTTTCAAGTCTTGCTGGTCAGCAGCGATCCGCAGATGCCGGACGCGTTGTCGAACCTCCTGCAGGAGGACGACGTTGCGCTCTCCTTCGCGCGGAACGCGAACGACGCTTTCCGGCTGATTCACGAGCAACTCCGCGACCTGGTGCTGGTGGACCTGGAATCCTTGCGCCAAAACGGCTGCGATTTGTTGCGCTGGCTCAAGGATGAATCCGCGCTGCCCTTCATGACGGCCGTCGCGCTCACCGCCGCGACCGACACCGCCGACCAGTTGCGCGCGTTTGAACTGGGCGCGACCGGCTGCCTCAACAAACCGTTTGACCCCATTTTCCGCGCGCGGCTGCTGGCCCACCTCAACACCAAGCGACGGCACGATGAACTGGCCCGGCGCAGTTTGAACTTGAACGAGGCGCGCCTCAATGCCGAGGCGGCTGTGCGCGCCAAGTCCGATTTCCTCGCCGCCATGAGTCATGAAATCCGCACGCCGATGAACGGCGTCATCGCCATGGTCGGCCTGCTCATGGAAACCTCGCTGACCGCCGACCAGCGCGGCTACCTCGAAACGATTCACACCAGCAGCGAGGCCCTCCTGTCTATTATCAATGACATCCTCGACTTCTCCAAAATCGAGGCCGGCAAGATGGAATTGGACTCGCGGCCTTTCGATTTGCGCGCGTGCGTCGAGGATTCACTCGACCTTCAGGCCGTGCGCGCCTTTGAGAAGAACCTTGATCTGGTTTATCAAATGGACGACGGCATTCCCGCCGTCATCGAGGGCGATTCCTTGCGCCTGCGCCAGGTCCTCACCAACCTCTTGAGCAACGCCGTCAAATTCACCGAAAACGGCGACATTCTCCTCCGGGTGAAACTGCTTTCAAACAAGCTGGATGAAAGCCGGAAACATGTGTCCCTGCACCTCCACTTTTCCGTGCGTGACACGGGCATCGGCATCCAGCCCGACCGCCTGGCGCGGCTGTTCAAACCGTTCGTGCAGGCGGACGCTTCGACCGCGCGGCGTTACGGCGGCACCGGCCTGGGCCTGGCCATCAGTAAGCGGCTGGTCGAACTCATGGGCGGCAAAATGTGGGCTGAAAGCGCGCCCGGCGAAGGGTCAACGTTCCACTTCACCGTGAATGTCCGGGCTGAACCGAACGCGCCGCCCTCCGCCATCAACTCCCGCCAGCCCCGGCTCGCCGACCTGCGGGTTCTGATTGTGGATGATAACGCGACCAGTTGCCACGTCCTCGCCGAACAAGCCGCCCGGTGGGGAATGATTTCGAGCTATGCCGAAAATCCGCACAAGGCGCTCGAGCTGCTGCGCAACGGCGAAACCTTCGATTTCGGCGTTCTGGATTTGAAAATGCCCGGCATGGACGGCGTGGCCCTGGCCTCCGAAATCCACAAAATGCCCGTCGGCGCCATGATGCCGCTGGTGCTGCTCGCGCCGATGGGCCGGCGTTCTTCCGAAACCACCAACGAAACCCATCTGGTCTTCGGATACACCGTCACCAAACCCGTCAAGCCCGCGCAACTTTGCGAGGTGCTCGTGCGCGCCCTGCTCAGTCCCAAAGCCGCCACGAGCCAGGCCCCGCCGCCCAAACCCGATCAACCCATGGCGGCACGGATACCACTCCGCATCCTCTTGTGCGACGACAACGACATCAATCAGAAGGTCGCCGCGCGCATCCTGCAACAACTCGGTTATCAACCCGGCCTGGCCACCAACGGACGCGAAGCGCTCGGCGCGCTTGACCGCCAGCCGTATGATTTGATTCTTATGGACGTGATGATGCCGGAAATGGACGGATTGGAAGCCACGCGGATGATTCGCGACCGGCAGAAGAGCGGCGTGCCCAATTATTCCTCGCGCATCATCATCGTCGCCCTCACCGCATATGCCATGCAGGGTGACCGTGAAAAATGCCTCGCCGCCGGCATGGACGATTACCTCGCCAAACCCATCCGCCCCGCCGATGTCCGCCAAGTTATTGAACGCTGGAATCCCCAAAACCGTATGACAAAACCCATCCAACCCAACCCCACCCCCGAAACCGCCGCGCCGCCGCCGGCTGCTGAACCACCCGTGGAAATGGACCGGCTCAACAGCCTGATTGATGGCGACGCGAACAGCCTGCGTGAACTGGTCGAGCTTTACCTCAAGCAGACTTCACAACAGCTCACGCAACTCGAAGCCGCCGTCCGGGCCAACCGGGCCGATGAAGTCCGGCGCGTGGCGCACAGTTGCGCCGGCGCGAGCGCGACCCTCGGCATGACCCGGCTCGTGCCGTTGCTCCGCGATCTCGAAAAACAAGGCACCACTGGCAAATTGGTCAACGCGGAGCAAATCTGCGAAAATGTCGCGCACGAATTCAAATCCATCCAGAACTTCCTGGCGTCCTTGCCGGCCCTAGCCGCGACGCCGGCCGCCACCCCCTTATGAAAAAAATCCTCATCATCGAAGACGACCAGATCGTGGCCAATGTCTTCCGCAACAAGCTCACCGTGGAAGGCTACCAGGCCGAGATCGCGCTGGACGGCGAAACCGGTTTGAAGATCATGCGCACCTTTCAACCCCACCTCATCGTCCTCGACCTCATGCTGCCCAAAATGTCGGGCGTGGATGTCATCCAGCAAATCCGCAGCGAGCCGGAATTTTCCAGGCTGCCCATTGTTGTTTTCACCAACACCTATCTGACCAACATGATTCAGCAGGCGTGGAAGGCCGGCGCCAACAAATGCCTTTCCAAGGTCAGTTGCTCGCCCAGGGAAGTGGTGGACGTGGTGCGCAACACCATCGGCCCCAGCGGTGCCATCCCGCAGGCGCGCCCGGCCCCCGCGGCGCCCGCCGTCAAAACCATTGAGGCCGACGCCGAGGCCGATGCCGCCTTTCAAGCCGACCTGCGAAAATCATTCATTGAAAGCCTGCCGGCGACACTCGTCACCCTGCGTACCGGCCTCCAAAGCCTTATCAAGACCGCTGACGAAACGGCCCGGCTCCGGCATCTTTACGAACTCTACCGCCGCATCCACGCCCTCAACGGCAACGCCGCCATCGCCGGACTGCTCATCATCGCCCAGATGTCCGGCGCGCTCGAAGCCTTGCTCAAGGAACTTTACGAAAAACCGAAAAACATCAACTCCTCCACCCTCCGCACGGTGGCCGCCGCCGTGGATTTCCTGGGCTTCCTGTTTGAACGCAGCACGCTGTCTGAAAAACAGGACCTCCCGCCGGCCAACATCCTGGTCGTTGACGACGAAGCCATTTCCCGCCGTGCCATCGTTTATTCCCTGGAAAAGGCCCAACTCCAATCCATCAACGTCGAAGACCCGAACGCCGCGTTGAAGCTCCTCTCCGAAAATCCGTTTGACCTGGTTTTTCTGGACGTGGACATGCCCGGCATGACCGGTTTTGAACTCTGCACCAAGCTGCGCACCTTGCCCGCCCACAAAAAAACCCCCGTCGTCTTCGTCACCGTCCTCGGTGATTTCGACAACCGCACCAGTTCGACGATGGCCGGCGGCAACGACTTCATTGCCAAACCGTTTCTATACATCGAACTCACCATCAAGGCCCTCATTCACGTCCTGCGGGCTAAACTGCAACCCTCGCCGCCACTGCAACCGGTCTGCTGAAGTGGCCTGACAGTTGGAGTCACGCTTCAGCGTGTTCCCGCAGTGGGAGAAGACGGGTCCTCGTCCTTCAATGTTCGATGTTGGGCGTTGAATGTTGAATGTTGAATGTTTCCGTCCTCCTTGATCCTCATCCTCCGATATTCGACATTGGATGTTCGAGGTTTCCCACGGCGGGGCGAGTGCCTGTCGTACCGTAGCGTGGCGAAGGCTGATCCTCGCGAGCCGCATTCAAAATCGTAGGACAGGCATCCTGCCTGTCTCCGTTTCTCTTCGCTCGCCGCGCCGAAACGGAGTGAAGGCGGGTCCTCGAACCTTCGAGGTTGCACATTAAACCGCGTGGCGACCTTGTCCACCATAGTCCCGCTTTGCAGGACGACGGTGGAAGCTTTACGCGGCCATCTCCCCACTTCCCATGCTCCCCAGACGCCAGACCCACTTGCCCTCCATAGCGCCCCGCGCGACGGA
>JBEKHY010000040.1:0-22427 GCA_050012035.1 Verrucomicrobiota bacterium | reverse complement strand
ACTTTAATCGGCGATTCTTAAGGGACCTATATCCCTCTGATTTCGGAAGTTTCGAGGCAAAACTTCACGTTCATTATCTCGGCCTTGATCTGGAGAATTTCTTGTACGCTCCGACAGGCAGACCGAACAACCAGGTCATCGGGGTTGGCAGATTGTGCAAAGCAAAGGGCTATGAATTCCTCCTTAAAGCATTGGCCTTGCTTGAAACCAGGGGGATTTACCTGGAATGCGATTTTTATGGGGACGGACCAGAGCGAAGGAGATTGGAGGTGCTCGCGGCAAAATTGCGTTCCACAGTGCGGTTCCACAGTTTTAAACCTTTTGGGGAGGTGCGCGACGCGATGGGCCGGGCCACTGTGTTGGTGCATCCGTCTCCATGGATTGGAGATGCCACTCCAACCGTTATTAAGGAAGCACTCGCAGTGGGGCTTCCGGTAGTCGCGTCTGACATTGTGGGCATCCCCGAATTGTTAAATTTTGGCAAATGCGGCTTGCTTGTCGCGCCGCAAGATGTCCGTGGGATTGCCGATGCGATCACCAAAATTATTACTGACGAGCCGCTGAGATATAGTTTGGTTGAGGCTGGCCGACGACACGCAGAAGAGAAGTTTGATATGTGGGGGAATGGCAAGCAGATGAAAGAAGTGCTTTTGAATTCCAGCTTCGGACCTGTGAACCCCAAAGACGCTCCGAGTGTGTGAACAAAACCAATTTCGACAACACTCCCGTCAGCGTGATCAAAGCCATGGCCTGCGGTTTGTGCGTGGTCAGCACCGATGTGGGGGGAATGCCTTTCCTGTGGGAAAGCGAACGAGAGGGCTTGCTGGTCCGTCGCGATCATCCTGAAGCGATGGCGGCTGCAATCAGTCGCTTGTTAAGGGAAACCGGTTTGGCGAGGCAGCTTTCACGTCAGGCCAGGTTCAAAGCGACGCAATTTGATTGGTCGGTGGTCCTCCCCCTTTGGGAGCGGTTGTTAAGCGATGTTGGGCGCGGCACGATTCCGTTGCCCAGGCCTCCAGGCCACAGTTGTTCGACTGCTATCTCATCGGCATGAAGGCTTTCCTGCCAGTTGGCTGGAATCTGGATGTCGCTCCGCTGTGAGTGCTGCCTTGGAAATCTTGAGGATTGAACCTCACCACCTTCAAGTGGTTGCGCAGATTCACGTGCGAGCCTTTTCTGACTCTTCCTTGTCATGGCTTGGCGTCGAGGCGGTGCGACGGTACTACGAATGGCAACTCTCTGGCCCGATGGGGGACCACTTCATCGGTGTCTTCAAAGAAGGCGCTTTGCGAAGCTATGCTGTTGCCGGTGGGACGCCCGGCGGTTCGCTATCGGATTTCGTGCTTGGAAATACGTGCTACCTGGGTTGGCGAATTCTGCTTCGTCCGGGCATCGTGTTCAGTGTAAGTGGCCGAGAGGCCTTAAAGGCTGCCTTGCGAATCTTGACTCGTCGAATTGGCAAGCCCAGAACTCCAGTTCAAAGGACTCTCCGTCCAAAAAGCTTCTGGGTGCTCGCCATTGCCGTTGATCCGAGTTGCCAGGGCCAGGGCTTGGGCAGGGCACTAATGGAAGAACTGGATCGTCTCGCGCTCGCCGATTGCTATTCCAGAATGCACCTCATGGTACGTCCGCAAAACGCAAAGGCGGTCCGGTTTTACGAAGCGCTCGGCTGGCGAAGGGCTGTCACCGGCGCACGATGGGAGGGGTACATGGAAAAGGAATTTCCGATTACCCCAGCCAAGGAGGGCGCAGCAATGGCGGAAGCGCCGTCACCAAAAACGCCACCCTCCGCAGACGGCCGTTCATCTTCACCAGTACCTCCCCAAAATCCACCTGCGACTCCCCAAGTTGCTGGATCACCGGGACAAAGACCTCCGCCTCGTCAACAGAGCCCATCGGTCTCTAATCAAGTGTGACATTCTCCCGTGCATCCTGAGCATCAATCCGCTAGTACGACGTCACGCAGTATGGGTGGGCAATGTTTTTTTATTGGAGTCACTTTGAACGACAACCCGGTGGCCTGCCACTTTTCCGCCCTAGCTCGTCAACTCGTCACCCGCGGTCACCAGGTGGTCATGGTTACGCCACATCGAAAAGTCGAACTGGAAAATCGACATGGAAATCCGGCCATTTACACGTGGCCATCAGAAAGACCTACCCACCTTCGCGATGCCGTGTTTTTCGCGCGCCTGGTTCGCCAATATCGGACGAATTGTCTTATTGCAAACTTCGGCGCGGTTAATCTCATGACGATTGTCGGTTGGCTCACGGGCGTGCCAAACCGCATTGCCTGGTATCACACGCTTAGCGCGCAACTTTCATTGGACCGGGACTCCGCTGGGCTTAGAGCCGCGTTGCTGGACCTGAGGAAAAGATGCGTGTACAAACTCGCCACGCTCATAGTCGCGAATTCGCAAGCCAGTTGCCGGGACGCGATCCGAACCTACAAAATACCCTCCCGGAAATGTCAAGTCAGGTATTTCTCCTTGCCCGATCCGCCGCCGACACCGGCCCTGGGCAGGGCGCCGACCCTGTGCTGTGTCGGTCGCTTTCACCGGTGCAAGGGGCAGGATGTGTTCCTCCGGGCTATCAGGCTCTTGAATCTCGATTCACTCAGCCCGAAAGTTGAATTCGTCGGGACCGGCCCGGAAGAGCGCAACTGCCGGGAGCTGGCTCGCAAACTCGGAGTTGCAGACCAATGTGAGTTCACAGGCGCCGTGAGCCATGGCGAGGTCTTGGCGCGAATGGCCAGAGCCACAGCGACCATAGTACCAAGTCGCGCCGAAGCTTTTGGGCTGACTACGGTGGAATCCCTTGCCGTGGGCACCCCGGTAGTCGCATCCAGTGTCGGCGGCATCCCCGAGGTCGTCCGGGACGGGGTAGATGGATTTCTCGTTCCCCCTGATGATCCTGCGGCGCTTGCCGCAAAAGTGAAGCTGCTGCTTAGCGATGTTGAGCTTCGCCGAAAGATGAGCCTGAACGCGCGCGAACGCTTTCTCTCGACTTTTGAACAGGGCAAAGTCGTTGAAGAACAGGCCGACTGGTTGGAAAACATCACCCCCATGAGCCAGGGAACCTCGAATGAGAGACGACAAAATGGCGCACCTGCTTGAGCGTTTCTATCCGTACGCGCCGGTCTGGCTGCAAAACCTGGGCATCTCACTGTACGGGCTGGCCTGGCGCAACGAACGGCTTGGCGGCGATTTCGAGCAATATGTGTCCGGCTTCCGGGAACGGGACCGGTGGTCGCCACAGCCGATGCAGGCATATGTTGATGAACAACTGCGCACAGTGCTTCTCCATGCGTACGACCAGGTTCCCTACTATAACCGCGTGTGGAACGAGGCTGGCATTGACGGCAGCGAACTGGCGCACATGACAACGGCACGGCTGCCAAGACTCCCGATTACCCTCAAGCAAAACTTGCGAGCCGCTCCGGAGGAGTTCGTGGCGCGGGACGTTGCCGCGCGCCACAAGCTTCACCGTTATTACACCAGCGGAAGCACTGGCACTCCAGTGACGCATATCTGCACTTCGGAAGCTCACCGGCGTTTCACTGCGGCAAGAGAAGTCCGCTCTTTTGGCTGGGCCGGGACAAGCGTCCGCAGGTCCCGCTCAATGATCGGTGGCCGGCTGGTTGTGCCCAAGGGCGTTGCCACCCCACCCTACCACCGTTACAACCTGGCTGAGCGGCAACTCTACTTCTCCGCTTTCCATATCGCGCCCGGCTGTGTTCAAGACTACGTGCGCGCCTTTAACCGCTACCGGCCCCGGGTGCTGACCGGCTACGCCTACTCGCATTACCTCCTGGCGCGAATGATGTGCGAACAAGGCCTGGCTTTGGATTACGAACCCGACGCCTTGGTCCTCAGCAGCGAGAAGGTCACGCAAGAAATGAAACAAGTCATTCGGAGCGCTTGCCGGGCGCGCGTTTACGAAGAATACGGCGCCGTGGAAAACTGTATGCTGGCCACAGAATGCGAATGTGGCAGCCTGCACGCCAGCCCTGACTTTGGGATCATGGAGATAGTGGACGAGAAAGGGGAGCCCGTCCCCCCCGGGGTCGCAGGTCGCATTCTCTGCACGGGGCTGCTCAATGAGGCGCAACCCTTGGTACGCTACGAAATAGGCGACTTGGGGGTTTGGTCCTGCGAAAGCTGCCAATGCGGAAGACGACATCTACCAGTCCTGCAGGAAATCGTGGGACGACTGGAAGATGTGATCATCGGTCCGAACGGACGCGAGCTGGTGCGGTTTCATGGCATCTTTATCGGTTTGCCAAGTGTTCTTGAGGGTCAGGTTATTCAAGAGGCCTCAGACCGGTTTGTTGTCAAGGTCGTGGCAACCACCGATTTTGGGTCAAAGGAAAAGAATCTCATTCAGTCCCGTTTCGCCGAAAGACTCGGCCCGGTGAGCGTGCAAATCGAGCAAGTCCGTGATATTCCCCGCACCGATCGAGGCAAGTTCCGCGCGGTCATCTCCCGGCTGTCTCACCAAACCGGACGGTGACTCATTGCCATGGCGAAGGTTTCCTTGACACTATTGCGGAATGAGCTGGCGACGAATGTTATCCATCACCGGACTATTCTAAGATTCGTGGGCGCGCTTGGTTGTCGCTGGAGTATGAAAACATTGAAGAAGGGGCTGACAGCGGGCGGCGCCTTGGCTCCGATTGGCGCGGCCGCCGAGAGGTTAGTCATTGGCAATGCGACGGCATTGCTATACGTGCCAGTGAGAATTGGGCCGGACAACGGGTCTTGTCCGTTTAGAATTTGATATCGCTGGCCAACCCTCAAAAAACCTGACAGATTGACGCTTACCGTATTATTCGTCGGCCAGTTGATGACGATGATGTTGGCGCGATTGGTATCGTATTTGTTCGGCCTGACATAGACTTCGACATTCGTTTGAGCGGCAGTCGAGTATGAACTGTTTATGTCGAATCCGCTGAAATTAGTCCAATCCACAAAACTGAACTTCGTTGCAGTATTCGTACTTAACTTAAATGGCCAAGGGTATCCTAAATTGTGGTCGTTGTAGAAATTGTAGTTCCAGGAGTATGCCGAGTCGCTCGGAAGGTTGGTCGCGCCTGGATTGTAAAAATTGAGCCACATTATGCTGTATCCATTATTCGATTCTGTCCCGACAATGTAATTGTTTGTGAACACCAGATTGGTAAATGTATTCACATAGTTGTAAGAAGCGCCCATGAAATGATTCCCCACGATGGCCGCGCTTCCTTCTCCTACGCGAGTATCCCCAACACCAGCCCCAGAGCCAAATCGGGCATTATCTGACACACTATATCCTAGAGCAAAGAAGAAATTAGTATAGACCAGCAGGTTGTCAACCAAGCCGCCCCCAGCCACATAAACGTTAGGTTCCCCATCCCCTCCTGCTTGCAGCCTGCCGTTGCCAAATACAACGTTCCCCTCCAACCTGAATCCGTTTATCGGAATGGCTGAACTTGTCGAGTAACACTGAATCCCCAGACCGAATCCATTGAATACAAGATTCTCAGCCAGTAAAGTGGTTGGAATGGGCGAACGAGCATAGAAACCATGACCCTGTCCCTGGCTGTCCGGGCTTCGGGCGCTGCCATCCAAGTTTGTTGTGGATAGATTTTGCGACCCGTTGTTGAAAATCCAGCAGCCGTAAACCTCCGTGTTGGTCGCCGCTGCTCCAATCCAAACACCCTCTCCGTTGTCGTGGATAATGCAGTTAATCATCTTGTTGTGGTCGCCATAAATTCCAACGGCAACAGCGTAAGTGCCTACAGTGGAGTTAATCGCCCATCTGTTCGTCTCCGAGTTAGTTATTTCAACATCTCGCAAAGTGCAGTATGAACCATTAAAATCAACATTGTCTCCACCTTGATTTGTGGCACCACCAGCGACAGTAATGATGACCTTTTCACTTCCGTATGGTCGTATTGTAATCGGGCTATTTGATGTTCCGACAAGCAACAAGTTTGCATGGACGGCATGATTTGTGTACGTCCCACCCCGCAAGTAAAGCGTGTCTCCGGGTTGAATCGCGTTGGTCATGTGAAAGGCAGTGACAATATTCCAGGGATTGGTGATGGAACCGTCGGCGTCACCGTTGTTCTTGCCGGTTGGCGAGGCGTACCACGGAGGACCGGCTGGCGGGAGCGGGCCGTAACCAAACACATGAAGTTTGTTGTTCAGCCAGACTACCACATTTGAACTCTGCACCGCAGTCAATGCCGCATTGTAAAAGAGAAGATAAGCAAGGTCGAACATTCCAGGATTCCAATCACCATTGCCTGCTCCCACAATCGTTTCGCCCTGCGAAGCTGAACCAACGTTACAACCAGACCAAGCGACGGTTCCATTTGTTCCTAGCAAGGGACTTGCGCCATTAAATTGAAACTCATAAATCACCCAGTTTGTTCCAGTGATGGGACAAGAGGCACAATCATTCCCGGCGTTCATCCCTATAGATGCAGGCGAGTATTGTGCAATCTGATTTCCACCACCCATGAGACAGTATTCGTTTCCTCCGGGAGGAAGTTGCACCCGCGCAACCATGAAAACAGTGTTAGGCTGAGATAACGTTGGATTTGCAGCGACATAGTATGTGGCGTTTCTGAACATCAAATAACCCATGTTGTTAAGCTCATACAGATTGTTAGTCCAGAAAAGTCCACTTCCATCTGCGATTGCATTGTAACCGTTTCCGCTGCTGTCTATAAGGGTTGTGATTACCGTTTCGTCATTGGTCGCCAGGACATTGATGTCGTAACGGAGTTCCAGACCGGGAATGTCAGCCGGGTCGAAGGACTGTCCCGTCAAATAAAACGGAAAGAATAGAATCAGGATAGAGAGGAATCTGTTCATGGCATCGAATCCAGTTTTCCAAACCTGTTTGTGACGTAAAAAAAGAGGTTGCTGCGGGCGATGGCAGTGGAGAACGCCCCGTTAGTCGGCAGTGCTCCGAGCGATTTGGTGAACGTGGCTATCAGCGCCAACACACGTATCGTTCTTGCACGCATAAGAAGATTTAAGCTAAAAGGATACCACATTGGCCAGCCGCAGCAAACGAAATCTGGCCTGGGGTCAGTGATTGACATCTCTTGTAACAATGCCGTCCATCCAAGCGCCAGAGCGGCCTGAATCGGTTTTAACAGCGGTTTCTGTTGTTGATCGGGTTCCCGCGGTTTCAGTGATCCTGCCTTGCCGAAACGAGGCCGCCCACATTGAGGACTGCGTGCGTTCCATTTTGAGACAGGAAGAGCCCGAAGGGGGGTTTGAGGTGATCGTCGCTGATGGCATGTCCTCGGATGGCACGCGCGAAATATTGAAGCGGCTGGCAGCCCAGGAGCGGAGAATCCACGTTATTGACAACCCCCAAGCGATTGTTTCCTCCGGCTTAAATATCGCCGCCAGAGCTGCGCGTGGCGACATTATGGCCCGCATGGACGCACATACCGAATATGCGCCGGATTATTTGAAGCAATGCGTCGAGGCACTGAAGAAGACTAATGCTGATAATGTCGGAGGTCCGGCACGGACTAAAGCGGATCGTTATCTCCAAAGAGCGGTTGCGGCCGCATACCATTCGCCCTTCTCGGTTGGGGGAGCGCGATTTCACGACACCGATTATGAAGGTTATGTTGACACGGTCACCTACGGTTGCTGGCCGCGGAGCACTTATGAGAAGTTCGGCCTGTTTGATGAGGAGTTGGTCCGCAACCAGGATGACGAGCATAACCTGCGGATTACGCGCGGCGGAGGGAAGATTTATCAATCGCCCAAAATCAAGAGTTGGTATCGGCCGCGTGGAACGTTGGCGGCGCTGTTCAAGCAATACATGCAATACGGCTATTGGAAGGTGCGGGTGATTCAAAAGCATAAACTGCCGGCTTCCGTCAGGCATCTGGTGCCCGCTGCCTTCGTCCTGGGGTTAATGCTGTTATTTCTGCTTTCTGCTTTCTGCTTTCTTCTTTCAGCATTCGAACCCAACTCTCAACTTTCAGCTTTGAGTATCCCGATTTCCATTTTCAGCTTTTCCTTCCTGGCCGCCCTTGGCGCTTACCTCTTGGCCGTGTTTGTTGCCTCGGTGTTCACAGCCGCAAGGACTGAGTGGAAGCTGCTGCCGGTGCTTCCATTGGTTTTCGGCTGCTACCATTTCGGCTACGGGTTTGGGTTTTTGCGCGGCATCCTGGACTTCGTCATTTTGCGCCGTGGCGCATCAGTTTCATTCACCAAACTGACCCGCGGATCTTCGGAAACGAAGGCGGCTCCAGCAACACCCATGAGCACGCCCAAAACCTCGCAGCCGCCGAAGTCATGAGATTCTAAACTCTCTAACTTGTTCAAAGTTGAAAGTTGAATATTGAATGTTCGTCTTTTGCCATCACATTAGTCCGTCATCTGTCGTCTGTCCTCCGTCATCCGCAGTAATGATTTCAGCTTTCTGCTTTTCGAATTTCAGCTTTTGACTTTTGACCTCCCTGCTCTATGTTGAAAATCCCCTTCTACAAACCCAGTATCGGCGCTGAGGAAATTGATGAGGTCGTCGCTACGCTCAAGAGCGGCTGGATCACCACCGGACCGAAGACGAAACAGTTCGAGCGCGAGTTCGCTGACTACCTCAAACACAAGCACGCGGTCGCGGTCAATTCCTGCACGGCGGCATTGCACCTTGCGTTGGAAGCCATCGGCCTTAAGGCCGGCCAAGGTGTCATCGTGCCGACGATGACCTTCGCAGCCACGGCCGAGGTGGTCCGCTACTTCGGCGCGCGCCCGATTCTCATTGACTGCCGGGTTGAAGATTTCAATCTCGACGTCGCGGATGCGGATCGAAAGATTCAGTCCGCCCTTGCCGCGGGCCAGCCGGTCGCCGCAATCATGCCGGTTCATTACGGTGGACAGATCGGGGACGTGGCCGGCGCGCGGGCGCTGGCCAAACGACACAAGCTGAAAATCATCGAGGATGCCGCGCATTGTTGTCCGGCGTTCTATAGGGACCACGAGACTACGGGACTACAAGATCACGGGAACACAGGACAACAGGCCGACGCGGCGACGGGACCAGAGGTCAGTAGTCAGTGGTCAGTGGTCAGTCGTCCCGCTGGCGCGTGGCTGCCCGTCGGCACCAGCGCCGACATCAGTTGTTATTCCTTCTACGCGAACAAGACGATTACCACAGGCGAGGGCGGCATGGCCTGCACGGAGAACGATGAATACGCGGACCGGATGCGGATCATGTCGCTGCACGGCATTTCACGAGATGCGTGGAAGCGTTACACAGCCGAGGGTTCGTGGTACTACGAAATCATCGCGCCAGGCTTCAAGTACAACATGGCCGACATCGCCGCTGCCATTGGAATTCATCAGTTGCGCAAGGCCGACCGGTTCCACCGGCGGCGGACCGAGTTGGCCGGCCTTTACGGTGAATCGCTGAAGGAGGTCGAAGAAATCATTCTCCCTCAGATCCAACCGAACCGCATCCATTCGTGGCATCTCTACGTCATCCGGCTGAAACTGGACCGGCTGAAGATTGACCGTGCCCGGTTCATTACAGAACTGACGCAACGCGGGGTGGGCACCTCCGTGCATTGGCTGCCGTTGCACATGCATCCCTATTACCGGGAAACGTATGGCTGTGCGCCGGAGGATCTGCCGGTGGCCTGCTCGTTGTATCCGGAAATCATCACGCTGCCGATTTATCCGGACATGACCGGGGACGACGTGGCCTACGTGTGCAGCTCGATAAAGGACATCGTCGCCCTGAACCGGCGTGTGGTCGCCAGTGGGCATGGTCAAAACCCATGACCGGTACGGACCGGGGAGAAGTGGTAATACCATTTCTCAATGACATCCGGAACAAACCTCGGTAGGGCGGGTAGTCCTCTTGCCCGCCGCTCGTCCGCACAACGATTGCGGCGCGCACGGACCCCGGCACGACGTGTCGGGGGGAGTGACGCGCCCTACCAATGTGCCGATTCCCACCGGGAATTGGTATAACAGGATGGACTGGGTTGACGGGTAATATATACTGGGGCCACGGCCATTGAGCGATTTGCAGACAGGCGCGGTTCAGAAACCTGAGAGGGGTTTTCGACACGAACGAATTCAGTCTCTCTCTCAATAAATGGATACCAGCGAACCATCCGTGTCTCACCAGAGACTCAAACGGGCCTTCGACATTCTTTGCTCCGGGGTTGGACTATTGGCGCTGTGGCCGGTGGGGTTGCTGATTGGCCTGATGATCAAGTTCACGGGCGGAGGCCCCATCTTCTACGGGCAAACCCGGATTGGCCAGTTCGGGAAGCCGTTTCGCATCTGGAAATTCCGGTCCATGGTCGTCAACGCCGACAAGCTGGGCGTGCCGGTGACCAAAGAGGAGGATCCGCGGATCACGTGGACAGGCCGTTTTCTGCGCAAGACCAAGTTGGACGAACTGCCCCAGCTCTGGAACGTGTTGGTTGGCAACATGAGCTTCGTGGGGCCGCGTCCCGAGATGCCGCGGTATGTGGAGCGCTATACCCCGGAGCAGCGCGAGATTCTGAAGTTCAAGCCGGGCATCACGGACATGGCCACGATGCTGTTCCGGAATGAAGAAGCGCTCCTGCACGGCACCGGGGATGTGGAAGGATTTTATCTGCGATATTGCCTGCCGAAGAAGATTGAATTGAACCTGCAATATGCGCAACGCGCCAGCGTGCTCCGGGACATCTGGATTATCGTGCAGACGCTGTGCCCGTACTGGCTCGGCGTATTGATAATCTACGCCATCGCGCTGGCGGCCAGCTTCTGGTTCGCCTACGAGTTGCGCTCCGACTTCGGTGCGACCCGCCAGGATTATGAAGAGTTTCGCCGCTATCTGCCCTGGATCATGTTCCCACAATTGATTCTGTTGTTTTGGCGGGGGCAGTTACGCGGCTTGATCAGTTACTTCAGCCTTCCCGAGCTGCGGCGGACCGCCATCACTCTGGGGATTGCTTTGCTGCTTCAATTCGGGTTGTGCAACTTTTCGCAAGGCCGCCTGGCGCCAACCCGAAGCCTCCTGCTGATGGATTTCTTCCTCTCGTTCTTTGCGTTGTGCGGGGTCCGCCTGGCCTTTCGGTTTCTGCGCGAACACTCCTCGAAATCAAAACCCGCGAGCCAGGACGCGGTGTGGCGTGTGGCGATCATTGGCACTGGCGAACTGGCAACCAATCTGGCGCTTGTTTTCACCAGCAGCAAAACAGCCCCCCGGCGCGTGGTCGCTTTCTTCGACGACAATCCGCGCACCTGGCACAAACGGCCGTACGACATCCCGGTCATCGGGATGCCGGAATGCCTGCTCAACGCAGAATGGCAGTTGAAAATTGACGAGGTGATTGTGGCCCTGCCGGAAGCGGACCCGGAGCGGCTTCAGGAAATCCGCGAAATGCTGAAAAGTTTGCCGGTAAAAGTCACCTTCGCTTCCGGCTGGCCGGTGCTGAGACCTTTGGAGATCTGACCAGCCCGCCCAAGTCCTGTGCTTTATGAAGAAGTTCCGCTTAGACCTGTCGCCGCCGAAGCGCTTTCTGGTGCTGCTCTTGTTTTATGCAACCGAGCTCACCGTCAGCCTTTGGCTGGCCTACGATTTGCGCTTCGATTTCATGGTGGATACCGCTTCCTACCAGGAGAGATATTTCGTCCTGCTCTGGCTGGTTCCCTTGCAGTTGATTCTCCTGGGACTGTTCCACCAATTGACGCCGCTGCTCGGCTATTTCAGCACACCCGATCTGGCCCGCATGTTTCATGCCCTGTTCATCAGTTCGATCATTACGGTGATTGTCTGGATCGCGTGGGGAGCGGGGTTCGCGCCGCCGCGGGGGGTGATTGCGATGGACTTCGTGTTCTGCCTGGTGGGATTAACGGGTGTCCGTCTGGCACTGCGCACTTTTCGAGAGTCGGGCACCGTCGCAAGCAAAGGGAGAGGCCAGCAACGGCGGCGCGTGGGCATTATCGGGGCGGGTGATGCCGGCGCGGTGCTGGCACACGAGTTGTCCCTCAAACCCGGCTATGGTTTGGCCCCCGTCGCGTTCTTTGATGATGACCGGCGAAAATGGAACTCGCGCGTGCATGACATCCCGGTCCTTGGCCCACCGGAACATCTGCCGGATGCGATTGGAAAACTGGACATTCAGGAAGTGATCATCGCGATGCCCACGGCGCCGGCCAGGCGCATCGGAGAAATCGTTCGCCTCTTGCGGCAGGCGCGCTTGCCGTGCAAAACAATTCCTTCGCTGGATCAACTGGCACTGGGACAGGTTCGCGTGAGCCAGTTGCGGAATGTGGAAATCCAGGACTTGCTGGGACGGGAGAAGGTCGAACTGGAGACAGAGAACATTCGACTGGCCCTGCAGGAACGTGTGGTGCTGGTGACCGGCGCCGGCGGCAGCATCGGCAGCGAGTTGTGCCGGCAGATCGCCACCTATCACCCCAAACATCTGCTCCTGTTGGACCGATCGGAACCGAACGTGTTCCAAATCGAGCAGGAGTTGATCGGGCTGGAGCATGGACAGAGGATCATCCCCCTGGTCGGTGACATCCTGGATCGGGCACGGATGGAGGAGATTTTTTCGAGGTTCCGTCCGGAAGTGGTTTTTCATGCCGCGGCCCACAAGCACGTGCCGATGATGGAGCATCAGCCGGGTGAGGCGATTCAGAACAACAGCCTGGGCACGGCCCAACTCGCCGACTTGGCCCTGGAGTCCGGCGTGGCTCGTTTCATCCTGATTTCCACGGACAAGGCCATCAATCCGACCAGTGTCATGGGCGCCACCAAACGCCTGGCGGAGATGTATGTGCAGGCACTCTATGCGGCGCATCCCAACCAAACGAAGTTCATGGCCGTTCGCTTTGGCAACGTCCTTGGCTCCTCCGGCAGCGTGATCCCGATTTTCCACCGGCAAATTGCCGAGGGCGGCCCGGTGAAAGTGACCCATCCGGAGATGACACGATATTTCATGACCATACCCGAAGCTTCCATGCTGGTGCTGCAGAGTGCGATGCAAGGGACCGGCGGGGAGATTTTCGTTCTGGACATGGGCAGTCCGGTCAAGATCGTGGATCTGGCGCGACAGATGATCGAACTGAGCGGGCTTAAACCGGATGAGGACATCCAGATCGAATTCATCGGCGTCCGGCCCGGCGAGAAACTGTTTGAGGAAGTCACTCACAAAGGAGAAAATTTTGCTCCTACCACCCATCCCAAAATCCGCCGTTTCCTTTCACAGCCCGCGGATTTGGCCCAGATCTGCAAGACGCTGCAAAGGCTGCGCACCAGCCTTCATCAGTTCGAGGCGGACGAACTCAAACTGATGGTGAAAGAGGCGGTGCTGGATTATGAACCCTATTTGACGTCGTCCAAGGGAATAGTCCCGTTGTCCGCCGAACCCACAAGGAAATCGTGATCCGGCCGGCTGGCTGCGTGGCGACGGCATGACCACCTCGTCTGGCTTGGCATCGGCAGGATGACCGCTGGGTTTTAAACCGGGAGCTGCGTCGGAGCAGCTCAATGAAAGGAGTTTCTGCTTGAGCGAGTATCAAGACTTGACAGAGCGGTTGTTGGCCGAGCCGAAGGTTTGGCTGGTCACCGGTGTGGCCGGATTCATTGGCTCCAACTTGCTGGAGGCGCTTTTGCGGATGAACCAGCGGGTGATTGGATTGGACAACTACGCGACGGGTTCCCGCCACAATCTGGAGCAGGTGCGGGAATTGGTTGGTCCCGACCAGTGGAAGAATTTCCGGCAAATTGATGGTGACATACGGGACCCGGACACGTGCAAGCGCGCAAGCCAGGGAGTGAGTTACGTGCTGCACCAGGCGGCCCTGGGCTCCGTGCCGCGGTCGATCGCGAACCCCGCTGACGCTCATGCGAGCAACGTCACTGGCTTCTTGAACGTGTTGGTGGCGGCCCGGGACAGCGGAGTGAAGCGCCTGGTGTATGCGTCGAGCAGCTCCGTTTACGGCGATCATCCGGCGCTGCCCAAAGTCGAGGACAAAATCGGTCGGTGCCTTTCCCCCTATGCCGCCACCAAGCGTACCAACGAACTTTACGCGGAGGTGTTCGCCGGGTGTTATGGACTTGAAGGCGTGGGGTTGCGTTACTTTAATGTCTTCGGGCCGCGGCAGGATCCCAACGGGCCTTATGCCGCCGTCATTCCAAAGTGGATCGCCGCCATGATGAGAAACGAGCCGATTTACATCAATGGCGACGGCGAAACCACTCGTGATTTCTGCTACGTGGCCAATGTCGTGCAGGCCAACCTCCTGGCCGCAACCGTTCAAAAGCCTGAGGCGATCAATGAAATCTACAACGTCGCGGTGTGTGCGCGGACCAGCCTGAATCAACTTTTTGGTTTGCTGCGCGGCAAACTCCTGCCAGATTATCCCCATTTGAAGGATGGCAGTCCCGTATATTGTGATTTCCGTCCCGGCGATGTCCGGCACTCCGAGGCGGACATATCGAAAGCGGAACGCTTCCTCGGTTACAAGCCATCCCATACCGTTCAGCAGGGGCTGTCGGAAGCCTTGGTTTGGTACCGTCAACACCTGTGACGAGATTTGATTTTATGAAAACCAGAAATATGCGGAAAGTTCTGCTGGTCGTGTTGGTCCTGGGCATCTTTGCCCTGGGCGGTTACGCCGGGTATCGGGAGTACAAGTCCATCCGGCAAGCCCGCCTGATCAAACAAGCGCAGCATTACCTCACCAAGCCCGACGCGAGAAAAGCGTTGCTGTGCCTGCAACGCGTACTTCGGTCCAATCCTCGGAACGTGGAAGCGTGCCGCCTCATGGCCGAATTGAGCGAGGCCGGCCGCTCGCCCGGCGCTCTGCTTTGGCGCAGCCGCGTGGTCGAACTCAATCCGCGCTCGTTGGATGACCGGCTGGCCCTGGCCCAGAGCGCCATGATGTTCCGCGACTATGCGTTGGCGACCAACGCCCTCGAGGGTGTGGATGCGGCGGGCAAGAAAACCGCCGCCTACCACAATATTGCCGGTGCCGTGGCCGCCGCCGCCAATCAGTTTGCCCAGGCCGAGGTCCACTTCCTGGAAGCCGCCCGGCTTGAGCCGACCAACCCGGCCCCGCAATTGAACCTGGCTGTCGTGCGCCTCCACGGCACCAATACGTCAGCCATGGCCGAGGCGCGCGCCACGCTCAAGCGGCTGTCTTCCGACCCCACCAATTCACTTCTGCGCTGCCAGGCCCTCCGCGAACTCGTAGTGGACTCCATGCGCTCCAGGCAGACGAATACGGCTTTGGCTTTGTCCAGGGATTTGGTGCAGCAGACCAATTCGGCTTTCAGCGACCGGCTCTTGCGGCTGGATGTGCTGAAGGGAGGCCAAAATGCCGAATTCAAGCCGGCGCTGGCCGCCTTTCAGCGCGAGGCCGGGACGAACACGGCAAAGATTTATGAACTGAGCATGTGGCAAATGACCAGGATTGGCCCCGCAGAAACGCTGGCCTGGCTGCGGAGCCTGCCCCTGAACTCGCAGACCAATCAGCCGGTGGCGCTGTTGGCCGCCGAGTGCCAAACCATGCTGGGTGACTGGCGCGGACTCCAGAACTCTCTTAAACAACAGAACTGGGCCGAGCTGGAGTTCATCCGGCACGCGTTCCAGACTCGCGCCCTGCGCGGGCAGGACATGAGCGGCGCGGCGAAAGCGGAGTGGGAACAGGCGTTGAAAGCCGCCAACGGCCAGAAGGGAAGCCTGATCATGCTCCTGCGCCTGGCGGCTGCATGGAACTGGCAGAGCGAAGGGGAGGACCTCCTCTGGACCATCGTCAATCAGTATCCCGGTGAGAAATGGGCCTTTGGGGCGCTCAACCAGGCGTTGTTTGCCGATGGCCGGACGCGGTCTTTGATGATGCTTTACAGCCAGGAACTGAAGCGGTCGCCGTCAGACCTCGCGATGAAGAACAACCTCGCCATGACGGCGCTTCTCCTGGACGCACAGGAACTGAAACCGCACGAGTTGGCACGTGAAGTGTACGAGAAGGCCTCCACCAACGCGGCCTACGTTTCCACGTACGCGTTTTCCCTCCACATGCAGAAGAAAGACGCCGAGGCGCTCAAGGTTATCGAACGGCTCAAGCCGCAGGAGCTTCAGAACCCTTCAATCGCGGGTTACTACGGCCTCATTCTGAAGGCGACGGGCAACGGTGCCAAGGCGAAGACCTACCTCGAGTCGGCTTCCAAGGCGCGCCTGCTGCCCGAGGAGAAAAAGCTCTTTGATCGGGCAAAGGCGGGAGCGTGAGGTGTGAGCGCGTTGGCATGCGGCCGCTATCTGTGATATCAGGATGTCCAGCGTACCCATTTATTCAGCTTTGACGGTCGCCGTTTTGCTGGGGGTCAATCCGTCCGCGCCGGCCCAGTCTGTGTCCGATTATGCCGTGCTACTGAGCGCAACCGTGCAGACCAATCCGGCGCAAATCACGCTTTCGTGGCCGGCGGATTCTCGGGCCACCAACTACACCCTCTATCGCAAGACGCTCAATGCCACCTCATGGGGCGCCGCCACCACCCTCGCCACGAATGCCACCAATTACACGGACACGAGTGTGGCCTCGGGCAATGCGTTCGAATACCGGGTGAGCAAAGTTGGCTGGACCGGCACCACGAACTACACCGGCGCTGGCTATATCTACGCCGGCATCCAGGCGCCGTTGGTCGAATCCCACGGCAAAGTAATACTCGTCACGGACAACACCTTCACGGCGAGCCTGGCGATGGAGCTCAGTCGTTTGGAGCAGGACCTTGCCGGCGATGGCTGGACCGTGTTGCGTCACGACGTGCCGCGCATGGCCGTGGATCCCGCAAATACGAGCTCCAGCGTCTGGGCCGCCCGCGCCAGCGAACTAGCCAACCTCAAGGCGCTCATCAAGGCCGACTACAACGCCGACCCGTCCAACGTGAAAGCCGTGTTTCTCTTCGGCCACGTGCCTGTGCCGTACTCCGGGAACCTGGCGCCCGATGGTCATCCAGATCACCGGGGTGCCTGGCCGGCGGATGTTTATTACGGCGATATGAACGGCAACTGGACAGACTCGGCGGTGAATACCTCCACCAACTCCCCCATTCCGAGCGATACACGGAACTGGAACGTGCCCGGCGATGGGAAATTCGACCAGAGCGCTTTGCCCTCCAGCGTGGAGTTGCAGGTGGGGCGCGTGGATCTGGCGAACCTCCCGGCATTTTCCAAAAGCGAGGGTGAATTGCTGCGCCAGTATCTGAACAAAGACCACTATTTCCGCCACAGGTTTGTTATGGCGGAACGCCGCGGGTTGATTGATGACAATTTTGGCACGTTCAACGGCGAGGCCTTTGCCGTGTGCGGTTGGCGCAATTTCGCGCCCTTCTTCGGCGCGACCAACACCTTTTCCGGGGACTGGCTGACCACGCTGGCCACTCAAAGTTACCTGTGGGGTTATGGCTGTGGCGGTGGTCAGTACACGAGCGCGTCAGGCGTGGGAACCACTGCGGAATTCGCGGCCAGCGATCCGCAAGTTGTGTTCACAATGCTGTTCGGCAGCTATTTCGGCGACTGGGATTCGCAGAACAACTTCCTGCGGGCACCGCTGGCCACGCCCACTTATACTCTCACCTGCGCCTGGGCGGGCCGGCCCTACTGGGAGTTTCATCACATGGCGCTGGGCGAGACCATCGGCTTCAGCGCGCAGGTGAGTCAAAACAACTTCATCACCTACTCGGCCGATGTCGCCCTGCAATGGGTGCATATCGCGTTGATGGGCGACCCCACATTGCGGATGCATCCGGTCGCGCCGCTCTCGTCACTTACAGTCAGCACCAACATTTCCGGCGGCGTGACTCTGAGCTGGAACGCTTCCTCCGATGCGGTGGCCGGCTACCACGTCTATCGCGCTCCGACGGTCGCCGGCCCCTTCACCCGGCTCACCAGCGCCCTGCTCACCGCAACCAACTACACCGACACGCTGGTCAGTTCGAATGTCTATATGGTGCGCGCCGTGAAACTGGAAGTCTCGGCCAGCGGCAGTTACTACAATCCCAGCCAGGGCATTTTCCAAAGTCTCGACCCTACCTTCGGCGCGCCGGCCATTTTCCTGTTTCAGCCCACCAACAACGCCATCTTATTGGCGCCAGCCAATATCCAGTTCAACGCAAATGCCTTCGATCCCGCGAACAGCATCACCAACGTCGCATTCTACGCCGGCGGCGTGAAGATCGGCCAAGCCGCTGCGCCGCCGTACACCCTGGTTTGGAGCAACGTGGCAGTGGGCACGTACTCGCTGACCGCCTCCGCGTTTTCCAGCAGCGGGTTGGTCACCAATTCCACTGCGGTAAATGTGCTCGTGGACAACGGCGGCTCGCCGCGCCTGACCATCACCGCGCTGGACAACGGCTCTTACGCTATCAGTGGCCAGGACGTCCTCAGCCGGACGTATCACATTCAGTTTGTCCCAGACCTGCAATCAACCAATTGGCAGACGCTGGGCACGACTGCGTCCAACGCCCCCGGCACCTTCCAGTTTATTGACTCGGCCGGATCCACGCAGAGGTTTTATCGCACCGTCTTCCCGTGATCCTCCTGTTCGGAGTTCCGTCCCGCGATGGCGGGACGGAACTCCAAACCAATGCCGGAGTGCAGGAGGCTCGTGGTCCCTGAGCAGATCCAAAAGAAACACGGCGGCTGCCGGGCTGCCTTCCGTGAAGCTCGAATCGTCCAATCGCTGTTCCCTCTCCGCGGGGGAGAGAATCAGGGTGAGGGCGAGCGTTCAACCAATCCAATCCGCCCAGTGTCCCGAGCTGGAAATGCTTTACGTCTCTGCACTGCAATTCCTCGGAATCATCGTGCGCCGCGCTCCATTGGTTGCGGCTTTGCTGCGCCAAGCCTTTGCGTTGAATTCCGAGCGCATCGTTCCAACTTAAAAGCAATCAGGCCGGTCTTCAAGACCGGCCTGTTTTGTTAGCAACTGATTTCGTCAGCAATTATGCCGTGCGGGTCTTGCGCAGAAGCCGGAGCGTGCTCGCCCCAAACGGCAGCAGCAACAACGCGCCCGCGATCATCGTCGTGGGCTCGGGAACGACTTGCACATACGCGTCACCGAAGGTGTCGGGCCAAGTCCCCACAGTGGTTCCAGTGCCGTCAGTGGCGCCGACGTTCTCCAGCCAAGGGACGAGGTCTGGGCCCGCGTCGTTGGCGCACAGCAGGAACGGAGTGTAATAATTTCCGTCGGGGTATAGTGTCGGAAATCCACCGTCGAGAAAGAATTGGTACGATCCGGCGCTCAGAGTCTCGTTAAGTGTGAAATCCAACTTGTAGAGGGTCGCTGGGGGATAGCCGTCGGGGTTTGCGTCTACATAATTTGCCCCGTTCCCGTAGGTGGCAAGCGTGGCAGTGTAAACCGACGATATGGTCGCACCACTTGCATTCAGCAAGGACAGCCCAGTTGGGGTTCCGGCACTGGTATTAACCACATCCCATACGGTGATGCCAGTTACTGTGTAGGTGCCCGATCCGCCAATTGAGAAGCTGCCGCCAGCATCCCACCACCCCGGCAATGGCGGCGAATTTTGTGAGGCCCAAGAGACATCGGTGGATGGTTGAGTGTAAGGAAGGCCGCCTTGTTCCACGACATACGCTGCGCTGGCACTCATTGCGCCGGCCAAAGCGGTCGCCAATATTGCTATTTGTAGTTTTTTCATGTTTATCTTTCTGTTATTGACCATCGTGGAAAGCGACTTCTGGCTCGACGTCCAAGTCACAAATCCCTCCTTCATGTGATGGGTCTGTTTATTTGTGCTGGTTTAACACGCTGCCCATCTTCCATGTGTAATGGAATTAAATCTATCCCATGTTGGGACATCATCATTCACTTTTGGGACGTGGATTTCAGACCGTCGGTAAACAGCTTTCGAAACCGCCGATCCTCAGCCCCGCCGCACTTCCTCTGGCGGAGGCAAAGCTCGGTAATTCCCGCGCTTCCTCAGCAACGCTTCCGGCAGCGTCGAGAAGAACCGGGCTGCTTAATTTGGCTTGCTCGCGATCCACAGAACACAAGCAGGACGTCTCCGGTTCACCGGAAGCGCTCACGGCATTTTGCCGCGCATTGACCCGACATAAAGGGGGCGCATTAGCCAGAACGTTGCAGTTGGTTTGGGGAGCACGGGCGTCTCGCCCGTGGTTTTCGGCCTCTGGCCGGAAACACTTTGCCGCGAGCCGGGAGAACCGTTTAGTCCGGCGTTCATCCGCGAAGAACAGTCGGCGAGACGCCGACTGGAGCGACCGGGACGGTCGCGCTCCCCATTTTTTATTGAATCGTTCGGCTTGGAAAAAAGGACGCTAGCTCGACAGGTCGCGGCAGGTCGGGGACGGCGGTGCTACGGAATTTGTGCGCAGCGGTCAAGCTCCGGAAAGGAATCAGGCCGGTCTTGCGACCGGCCTGTTTTGTTTGCAACTGATTTTGTCAGCAATTATGCCGTGCGGGTCTTGCGGAACATGCGCAGGGTGCTCGCCCCAAAGGGCAGCAGCAGCAACGCGCCCGCGATCATCGTCGTGGGCTCAGGAACGACGGTGATCGAATCGAAGTCTGCGCTCGCGGGGATGACGCTGTTGCCGTTGTTCCAATTGCCGATCTCGATGCCGGCCCAAGCGACTGTCTCCTGCCCGTATGGGAGCCCGGAAATAGGGTCGATCATGGCGTAAAGCGCCGACAGGGTTGTCGACCCCTGGGCCAAGGTCCAGACTGAGGAAGAACCGTTTATAATCGATCCGCCACCGACGATCGGCGCGGTGGAGTTGGGATCGTCCGTCAGATAGAGATTCCAGTAAGGTGAAGTCCCACTGGGCCCGGTCGCGGCGCCATAAAGATGGTAACTCGCGCTGAAAGAGCTTAAAGTTCCCAGTGGACCCTGGACGAAGACCGCCGGGGTGTCATCACTCCAATCGGTTCCCGAGTTGGCGGTGTAAAGTGCCGCAAGCGCCGGCGCCCCTGTTGCCGGATTAGCCGGAACATATTGTGAGTCTGTTGCGGGGGCTTTATACCAACCAGCAGCAGAGGTCCAACACCACTGCTGTGGATAATCCAAGCCGCTAAGTGCGGTGCCCGAATAGGTGATAGACGCGCTGGCGCTCATTGCGCCGGCCAAAGCGGTCGCCAATATTGCTATTTGTAGTTTTTTCATGTTTTCTTTCTTATTTCGACCATCGCGGAAAGCGACTTCTGGCTCGACGTCCAAGCCACAACTCATTTCTTCACGCGAGTGGTCTGATTCTCTGCAAACTGAGTTTGCACGCTGGCTATCTTCCATGAATAATGGAATTACATCTATCCCACGTTGGGACATCATCATTCACTTTTGGGACTTGTTTCGAATTTCCTTTTATTGAATGCGATAGGTACAAAAAAAAGGCCGGTCTAATGGCCGGCCTGACGTGTAAAGATAAAGTGCCGAATTACAGAACTGTTAAGCTACACGGCTTTTGCGCAGAATCCGCAGCGTGCTCGCCCCAAACGGCAGCAGCAACAGCGCGCCCGCAATCATCGTCGTTGGTTCCGGTACGTCGGAGAAGAAAGTTGCCGATCCTACTACGCCATTATTATAGATATTCCAGTCCACATATTTGGTTGCATCAAACATACCCTGATTTTGCAGGGTCTCTGTCACGGTGGCCCATCCACCGTAACTACCACCGAACCATGTTTCCGCTGCGGCAATACTCAGCGGCACGCCTTCTGTGTCTGACATGAACGCAAGATAGTAATTAAAACCACCTTGTCCGTTGGCGAGCCGCGCGACGCCGAAGATGTCGCTAATGGTTCCTGGGACACCCTCGCTGGGGCCTTCAAGCACAGCGGTGGGATTGGCCCATTGGGCGGCATTAGCTATACCAGTATCCATTTTCCACAGATTGTTCGGACTGTTTATCTCGTCCTGCTCCGTCACGCTGAGGTACGCGAGCTGGTTTCCTTGGGCGTCTCTCACAATCATATAGTCGGAGAGCACGCCACGGGCGACCTGTGGCAAAGCGCTGAGTGCCAGCGCTCCCGCGCCGATTAAACATATTATTCCTTTTCTGCATTTCATAGTGATTACTTTCACTTTGTATGCCCCGCAGAAAATCAATTCTGGCTCGAGCTCCAAGCCACAATTCATTATTTCACGCGAGGCGTTTGGTTTTGCTTTTTACCCATATGACATGTTGGCATTCTAAACTGGGCATGATATGTTTCTATCCCATTTCGGGACATCTTTGTTCATAATTGGGCCAGGGATTCTGAGCGGCCCGGACTTCCCTGCGTTGCTTGAAAGGGACATGCTTTGATCACTTTTGGGACTTGGCCCAAATGAAAAGCTGAAATCGGGAAAGCAGTCGCGTAAAGCGCAGGGCGCCACGCGATTATTGCGAGTTGATAATTCCGAATGGCGAATGACGCATCGCG
>JBEKHY010000039.1:0-22560 GCA_050012035.1 Verrucomicrobiota bacterium | reverse complement strand
CCTTGAAGCGGATCGCCTCCTGCGCGGGGGGAGTCAACGAGCGAAAATCGGGATGTTTCACGCCGCCATGCTGTCATAACTCCGCTCATATGTAAAGTATTTTATGCTCCGATTAATAACTTCTATAGCGGCGGTGAAATGCCATTACAACGGCCGCACCCAAAAGTCCAAATACGCAAGACGAAGGTTCCGGAACGGCGGTAAGCGCAATTGTCATGTCCACGCCAACAAAATGGCCATAAGTAGATGTAGCATGGGTCGTCCACTGGACAACATCACCTGCAGCGACCGGTATTCCCCCGAGGTTTTCTCCGGGCGCAAGGTTATTCGCAAAAGATGCCGCTGTGTCCGTCCGGTAGGTACCATAGATCGTAGAGCGATCTGCGACGACCGTGCCGTTGATGGTTAGCTGCCATGAAGCATCTCGACCGGCGAAAAAAGCTCCATCCCAGGTTAACCCGGAAACATCAATGGTTCCGGCTGAAGGACTGGTCCATGTGATCGAATCGTCGCCTCCAAACGAATACGCGTGAACCATGATGTCGCCCGCATTCCAATCAAAGCCAGTTCCAATATCCCAAGCCCCGCCGGAAATATCCGCTCCCATGATGATGGAACCATCCCATGACCAGAGATAGCCCCAGCCTTGTCCGAGGGCACCTGAAATTGTCTGCGTAATTGGCGACCCCGCAAGGTTGTATGACCAAACCCCATTAGGGTTCTGACTTGTACTGAAATCACTCATCAGATTGTAGATCGTCGTGCCTGCTGACGCAGCCCCGTTCGACAAAAAGCCCGCAATCACCGCCGTTGCCAATAGGCACCGTTTTGCGAACTTGCTCTTGATGAGCGGAAGAGTGGTATTCACCGGAACCTTTGGGTTTGTTGTTTTGTTTGGTTTACCTTCAAACTGATAGGAAATTGGTTGTTTTTTGCGCGTCGCATGTATTCAGCACACCGCGGGTGAAGGCGAATTAGTTTTTGGTCCCACTCACTGATACGCGAGTCTCCCCAATAGATGCCGTGCTGTCAAGTGGTAAGTTTTGCCGGTTTGCCGATTTCGCACCGGATCTAACGTGCGACAGGAGAAACGGTTAGCTGCCACAGATGCGACGTCAGCGCAAGCCGGTATCGCTGACGAGCACGGGATGATGATTCGAAAATGGGTGATGAGGGCATTATCACCGTCGCCCGTGGCGCGATTAAATCGGACAAGGCTTCATCGGTTAAACGACGTTGTTCTCCGCGAAGTCGCCTGGTCGCGACGCGGGAAAATCGATCGTCATTCCCGCTCCTGGCTTGGAAAGACCCGGAACTTGTTTAAGGCAGAAATACAGCGCGGTAAAACCGTTGAGGAAAGACGGGGTAATCCGCGTCTTCGAAAGCGAATGGTGAAGCGTTTGTCGTGAGTAACACCCAATTTACCAGATTCGTGGACGCCTGCACTGAGTAATTGAATCCGGGGACTCCGGAAACCCAGAATACGAACTGGTTGTCGTCTGAAACGAACCCATCAGACAACGTGGCCTCTGCCGAGGCGTAAACCGACAGGTTTGCCGAACTGCTGGTTACCGAACCAAAGTTGTTGGTTACGACTACCGAGTAATCCCCTCCATCATTGACCTGCACATTGGTGAGAACCAGACTCGCCGTGGTTGCCCCTACCACATTCCCGCCATCAGTCAAATTGGTGCTGTCCTTCATCCACTGAAAGCTCAACGGCGGCGTCCCGCCTGCGATCACCGTGAAGCTCGCATTCGAACCTGCCAACATTGCCGGGGCATCCATTGGTTGAGTAACGATGAAGGGCTGGTTCACAATCAGGAACGGATCGCTCAGACCGATGTGATTGTTGTCATCGTCGGCGCGCAGGATGGCGTTCGTTGCCAATTCAAGGATGGTGATGTTTCCATTCCATACGCCGTTGACAAAACAGCCGGAATTTGTAGGAGTCATGGCCACCGGATTTTCCACCGTCAATTGAATATCCGAAACCTGCGAGTCAGTATAAGCCGTTGGCGTCGAGCCGGACCAGGTCAATGGGTCCCCAAGAGAAGTGTCCCCATAGCGAAATAGCAATCGATCGCCACTTGTGGAAGTGATTCGGGACGATCCGTCCGAACTTCCGGTGGTGTTGCGAAAGCTAAAGTCGATCATCAAATTATTTGTACCGTCATAAAAGAACGCATTGGTAAATTGGAATGTGACCCATCCCGCAACAGCGATGGTTGTATTGCTCTGGTAAACCGTGGTCCACCCGGTTGCCTCCCAGATATTGGACACGTAACTGCTGAGAGTGGTTGGTTTCATGCGGATTGTCCAATTGTTGAGGGTCTGGCCAGGCAGGCCGTCCACCTTGATTGCGAGTGCCGTGAGCTTGGCGGGGCCACCAAGCTCACTGGCCAGATAGATGTACTGGCAGCGATTGACCGGGAGTTGCGAAACCAATAACAGTCCACCAGACTGAGTGTCCCCGCCGATTTTGATAGACGGGCCGGAAACGAATGCGCTCAACGACACCGCATTGGTGAAATCAGTCAGTGTCTGGTTGAAAACATCCTGCGCCGTAATTGTGACCGCAAAGGGAGCTCCGGCCGCCTGCGGGGATGCAAAGGGACTCCAGGCGAAATGGTCCAGTTGGGCACCGGCGTTTACGGCGGAAGCTATCCAAAAGATCAGCAGCGCCGCCAAAGACGGAGTTCTGTTCAGTCCCTTCACAAGGTATACGAATACCTTACCTGCGACCTCCGCGAGACTCAAGGAAAATCGTTTGCGACCTGATGTGGTTTTTGATGAATCCATGCCGTCATGGCTTCACTATCTGCGCTACGAAACGGGCGCCTCGTAGCTTGCCTCGAAGATTGTCGGCACGGAAACAGAGCGTGCGCCGAAAAATTGCCGTCGTCAATCCCCGCGTAAAGCTGCGCCACGTGGCAGGCCCCGTAAAAAGCTTTCCGCCTCACGCGGCAGGCGGCGTAAAAAATCCATCACCCTCACGCGGCAGGCCGGGGACAGGTGGAATTTCTCGTTGGCCCGAAAATCCCGCGTAAAAGGCTCCGCCTCACGCGGGAAGCCGCGTAAAAGATCGTAATCCCCACGCGGCAAGCTGCATAAAAAGGTTTTTGCCCTCACGCAGCGAACTGCATCAAACCCGGCTGACATGGCAAGACATTAGCACCAAGCCGGCATCGCCGACAAGCACAGGAATTGTTTCAGAATTGGTGGCGACAGACAATACGCCGGCCACGGCGGCGCTCAGAAGGGGACGACGGGCAACTTCGGGGATCGCCGGCAGCCCGTCATCCAAGCGTATCTGCTGCGCTTTCCCTAAATGCCAGCGACAAAAAAAATCGGAATTATCCCCTTCGCATAAGTAAATGCGGGATTGACCCGCTCGCACTAATTTACGAACATATTAAGCATGATTCAGGTAGTCTTACTTTGGTTAATTGCCTTCTTGGCATCAATCATGGGGGTAATTGTGACCATTTTTGAACCAACGTCCAAACCTGCGAAAGTGTGGTATATCGTGATTTTTCTTATTATCGGTATAGCAGGTTTGCCAATTTTGATTTGGCAATACAGAGCAACCGAACAAACGGAGCAAGAGAACAAAGACCGGATTAGCTATTTCACAAATCAATTGCATCAAAGCAACCTTAACGTCTCAAATCTGCAAACAGAGGTCGCCAGACTAATACACGACTTTTCTACAAACAGCACAATCCTGCCTGCCGTTCGGTTAGCAATTCTTGATGACCAGCAGGAAAAAATTGATATGCAAAAAAGTGAACTTCAGAAACAGGGTGCCCTTATTTCGGTGTCTCTCCCAGATATAGCTGCAATCAGAGCCGAGCGGGAAAATCGGCGTCGGTTACAGGAACTACAAGAAAGACAGGAAGAGATTCAACGCGCCAAGGACGAAATCAAACAGCAGGAAGAACAAGCCAAGGCACAAATAGCGCAACTGCAGGAAGAACAAAAGGCAAAGGCGGAAGCTGCCAAAAAGGAAGCGGAAGAAACCGAAAAGTATTTGGATATTTTTGATTATGCTATAAGGAGGCTTCACACGGTGCTTGTTATATTTTCTAAAGACAGTGGCGAAAAAATAACTTCGGATTTTCCTGAAAGCTTGCCATCCGCTTATCATTCTGGATTTGTAAGCAATGGCCATCTAGTTATAGGGAAAAACACTATGGGCATTGGTACAAATGCGGCATGGAATTTCGTGGTTTCGACTGTTAATAAATCCAGACTCGACCAAAACTATCCAAACGAAGCTGTTAAGCGGGGATTTCAGCCGATACAACCTCTCCCTTTTGCACTTGAAATTAGAAGTAAAAGATGGCCGTGGCTCGGCAGTCCAATTTTAGCAATAATCCCGTATGATGATTGTGTTTCAATCAAATTTGGCACAGCACGTAAATTGGTTATCAATGACACTTTAAACAATGTTGATTACAAGACTAATTTAGATGCAGCGATAACTGCATTGCTCGACTCACTAGACGAACGCTGGCCGCTACCCACTAATAATAACCCGCCAGCCAAATGATAAGACTCAACCGCCACAATATTATGCATCTCAAAGAAGCCAGAGAAAAAAATAAGATAGCGCGGTTCATCAAGGAAAACGAAAAGCGTTATCTGGTGAGTCATTCTTGATGTTGTTCACCAGTTTGGAGATGCGGTAGCACTTCCAAACCATGTACCCCACGCAGAAGAATGCAAAACCCATCATAGGCAACAACCCGAATATCAATATCCGGATTAAAGCCAGATACTTCTCGAAAAGAGAAACAGAAACAAACCCACCCCCTCTCACCTGCATGTCATCCCAATAAAACAGGAAAACACACAGAGAAAAAAGAATCGGCATAATTCCTAAGACGACACAGAAAAGCATCGTCCAGATTAGGTCCCTCGCTGGAACTTTTTCATTTTTCGCGCTCATATTTCTCCGATCTCATTCCACAACGGTTGAAGGTCAGGGTCATCCAACGCCATTGTCCTAATATCCTTTTTACCTGCCAGGTCAATCGCCTTTTTCAGCCATTGTAGCGCTTCTTTCAAATTCCCAAGCTGACACGCGTAACACGCCAAGTTGTAACGGATGATGTATTCGTCGGGAAATTTATCCACCACCGGAACCAAAACATCCCACGCCTCTTTCGTGCGCTTCAGTTCGTGCAAACTGAATGCCCAATGAACCCAACCAAACGGATTTTCAGGCAGTTGCTCGGAAATTGCTCGCGCAATGTCTGCGGCCATTTCCCATTTTTTGGCTGTTGCGTAAACGTGCCAGCGAACGAGCAACACGTCGGGATGCGCCCGCATCAGGGGAGTGATTTGCTCCAATTCTTCATTCGCTTCGAGCCAATTCCCAAGCCCAAGCCAGCCCTGTGCCGCGTCCATGTGGCGCTGGTCGCTAAGTTCTAGCTTTTTCATTCTCATATTCTCTAGCCGGGCTTTATACATTCCGGTGAATCATTGCGGGCGTTGTTCACCAGCTTAGAAACACGGTAATGGCCCTAAACGGCCACAATTTTTGAAAGATTGGCTCTAGCGTCACGTATTTACTACCAAATTTTGAACAAGGTTTTGCCCGGTCGTAACCCGACCGGCTTATTTGTGTTGCAGGCCGGGGGGGAACATTGGGAAATCAATTCAGGTTTGACCTAGCCCAATTGAATGCCGATTTGAATGCTCTGAAGAAATGAACACTCTGGCGAAAGGTTGAACATGAAAAAGACCGAAACCACCAAGACCGACACCGATCTGGCGCGGCACATCATTGAGTTTGATCCCGAAGTTCCCGCCACGCACGCCAAATGGACACTGCCACAATCGGCAGTCATGGCGCGGGCGACGATGAATCCCATTCCGTGGCCGTCGGGTCTCGCTCCGAAGCCCCAGCCGATTTGCAGCGCACCCAAGCCGGCTGATGCGTTGCCGGCCTGCGATTATCTGGTGGTGACGTGGACGGTGGCCGAAGCGCTCGCTTTGGCAGACATACTGACGCCGGGATACGGCAGCAAAAGCGATTGGTACGACTACACCAAAGATTATGCCTCCACCTACAGTCCCCTCATCCGCATGGGAGCACCCGCTTCACAAAGCAAAAGACTGGGCAGCTACTTTGTAACCAAAATCGGCGGCAAGAAAGTGCTGTGCTTCAAATCCGAACTGCACATGAGCCAGGACGGCCCCAAACTGCCCATCAAACCATTGTGGAAACAGTTGATTGCTGAAACCGGGGCCAAACTGGTCATCACCACCGGCACAGCCGGAGGCATTGGCAGCGCCATTGAATTGGGCGATGTGGTCATTGCCAAGTCGGTGCGGTTTGATTGCACCAAAACCTTCAAGAATTCGGCATTTCACAATGCCGTGTACAATTGCTCGACCGTAAAAAACCAGTATCTAAAAACTGCGGTCCATCAATTGATGCCGGCCAACACCAATCATCTCCCCAATCTCTCCACCGCTAAACGCGCGCCCAATGTCTTTACCCATGCCACGGGTTCAATAAAACCGCTCGACGTCGTCACCACGGACTTTTTTGCCTTCGACGACACGAAGGGCAATTATGGATTGCGAGGGCTGGGTTCGGCGGTGGAGATGGGGGACGCGGTTTTGGGCTTGGCGGTGCAAGAAATCGGACTGACCGCTCCCCGATGGACGGCGATTCGCAACGCATCGGACCCGCAAATTGATGGCTCGCAAACCCTGGCCGAACAGAAAACGAACGCGGCGCAAATCTATGAAAAATACGGATACTGGACGACCGTTTGCAGCGCCATTGCCACTTGGGCGGTGATTGCCGGCGATTAGATCGCTCACTGCCATTGTCGCTTGGTCGTTGTGGTGGCAGGCTGGGCCGCGACCGTACGGAGGCTTTCTCCGCCCCTTGTCCATCCTTTCGAGGGAGCTCAGTCGCCTACCGTCGCTTCTTTCTTAACTTTTTCTTCGCCTGCCTCAACCTCTTTTTAATCCACTTCGGATCGCGAATATGAACTTGGTGCGCCGCTTCCTGCTCTTGTTGCACTCTTTCCCTCGTCTTCCAAGCAGACCGCTTCTCCGCTTCCAAACGTCGTGCCCTTGCTTCGGCTTCTTCGGCTCGCGTGTTTGCTGCTTGTTCGCGGCGCTCTGCCGCTTCGGCTAACCTCCACCCCATTTGAGCTACGAAGAAGGGTTTCTCCAAATCAGGCGTTTTTTCAAATGTTTCGTCAAAATCGGCGCGGTGTGTTTCCTCAGTTTCGTTCAGATAGCCTTCCTTCTGTTCTGCAAACGAGGCACGAGCCGCATTTATCGACGGGCCAAAGAACTTTTGGTATCTGACCTTGTCGATAAACGAAACACCTGCATAGAAGTACTCATTCAGCATGCACTGTTGCAGAAGATCGGGGTCGGTTGCCTCACCAGGTAAAGCCGTGAGGTATCGGTAAACGGCCTCGGGAGTCCAGCTTGTTACAAGGTCAGGTTGTATAAGATTCAGGACCCGACTCAGAGACATGAAGTATGTCCGGTCAATACCTTCCTTCAGGTCGGGTATGCTATACTGACGATTCCGCACGCAACGAATAATCTGAAAAACCTCAGCTTCTGCTTCGACCTGATCTTCTGAGCGAAAGGTCTCTAGCACGCGCCGCTTTGCTCGGATAGCGTCCGCAAACTTCTGGATTTCAGCCCAGTCGGTACGCTTAAAACCTAAAAGCCCTTCAATTTCGAGCACAGACAAGCCCCTTTTTCCAACTTGCTCATCTAGTTTTGCCCGGGAACATCCTGTAGGACAAACGAGCTTTAAATAGTCGCTCCAAGTTCCGATTCTTCCTTCGGCGGACATTCTTATGAATCCATCGACGAAAAGGTTCAACCTCTGACGATCTTTTCCTGTCGCAACCGCCAAGAACTTAGAGGACTGAAAAGTTGCGTCCTTGCAGACACGAACAGCGTACTCAAGGTGTTGCCATGTTTCCTGAAGAAGTTTGTCAGTCGTGTAAATAGTCGCACCCAATGAATTTAATCTCTTAAATAGGTCGACCGCATATACGTGGTTGGAAGAACCAACGGCCATGAGTGGTAGCAGCACGCTTGAGTCGCATAGCCAGACTGTATGTCTGAAGATATCTCTGCGTACCCTCGTACACAAAGGATCCAGTCCGACCATGTGATACAAGAAGTAACCTTGCGATATAGATGTTAGATAGGCCTTTTGTGGCTCAGATGAATCAATAATAAAGCCGTGCGAGGCCTGAAGAAAGGCCGCTCTCAATTCGCCGTCCTCAAATCCACTGGCCGCATTGGTGACAGCTCGAAATATGTCCGACAAGTCTTCTGGGCCTACCGATTGGTCGGCGAAGACCGCGTTGGCGATTGCGATACCCCGTTTGCGAAAGACACGGACGACAGTCTCTTTGAGAAGTTGCCGTGCTTTGCTCTCTTGGTCGGCGTTTAACCCCGGATATAGGCTTTTCAAATCGACAATGAACTGGCCATAAGCTTGGTCTTCTTCCAACACGCGCTTGGCGAAAACTTCTTCGACCCCTTTAGTACCTTTTTCACTTATCCAGTAGGAATTCTCTGATTTTTCAGCAAGTCCTTTTGCTATCAAACCTTCGAGAGCAGTTCGCGTGAGGTTGGCGTTGAATTCGCTACTCATGACAACCGATTTCAGTGGCGCTCTTTTCATGAGCACGTCGATTGAAATCCCAGGCTTCGCTATTTTGGCGAGTGCTTGGAGAATCAGTGGGCCCACGTATTCTGATGGATCGGATGCGTTTTGTCTCTGAATATCATGCAAGCGCCTAAAAATTAACAAGGCCGCGGCTGCTTCTGCCTCCTCGGGTGCAGGGGGTGGCGAGAGAGCATCCATTCTCTTGTTCCACGGTGCAATATAAAGGTCGGCAATGGAAAGAATTCTACGCAACTGGCGATGCTCGCCGTTAGAATCGTGGTAACTTGTTACCGCGATATTGTACCTCTCCAAGAACTCGCGTTTATCTGCTGGATTAAAATCAGCGGTAATCATGTAAATCGGGTGTTGGGGGCTAGCAGTCTGTTTGGCAGTCTCCAAGATTAACTTTAAATCGAAATCGGATAGACTGTGGCCAATAATACAGATGTCGAACATCTCCATGATCTGCCGCAACTTTACACGGAAATACTCGCCTTGTGCAGTTGCAGACAATCTGTGGTAATCCGACGAAGTCAAAATCACTTCGTCAGGGTGGTCGAGATCAGAATGGAGCTTGACAATCACATCTTTGATGCCGTCGCGTATAGGATAAAAATCCTCGACTCGATTCCTTAGGGACGTGAAATAGCGCCCTCCGAGCTTCAGCCTGTTCTGAAGCTCGTTGTCGAAGTTGGTCGTCAGATAACAGCGAAAAGGCCACTTCACGAGGAAATCGTAAAGGCGCGATTCCTTACCAGGTTCTGGCACAAGATACTGTTTAACGATTGCGATCAGCTCTTTGCGCCCACCGGCATCGAGTTCGGCCTGCCGAAACAACTCGGGAAATCTTTCATGCTGGAGATACCGCTCATATGAAGTCTTATCCTTAATGTTTCCGGTTTGAAGCAGATGCCGGTAGGTCTTGTTTGCAAGGTTCCTCCATGTTGGGTATCCCATCTCACAGGACGGGCCTGAACCTACGAGGGCAAAGCAGTTACCCAAATTAATTTTCCAGATCAACCGGTCATCAAGCATATTACACCCCGAAAGATGTCATGGCGCGGAGCTTAACAAACGAACCGACAAGGGGCAAGTCTGTCAAAGCCCTTGAAGTTACGGCACGGCAAGCCGCAGCGAAACGGGTGTGCAAACGAGCGCGAACCTAATAAAGTTGGCCAGCGGGAATGATTTGGGCGATGAGGGCATTATCACCGTCGCCCGCGGCGCCTTCGAACAGGACAAGGCAACCTGTCTGTTTGCCACCATGCCTTGTCCGCGATGTCCTCTCCGCTTTCACTCGGTCGGCGGCAAAATCTTCGGTCGTCGTCCGGGCGTGTCTGCTGCACGACCCTGAATCAAAGCTGGTTTCATTTGACCTGAGACAATACCGCCGCATCAGCATCGGTCGGCGCGGTTAATTTAATCACACGTATTTTAACCAAGCCTGTTTTAATGGGCTTGTTGGGGTCAACCGATAATGCAAATTTGTCAGGGTCGTGCGCCATCGTTTCGCGGATTTCTTCCGGCGTCATTTTTAGGTATTTCGTGCCGGCTTGGATCACGGTGTAGATGCCGAACCACGGGATGGCGTTGGTTTGTTCAATCACAAAGCCCCGGTTGGCGCTGTATTTGATGTTCAGCCCGGCCACGTTGGTCACCATACAGTTTGCCCCAATGTCGAAGCTGTTGGTGCTGGAGACGACCAGTGTCCCGACGTAACAGCCGCGCAGGATGGGGCGCGGACAGGCCGCGATGTCGCCCAGCGACAACTGGCAATCGCCATTGGTGATCCGGCTCAACAGGGTGTCGTCATAAACAAACACCTGCCGCAGGTTGGCATATTTCAGATTAAAGGCGTTTTGAGTATTCAGATTGGCCCCGGCCTTGCCCACGCCAATGGCTGACGCCCAATTGAACGGTACGCTCACGTCAAATCCGAAAGTTTTGCCCTGAAACACTTGCGGCCAGGGCGTGAGGTCGTTGGTGAAAATGTCTTCGGGCGCGAATTGGCAGCGCCGGTCGGGGCTGACGCCGTTGGTGCCATAAAACGTGGTGCCGAGTGGGTAAATGGCGCCGGTAATGGCGGCGATTTTGAATCGCGGGCCGCCGTTGTATTTGTTTAGAACGGTGGCGATGTCTTGTTGGGTCTTGAACCATGTGTCATACGATGTGGTCACCGGTAGAGGCTGAGTATGGCAGCCCGTGAGCAAACAGGCTGAAACTGTCAAAGCAGATAGTAGAAGTGTTTTCATAGATGAAGGCGGCCTTTCCCGTATTTCGAGAAAGGCCGCCGGGGCTGGGTGCATAGGGCAAACTATTTCGCCGGTGCTGCCTGCGGGGTTGCCGCGGGTGTTGGTGTTGGCGGTGTCGGTTGAGTGCTGGCGTGCCCGCCGCCAGTGTCCACGATGATCCGGGCGCGTCTCCATGCTTCCTTGAAACGGTTTCCGACGTCGCCACTGTCGAATTGCATAACCAAATCATCCATATCGCTCACCAGTTCGACGAGCGCGGCGATGTCGGTTTCAACTTCCCGCAAGAGTGCGCCGCGGTTCGCAATCTGGCCGCGCGGGCTGTTCATCACCTTGCTGAAAGTGTTGATGGCGGCAGTTAGCGCGGCTACGCGATCGGCGGTGATGCCACGGTCAGCCGCGCCGGTTTCGCTAACGACAGCATTGCCGATGTCACGAATGGCGGTGGCTTTGTCCACGAGTTCTTGCGTCCGCAATCTCACGATTTCGCTCCTGTTCACGTTTACTTTGCCGAGACGGTCGAGGTCACCGGCCTTTTTCAAATGATTCGCTAAAGCGCGAGCGAGAACATAGGCGGCATCTTCGAGGGCGGATTCCGCCGCAGCCTTGGCGTCACCACCGCCGCCGGTGGCCGAATCGGCTTGGGCGGCTTTGGCGGTGACCGCGCCGTAATTGGTTTGGAGGTTGGCCAGATCCGTGCCGAAATCGGCAGGCGGTTTGCCGGTCCAGACGGGTTTGTAGTCGTTGCTATTGGCCACATTTAGGCAGGCACCGACCATGTTGAGCAGATTTTGCAGACGGATGTTCATTTACTTTTTCCCTTTCCCTTTTTTTCCCGTTTCCCGGGGTTTTGTGTTATACGGTCATTGTTTCCGTTACGGCGGTCGCACGTATGTGAACGACACGAACGAAACGACGAATACAACAGTAAGACGCGGGAGAATTAACAGTGCCGTAATACCTGTCAAGCATGCTTTTTCTGTCAAAACGGCCTGAAATGCCCAAAAACAGGCTTTTTTTGGTCATTGCAGGACTGCGCCTGCCTGTGCGGAGACCGTAAATGGCGATTTCTCGACTGTTTGCGTGAATTGCACGCGTGTCGGCAGCGATTGCACGGTTGTCTGCGTGAATTGCACGCCTGTCGATGGCGATTGCACGGTTGTTGTTGGCGATTGCACCCCTGTCGGCGGCCATTGCACGACTGTTGGTGGCGATTGCACGTATGTCGGCGGCCGTCGCACGGCTGTCGATGGCGATTGCACGGCTGTCGGCATCAATTGCCGGGACGCCGCAGACCGCTGGTGAGAGTTTGCGCATCAAACTGGAAGCGTTAGATGAGCGGATCAATGACCGTGTTCTACTCTTGGTAAGCCGCAAGGCAATTGAATTGCATAAATTCGTTTGGGCAACGACGCTCGTCGAACCATAGAGAAGTCCCCGTGAAATGTTGTAAGCGAATTTGTAAACAAATCCGATTACCAGGTCCACGTAGTTCGACGAAACCCTTATTTTTCGGGTTGTTAAAGGCGGGAAAGCAAGGCCGATACGTCCACACCGAACCCGCGAGCGAGTTTTTCCAGAGTTGAAAGGCGCGGATTTCTGCGCAGGCCCGATTCGTAGAATTGGTAAGTTTTGACCGACAGGTCGCACCGTTCGGCTGCCTGCTCCTGCGTCAAATGCCGAGCGGTTCGCAGTTCCTTTAACCGGGTTCTGAACCGGACCGAAATCGAGTCTTTCACGCCTGATAGAATAGTGTTTAGCCCTTGACAAAAACACTACGTATGTGTAGTAGTCGGGGAAACATCCAGAACGTGAAAACTTACATGGCAACGCTGGCTTTTGTTCAAAACTGCCGCTCCGAAGTTTTGATTAAGGCACGCTCCCTTATAGACGCACGACGCAAGGCTGACAAAATTACTGCGTTTGACGTGGATTGGAATCCCGCTGATGGCAGAATGTCCGTAGAACGTGTGGCCAAATACAAACCACGAAAAACATGTCAGCCGTAACTGTCAGTGGTGTACGTGAAGTAATTAAGCCCATGAACGGTCACAGGATGGTCCGCAGTGACATGAATGGCGTTGGCTGTGTAAATCTCGGTTGAAATGCCGTGATCGTCGGTCGCCACAAAATGGACCGGCTGGGTGCCGTAAGACCACACACCGACTCCACTGTGCACCGAACCGGTGAAATCAATCTGATCGCCGTTCGTCTGATAAACCAGCACGGGGCCGACATAAACCGCAAAACTGGCAATGGTTCCGTCCGGGTCCCAGGCGCGCGCCTTGAAGGTGGCCGCAGGATTTTCGTAAGGGAGGGTCAAATCCTCGTCCGGCAACGTCACCTCGATTTGCGGCGGCAGGGTGACAAAAAACTCCAGCGGCTCGCTTCGCACTTGAAAGCCGTGCTCTTCGGTCACGACGACAGTGATGGCATGTTCGCCCGGCGATGGTGAATCCATGACGAGGCTGGTTGACATTCCCTCTGACAATTTCACAGCGCCATCAAAGAACTCAACGTTGGTATAGGCGCCGTCGAGGATGTCAATATTTGCAGAAAGGCTGACGCTGGCATTGGTGGAAAACCAGGTCCCCGGCTCCACCCCGGACAGCTCCACCGTGAACGGCCTGACCACAGTCACGTTCACCACCGCTCGGCTGCTGAATTGCGAATCATTGGCGATGAGTTCGAATTGGTAAGTCCCCGGCTCGGAGCAGAACGCGCGGGTCGAGGGTTGTGTGGCGTCTTCAAATTGAACGTCGCCGGGGCCGCCAAGGAAAAACCAGTGCACGTTGAGGTTGGCGCCGGCTGGACGTCCATCGTCACTGACCGTCCCGCTGAGTTGAGCGGTCAGGCTGAATTGCACCGGCTGCGTGTCAGCGGTGGAGACAGTCGGCGGCGCGTTATCCGAACTCGCAAGCCAGGTGTTGGTCACAGTTTGCTTCAAATCCACGAGCGTCGCCGTGATGACGTCCGCGCCGGTGTTGGCGCCGGTGTATGAGAAACTGGCGTCACCGAAACGCGAGGTAATCGCCCGGCCTGCAGCCGCGTTGGCGCCGGAAACAGAAAAACTTACTTCGACATCGGGAAGGGGAAATCCGCGTCCGTTGGTGACCCGTGCGGTCACGGTTTTTTCATGGCCGACGGCGGCGAACGGCGTCGGCTGCGTCATTTCCAAGCTGGTGTCTGATTCAACCGTCTCGGAATAAAAGCCGCCCATGAAGGCGTAAGATTCGTAAAAGGCCCAGCCATAGACGCAGGCGCCAAACGGGACCGGCGCGGAGAGATGATGCACGCCGGGGTTTATGGGTATTTGGGCGCCGGCATATCCGCTGTTGCCAATCAACTGGAAGCAACCGGCCGGCACGGGGACATCGTCCAGCAAAATTGTTCCCGCCCCATTGGTGCGGACAGTCAGGTTGATATAGTTGTTGGTGTAAACCAGCCTGGGTGGGTCTTCGAAAGAATAAGTCGCCATCGCCGTACTCAAAATGTAATCACCGCCAAATTGTTCGAACGGCGGGATGAGCATCATGAAAGGATCGCCGGTTGTACCGTCGAAATCCGAACCGTTGGCATACTGCGCGACGAGGATGGGTTTGCTGGCCAGAATTTCCGCCGGGCCATCAATAATTTGTTCGTAAAATTGTCCGCGATCCAGGGACGCCACGATCTTGCCATTGATGGCGACACGCGTGCCATTGGTGGCAGCCAGAAAACGGAAAGTGTCTCCATTGGCCCGCGTGGCCAGCGGCATGGTGACAAAGTGACGTCCCCACGTATTCACCGGCGGAAGCTGCTCGACCAGATGATCGGCAGCGGGTGTGCTGGGCGGTATGAGGGCGCAGGCATGTCCGCCAAAAACGGCAACCGGCTTGTCCGACTGAATTGTGGTCCCGGTGAAATCGGCGTCCGAATCATCGAAGTTCATGAGGCGATAGGTTTCGCCTTGCTGTAGAATAATTTCGTAAGGAACACCCGCAACCCGGGAATCGGTTGTGGCGGAAGGTGTGATGGTAACAGAAGTAGCATCTTCGGTGGCCACCACGGCAAATTCGGTTCCGCCGACGATGTGTTCCGGATCGTACCAACTGGGCGAGTTCTGATATGCCAGAACAATGTAATCGGTGCCCAACATAGCAGTGGGCAGGGCAAGATAACCATCGGTGGTGTACGTGTAATAATTAAGCCCATGAACGGTCACAGGATGGTCCGCGGTGACATGAATGGCGTTGGCTTGAATGGCGTCCGAGACGGTCAAATCGCCCGGATCAATTTTCACTCTCGTTGATGCACCGCCACGGACCTGGAAGCGCCCGATGTCATAGCCCCCTTCACTTACATCGGCCACCGTATCCGCATCGGCACTGATGTACAGGTCGCAGCCTGCATATGGCGGGTCGTACAGCCCCGGTTCGTTGTACAGAAATGTCAGCCAAAAATCGGTGCCCCGGTTTGAGCGCGCCGCTGTCAGACGATTTGGCGGAGCCGGAAGCACGTCCACCGTGAGCGTGTCACTGCGGGTTCCTTCGGCGTAGGTGACGCGCAGTTTGAGGGTGTAGCTTCCGGGTTCGCCAAATTGCGCGATGGTAATCAGCGCATTGGGCTCGGAAAATTGCACGTCGCCCGGGCCGTCGAGCTTCGACCAGGTCACATTGGTCTTCGCGCCGCTAACCGGCGTCTGGATGACCACCGTTCCGACCAGGGATGCCGAGTTTGGCAGGCTGATGATCTGGTCCGCTCCGGCCTCGACAGAGAAATCGCCTCTCTCCGGTTCCAACACCGAAATGAGCACTTTCGATGAAGCTGACGTTGCCCCGACGTCATCCGTCGCGGTGGCGGTGATGACGTGGTCTCCAGATGCGGCATTGGTCCACACGGCAGTGAAAGGCGGCACGGCCAGTTCTGCCAATGGAATGCCATCTACCAGAATTCGCACCAGCACGACGTGTCCATCCGCATCCGATGCCGTCACATTCACGTCAATAGACTGGCCAATGATGTATTCGGTCTGAGTCGCGGGGGATGTGATCACAACCGTCGGCGGCTGGTTTTCAATAATGGTAATGTCGGAATGATTGGTGGCGATGCTGTCGTCGGCCGTCAGGCGCAACACATAAATTCCGTTGGTGCTGAAAATGGCCGAACTGTTCGTCGCCGCGGCATTTCCAAACACGACCGTCCCCGGCCCGCTTGCTTCCGTCCAGGTGCTGTTCAAAATGTTATGTGGCAACTGGTCATCGGTAACTGTCCCGGCCAGCGTGACCGTCGTGCCGAAGTTCACCGTCTGCGCTGGCCCGGCATTCACGACCGGCGGCAGGTTTTCAATAATGGTGATGTCGGAATGATTGGTGGCGATGCTGTCGTCGGCCGTCAGGCGCAACACATAAATTCCGTTGGTGCTGAAGGTGGCTGTGGTGTTGGTGGCGGCCGGATTTCCGAACACGACCGTGCCCGGCCCGCTGACCTGGCGCCAAAGGACTGTCAGCGTGCCATTGATGGGCAGGCCGTCGTCACTGGCAGAGCCAAACAATTGCACCGTTTCGGGGAACGTGTTGGTTAAGGCTGGACCAGCGTTGACCGCCGGCGGGGCATCCACCGTAACGAACAGATCATCGCTGCTGCTCAAAAAGGAATCACTGGCGAGCAGGCGCAGGCGATAGATTCCGTTGGTGTTGAAGGTCGCCAGCGTCATGGGGTTTGAAGGATTGCTGAAGGTGACGCTGCCCGGTCCGCTCACTTGGCTCCAAAGCACCGTATCCACCATGCCCGGAAAGGCGTCGAAGACAATCGAACCGGCCAGGCTCGCTGTGTTAACGGGCAGTATGATCAATTGGTTGGGCCCCGCAACGACCTGCGGCGGATCGTCCACCGGCTGGTTGGTGATGGTGATGGTCGCCGGAGCGGAATTGCTCACGCCATCACTCACCTGGAAGGTGAACGCATCGTTCCCAAAGTAATTTGTCGCGGGCAGGTAAGTCAGGTTGGGCGCCGTCCCCCTCAAGGTTCCATGCGCCGGTGGCGTCAACACCCGGTATGTCAGTGCGTATCCTTGCGGGTCGCTGCCGGTCAAGGTCACGGGCAGGGCGGTGTCTTCAAAGTTTGTCAATAACCGGGAATAAGCCACCGGCGGGTAATAAACCTGCGTGATGATCAGGGAAATGGTTGCGGGCGCCGAATCGGTAACGCCATTGTTTACCTTGAACGTGAACGCATCGCCGCCAAAATAATTTGCGGCCGGCCGATAGGTCATACCAGGTGGCGTGCCGCTCAAAGTGCCATGCGCCGGCTGCGTCAACACTGAAAACGTCAGTGCCAGTTCCTGCGGATCATAACCGGTGAGGGTGATGTTGATGGAACTGTTTTCGGCGAGGGTGATGGTTTGATTCGTGGCCACTGGAGGCTGAATGGTCTGCGGGGACGAACCCGCCCAGCGCACCACCCCGCCGCCATTCAGGATAAACTGGTCGCTGGCCGAGGTGCCAACCAGCATGGAATTGCCGTTGACAATCACCGTTCCATTTGGGGCCACAACCAGGCCGTGAACGGTGCAGCCACCGTTGAGCGTCAACCCGCCGCTGGCCACCCGGATTTGTAACCACGCCGGGTTGTTTGAAGCGCCCACACTGCCGTTGGCCGTGAATCCATTGGCCACGGTCAACACCACCGGCCCCACCACTTTTACTTTGGAACTGCCGTTCAAGTTGAGGTTTTGCAGATTATAGTTCACCGCTTGAAGTCCGCCGGCGACCCCCAGCACCAGTCCCGACCCGCCGTTGGCCGTGAAATTGCCATAGGTGCCCGGCGGCACGGTAACCTGACCGACATTGCCGTTGAGGGTGAGATTGCGGAGCGTGGCCGGGTCGCCGATGGACTGGCCAGCGCTGTTGATGGTGACATTGCGCGTGCCGGCGGGTTGGGGCGGGGCTGTCACCGTAGGCAGCGTCACCGGATTAATCCGCGTGCGTAAATAGTTGAGTGAACAATTGCCGTTGAGCGTGATTTGATAGCCCGTGGGCGAGGTGCTGCCGTTGCCCGCAATCGTGCCGGCAAAGGCGGGCTTGCCATTGACGCGCAGTGTCGGCGTGCCGGGCACGAGCAGGTCGCCGGTCATCGTGAACCCGCCGTTGAGCGTCACGCTCTCACCCAGCAATTGTTGCAACGACCTTTCAATCCGCCCGTTGCCGTTGAGGTTGGGCGCGTGGCGGACGGTGACGGCGAGGTTGGTTTGCGCGGTCTGCGCCGTGGCCGCCAGGGCCAGACTGAGGATGAAAATCAAAAGCGAGAACAGGAACGTGAACCAGCCTACGCGAAGACGCTTCGGCACGGCAGGCGAGGACGAGCCATCTCCGTTGCACTTCCGTCTTCTTCGCCTGGCTTCCGTCTGCGCACGGCTTCCGTCTTCGCGTGGCTTCGACGAGACGAGCCGACGAGACAAGTCAACACGACAAGGTGGCACCAATGCAGCGTTGAATAATTTCATACCCCGAATCCCTTCCCAAACGACGATTGTTAATGGCCCTTCGCCCTGGGGAGCCCAAGAAGCACTCCGTTGCCGCGAAAACTCCGGCCCGCTGAACGTTCAAGCTTTGCGCGCCGGTATATACTGCACCCGGCGGGAACCTGGCAAGACATACTTATTCACAAGGAGAAGGAGGTGCCGGCTCAAGGCTCGTTGGGTATGGCAGGTGCAAAAAACGTCGTCTCGAAATTCAGCCAAATGCAGAATGTAGAGGCGTGCCCCCGATTTTCCCTTACGCGACAGTGTTCGCTTTGTTTGGCCCCTTCGCATGTGGACGCCGGTTCGGCGGCGGGGTCAGGGAATCCATTCGGCGCGGTAAAACATTATTGGCTGTGCCGCCGGCGCGTTGGTATAAGTCCACACGCCTGCCTGGGGCATCACAAAGCTGGAAGTTGTCAACCAGTCAATGAGGTTGGTGGATTCAACCAGTTGATATTGGGCGGCAGGTGTCCCCCAAATGGAAACCACGTTCTCGCTGCCGCCGTTGATCCCGAGCACGGGCGTTTGAGGAGGCCACAACTTGAAGACCGCGCCATTTCCATGATCGCCACCGCCGGCGGACGCGCCGTAAAACAAGTTGTCGTTGCCTCGAACCAGGCCGCCGCGTGGTCCCAACGGCTCGGTCCCGCCACCGAAGGTTTTCAGGACGGTGTAGCTGCTTCCATCCTTGTTCAGCACGAACGCGACTCCGGTGTTATTCGTTCCTCCGAAGGCCGTGGTGCTGTACAACGCGCCGTCGGCACCCTCGACGAGGTCACCATCCGGCAGTTGGCCATCGTCGGGAGTGACGCCGAAACTATGCAGGACCTGGAAGCCGGTGCCATTTTTCTCTACCCGGAACACCATGCCCAGGTTGGTGATTCCGCCGCGGTAGGTGGTGCCATAAAGCCGCCCGTCGGCGCATTCCCGAAGGCGGCCCTCCGGACCACCGCCCGAAAGTCTCTCGGTGACGCCGTTGGTAATGCTGACCAATGTAAGATAGCCGCTGCCGTCTGGATTCATCTGAAAAATCCCGCCCGAGTTAGAGCTTCCGCCGTAGGCGGTCGATCCATAGAACAGGCCATTGCTGGCCAGGCAAAGCCCGGCAAGAGGGTAATTCAGCTCCGGACGCGGACTGAAGGTGTGGAGCACCGCGTAAGATCCGCCGTTGTGGTCTAATTGGAAAACGATTCCGAGATTATTACTTCCCCCCAGGCATGTGGTTCCATACAGGAACCCGTTCGGGCCTTCGATGAGTTGTCCCCGGGGATAGATGCCGTCCGTACCCGAGCCGAAAGAATGGAGGATGGCATACCCGCTGCCGTCATGGTTCACCCTGAACACGGTGCCGTAGTTGGCGGCACCCCCGTAATAGGTCGTCCCGAACAGCACTCCGCCGGTACCTTCTGAGAGTCCGGCCCACGGTTTTTGCCCGTCTCCGCCGGAATTGGAAAAGTGGTGCAGGACCTGATAACCACTCCCGTCTTTGTTCACGCCATAGACTGTGCCCACGGTGTAGGTACCCCCCTCCCACGTGGTGCCGTACAGGCGGCCATCGCTGCCCTCCACCAATCCGGCATAGGGCTGTCTCCCGTCTCCACCGTCGGTTCCATAGAAATACCTCAGGATCTGGTAGCCGCTGCCGTTCTGATTCAAGGTGAACAATGTGCCGGCAGTATTATAAGTGCCGCCGTATTCAGTTGTGCCCACCAGCACGCCGTTGGTTCCGATCCAAAGCGTGGCCTCTGGCGTCTGGCCGTCGGTGGAGTTCGTGAAGCTATGCAGCGTGGTGTATCCGGTTCCATTTTTGTTCAGTTTGAACACGGTGCCAGCACAATTACAGCCTTCCGTTGTAGTTCCATAGAGTGCTCCGTCCGTGCCTTCGGCCACAGCCGCTCCCGGAACTCCGTTAGTCACCGAGTCGAAATGATAAACCACGCTGTAACCGGTCCCATCCAGTTTAATCCGGTATACCGTTCCGAATCCGTACAAGCCGCCATGCCGCGTGGTGCCGTAAAAATATCCATCGCTGCCGGGCAGCAGCTCGGCGCTGGGAGATTGAGCATCCGAGATGCTGCTCCCGAACACGTACAGCGTCTGGTAGCCGGATCCATCCTCATTCAATTTAAAAACGGTCCCCACGTTGTTCGAACTGCCGACCGAGGTCGTTCCATACAACGTGTTCTCCGGTCCCTTCACCAGGACGGCCCGCGGTTGCTCGCCATCCTGGTAGTCATGCGTGAAAGTGTGCAAGAGCTGGTAATTGCTCCCGTCCCGCGCCAGCCGGTAGACGGTGCCGACATTGTTGGACCCGCCCTGGGCGGTCACGCCGTAAAGCATTCCATTGGCGCCTTCCGTCAGGCCAGCTGCGGGAACCTGGCCGTCAAAGCCGGCAGAGGTGAATTGGTGGAGCTCCTGGTAACCGCTCCCGTCTTTGTTCAGTCGGAAGACCCTGCCGAGATTTTTGCTGCCGCCGTAAGACGTCGTCCCGTATAACGTGCCGTCTGCTGCCTCAATCACTCTGCCCGGAAGCATCTCGCCCCCGTTGGCTTCGAATCTGTGGAGGACTTGATAGTTGCTGCCGTCGGTTCCGACCCGGTAGACGTTGGCGAGGTCGGGGGCGCGGCCCGCCGTCGTTCCGTAAAAGAATCCATCTGTTCCAAGAATGACGGGTGTCATGGGACGAGATCCAGCCTGCTCAGGCATGCCGAATGACTTGACCTTCTGGCAGCAAACTTCGGCAGTTGATCGTTCGACAACGGTCAAAGCCAGGACGGAGAGACAGCCACAAACGATCACGCATCGGAGTGCAAGCCGGCACCGCCAGACGCTGGCGGCAGGCGCCATGCGGACACGCTGGTGAAGCGATTTCATGGAGAGCAGAGCCGTGATAACAATTAACCCCCAGGAACTGCAAGCTAAAATCCCGTTCCCTTTCTCGGAGTCAGCACCAGACAAACCAGAGAGACGCAACGGCATTCCTGCCTCGGTTCCCGCGTATGCACGCACTCAAACCGGCGTCTTGATCCGAAACGTCCGGGTCGCCGCGCCCCGTCGCAGCTGAAATTTCGCGGTCCGCGGGGACAATTTGCGCCGGGGCGAAAAACGTCGTCTCGAAATTCAGCCAAATGCAGAATGTAGAGATGTGAGCCCGATTTTCTCCTGAGAAATGTCTCCAGCTTCGCTTCCGGCCCGGCAAACAATTCGTCGCGCAATTTCAGGCGGTGGAATCGGATATACCGCCGGATCCAATCGCAATAACACCGTTCGGTGCGGATGGAAACTTGAACGGCTTGGGAAGCCGTGAAAGGAATTTAGCCGGAGGCTAAAGCCCTAATGGGGTGAGGTGAGCGGGAGCGAGCCGAATCAACTGCTTGATTCGCATCACTTCCCGTACCTGGTCCAACAATTTAAGCTTGGGATTGGGGATTACCTTGCCCAATACCCCAACGCCCGACCCGTGGAGTCCCTTTTGACCTTGACACGCCCATTCTTTACCCATAGCCTGTTTTCCCAGAGAATAATCCATTAAGACCGACTCAATGTTTCTCGGCTAATATCAACTTAGCGTGAAAAGAGTCAATGTAATTAAATAGTTAGGCGTCCTCGCGCTATGAAAATATCAGCACGAGATATTCAGGTGTTCGTTGCGGGCGCACTCGCATTGTTGGGCACTCAAGCCTTACTCCAGCTTCCGTCCTATTTTTTTGGGCCAGCGCACGCCTCTGCTTGGTATGATCTTTTGTTTTATTCGTTATCGGCGGCTTTGGATTTGGTGCTTGGTTTGGCCGTGTTTTTTGGCAGGCGATGGGCGATTTTGCTGACGCAGATTTGGCTTTGGTTGACACTGGCGCTTAGCATTGTCAGCGCCGTTCGTGCTGTTGTCGTTTCAGGGCCAAACAAGGTATTGAGCTACATCCTTCTCTGGACAGTCTGGTCTGGTTTAGTCATTTTTATTGCTCTTTTGTTGCTGATTCAGTTGAGCCGTTCACAGAGGTTTCAGGTTGACCGGACGCCTCATAAGAAACTAGGCGTATAAGTTCATGAGGCACAGAGTAGTGTATAGCCGAGGGCGGCGGCAGTTTGTTGGAGGAATTTGAGTCTTTTCTTTTTAAGTTTTTCCTCTGCTTGGG
>JBEKHY010000038.1:0-26191 GCA_050012035.1 Verrucomicrobiota bacterium | reverse complement strand
GTGCAAAATCTGCCGCTGCAAATTGGAATAGTCCACGGTGTCGAAATCCACGAGGCCGAGCTTGCCGATGCCGGCGGCGGCGAGATACATGGCGATGGGCGAGCCGAGGCCACCCGCGCCGATGCACAGGACGCTGGCGGCTTTGATTTTCTTTTGGCCGGCCAGACCGACTTCGGGCAGAATCAGGTGCCGCGAGTAACGGCGGATTTCGTCATTGTTCAATTCCATAAACCGAGCAAATTATAGTATGGCAAAAAGAGAATAAATCAAGTCAGTGGATTGACAGGATTTTGATATGGTGAGTAAAATCGATAGTGCTGTGAAAGGTTCAAAGCCAACCAGTCGGCACAGTTTACCGAAATGGAAGGTGTGGATTTTCCGCCTGCTAACCGCAGGTATCGTCGGTGTAGTGTGTCTGCTGTCAGGCGAGGTTTCAGTGCGCATTGTCGCGCCGCAAAATTTGAGCGGGACGTAGTTTGAAAGGTCGGCGCGCGGCAACGACATCAACAAAGCCAACTGGAAATCGCGGCAGCAATTCGGAGATCGTATAGTTGTTTATCGCATCAATGACTTTCATTTGCGTGGCGGTCCGATTGGGGCGGGAACAAACCGGGTTCTTTGCGTGGGCGATTCATTCACGTTCGGATGGCTGCTTGATGAGACAAACACCTTTGTCTACAAGCTGGACCAATTTGCAGCCCGGGATTTTCCCGTCGGCACGCTTGCATTTCTCATCGGTGGCGTTGACGGTTGGGGAACAGCAGATTATGTGGCATTCGTCGAGGATTTTGGCGCAAAAATTCATCCGAGTGCCATCGTGGTTTTTCTGAATAATGACGACGTCGAACGCAGTGTGCGGAGCGGACTTTTCCGGCTTGATACCAAAAACGCCGATTGGGTCACGCCGACCAAACCAAACGTCCCTGGGGCGGGATTTAGAGATATCTTCCGCTCTTTTGGGTTGTATCAATGGACACTTGAACACTCGCAATTGATTCAATTCTTTAGAGTAGCGGTCAGGGCAGAGTTAAATCAAACCCGCAGAAAAACCCCGATCAATCACCCGACCGATACCGATCCAGAGCCAGGTGTGCGTCTGGCGGAGGCGCTCTTTTTGCGCCTCCGGCAATGGCGCCTCGACCACGACTGCCGCTTGTTCGTAGTGACAACCGATTTTCAAGCCTTTCCCGATTATCCACTCGGACGTGCTGAGGGAGCAGCCAATAAGAAATTTTCCGACAAAGCCCCGCAGTTTTTGCCACAAACGGGATTGCCTTTCACGACATCGGACCGGAAATGTTCAGGATCGCGCAAGGTGATCATTCCCGGCTGGTGATTCGCAATGAATATCATCCAAACGAATATGGCAGCGAAGTCATCGCCACTTTGACTTGGAAGTGGTTGAAACCTCGATTGCGGCAGATGCTTGACACCCGAGGCCAGCGGCCGGAAAATCACCCGCCGATGCAAACCCAAAGCACCGCGTCTTTCTGATGGTTTCACGCGCATCCGTTTTCATGTGAATATTCTTGGAATCTCCGCTTTTTACCACGACAGCGCCGCCTGCCTGGTGCGCGACGGACGAATCATTGCCGCCGCCCAGGAAGAACGCTTTACCCGCAAGAAACACGACGCGTCATTCCCCCGACACGCCGTGGAATATTCTCTGCGCGAAGGCGGCATTCAGGTCAGCGATCTGGACTACGTCACGTTCTACGAAAAGCCGTTTCTCAAGTTCGACCGCATCTTGCACAGTTATCTCGCGTATGCGCCGGCGGGTTTGCGGTCCTTCCTCATGGCGATCCCGCTCTGGATTCGCGAGCGGATTTGGATGAAAGAACTCATTCGCAAGGAACTGGGCTGCGAATGCAAAATCGTTTTCCCGGAACATCATGAATCACACGCGGCCTCGGCATTTTTCCCGTCGCCATATCCCGAGGCGGCGATTCTGACGGTGGATGGCGTGGGTGAATGGACGACGACGAGCTACGGCACCGGAAGGGGAAATCGGGTGGAGATGCTCGGCGAACTGCATTTTCCCCATTCACTCGGTCTCTTGTATTCTGCGTTCACCTACTTTACCGGTTTCAAGGTGAATTCCGGTGAATACAAACTCATGGGTCTGGCGCCCTACGGCGAACCGAAATACGTAGATTTGATCCTGCGCGAGTTGATGGACTTGAAGGCAGATGGCTCATTCCGGCTCAACATGCGGTATTTCAACTACGGTGTCGGGCTGACGATGACGAACGAGCGGTTCAACCGGTTGTTTGGCCGGCCGCCGCGCCGGCAGGAATCAAAACTGACGCAGAGTGACATGGACCTGGCGCGTTCGATCCAGGAGGTGACCGAGGAAGTCATGTTTCGCATGGCGCGGCACGTGCGCCGGGAAACCGGGATGAAGAACCTCTGTCTGGCCGGCGGCGTGGCGCTCAATTGCGTGGCCAACGGACGCATCCTGCGCGAAGGGATTTTCGGCCATATCTGGATTCAACCGGCGGCGGGCGACGCCGGCGGCGCTCTGGGCGCAGCGCTGTTGACCTGGCACCAGTATCTTGGCCACCCGCGCCGGACCGACGGCCAGAAGGATTCACAACAGGGTTCGTATCTTGGCCCCGCCTATTCACGCGGGGAAATCCACGCTTTTTTGACGTCCAAAAACATTCCGTTCAGTGAATTAAGCAATGAAGAATTGCCCGAGCGAATCGCTGATTTAATCAAGGCGGAAAAAGTCATCGGCTGGTTTTACGGACGGATGGAATTTGGTCCGCGGGCGCTCGGTGCGCGTTCGATCATCGGCGACGCCCAATCGCCAAAAATGCAGGAAGTGATGAACCTCAAAATCAAGTTCCGCGAGAGCTTCCGCCCGTTTGCGCCGACCGTTTTGCGCGAGAAGGCATCGGAGTATTTTGACCTTGACGACGAAAGCCCGTACATGCTGCTCGTGGCCCCGGTGACAAAATCGCAGCGCCGGGAATTGACAGTGGAGGAACAGAAACGTTTTGGGCTGGAAAAATTGCTGACGATCCGCTCGACCATTCCCGCCGTGACCCACGTGGACTATTCAGCCCGCGTGCAGACGGTGACAGGCGAACATCAGCCGATGTATCACCGGATGATCCAGAAGTTCGACGAAAAATACGGCTGCCCGGTGATTATCAACACCTCCTTTAATGTCCGCGGTGAACCGATTGTCTGCACGCCGGAGCACGCCTATTTGTGTTTCATGCGAACCAACATGGACTACCTTCTGCTGGGCAATTTTCTACTCGAAAAGCAGGAACAAAAGCCGCTGGACAAGGACATCGACTGGTTGAAGGAATTTGAACTTGATTAGGTATGGCATGATCCGCGACGAAATCAAACAACTCAAAACGGGCGCCCGTGAACTCCGCAAGTTCGGACTGCTTGTGGGAGGCGTATTTGCGCTGCTGGGTATCATCCTGCTGCTCTGCCACCGGCCTTCGGCCCCCTGGTTTCTGATGGTCGGGGCGGTATTGGTCGCGTTGGGCCTGATCGCCCCACGGACATTGAAGCAGATTTACATCGCGTGGATGGCGCTGGCCATCGTGCTGGGATTTGTGGTTTCGAACGTGCTGTTGACTGTTTTCTTCTACGCTGTTATCACGCCCATCGGGCTGGTCGCGCGCGCCTGTGGCAGGGATTTTCTCAGCCTGAAGCTGAATCGCGCCGCGGCGAGTTATTGGATCCCGCGGGAGCACAAACCCAAAACCCCGGCTGAATATGAGCGGCAATTCTGAACCCAAGTGCGGCGCGCCTCCATCCCGCTGGAAACGGCTGCTGCAAAATCTGGCACTATCGGGCACGGTGTTTTTGCTTTGCGTGGCAGTGTTTGAGGCGGTATTGCGATTGTGCGGCTTCGGAAATCTGGAAATCTACGAACCGGACCCGAAGTTGTATTGGAAACTCAAACCGAATCAGAATTGTTACACGAAGATTGGCCACAAGCCAGTTCATATCAATTCGCAAGGCACGCGCGGTCCGGAATTCCAGACCGAAAAACCCGCCAACACCATCCGTATCCTGTCGCTGGGTGATTCGCGGACCTTTGGCTGGGGACTTACGGACGAAGAAACCTACTCGCACCGGCTGGAGAGATTGTTGCAGGCTTATGTCGGCCAGAACAAAAAAGTGGAGGTCATCAACGCCGGCGTCAATGCATGGTCCTACCCCCAAATGCTGGTTTATTTCCGCGATTTTGGCCTCCGTTGCCGGCCGGATTTCGTGATTCTCGCCGACGCCAACCTGTGGACGCAGTTTTCCGAAAAGAACAGCCCGGACTTCGTGAAAAAATTCGCGTGGCGGGTGCGGCTGAAAAACCTTCTCCGGCGGTCGGCGATTTACGATTTCGTGCTCGAGGTGGAATTGCGAAAACTTTACGAGCCGGCCCGGAACCTGTTCATCCCGGTTGACCCGAAGCAGGATGCCCTGTTCAAGGCGCAGCAACAAAGCGATCCGGATGCGGTGTTCCGGGAAGCGATCGAAGGCATCTGCGAGCTGGCCCAAACCCATCACGTCCAGCCCGCGCTGCTGTTTCTGCCCCCGCAATACGATCTGGCGGCAAACGCGCCAGTTGACGGCGTGCTCCAGATGAAGAGCGCGGCGGCCGCAAAGTTTGCCGTGCCACTGGTGGATTTGACGCCGGATTTGCGGCCCTATGGGAAAATGCTTTACCTGGATGCCGATCTCCTACATCTCAACGCACAGGGCAACGCCATCGTGGCAGAGCAGTTGTTTGAAACATTTACGAACCGCTTGTTGAAATGAACCGGCTCGGTATCATCAAAGAGTTCTGGCAATTTTTGCGCGAACGTAAGCGCTGGTGGTTGGCGCCCATCGTCGTTTTTCTTTTGTTGTTGGGAGTATTATTGATTTTCGCCAAAGGCTCGGCGTTGGCGCCGTTCATTTACAGCCTGTTCTGAGCCGGAGACAGTGGCCGCCAGCGCGATTGCCGGGCAGATTGTTGACCCGCGCGAGTATTTGGGAAATTGACTCAATGCGCCAGGCGCGTTGCAATTCAAACCCTGTCGCCCTTCTTCTTGTGTCGTTATGTCTTTCGGCCATTTGATTTTAGCCATCGAAATTCCATTCGAACATATTAGGTATGGACTGAGGCAAAAAATGCACCCAGGCAGCATTTGAATAGCTGCCTTAAGGTATGCACGACGCAATACGTTAGTCCCTGAGATTCACCAGTTGCACTGACACAGGAAACCACTGCCACGCCGCTCAAAAAATTCGCCGCTTTGTTTCACGCTCGCCATTGTGTCGGGCACCGGGCTTCATCGTTCGTACACGACAGGCGCGCAGTCCTCTGCCCGCCATACTTGCGCGAACGCTAGGGGCGGTACACGCTCTGCCATCCGCGCGCGTTGGGGCTTGGCTGTTGGCCGGTAAAGATTAAACTTGGCCCAAGATGGCTTTACAAAATCCGGCAATTGCTGCCGCGCGGCTCAATAAAGTTTCGCTGCTGCGTCCGACGCTCGCCATCGTGCTCGGTAGCGGATTTCATCACGTCCTGACCGAGCTGCGCGTGGAGAAAAAAATTTCCTACGCAAAAATTCCCGGCTTTCCCGTTCCCAGTGTGAGCGGCCATGCGGGCGAATTGTATTTCGGCTGGCTCGGCAAAACGCCGGTTTTGGTTTTGAGCGGGCGCACCCATTTTTACGAGGGTCATTCGATGGAACGTGTCACGTTCGCTATCCGTACGCTCGCGGCCTTCGGCATCCGGGATTTGCTGCTGACAAACGCGGCGGGCGGCATCAACAAAAAGTTTCGGCCCGGCGATTTCATGGTGCTGACCGATCACATCAATTTCATGGGCGCCAATCCGCTGCGGTCTGGTGGCGGCGACGCCTCGGCGCCTGAAATCTCCGCAACGGGGGCATCGCAGCCACCGTTGCCCCGATTCGTGGATATGACGCAGGTTTACGACCCGGGATTAAGTGCGCTGTTGTTTCAGGCGGCGCGCCGGCGCAAAATGAAACTTCATTCGGGCGTCTATCTCGCGGTGAGCGGGCCGAGCTACGAGACGCCGGCGGAAATTCGCGCGTTTGCGCGGCTCGGCGCGGACGCGGTGGGCATGAGCACGGTGCCGGAGGCGATGGTGGCGCGGCAGTGCGGGTTGAACGTGGCCGGCATTTCGTGCGTCACAAACCTCGCGGCGGGCATCAGCGAGGAGAAATTGTCGCATGCCGGGGTACTGGAAACTGCCGAAGGGGTGAAGGTTTTGGCAGCGGAATTGCTCAAATATTTCGCGCAATTGTATTCGGGAGGGTTGCCGTGCCGGCGATCCTGAATTGGGGACGGCGACACGCCGTCCCTCCCCAAAATGAAAATCAATTCTCGAAAATTGGTACAAGCGGCGGCCAGGGCGCGCGCAGGTTCGGTTGCGCCCTATTCCCAATTCAAGGTCGGCGCGGCGTTGCTCACGAAAACCGGCGAAATCATCGCCGGTGCGAACGTCGAGAGCGCGAGTTACGGCTTGACCTGCTGCGCGGAGCGCGTGGCCTTATTCAAGGCGCTGACCAGCGGGAAGAGAAATTTTGTCGCGGTGGCGGTGGTGGCACGCGCGCCGGGCGGGCCGATGCCTTGCGGCGCGTGTCGTCAATTACTGGCGGAATACGCGCCCGACGCCAGGGTGTGGGTGGCCGACAGCCGTGATTTGAAATCCCCCCGGGAATTTTCCGTGCGCGAACTTTTGCCAACGGCATTCGCCATCATTCCTTGAAATTTTTCGGAGGTATCGTAGGCTGCCTTGTTTTTGCGATTTTGAATGAAGCCTGAAGTGATATTTGGTCTGGAGGGTGCGGCGTGGCCGGCGTTGCTGTTGAACGCGGGCAGGGTGGTGCTGCGCGCGAACGCGGCGGCCAGCGCCGCGTTTGGCACGGCTTTGACCGGCGAAACGCCAACCTTATCGGCGATTTGGTCGCCGGAAAATGGCGGCACGCCGGAGGAATTTTTCACGCGCTGGGAGCAATCACCGGCACCCACCACCGATTTGAAACTTCGTACCGCGAACGGCGCGACGACAAAATTCACCGCGGCCATTTGCGCTTTCAGCCGTGACGGAGGCAGGTGGTATGTGCTGCAATTGCTGCCCGCCGTTGAGGGGGCGCCGGTGCCGGCGGGTGTACCCGACGAAAACAAGAGTGCGCCGGACGCGGGTGGCGCGACGCTCAAACAAAAACTGGATTGCGCGCTGCAACTGGCGCGGACGGTATCGTTGGATTTCAACAATGCGCTGACCAGCGTGCTCGGCCACACCTCGCTGCTTTTGAGCAAGGCGGAGCCGGGGCATCCGTGGCGGCACTCGTTAATGGAGGTGGAAAAATCTGCCCAGCACGCGGCGGAAATTGCCAGTGAACTCCAGACCTTCAGCCGCCAGGAAAAGGAAACCCACCGCGCCCTGCCGGGCAACCTGAATGCGGTGGTGAATCGTTGTGCGGAATTTTTCCGCAACGCGCCCGGCGCAGAAATCGCGTGGAACGTGCAATTGGAAAAGAACCTGTTTGCCGTGCGATTTGACGAGGCCATGGTGCAGCAGGCACTGACCAAAATTCTGGAGAACGCCGTGGAGGCGATCAGCGGCGGCCGCCAGGGACATATCACCGTGCAAACGCGCAACGTGGAATTGACCGGGCCGGCGCAGGACTGCAACGTGCGGCTGACGGCGGGCACTTATGTCTGCGTCGAAATCACCGACAACGGCAGCGGCATTGAACCGGGCGTGTTGCCGCGGATTTTTGAGCCGTTTTTCACCACCAAAAAGGAAACGCACCGGGGTCTGGGGCTGGCGCTGGTATATGGCATTGTGACCAATCACGGCGGCGGCGTGGCGGTTTCCAGCGGGCCGGGCGTGGGCACCTCGGCGCGCGTGTATCTGCCGGCGGAAAAGAATTTCATCCTGGAAAGCGCCGGCGCGGAAGAAGACCTGCATGGTACGGAAACCATCCTGGTGGTGGACGATGAAAACCTGCTGCTGACGATGGCCGAGACGATTTTGACGGATTTCGGTTACAAGGTTTTGACGGTGAACAGTGGTCAGAAAGCGCTGGAGATTTTGTCGCGCGGCGACATCAAGGCGGACGTGGTGGTGACGGATCTGGTGATGCCGGGCATGAGCGGGCGCGAACTCGTCGAGCGCATCCGGCAACTGGCGCCCACGATGAGGATTTTGTGCACGAGCGGCTATATGATGCCGGCGGACAAACAAACCGGTGCGGCGTATTTGCAGAAGCCCTTCACGAGCGCGGAATTGCTGGCCAAAGTGAAACACGTGCTGGCCAATAAAAAAACCCCTGTTGACTAAAAATTGAATTTGTTGTTTAATCGGGCTTATGCAAATTGAAAGCTTGAAAGTATTCTGCGACCTGGCCGAAACCGAAAGTTTCACCAAAGCCGCGCAAATCAACGGAGTCACTCAATCCGCCGTGAGCCAACAGATCAGTTCGCTCGAACGGCAGTTCAAATCGCTGCTCATCGAGCGGAGCAAAAAGAAGTTCCGCCTCACGCGCGAAGGGCAGACGCTTTACGATTACAGCAAGCAAATCATCCAGACTTATGAGTCGCTGCACAGCAAATTGCAGGAATTGAAAGACATCATTTCCGGCACGATTCGCGTGGCGACGATCTACAGCATCGGCCTGCACGATTTGCCGCCGTATATCAAAAAGTTCATGAAGCTGTATCCCCCGGTCAATATCCACGTCGAATACCGTCACGCCAACCAGGTTTATGAAGACGTGTTCAGCAACGTGGTGGATCTGGGGCTGGTCGCATATCCGGCCAAGGACGCCAAGCTGGAAATCGTCCCGCTGCGCAAGGACCCGCTGGTGCTGATCTGCCACCCGCAACACCCGTTCGCCAGACAGAAATCCATCAAATTCAAATCACTTGCCGGCCAGAAAATCATCGGCTTCGAGCCGGACATCCCCACGCGCAAGGCGCTGGACAAAATTCTCAAGGAACACGGCGTGGACCCGAGACATGCCATGGAATTCGACAACATCGAAACGGTGAAGCGCGCGGTGGAAATCGACGCCGGCATTGCCATCGTGCCGGAAGGCACGGTCATACAGGAGGTCGCCAAGCAGACACTCGCCGCCGTGCAGCTTGAAGATGGTTCTTATTACCGCCCCATCGCCGCGATCTACAAGAAGAACAAGGTGCTCTCGCCGGCCATGAAGCAGTTCATTGCGCTGCTCAAAGAAGCAGCGTAAGTCGGGCGGGTGAATTGGCAGCCGCGAGCTCCGGTTCGCGGCTGCTTTTTTATTTCAGATTTTTCGCATTCAGCGGCCTCAAATCCTTCGGAACGAACACGCCGTCTTTGCGGATCAACTCGCCATCGAACCACACCTCGCCGCCGCCCCATTCGGGGCGCTGGATCAACACCATGTCCCAGTGCACCGCCGAGCGGTTGCCGTTGTCGCATTCCTCATAAGCCTGCCCCGGCGTGAAGTGCAGCGAGCCGGCGATTTTCTCGTCGAATAAAATGTCGCACATGGGGTTCAAAATATAAGGATTGAAGCCGAGTGAAAATTCGCCGACGTAGCGCGCGCCCGCGTCCGTGTCCAGAATTTCATTCAGCCGCTTCGTATGGTTCGCGCTCGCGGCGATGATTTTGCCGTTCTTGAATTCCAGCCGGACATTTTCAAACTTCGTCCCGGCATAAATCGTCGGCGTGTTAAACTGGATGACGCCGTTCACGGAATGCTTCACCGGACAGGAATACACTTCGCCGTCGGGAATGTTACAATCGCCCTTGCACATCTTCGCGCCAATGCCCTTGATACTGAAAGTCAAATCGGTGCCGGGACTTTTGAGATGAACGCGATCGGCATTTTTCATACATACACCCAGCGGAATCATCGCTTTTGCCATCTTACGGTAATTCATTGTGCAGACGTCAAAAAAGAAATTTTCAAACGCCTCGGTGCTCATGCCGGAGGCCTGCGCCATGCTGGGGGTCGGCCAGCGGAGCACGCACCAGCGCGTCCGGTTTACGCGATAATCCAGCACCGGCCGGGTGATGCGCGAGTAAAGCGCCATCCGGGGGCCGGGCACGTCGGAATTTTCGCTGGCGTTCTCGCTGCCGCGGACCGCGATATACGCCTGCATTTTTTTCATACGGAACAGCTCGATGTCCCGCACCTGGGCGGCGTGCTTTTCATTGGTCTCCAGCAAAAGCTCGCGCGAGACCCGTGTGTGCCGGACCTCGACAAACGGTGTTGCGCCCGCCGCGCGGGCGGCGCGGATGAGTTCGATGGTGAACTCATCCGGCACGTCAATCATGTCGAGCAGGATGCGGTCACCTTTTTTGAGCGCGGTGGAATATTCCACGAGCAGCCGGGCCAGTTTTTGGTAACGCGGGTCGGTCATATACTTGCGCGAAAAACTAGCTGAAATGGCATCGGCGGGCAAATGCGCTTTACTCCGCAACGGTCACAGTCCATTTTACCCTCCCAAATGGCCAATGACCGGAAGCGGCTGAACGGCTGGGGCGAGCGCATCATTTTGGGTTTGGTGCTCGCGATTCTGGTTTTTGCCCCGTTGGCGATGGGTGCGGTGGATGCGTGGGCCTTTCTCGTGGTCCAGGGACTTGCCGTCGCCGTGATGCTCGTGTGGGTGCTGCGGTTGTGGCTCGACCCCAGGCTGCAATTGCTGTGGCCGCCGGTTGGCTGGGTGGTGCTGGCGTTCGCAGTTTACGCCGTCGCGCGCTATCTCACGGCCGACATCGAATGCGTCGCACGGCTGGAGATGATTCAGGTGGTGGTGTATGCTTTTTTGTTTTTCGCCATCGGCAACAATTTGTACCGCCAGGAGTCGGTGCAGATCATCAGTTTCACGCTGATTTTTCTGGCAATGGGAATTTCCAGCTACGCGGTCGCCCAGCTTTTGACGCACTCCAACCATGTCTGGAATTTGATTTCGCCTTATCCGGGACGCGCTTCGGGCACTTACATTTCGCCGAACAACCTCGCCGGGTTTCTCGAAATGCTGCTGCCGCTGGCGGTAGCCTATCTTTTGGTCGGGCGGATGAATGCGGTTCTCCGCATCCTGTTGGGCTATGCTGTGTTGATCATCGGGACGGGCCTGGCGGTGACGTTTTCACGCGGCGGCTGGGTGGCGGCGGCAGTGGGGGTGCTGGCGCTTTTGCTCGTTCTGGCAGGCCACCGGAACCATCGCTGGCGCGCGCTATTGTTGTTGCTCGTTTTGCTCGGCGGCGGAACCTTTTTTGTCACAAACTATTTGTCCAAAACCGTCGGTTACATGCGGCGCGTGGAAAAATCCGCGAACGGCGGCAACCTCGACCTGGATGTGCGGTTCGACATCTGGACGGCGGCAGAGCGGATGTGGCGGGATCATTTTTGGTGGGGCGTCGGCCCGGCGCATTACGACTACCGCTTCCGGGAATACCGTCCGGTAAGCACGCAATCACGCCCCGACCGCGTCCACAATGATTATCTGAACCTGCTCGCTGACTGGGGCACGGCGGGTGGCATCATCGTGCTGGCGGGCGCGACAATGTTTGTCGCCGGGCTGGCCAGGACGTGGCCGCATGTCCGCCGTCCGGAACGCGATTTCAGCAGCGGGCAAAGCAATCGGTTTGCGTTTTTCCTTGGCGCGACGGCCGGTCTGCTGGCGCTGGCGGTGCATTCGGTGGCGGATTTCAATCTGCACATCCCGGCCAACGCGCTGGTCGGCGTGACGTTGCTGGCCTTGTTGAGCAGCAACCTGCGATATGCGACAGAGCGTTACTGGCTCAACGCACGGTTGCCGGTGAAGATTCTGCTGACGATCGCGCTCGCCGGTGGCGCCGTTTATTTGACCGGTCAGGAATGGCGGCGCGGCCATGAGACCTTCTGGCTGGCGCGCGCGGAGCGGTTCCCGGATTATTTTTCGCCGCAACATACCGCCGCCTTGGAAAATGCGTTTGCCGCCGAGCCGATGAATTTTGAAACGGCCTACGACATTGGCGAAGGGTATCGCGTGGAAAGTTTCAACGGCGGAGATAATTACGCGGACCTGGCGAAAATGGCGATGGCATGGTATGCGCGCGCCCGGAATCTCGACCGTTACGACGCTTACAGTTATTTGCGCTACGGCATGTGCCTCGACTGGCTGGATCATCACGACGAGGCGGAAACCTGTTTCAGCCAGGCCGAAACGCTCGACCCGAACGGCTACTACACCGTCGCCGTCATCGGCTGGCATTACGTGCAAACCGGGGACTACGCCGCCGCCAGGCCTTGGTTTGAACGGTCCTTGCGCCTCGAACCCCATGACATTAACGTCGCACACACATATCTGAATTTGGTGGAGCAAAAACTCGTCGAAAAAGCCTCCGGCAAAAACACCTTGCCCGCCGGTTTTTGAACTCGGGATTGCATTTGGGAAAACAGGAATTGCAACTGCATTTTCTTCCGTTATTTAACTGCATAATGACAGTTCTTTCCGAAATTATTTTGCGTAGCTTTTGGCAGCTACCCCACAGTTTTATGAAAAAGATTGAAAGATTTTCCTGGTTGCTCCGTAAAACATTATTCGCCTGAGAAAACACAAACTTGCTGTGCCGATTCTAGGGATTCCAGGCGCAAGGAGAACGACAGCAAAAACCTGTGAAAACCCATAATCCTATGAATAAACGCATCCCTTCCATCATTGCGCTGGCAGCAGTCGCCGGATTGGTTATGATTGCAGGAAATTCTGCTCCTGCCCAAACAACCGACGCTCTGGATCAGTCTGAGTTTCCAACGATAACGGCTCAACCAGTTGACCAGGCCGTTACCGTGGGCTCAAATGCCGTATTATCGGTGCAGGCAGTCAATGCCGATAGCTATCAATGGCAGTCCAACGGAGTTGCCATTGATGGACAAACCAACAGCACCCTGACCATTCAGAATGTCGGGGTCAATGACGCGGGAATATATTCATGCAATGTTTCCCAGACCGGCGGAGATCCGGTGCCGACCCGCGCGGCATCTTTGAACGTAATGGCTCCCATGTACTTTGGCGGAGACCAGATTGTTGTGTTCGGCGCACCCATATCTGGTGGTGGCAAACAAGGCACCTGCCCGGGCAGTTTCGTTGGCTATATCAATTACACCAAGACAATTTCGCAAGGCTGGGGTTGGGTGCCTTCCACCAACACGACAACAATCTTTACAGCTTCCGATGGCAGCGGGCGGACAGATACAAAAATTGGATACATGGGAAAATATGGCGATACCGGTTGCAATCAAACAACGGTCACCATTCCCAACCCGCCGTTCAGCCCCAGTTACAGATTCACAATCTATTTTCCGAATAATGTGCCGACAACCAACTATCCCATCGTCCTGACCGGGTTTAATCAATAGGTGCGGTTGAAAAATGGGAACACGCGAGTCTGAAAACAAACAGGGCTGAACTGAAGTTCAGCCCGGTTTTTCACCTAGAAATTCAACCGCAGGCTCAGGGCCAGGGTGCGCGAGCGCGGAAGTTCGTTGTAAAGGTTGAGCGGATTTAAATTGTAATTTTGATCGGTGATGTTGAGCAGGCCGAGTGTCACTTCGGCTCTTCGTTGCAGAAACCGGTAACCGGCAAACACATTGAATTGCCAGAAGTCAGCCGACTCACTGGGGGTGTAACCGCTGTTGTTCTGACCATACCACTGGGCCTCTCCCTGGGCAAAGAAACCGCAGGGATGGTTGTAAATCGCCGACAAACTCACCTGTTGCAAAACCCCCTTGGTCCGCTGACTTGGTATTATCGGATTATCAATAGGTGGTGGAGTGACCGGCACATCAGGGAAATTGTCATGTAAGACCGCTTGAGTGTAAAGATAGCGCGCGCCGAGCGACCAGTCCCGGCCTAGCAACTGATTGACGGTGACCAGCACCGATTCCTCTTGGTAATCCAAATGTTCGCGCAGTCCTTGTGGAATGGGGTTGTCAAACCCGTCGGGGTAATAATTGAAGACTCCATCAATCCGATTGACGGTGGAGTTCAATATCTCGCCGGAAACACCCAGATAAGTTCCGGTACTGAATTTTTGTTCCAGCGAAAGGTCGTAGGTTTCAAATTGGGCACCGGCATTATCCCCCTTGACGGATTCAGGAATGATGCTGCGGAACGATTGGACGAAGCCCGCCACCTGCGAAGGTTCCAGTTGATAGCTTTGGTCCACGCTCGCACCGGCCAGCGAACGCGTATAGGCGAAGCGGACGGTGGTTTTGTCCAGCGGCGTCCAAATCAGGCCGGCTTTGGGCGAAACTTGATCGGCGGTCGTGTCGTTCCCTGAAATGGGCGCGCTCCGGAAAGTTTCCGGGTAGGTGATATGGTCATAGGTCACACCGCCAATCAACTGCAGCGGCTCGAAAATCTGCCATTGATGATAGCCGTAAAAACTGATGCGCTTGAACAGGGAAGTGAAGCTCTGTGGTGGCGGAGGATCTAGGAAAGCCGAAGTCACGGGGACAGGATTGGCCTGTAAAACCGAGGTATCAAAATAGCCATACTGAATGCGTGCGCCGACAATGGTATTGTGTTCCGGCCCCTCCCAAATCTGCTGCAGTTCTCCTGAATAAATATCCAACCTGTTCCAAAAATGCTCATTCGCCGTAATGTTCTGCGCAGACTTGAAGGTACTTAAAGTGGGGACGCCGATGGTATTGTTCGGAAAGGTTTGAAACAAGGAAGGCTGCGTGGAGTTGGTGACCGAGGTCGTGTCGTTGAGGCGAGCCGCCAAAAACAAAGTGTGGACCCCGGGACTCCATTCATGATGATAGCCAAGGCTCACGTTCGGTTCCTGCTGCTCGTTCAAGCGATAAGTCGGGCTGGCCGCGTTTTGATCGTAAAATTCGGCTAAATCTCCGCTATTCGCATAGTATAGTTGGGCGTTCACATAGACACTGTCTTGTGGCGTGAGCTGTTGCTTGACTGTTAGAGAATATTGTTGCTCGTCGATGTCTTCGTTCGCGCGCTGGCCGGGGTCGGAACAATAAGCTGCTTCAAAGTCGTAACTGAAATCCCCGAATGTGCCATACTGCGCACCCGACTGCGTCCAGGCCCCGCGGCTCAAGTATTCCGTATCCGAAACAACCCCAAGACGATTGCGATCGAACAATGGGGAGTATTCCTGTTGTGAAATGGTGGGTGAGAACATCCCGGCGCTTACCGGAGCAAGCAAATTTGCCAGCAGATACTCATTTTTTGCGGGGGTTTCGTATCGCAGGTTTATTTCGTTCGGATCAACAAGTTCATGATAGCTGTTCGCCAGGAACAGGTGTGCCGAGTAATTCGCGTAATCGTAATTCACTGCGCGGGCGGCCTCGCGTACGGCCACGTCATCCATGCCTGCGTCCCGGTACATCGCGGCCAGATTGGCGCTGCGCACCGCTTGGTCCTGATCCAGCAAAAGCTGCGAGCGATAGACGCTCCGGTTGTCATTCAATTTCTGCGATTTTTCCAAATCACGAATCGCGTCGTTGATCCGGTTGTTCTCCTGGTTGAGCAGGGCGGAATAAAGCCACGGCGTCGGGTCCTGCGGATCCAGTTTTTTTGCGAGTTGAAGTTCCTTGGCGGCGCGCGTGTCATCACCTGCGTTCGCGTAAGCCTTGCCCAGGTAACTTCGCAGCCCGGCGCGCTGTGGCTCGAGCGCCGCGGCCACCAGCAGGTCTTCACGTCCGCCCCTGGCATCGCCGCGGCGGATGCGGCATAGACCGCGTCCCAGCCATGCGTTGCCGAGGGCGGAGTCCACGGCGAGCGCCCGGTCGAACCATCCGATGGCCTCGCCAGTGTGATTTTGCGCCGCGAGCAAAAATCCTTTTAACGCAAGCGCCTGGGCATTGCGCGGCGCGAGGGCCAGGCTTTTGTTCAAGGCCTCGAGCGCCTGGCGGGTGCGACCGAAGCTGAATTCCAGTTCCGCCACGCGCTCCCAACCAAAACTGAAATCCGGCGAGTTGGTCACGGCCCGCCGGGCGGAATCCAGCGCGGCCTGCAAGGAAGCCCCGGGGACACCGCGCGATTGTTCATAGTAGGAATCCGCCAGGAATTCCGTGGCCAGTTGCGGGCGGACCACTGTTGGATTCGGTTGCTGCTTCACGGCGGAGATGAGCTCGCGCAAGGCTTGGGCAATCCGTTGCGGGCGGCTGGAGGCATCGGAAACGGACAATGAAGCCAGTACCGATTCGGCCGGTTCGACCTCGCCAACACTCAACAACAGGCCGGCATAATAAACCCGCTCAATGTCGGAACCGGGTTGACGCCCGGCCGGATATTTGGCCAGCGCCACCAGCAGGTCGCCCGAGCGGTAGGCCTGAAGCGACTCGCCGAGGGTTTTTTGTTCTTCCGGCATGAACGGCAAATCTGACGGATCAATTACCGCCGGATAGTAAAAGCACCATTGCAGTAAGTTGTTGGCAATGAAACCGGCGGTGTGGACGGGCGCTTTGCCCGGCTCCGCGACGGCCTGCTGGCCATTGGTCAGGAGGAGCGTGGCTTGTTCGTTGCCAAACCGGACCTTGCCATCAACCACCGACAGGGTCGTGCGCTCTGTGTCGTCCACGGCCAGAACGAACTCCGTGCCCTCCACTCCGGCGACGGCGCCACGGGTGATGACCCGGATGCGTCCCGGTTCGTCGCGATGGAAAAATGAGACGATGCCCCGGACCAGGTGCAGCCCGCATTGCGCATCAGATGAATCCGGCGGCAAAACTTCAAGCTCCGTCAGGGCGCCGAAAGACACCACGCTCCGTTCTGACCAAAGGAGCGCTACCCGGCTATTGGCGCCGGTGCGCAACCGGTCGAACGGATGCAGGATTTGATTGATTTGCGCCGGCAGCCAGGCGCGGGCGGCAGCGGGAGCGAATTCCACCGTGCCCTGAAGCTCCACAATCCGGATTACGTTCGTGGTTTCGCCGCCTGCCATCGCCTGCGCCCGGGCTTTCTCGACGCACGCCAAGCAGCCCCCCAAAATTGCGGCCAGCACAAGGCCGCGACCGGCTTTAGGAAAGAAGTTCAATTGTTTTTACTAAAGTGCCCATCTGTCTGATGAATGCGGATAAAACAAGCAGATAACTTCTTTTTTATCAACATTTTTCCGATGGCCGTATATTTTATTGCCAACCGCCATTTAAGACCACATTACTTGTTTGAATTCGGCCTGTTTTGGCCGGTTTCGACTTTAGCCAATAACGACAAGCAAATCCTCACTTTCGCCAATATCTTCAATGGAATCAGCCACTTTAACACTTCGCTTGCGTTCCTTTGTGTGTCCCTACGTTGACCTGCCAAACTGCAATCAAAATGCAATCAACGGGCTTCCGCTCTGGCGTGGCGCAGGGCGTTTTAGGCCATGCGCTCCCTCCCCCCTGGACACGTTAGGGGCAATCAAAATTCGGCCTGCGTAAGCTGGCAATGTCAGGCGGGCATCGTGGCGAGTGTCGGGACTGTTGCGGGTGCGCCAGTCAACCGGCGTTGCGGTCGGGCCTACTTGCTGCCTACCGTTCTGCGTCCTGCCACGCGCTTTGATTAGTGCAAGGCTGTTCCGGTGTCACGCGCCCGGCTCCGGCTCGTTGGCGGTCGGAAAACGCATGGAAAACGTATGGCAAATGAGGACTCTCTTTCTATTGGCCGACCGTCCCCGCCATGTGCCGGTGGCAGGGGGGAATTCACACCAGCCATGCGCGTATGGAGTCCCGTTTTTAGCCAAAGGCGGATTTTTGAAAATTCATTGTTTGCGGCGGCGGCGGACGAGGAGTGCGGGGACGCCAACGGCCAGCAACCCCAAAGCCGACGGTTCTGGCACGGGCAGGGTTTCGCCTTGGAAAGCCAGTCCAACCGGGTTATCCAACCCGGAGGCAAAGGTGCTTTGCGTTTCGCCCGGCGTGATTTCAATTATGCTCCCGCTGTAGTTGCCCCTGCTCACAAACAGGTCGCCCGCGCTGTCAAAGGCCAGTCCAACAGCGACACCGAGCCCGGAAGCATAGGTGCTTTGCACTCCGCCCGGCGTGAATTCATAGATGTTGCCAGTGGACATGTCCGCCTCAAACAAATCACCCGCGCTGTTAAAGGCTAGTCCCCAAGGACCAGCCAACCCAGAGGCAAAGGTGCTTTGAACTCCCCCGGGCGTGATTTTGATAAGGTTATGGCCACTTGTGGCAAACAGGTCACCCGCGCTATTAAAGGCCAGTCCTTGAGGATTGTCCAACCCGGAGGCAAAGGTGCTTCGCACTTCGCCCGGCGTGAACATGATGATGTCGTTGCCGCCCGCGTTGGCCACAAACAGGTCGCCCTCACTGTTAAAGGCCAGTCCTTGAGGATTATTAAACCCAGAGGCAAAGGTGCTTACCACTCCGCCCGGCGTGATTTCAATTATGCTCCCACTGTAGTTGCCAAGACTCACAAACAGATCGCCCTTGCTGTTAAAGGCCAGTCCAACAGCAGTTCCCAGCCCGGAGGCAAAGCTGCTTTGCGCTCCGCCCGGCGTGAATTCATAGATGTTGCCACTGTTGCAATCCCCCTCAAACAGATTTTGCGCCGGTGCGTTGCCGGTCATCAGCAGGGCTGCTCCCGTACAGACCGCTCCGGCGAATGAATGGCACGCAGCACGAATGATAGTTTTTAATTTCGTTTTCATAGGTTTCATTTTTATACTTTTTTGTGTTTCGGGGTCTAACTGTTGAAGCGAAGCCGAAAGGAAAAGGCGCGGACTCAACGCACCCCATCCGAGGCACCGCGAAGCGCCTTGCAGAGAAATGCGCCAAGCCGCGCCCGATGGGGCGCGTGCTAGACGGTCTCTCTGCTTTGAAAATTCGCGGTTTTCGGATGAAACCTGTAGCCAAGCTACGCGAGATTATTTTGTCTATTTAAGTTTCGTTTTTCAGATTTTTCAGCCATGTCCGTTATACGCCAAGCCGCCGGGGGAATCAAGCCAATTGCGTCATGGGCGTTTATCGGCAGTATTGGGGGCGTTGCAGAATGGCCGTTCAATCCGAATCTTCAGCAGGCGTTTTCATTTCCAGCTTTCGGCACGGCGGAATTGCTGACGGGCGAGAACTCCGCATCGCCTGCACAACCAGGCCGCCAGAGTGAAATTTGACAACCCCGCCAGCCTGACGGACGTTCCCGTTCAAATGCCGCTGTTCAACTCACAGACTGCCGTTGAAGCTGGCCGGCGCTCACAGCAGCGCCAGCGTGAACGCCGCGAGCAACGCCGTTTGGCTGAACGACAAACCGTTCAGGTTCTCGCTCCAGCGGAGGATGAACGAAGAAAAGCCAGAACGTTGAAGCAACTAGACCAGCTTGACGATATGCTTGAAAGCGCACAGCGCCGTAAAGATGCCGAGCTTGTTATTCGCCTAACCGCAGCCAAAGAACGGCTCTGGAAACTGGTTACGCCAACAGCCGGTGTGCTCCGGCCTCGTGGTTCAACTCGGCCAAAGCCACCGACAGCGACAGAGCTTCCGCCGGTGCCAACGCCACAAACACCACAAGCCAGTTAGCCTTGTGTTGGGATGAAGAAAGAGTTCAGGCAACCGAAGGGAAGGCGACGATTTCGAGAGCAAATTCAAATTTCTTTTTTTGTGCTTGAAATATCTCCGCCGGTTTTTCTCGTCGGTTGTTCAATGCAATGATTTCCGCACGTCGTTCCGGTGTCATATTGCAGCCAAGAATTATGCCTTCCAAAATCGGATGAGGCGATTTTATTACTCGGTTGGCACAGTCAGCAAAACCGATTCTCCACTCAGCTTCGTGCTTCCAGCATTGTGCTTTTGTGAGCAGGACTTTATCTCCAAGCGGACCGACTTTGCCCAAGGAAAAATCGAAAACACTAAATTTCGGATATGAAGTTTCATAATTAATCTCTCGGGCCATGCTTAGAACATTCTCTTTTGAACGCCTATATTTTAAGCAGTATCCCGTGTGGTCCTTTGCATAATACGAGAACATCAATAGGTCATCGGGCTTTCGAGAAAACGAGACGATGCCATATTTATCAATGCGCTTCTGAACTCTTCTAACGTGGTTATCGTAATCCCTCTCCAATAGTTGCTTTTCGAGCGTATAGTTGATTATTCTCCATCTTTCCCGCTTTTTTATTCCAGGTTTTTCCGCTTGAAGGATTTCGCTCAAATATCGTTTTTTCTGCTCAATCGTACCTTCCAAAGTATACATGACCTTCGAGTCGAAAGGGTCATTGAACAGAGCGGGGCTCGCAAAGAAAAGTTCCTCGTTCAGAATCCATGATTCGCTGTAACAGTCATGAGGTCGGTATTTAAACAAGAATTCGGGGTTGGGGTTAAAACTTAAACCATCGGCAGGTGCAATGTTTCCACAACGACACTTGACCAATTTTTGACCCGAATCGGGTTCAAACACAACCCAAGCTTCTCCTCTACATTTCGGGCATTTGGTTGACAATTCGGTCTCTATAGGTTTCATCATGACTTGGATTTCTTCATATATTAGCACCGTGCCGGAGCCAACGGAAGATTGAGCTAAGCCAATCTTCCTTGCCGGTTGTGCGGTCGTGTGTGAAGCCCATACGCGGCGGGGAAGCCTCGGCGGTGTCAGCCCAAAGCATCTGTCCTGTGGGGATCGCCGGGGTTTTCATGGTTTCGGGGGTTGGTTTGGCCGAAAATGCTTGTCAGCAAAGCGTTTTTGAGCCGTGCCGGAGTGAAAATGTATCGCAAATTCCCGTCCACCGCGTCCAACGTGTCCAACCATTTTCCTTATCCTTCCTCTACACACTACTCTACCTATACACATATACATGTTTTCTCTTTACCATGATTTGAGTTAAGAATTGGTTGGACAGGGTGGACGGAGTTTTGTCCATGTTGTTCATTTTCGCAGGGCGATTCCAGCAACGGCGTAGTAGCGGTCGCCGCCCTCGCCGGTGGGTCTGGTTTCGTGGACCTGCGGCCAGCGTTCGTAAAGTTTTTTCAAAAACCATTCGCCGCAACTGGTGGGCAGTTCATTCCGTCGGCAGAAGTCGGCAAAGGCGTTTTTTAACTCATCTTTTGGGGTTGTGGCGTCGGGCGAAAGCTGGCAACGCAGGGTGACAAATGAGCCGCACGGGTCATTGCTGATTCGGAAACGGTCGAGAACGGCGCGGGAAGCGCGTCCGCCGATTGGCATTTCGGCAAATGTGAGCAGTTCAACCAATCCTTCGACCGTCCAAAGGAAAATGCCGTCGCGTTCGGCGGCAAGTTTGGTTTTGAGTGTCACGTCTTTTTCAACCGGCAAAACGTCAAACCTTAAAAACCGGCAGCGTCGCAATTCCGCGTCCGTGCCATACTTGAATCGCGGCAATGAGTTTGCCAGAAACATGAGCTTGCACACTGTCCGCATGGTGAACGGTTTGCCCCAAATCGGACGGGCTTCAATGGCTTCGCCGGACACGATGGCTTTGAACGCGCTGCTTTCGTCAAGTTCAACCGCGTCCAGTTCAGTTCCAAGATTGACAGCGGCATGTCGCAGCACGGGAACGTGGTAGCCTTTGGCGTCGCAGATTTGCGACATGGTTAATCGCGTGACCAAGTCAGAGCCGAGCGCATTGGCTGTGGCTTCCGCAACGGTGGACTTGCCGTGTCCGGCCTCTCCGTAGTCAACAAGTGCCACTTCAAACCGGCAATCCGGCAAAAGAATGTTGCCGCTGAAAAGCTGAAGAAGTTTCCGGTCGTCGGCATCCGGCAACAGTTCACCCAAGACGCGGCGGAAAATTGGACACTCCGCTTTGGGGTCGAACTTGGCCGCAACGCGAAACGTGAAAAGATAATTGGGCGAATGGTCGAGCAGTTTTGTTTTGCCGTCCGGTTGAATCGAAAGCACGCCGTTGGCGACGTTGATAAGGATTTCACCGCCGGAACCGAACTTGTAAAAACCGGCGAAGTCGGATTCGTCGAATTGGCAGCGGCCTTCTAGGTGGTCGAGCAATGAGACTTCGCGCCGGGCCGTTCGGATGGATTCGGGTAAAATGGCCTGCGCCTTTGGCCGGAAAAGGGCGCGTTCGGTTTTGTGCCATGTGCCTTGCTCATAAGCGTGCCACGTCTTGACGCAAGTTTTGATCGGCGGAAGCGTGGCCGCGAGTCGGTTCGCAAGTTCAAATTCAGTGTCGTCCTTGCTGGCGAGAATTGGCGAATAACTGAAAGCGGATTTAACGCAGGCGTCCGCCTCTCGCTGCGATAACGGCGGATTGCATTTCACGGCGAAGTCGCGGACAACAGAACGCGCCTCTCGCTGCGTCTTTCCCTCGTCACGGCAAACGCAAGCCAGATTGAAAGCCGCGTTGTTGCGTCCGCCGATTTCCGCGCCGTCTGGCGTCTGGCTCGTCACGTCAAGCGGCACGGCGTCGGGATTCCAAAACGCGTTGGGGTCATGGCTTACGAAGCAAAGCCGGGCAACGTCTTTCGCGGCCTCGTCCACGTTCACGCCGTAGGTTTGCTTCACATGGCGGCGCACGGCTGCAAAACTGGCCGCGTGTTTGGCTGCATCTGCGGGAACACGAAAGACAATTTTCAGGCCGTTGCCGGATGGACTGACAAAGGCGGCGGCAACGTGCGGGTCGTTCCGTGCGGTGTCGTGAAGTTCTCCAACTTTGGAGCCGATTTTGTCCACGTCGGCGCACAAAAGGCCGGAATGTTCCAAAATCCCGACGTTGGCGCGCTTGGAAAAACGCCCGCTCCACAGGACGGCGGGCAACGCCTTTTTCAAATCGTCGGCGCGTTCCTTGTTCCCGCTGGCGAGTTCGGCGCGGATTGCGTCAACGGCCTTTGCCCATTTGCCGTTGCGGATTTCAGAAATGATTTGTTCTGGCTTGGCGTCGGCAACGGCATTGCTTTTCGCGCTGCCGATTGAGACAAATTCGGCGCGGGCAAGCTCGGAGCCTCTGGCCGGTCGCGCCTTCAAATCAGCCGTGGCTCCGGCAGCATCGGAAACGGATTTGATTTCACCATCAGGCACGTGTGGACGTGCAGGTTCTTTGCCGGTCGCGGGTGTTGGTTCTGGTGTAGGTGACGGTGCGGGCGTAGCGGTCACGGGTGTCGTCACCGGGGCTTGCGGCGCTTCCGAAATTAAAGTATCTTTCATGCGTTCGGTTTTGCCGTCGTGTTCATCAAGCGGGTGATGCGACGGCGTTTTGATTTTCAAGCCGGGTTAGTTTCCGCCTTCGGTGAGAAATTGGCTAAGGCTTTTGGCCGTGATGCCGATTGCCCGCCTGTGGCCTCGCGGACGAAATTTTTCCAACAGACCGGCGCGGCATAGTTTGTCAACAAACCGGGTGGTTCGCCCGCCAAGCTGTTCTGCGACCTGCTCGCGGCTGTAAATTTTTTGTTGCGGGTGTTTGCCGTTGCCGTCGTCCGACGCGGGCAAAGGTTCGCCGCGAATCACCTTCAGGATTTTTTTGCGTTCGTTGTCGGCAATAGTGTTGTCCGCCTTCAGTGTGGCGGTCAGGATTTCAACCGTATGTAATTGCATAGCTCTAACTGTTTTCTTCCGGCGCAATGCAGACGCATTGCTAGAGTTTACGCGGGGATTTCCGAGCGCATCTTGAACTCCATGTTTTATGCGCTGCTCTTTTTTGCGGGCGTGGAGAGCAACTCCACTTAAACCGACAAGGGAATACTACTGCAAAATTTCCAGCCGTCAAGAGAACTGCCGCGTCGCATAGGCAACAAAAAGCCCGTGCCGGTGAAAGCACGGGCGAGCAAGCGGATTCGATTAAGCAGGCAGCATCGCCAGCGCCTCCGCTTTGACGGCCCGCCAGTTGTTCGCCGTCAGAGATTCGATTAGCTGGCGTAAGGTTGGCCGTGGTTCAACCGCTTCGCCGGTGATTGCAGGCAGCATGGCCACGGCGTTCTTGGCGGCTAGTTCTGACGTGTGTTGATACACCGCAGTCATAGCCGGGCTGGAATGGCCAACGATGGATTGAACGACGGCCATTGGCGCTCCTGATTCGCGGCACAACGAAATAAAACTGTGCCGCAAACTGTGAAAGCCAGCCCGAACAATCCGACGTGAGCCGATTTCCCGCGCCTCGGTGGTTTCAATCCCGCAGGCCCGCAAGTGTGCTTGGATGGCTTCGACAATCCCCGTCCTCGACTTTGAATTGTATTTCGCCGCAGTCGCAGGCAGGACAAACGCGCCGCGTTCATCGGCGGGAATGGCAGTGAACATTTCAGCCAAAACCGGGTGAAGCGGAATGACAACCGCCTTGCCGCCCTGCCGCCGTATCTTGTTCGGGATTCTCCTGATTTGATTACGGCGTAAATCAACTTCATTCCATCGCAACGTGCAGGCATCGCCCATTCTCAGGCCGGTATAGAGGCCAATCGCAAACAGCAATCTCAGTTCCCCGGTCGCGGACGCGCAAATCTTCCGCAACTCGTCAACGGTGAACTCGCGCCTGCCGTGTTGAATGAGAGTCCGGGGCTGTGCCTTGTCCCAAACATTTTCCGTGAGCCGGGCGTCGTCATGCAGAATCTTGAAAATGTATTTCAGGATTCGCAGGTGTCCGTTGAAAGTCGCGGGCGCTGTGCGTCCGTGATTCAGCGTGTCCAGATACGCCTCTGCCGTTGGCCGGGTGATTTGGCGCAGGCTCTTTACTTCCGGGTGTTCGCGTTCAAGCCACCTTTGAAACATCGAGAATTTTATCTCGTATTGCGCCAGCGTGGACTTGCCGCAATCGTGGCGCTGCGTTGACCGCAGGAACGCCGTCCATACCTGCGACACCGGCATCGGCGGATTAACCTCGTCTTTGAGGCGCTGAAGGTCGGTCTGCGTGTCGTCAATCGAATGAGCGATTGAACGCAGGGTGTCCACCTGTTTTTCTTTTGCCACTATCTCCATGAGCGCGGCCTTTGCCTTCTCCGCTTCTGGCCGCGTCGTGATAGGTGCGCCGCGTTCATCGCGTAGCGCCTTGCAGATGGCTTTGAGTTTGCCGGTTGAATCTTTCACTCGCCAGTAAGCGTAGAAGTTTTTCCCGCGCACGACCAGCGAGCCGGGCGACCGGATTGATTTCGATTTCGTTTTCATGTTCGGTTGTTCGTTTTCCAGTTGTCTTGTGTTGCTGTCTGTGTCCTATCTATTCCACATGGCCGGGATTATGTCAATCAAAATGCAATCATATTTGCAATTTTCCTAGTAATCTCTGTCATTTAACCACATTACTTGTTTGATGGCCGAGCCGAAAGACGAACTGATTCCGACGCGCGCAACGCTGATTCAACGCCTCAAAGACTGGCAGGATCAGTCGAGTTGGCAGGATTTTTTTGACACCTATTGGAAGCTCATCTACGGCGTTGCCATCAAGGGCGGCCTGACCGCGACCGAGGCGCAGGATGTCGTGCAGGAAACGATGATCGCCGTCGCCCGGCACATGCCCTCCTTCAAATATGACCCGGCGCTTGGTTCCTTCAAAACCTGGCTCCTGAACATGACCCGCTGGCGGATTACGGATCAGCTTCGCAAACGCGGGCCGTTCGTTGGCTACCATCCAGCTGCTGAGGACACGGCCACCGGCACCCGGGTGATAGACAAAGTGGTGGATCCGACGGGCCGGGATTTGGACGCGTTGTGGGACGCTGAATGGGAAAAGAACCTTTATGATTCGGCCATTGCCAGGGTCAAACGCCAGCTTGACCCGCAAAAGTTCCAAATCTTCGACCTGTACGTGAATAAAGTATGGTCGGCCAAAAAAGTGGCCGCAACTTTCGGTATTTCTGTGGACCAGGTTTATCTGGCCAAACATCGGACAACGGAATTGATCAGGGAAGAAGTCGAACGATTGCAGAAGGAAGTTAGTTGACCGGTTTTTACAACCGGCAAGGCAGATGCCGTTCCCGGTGACAGGACACTCGCCCCGCGAAGCTCATCGCAAAGGTGGGCACTGGGAAACGTATCACGGAAAACCAGGGAAGTGCGGCTCGTGCCCGGCGGCAATTTACAGCGATGCTGTGCGGCGGTGTCGCGGGAACTTTCGAAGGTTGTTCCTTGGCTGACAAGCTGGTAACGTTACGGCGTTTTAGATGGGCGCAGCATCACCACCTGAAAATTTGAAGAAATCCTGGATTTCCGAACATCCCCGCTTCGTGATCGGGGTGATCCTGGTTGGATGTCTGGCTCCGTTCATCAACAAGGCCATCCATATGGATGACCCGCTCTTCGTCTGGACGGGCCAATGGAT
>JBEKHY010000037.1:0-26921 GCA_050012035.1 Verrucomicrobiota bacterium | reverse complement strand
CACCCTCAAGGAAATGCAGCGATTAAGTCGCCAAGTCTTGTTTGCTACCGTACCCAACCCTCCCAGACGTAAGAAACTGGGAAAGAAAGTTTTGGGCCTTATGTAAGCGCCATTCCCCCAGCGGGGCTGGAGAATTTTTGGTTTGTGATACTACAAAGATATCGCGCCTGCGGCGCTGGGAAGACCGTCATAGTCGTGTTTTTGCCGAGCTTTTGCGTGCGGAGAATTTCACGCAAAGACGCGAAGGTACGAAGAAAATCTGTTAGCCATATCAATCCGACTATTCCGGCACAGACCATTCCACAATCAAAAACGATTCGAATGGGATACCAAACTTTAGGTTGGCCACTTGAAGCCATTTTTTCTGTGTATCTTGGATTTTGTCTTTACCACGATACTTGGATTCAATGAAGATGACTTGGTTTCCCTTCCAACAGAATACATCGAAACACCCTCCGGGTGAACCGACTTTCTCTTGGATGCGTTTCAAAAAATTTGCCTGCTTTGGCGGCAGCTTAACCTTGTTCTTCGGCCAATATTGGGTTCTAAATACATTTCCGTAGGTGTCCACCCAAACCCCTTGCCAACCAGAATACTCCATCAATCTGAGAATACCAAGTTCTGCAAATTCAGGTTTGCCATAAAAATTCAAAACCATCTTGTTGCCATAGGTATCTCCGACTGTTTCCCCTTTCCACGGCTTAAAGATAGGATTTGCTTTTCGTATTTCTACAAACCAGCGTGCCGGTAGTTTGATTTTCTCTTTGGAAGTCGGCTGAAGTTCTTTTGGAAGTTCCATAGGATTTACTCTGTCAGAGTCAAAATCAGTCGGCAATTTTTATTCCATTTTCAGATGGTCGCAACAGCTTCCGTTGCGTAGCGTCCTTTCCCGCAGCCGCAGCCGCCTTCTTCCTGATCACTGAATCCGTGTTTGTCCCAGTTCGGATCGAGGCCGAGGTCTTTGAGCATTTGCAGGTCTTTTTCGACCGGCTGGTTCAGCGTGGTGAGATAGTTACCGACCATGAGCGCGCTGGCGCCGGCCAGGAAAATCATGCTTTGCGTGTCGCGCAGGTTCACCATGCGTCCGCCGGCAACCATGATTTCCTGCCGGGGCAGGATGAACCGGAAGCAGGCGATGGTTTTCAAAATTTCCAGGACGGGCAAGGGAGAATGGTTTTCAAACGGTGTGCCGGGAACCGGGTTGAGGATGTTGAGGGGCACGACGTTCGCGCCGATTTCCTTGAGCGAAAACGCGAGGTCGCAGCGGTCTTCACGCGTTTCGCCCATGCCGATGATGCCGCCGGAACAAATTCCAATGCCGGCGCGTTTCAAGTGCCAGAGCGTCTGCACGCGTTCCGCGTAAGTGTGCGAGGTGCACACCTGCGGATAAAACCGCCGCGATGTTTCGAGATTGTGGTTGTAACATTCAACGCCGGCGGCTTTCAAGCGGTCGGCAACCCGCTGGCTTTTGATGATGCCGAGCGAGGCGTCCGGGCGCGCCTGGCCGCTTTGTTTCAATTTCTCGAACCGGGCGCAAAGTTCATCCAGCACCGGGCCTTCCTCCAATCCGCGCCACGCGGCAACGAGGCCCAAGCCGACGACGCCGTTTTTCCGGGCTTCATCGGCGGCGGCAAGGATCGCTTCGGATTCAACGAGGTTGTAACGCGGCGAATCCGTCTGATAAAGCGCCGATTGCGCGCAGAACCGGCAGTTTTCCGAACAGCCGCTGGCCTTGATGTTGACGATGGAGCAGAGGTGAATTTTGTTGCCCTTGAATTTTACGCGGATGCGGTTGGCCCACGAGAGCAGGTCAAAAATGTCGGTGGAGTCCTTGAGATTGAAAAGAAACAACGCCTCGTCGCGGGTGATATGCCCACTACTCAAAATGCGTCCGCCGAGTCCGGCGATGCGCGGGTGATTGGTTGCGTCAACCAGTTTCGCTATCACGGTTGACAGCTTAACGCCATAGGTGCTGGAGGCAAGACAGGATTGAGCGGGTCCGGTTCTGGAATCATTGGTGGAATCGCAACGCTATTCAATCACCTTGCCAAGGATGTTTTTACGCGGGACGGCCCCAAAAATGCGGCTGTCCATGCTGTTGCTGCGATTATCACCCAGGACAAAGAACGCGTCGTTACCGATGCAAATGAATTCATCTTCGCTCTTTTCGCAGGCGTAGGTTGGTGTCCGGGCCAAAAGGTATAGTTCATTCAGCAACTTGCCATCAACATAGACCCGGCCGTTTTTGAGGTAAACTGATTGTCTTGGTGTGGCGATAATGCGTTTGACCTCCAGTGTGTTATCCCGCGGGTCTTTAATGGCAACGATGTCGTCTGGCTGTGGTTCGCGCACAAGGTAGGCGAATCGGTTCAACCAATATTGCCCCGAATTTACCAATGTGGGATACATGCTCATGCCATCCACCCGGATGGATTGGAAGGCAAAATGACTGATCAACAGGTAACTCAATGTCCCCAAGACCGTCAGAACCACCATAACCCGGAATTGTTTGAAAAACCAAGACCACGACAACCATAAACGGCAATCTTTAAGAAAGTAATAAACGGAACTCAAACGCGTTCTGGAGGATACTGCGGCTGCCATAACTACCCTGTTTACAACATTTTTACAACAGTGATACTTGTACTTCTAGCTCACTGCCTAAATTATAGACAGTTGTGTCCAATTTGGCAACAGAAAAAATGGAGTTTTTTTCAGTACCAGCAGAAGTTACTTATTCACTGGGACTTGCGACTGGATTGCCACGTTCAAATAAGCGGCAAGCGAGGCGATTTGCATGTCCGTAAGCGGACCACCTTCGCTGGTGGCAAATGCCGGCATGAGTGAACCGGGTTTGCCGTGGGCTATCCACGTGCGCCAAAATTCGTCATTGGTCTGAGTTTTGAGGTTGTGCAAATCCGGCACCATGTCGGCACGATGCTCGGCTTCGTGACAGATGGCGCAAACCGAATCAAAAAGCGCCTTGCCGTATTTGCCCTGGATATTTCTTATGTGGCATTGGGCGCAATCGCCGTGAAAGACCGCCTGCCGGTCAATTTTCGCCGCGGCGATGCCACGGGCGCGTTCCTCTTCGGTCATTTTGGGAATCACCGGCGGCAGAATGTTGATGCGCAACATGAGGGTTTTACTTCCTTTGTCCGTGGACACGTTGACAGTTTTGATCAGCGTGCCGCTTTTGCCTGCGAGATTCACGGTGAGACGAATTTGACCGTTGGTACCGTGGGCGATCACCCACGGCAGCGGCGGCAGTTCCGCCGTGGTGCAGCCGCACGAAGGACGTACGGAAAGAATCGTAACAGGCATTGGGGTGATGAAATTGGTGATCCAGGCGATGTTGGTTGCGGTTGTAAGATTGGTAACATATGAAATCCTTTTGCCCCAAAAACCTCTATTGGTGACGGCAGCGATGTTGGTAAGTGTCGTAACGTTGGTTGCCCACGTCCGGTCAACCATGCTTGCGATATTGGTGAAGCTGAAAACAAATTTCACCAGTTGTTGGTCAGCCGCGGCGTCCATTGATTTCGAGACTTCATCCCAGGCGAGTATGCCATCCGGCAACGAGCCATTGGCATGCGACAAATCCGGCACAAAGACCGGCGGAGTGGTCACAAGGACGTTGGTGGAGGGTGGCCCGGCGGCAAAAACTTTCGCGCCGATGAGAAATAATCCCACTGCCACGATAAATACCGCCCGGTTCAATTTCATAAACGCCCGGAAACTAGACGGTTCGCTCGCTTTTGACGAGCGGATTTCTTCACTTTCGAGACAGGGGGCGTTACTTGACGCCGCCGCCACGAAGGCACGATTAAATGGAACGCCGACCGCCGAATCGGTGCGAACCGTGTGAATCCACGGCCGGGCCGAATCGGTATTCGGCACTCCGGCGGCCGTGTCAAGTTACGCCCGAAACCGGATCAGGACCGGTTCAACGCGCTCAACACGGCCCGCACGGACGCGAGTTCGATATTGGTATCCACGCCCGCGCCCCAGCGGGTTTCGCCGTTGGCGTGTTTGATTTGGATGTAAGCGATGGCGGCCGCTTCCTCGCCGGAACTCAAAGCGTGCTCACTGTAAGCCGTGATTTCAAAACGCGGCACGCCAATTTTTCCAAAGGCATGAACCAACGCGGCGAGCGGGCCGTTGCCCTCGCCGGACAATTCAAGGGGTTTGCCGTTGCGAAGCAATTTTACCCGGCAGCGGACGACGCCGTTTTTGCTTTCGGTTTCAAATTTTTTGAGTTGCCATGGTGAAGAGCGCTCGATGTATTCGCGCCAGAACATCTGCTTCAACTCGGCGGCGCTGACTTCGCGGCCCAGCTTGTCCACCTCGTCGTTGGCAATCGGCCCGAACTCACGCTGCATTTCCTTGGGCAACTCAATGCCAAACTGGCTTTCGAGCAGATACGCCACGCCGCCCTTGCCGGACTGGCTGTTGACGCGGATGACCTCGCGGTATTCGCGCCCGATGTCCGTTGGGTCAATCGTGAGATACGGCACGTCCCAATGCCCGCGCCCGCCCTCCTTCCACTCATTCAACCCCTTGCGGATGGCGTCCTGATGCGAGCCGCTGAAGGCCGTAAAAACCAGTTCGCCCGCATACGGATGGCGCGGCGGCACGGTCATGCCGGTGCAACGCTCATAGACTTCGATGATGGAATTCAGGTCGCTGAAGTCGAGCTTGGGATCAATACCCTGCATGTAAAAATTCAACGCCACGGTGACAATGTCGAGATTGCCCGTGCGCTCGCCGTTGCCGAAAAGCGTGCCTTCGACGCGCTCACCGCCGGCGAGCAGGCCGAGTTCCGTCGCCGCCACGCCCGTGCTGCGGTCGTTGTGCCCGTGGAGGCTGATGATGAGCGACTCACGATGCTTGAGGTTCCGGCACATCCATTCAATCTGATCCGCATAAACGTTCGGCATGGCGACCTCGACGGTGTCCGGCAGGTTCAAAATCATCTTCCGTTCGGGTGTTGGCTGCCAGACCTCCATGACGGCTTCGGAAATTTCCTTCGCGAATTCAACCTCCGTGGCGCTGAAGCTTTCCGGCGAATACTGGAGCATCACGTCCGTGCCTTTGAGCCGGGGCAAACGTTCCTTGATCCAATTCGCGCCCTGGACGGCAAGCCGGATGATTTCCTGCTGCGACATGCCGAACACGACCCGGCGTTGGGCCGGTGAAGTCGAGTTATAGAGATGAATGATGGCGTTCTTTGCGCCGACGAGCGATTCGACAGTACGTTCGATCAAATCTTCTCGCGCCTGGACAAGCACCTGGAGCCGCACGTCGTCCGGCGCCCGGTTTTCTTCGATGAGCCGGCGGTTGAAGGTGAACTCGGTGTTGGACGCGGACGGGAACCCGACCTCGATTTCCTTGAAGCCGATTTTCACGAGCGTCTGGAACAGTTCGAGTTTCTGGCTGACGTTCATGGGCACGGCGAGCGCCTGATTGCCGTCGCGCAAATCCACGCTGCACCAGATAGGCGCGTGGGTGAGGACGCGGTTCGGCCACTGCCGGTCCGACAAGCTGACCGGCGGGAACGGACGGTATTTCTTTGACGGATTCTTGTGCATGTTGTCTTTCAGTTGTGGCAGTGGCGTTTACGTTTGGCAAAACAAAAACCCCACCGCCGGTTTGGCGATGGGGTTCGATAAATTCTTTAAACGCAATCAGAACCCGACCGCCGCGCGGCGCAGCCGCAGCGCGTTCAGCAGCAGGTTCAGATTCAAATTACGGTTCACGGGGGTAAATTTAACGGTCGAACTCCCCAACGTCAAATGTTATTCCAGCTTGCGTCCCGCCGTCACCTGCAAGAACACTTGAGCGTTCCATGCAGTACACACGAAAACATTCAACGGTGAACGTTTCCATGATTAAACAACCATGGGTCAAATTACTGGCCGTTTCGCTCGGCGTGGTGGTGGTGGCGGTTTTGCCGGCTTGGGGTAAAGTAGCGGCGGTGGCCAGCGTGCAAAAAAAATCGGATGGCGTGACGTTGGCGATGCAACCGGACCTTCGCCGCGCCGAAGCGGCTGTGGCCGCGCAGGCGGGTGTGATGCGGTTGCAGGTGTGGTCGGACCGCGTCATCCGCGTGACGTATGCGCCGGGAACAAAACTGCCGACGGACAAAAGTTTGAGCGTCATCGGCAAACCGGCCAGGACAACATGGTCGCTGGCCGAGACGCCGGACGCCGTGGCGCTGGAAACGAAATCGTTGCAGGCGCGTGTGGACCGCACGACCGGCGCGGTTGGATTTTATGATTTGAAAGGCAACCCAATTTTGCGGGAGACGATGGACGGAAAAGAAGTTCCACCGGTGGCGGGCGCGACCGGCATCCAACAATCGTTTGTTTTAGCGCCGGACGAGCGCATTTACGGCCTGGGCCAGCATCAGAGCGGCATTTGGAATTATCGCGGGACGACGGTGCATTTGCAGCAGCGGAACATGGAAGTCGCCGTGCCGGTACTCGTGTCGAGCAAAGGCTACGGCTTGCTCTGGGACAATCCGGCGGTGACGGATGTGGAGGTGGGCGTGAAGGACAACGAAGGCGTCGTGCGCTGGACTTCGGAAGCAGGCAAAGCGGTGGATTATTATTTCATGTACGGCCCGACGGCGGACGGTGTGATTCAGGATTACCGCGCACTGACGGGCGCGGCGCCGATGATGGGCCGGTGGCTGTGGGGGTTCTGGCAATGCAAGGAACGTTACGCCAGCCAACAGGAGTTGACGAACGTCGTCGCGGAATACCGGAAACGCAATGTGCCGTTGGACGGCATTATTCAAGACTGGCAATATTGGCCAAAGAACGGCTGGGGTTCGCACGCCCTTGATCCGGCGCGCTATCGCGATCCGATGGCGATGCTCAATGATTTGCACGCGATGCACGCGCACGTGATGATTTCGGTCTGGCCCAAATTCGATCCGGGAACGTCAAATTTCAAGGAGTTGGAACGCGCCGGTGCGCTCTATGCTCCGACGGTGCCCAGCGTGTATCCGAAAGGGCAGCAGAAATGGTATGACGCGTTCAATCCGGTCGCGCGGCGGATTTACTGGAAGGAAATTGCAAATGAATTGTTCAAACTTGGCATCGACGGCTGGTGGCTCGACGCGTCGGAACCGGAGTTGAGCGGCAAGTGGGGCGAATTCCGCAAGTTCCAGACGGCGCTCGGCCCCGGGGCGGACGTGTTCAACGCCTATCCGCTGATGCACACGACGGGAGTGTATCAGGGCCAGCGCGCGGCAACGGCTCAAAAGCGCGTCTGTATTCTCACGCGCTCGGCCTGGGCCGGACAACAGCGCAACGCCGCCATCACCTGGTCGGGCGACATTCGCGGAAAGTGGGACGTTTTTGCTAAACAAATTCCCGCCGGGCTGAATTTTTCCATCAGCGGAATTCCATATTGGAACACCGACATCGGCGGATTTTTCGGCGCGAAAACTTCGGACAAAAAATATCAGGAGCTGTTCACACGCTGGTTCCAGTTCGGCGCGTTCTGTCCGATGTTCCGCGTGCACGGCACGACTGCGCCCAAGGAACTGTGGCGTTGGGACGAGCCAACGCAAAAAATCTGGGAGACCTACGTAGATCTCCGTTATCGGCTACTGTCTTACATTTATTCCGTGTCCTGGCAGGTCACGAGCGATGGCGGCACGATGATGCGCCCGCTGATGATGGATTTCGCCGGCGACCCGCAGGCGCTCGACATCGGCGACCAATACCTCTTCGGGCCGGCGGTGATGGTGTGTCCGGTGACACAGCCGGGCGCGACCAACCGGAGCGTTTATCTGCCGGGACAAAATGCATGGTACGATTTCTGGACCGGCAAACGCGAAGCCGGCAGCCAACGTGTGGACGCAGCGGCCCCGATTGAAACGATGCCGCTGTTCCTGCGCGCCGGCGCGATTTTGCCGATGGGTCCCATCGTGCAATATGCCGTCGAAAAACCGGATGCACCTCTGGAAGTCCGCATTTATCGCGGTGCGGACGGCGCGTTCACGTTGTATGACGACGAAGGTGACAACTATAATTACGAAAAAGGAAAATACTCGACCATTTTGCTGGCGTGGAATGATACGGCGGGAACGCTGACCATCGGGCCCCGCCAGGGAAAGTTTTCCGGCATGGTGAAGGAGCGGGCCTTCCGCATCGTGTTTGTGGACGAGGGACACGGAAGCGGCGTCGCCGAAACCGAATCCGCCGATCAGATTGTGAAATACACCGGAAAGACGTTGGTTGTGAAAGCTGACAAATGACGGAGCGGTTTCGCCGGATGTTCCGCGTCTTTGCAATGCGAGCCATGAGAATCCGCGTATGACGCGAGGAGTTTGGAGCGCGGAATTTATTCCGGTTCAAGGCCCGGCTGTTTCAACACGTTGCTGTCTTCCCGGCTGCCGTGCCGCGACGAAGGTCGAAGCTCCTCTTGCGTTGCGGCTTTGCGTTAAAAGATTGCGTCAGCCGATGAACGCCGCGTGGACGGCCTTCATCGCCGCTTCGCCCCTGGCCAGATCAATCACGACGGAGATTTTGATTTCGCTGGTGGAGATCATGTCAATGTTCACGCCTTCCTGCGCCAGCGTTTCAAACAATTTCCCCGCCACGCCGGTATGACTCTTCATGCCGACACCGACGATGGACAGCTTGCCGACTTTTTCGGCGGTGATCACGTCACGCAGGCCGAGTTCTTTTTTCAGGCCGTCAATGACCTTTTGTGCCTTGAGCAAATCCGGCTTGTCCACGGTAAACGAAATGTCCGTCTGAGGCGTGCCGGCGCCGTGGCTGATGTTTTGGACGATCATATCCACGTTCACCGCCGCGTCGCCGAGCGCATTGAAGATACGCGCGGCCACGCCGGGCTTGTCAGGCACGCCAATGAGTGTGACTTTGGCCTGGTTTTTGTCGAGTGAGACGCCGCGCACGACGACGCCTTCCATGCTTTTGGTTTCTTCTTTCACAATGGTTCCGGGGTTGTCATTCAAGCTGGAGCGGACTTCAAAAACGACTCCAAATTTTTTCGCAAATTCAACCGAGCGGCTCTGCATCACCTTCGCGCCGAGGCTGGCCAGTTCGAGCATTTCGTCGTAGGAAATTTCCTGAAGTTTCTTCGCGTCAGGCACAATGCGCGGGTCGGCGGTGTAAACGCCGTCCACGTCCGTATAAATCTGGCAGAGGTCAGCCTTGAGCGCCGCCGCCAGCGCGATGGCCGTCAAATCCGAACCGCCACGGCCCAGCGTCGTGATCTGACCTTCGGGCGTCTTACCTTGGAAACCAGCGACGATGACGACGTTGCCTTGTTTCAAGAGCTCGTGAACTTTTTTCGGCGAAATGTCGTGGATTTTCGCTTTCGTGTGAACTACGTCGGTGACGATGCCCGCCTGCGGGCCGGTAAGCGAAACCGCGGGAACGTTGAGCGCGTGCAGGGCAATCGCCGTGAGCGCGATCGTTTGCTGTTCGCCGGTAGCCAGCAGCACGTCCATTTCACGCTCGCTGGGCAACGGCATGATTTCCTTGGCCAACTTGATCAAATTGTCGGTCACGCCGCTCATCGCCGAAACGACGACGACAACTTGATCGCCTTTGGCGCGATATTTTGCCACGCGCGCCGCGACATGTTTGATGCGCTCAGTGTTGCCCACTGAAGTGCCGCCGTATTTTTGGACAATCAGAGCCATGGCGTTTCTTCTCGACTTTCGGCGTCATTCAAAATTTTCCACGCGCAGCATGACCGGCTTGCTTTTGACAATGGGCAGTTTGCCGATTTTTTTCAACGCGCCGGTCACCGCGCCGTTAGTCGCATAGTGCAACATGAAAATCAACGGCACGCTTTTGCCTTCGTGGCCTTCGGGCTGGATAACAGATGAAATCCCGATTTTCGCCGCGCCGAAAATGGCCGCGATTTTGGCCAGCACACCCGGACGGTCAACGACGTTGAGCCGGACGAAGTACTGCGACACGACGTCGGCAATCGGTACGACCGCGCCGTCGCATTCGTGCGGCACGAACGGCGGCACTCGATGCTTCGTGCCGAATTTCAAATCCAAGGCCGCATCGGCCAAATCACTCAACACTGCGCTGGCCGTGGCGTCCTTGCCCGCGCCGCGCCCGTAAAACAGCGTGTCGCCGACCACATCGCCGCGGACAAACACGGCGTTGAAAACATGGTTCACGCTGGCCAGCACGTGCGAATTCGGAATCAGCGTCGGATAAACGGAAACCTGCACGCGGCAGCCGCCGACAAGTTTTTTGACGATGCCGAGCAGTTTGACCGTATATCCAAGTTGTTCGGCGAATTTAATGTCCAGCGCGCTGACGTGGCGGATGCCTTCGACGTGAATTTTTTTCGGGTTCACCCAAAAGCCGTGCGCCAGGGAGGCCAGAATGCCGATTTTGTGTTGCGAATCAAAACCGTCAATATCGAGGTCGGGCGGCGTCTCGGCGTAGCCATGCTTTTGCGCGTCCTTGAGCACTACGTCGAAGTCCACACCTTCCAGTTTCATCCGGGTGAGGATGTAATTGCAGGTGCCGTTGACGATGCCGTAAAGGGCATTGATGCGGTTGCCGACAAAGCCTTCGCGCAGCGATTTGATGATGGGAATCCCGCCGCAGACGCTGGCCTCGTAATAAAGATTCGCGCCGTATTTTTTAGCTGCGGCAAACAACTCCTCGCCGTGCGCGGACAGCAATGCCTTGTTGGCCGTAATGACCGGTTTGCCGAGCTTGAGCGCAGCCAGAATCATCGTCCGGGCAATGGTTGTGCCGCCGACGAGTTCGGTGACGATGTCCACCTGCGGGTCGGCGACGATGCTCTGCCAGTCGGTGGTCAGCAGTGAATGCGGAATGGGATATGGACGTGGTTCGTCCAACGCCTTGGCCGCCACCTTGCGGACGTTGATTCGCACGCCAATGCGCGAGGCCACGAGGCCGCCGTTGAGCTGGAGGGCGTGAAACACGCCGCTGCCCACGGTGCCGCCGCCAATCATGCCGAGATTTACCTGCTGCATAGGAGCGCACAGGTTGGCGCAAAATTGGCGCGCGGACAATGCAATTTTGAGATATCGCGCGAAGGACGTAAAGATTCCGAAGGAAAATTATTTCCGTTGCCCATATTTAAAATCGGCGTATAATCAGAAGAACTCGAAAGGCATCATGAAACGACTCATTGTTTTTCTTGGCCTGACGGCACTGGCTTTGCGAGGAATGGCGCAGGTGAACGGCCCTCCACAGCATGATCCTTTTTCTCCCGACATGGACTTTACCATCACTTTTTCCGCGTTGTCCAATTCCCCGCCGCCGTCTTCTGTCATGGTGGGCAATGCGCGATATTTTCGCTATTTTCCGACTCCGTTTCCTCCTTTTGTAATTACCAACCGATTCGAACTTATCTTCGGTTCGCCTGTACCGGCTGAAGATGCATGGATTTTGGAAGAGCAAGGGGACGGTTCTTTCATGCTGGTAACAAATTTGAATCAGGTCGGCGGGCCAGACGTGTATTATTTAGGGCAGGCATGGAATCTGACAACGAATCAAATTTATAGTTTGATTACCAGCAACTGGTATGTGGAAGTGGATTTTGGAGATAGCAATTATTTAGCGAATATTGCTCCCTTGGGCGGTCAAGGACCATTCATTGGATATCCTGTTATTTACGGTGTGCATAGTTTGTGGGGCGTCTACCCGATTTCTCCCAACAATCGCAACGCCAAGGTGATTTTCGACGGTTCAAATTGCTCGGATGAATTTTATCTTCCCATTCAATGTGTTTGGACCGCACAGGCAGCCGGTTCATCCGGTGCGTTTACGGTCACGAATTTGATGACGACAAATACTTTCAGCCTCGGCACTCATACCGTCACACTCCAATTGAGCGACGGCGTGCTGACGCCTCCGCCGATTGATGTCAATTTTCAGGTTATTACCGCCGGACAGGCAGTGGATTGGCTGATTGGGGCGCTGCCGGTGAATGGAATTCCATCAAAAAACCGGCAAGTTATGGTCAAGATTTTGTCAACCGCCGCCGCGCAGTTTAAACGGGGGCGAATGGCTCAGGGGTGTGCTGATCTGGAAACCTATAAACGATTCGTGAAAGCGTCGCACTTAGACAGCTATATTACTACCCAACTTCTGCAACCCGTGCAGGATATAATTAACGCCTTCAAAGAAAAATTATGAAGGTTCATTTTGCCGTATTCCTCGCCATCACAAAAAACGGCAACGCTGACAGTTCCGCCGCCAATCATGCCGAGATTCACTGGGTGCATAGGAGCGTATAGCTTGCCCCGAAGCGGAGCTCGGGACAATTCAATTCTTGCCGCCTTTGGGTGCCCAGGGCGGCTCACGGAATAATCCGGCGGAATGCGGGCTTTACATGGGCCGGGCCATCCTGTTCGCTGATGCTCATGCAACTTGTGACGCGGTCCGCCGTGAAGCGGCTCGTCGTTCTGTTTTCCGTCCTGTTTGTGCTGGTGGCCGGTTGTTGGTGGAGCATGATCCGAATGCCCTTGAAAAGTTTCCGCGGTCCGTTGCTGCCGCTGAGTCCGCAACAAACCGCGTTGCGTGATGAGTTGCGCCGGCACGTCAAAAAGCTCGGCGGCGAGATCGGCGAACGGAACGTTTATCAGCCGCGCCGCCTGCGCGCCGCCGCTGAATACGTGGAGACCCAGTTCACCGACGCCGGATTCAAGGTCACGCGGCAAGGTTTCACGGCTCTGGGCGAAACCTGCTACAACCTGGAAGTCGAACTCACCGGAAAAATCCGGGGCGGGGAAATCGTCGTCATCGGCGCGCATTACGATACGGTATTCGGCAGCCCCGGCGCCAACGACAACGGGACTGGTATCGCGGGCGTGCTGGCGCTGGCGCGCATGTGGGCTGGACGCGAGCCGGAACGCACCATGCGCTTCGTCGCCTTCGTCAACGAGGAACCACCTTTTTTCCAGACCAACCAGATGGGAAGCCTGGTTTACGCGAAAAGCTGTCGGGAACGCGGCGACAAAATCGTTGCAATGCTGAGCCTCGAAACCATGGGCTGCTTCAGCACTGAAAAGGGAAGCCAGAACTACCCGTTCCCCTTCGGTTTGTTCTATCCGTCACGGGGCGATTTCATCGGTTTTGTCGGCAACACCGCGAGCGCCAGCCTGGTGCGGCAGTGCGTCAAGGTGTTCCGCGAGCAAGCGTCATTTCCCTCTGAAGGCGGCGCGCTGCCCGGCGTGTTGCCCGGCATCGGTTGGTCGGATCACTGGTCGTTCTGGCAGGCCGGTTATCCGGCGTTGATGGTCACGGACACCGCGCCCTTCCGCTACGCACATTACCACACGGCGGCGGACATGCCGGACAAGGTGGACTACGACCGCTTGGCGCGCGTGGTGGACGGACTCGACAAGGTTATCACCGACCTCGCCAATCCCTGAGCGTTGTGGAGTACCGCCGTTTTGTGCCGTTAAACTCCCCGTAGTTACGTTGCCGGCTGCGAGCCGTACGGCGGCGGCACGGCGGCAGCAGGCGGGAACACGTCGTATTCCGGCCCGAACTGCGCGAGATAATAAAGCGAATAGCATCGTTTGAACATCAAGACCGGCAGGAGTATCACCGTGCCGATGTATGGCAGGAGCATCAAACAACAGAAACAGCACGTCGCGAGCATGACCGCCAGGACGATCATGCCGATCACCATGGCCAGTACGATCGAGAACAGAAGATACAGGATGAACTGACCCGGGTTGGACGCCAGCAGCCCGTTCAACTCGCGCCAGGCCGCCAGACACCGGTTGCGCCGCAGAAACATGATCGGCACGACGAAATCCGTCGTAAGTTTACCAATCAGCGCCAACACCATGGCCAGCCCGATCAAGGCCAGCCCAAGACCGACCGCGCCGAGTATGCCGGCGACGTCAGGCCCGCCGTGTTGCACCATCCGGTAAATCATCACGGCGATCAGCGCCACGATTGGCAGGGTGAGCACACCGCCGAGCAACCCCAGCCCCAGGCGGAACCGGAACAGACTGTTTCCCTCGTGCGCGAAACGGCGCCACGGTTCCGAAACCTCGGCCTTGTCGAGCGCCACACAATGCAGGAACATGAATTTGCCCCGGCTGCTGAGCCAGAGAAAGAGCAGCCAAAGCCCCAGACAAATGACCACCAGAAAGGCCGCCAGAGGAATGATCCATTCAAGATTGCCGAGGATGAAGTTTTTGGCTTGTTCGAAATCGTGGCGGAAATTTTCACCACCGTGTCCGCCGCCGCTCGGGCCGTGAAAACCCGCGCTTCCTCCGCCTTTCCCCAGATAAGCCAGCCACGCGCAGAAACCGATGACAAACCATTTGCCGAGGTCAAACGGGTTGAAAAGCATCAGTTTCACCCGCTCCAGCGCCGGGCTGACGGGTTCGACCACGTTGATTTCCCGCGGCCGGGGTGTGATGGGTTGAATGGGGTTCACTGATGTTGAACCCTATTCCTTCCCGAATGCGTGGGGAAGTATATTTTGAAGCGGAAATTGTAACGAGCACCAACCTCCCCATTGAGAAACAAATGGGAAGCCAAAATTCCGAGGGACCGCTGCTTCAATGAACTGTAGAAAAAACAGAACGCCGGCGTTTTATTCACCGGCGTGCTTCGACAACCGCAAAATGCGGTAGATTTTCAGGCTTACGCGCGAAGCTTTTCTTGACGGCGCCTGGCAACCACCCTTCCGCCAAGCAACAGACCACCAACCATCAGGAGACTGAACGTGCCCGGTTCAGGAACCGGAGTCACGCTCTCCGTCAAACTGTATGACGTCAGCCCGCTGAAAGTCACTTTATAGGCAAAGTCAAACTCGTTGTTGGGGTCGCTATTGACGGGCGAAACCGGCGTTCCACCGACGTAATCAATCGTCCCCGTCCATAGTCCGCTGCCCGAATCAAAATGAACCGCGGTGACAACGCTGGCCGACCAACCGGATGGATTGGACACGGGCACGGCTGGAAAAGAAATGGAAAAATTCGTGTTCAGAAACACCTGCACGTTGTAACCGGTCCACGCGAACCCGGAGTCGTTGTTAATGCTATTGTTAATTGTAAGCGTCGGATCCAGCGGGTCGGACGTGGTAATCGTTCCCCCCATTTGTCCCGGCCCGGATTGATATCCATCTATCCCAATGCTGCCGGTACTGTCCCATACAGGAGAATAGCAATAAATGCCTCCGCTATAGCCCCAATCTGTCACACCGGTCACGCTTGCATTGCCAAGCGACCACCCCAAAAGGCTCGCTGCGACAACGAGAAAAAAGCTTTTCGTCTTCATAGGTTTTACAAAAAACTAAACGTTTTAAATCGGCGCAAACATAAGATGAACCAAAACCGATTTTGTTCCCCAATTTTCCGGTTTCTGCGGGCTGATGTCATCTCAGCAAAAGCCCCCACCCAATCATTGGATTCGTGAACTTTATCCCATGTATTAGACAGGTTGTCAAGCCTTTTTTCAGGTTTTTTTACGGGCAAGGAACGCATTCCTTGACTCGGTGGCGGTTGCTTTTATCATGCCCGTTCAATTTGTATGACGAACATTCAAAACATTCAGGCGCGCGAAATCCTCGATTCGCGCGGTAATCCAACGGTGGAAGCGGACGTGACCCTCTGTGGCGGCGCCTTCGGGCGGGCGGCAGTGCCCAGTGGCGCCAGCACCGGCGAGCATGAAGCCATCGAACTGCGCGACGGTGACAAAAAACGTTTTCTCGGCAAAGGCGTCCTAAAGGCGGTCAAAAACGTCACCACCGTCATCGCGCCGAGGCTCCTTGGGCTTGATGCGCTCGACCAACTGACCGTTGACGGCACGATGCTCAAGGCCGATGGCACCGAGACCAAGTCCAAACTTGGCGCGAACGCCATCCTTGCTGTTTCGCTCGCGAATGCCAAGGCCGCTGCCGCCGCCTTGGGTCAGCCATTGTTTCGTTATCTTGGCGGGCCGAACGCGAAGGTGTTGCCCGTGCCGATGGCCAACGTCATCAACGGCGGCGCACACTCGGACGCCCCGATTGATTTCCAGGAATTCATGATCATGCCGCTGGGCCTGCCGACGTTCAGCGAAGGCTTGCGCGCCATCACCGAGACGTTTCATGCACTTAAGGCTGTGCTGAAGAAGCGCGGCCTCTCCACCGCCGTTGGCGACGAAGGCGGGTTCGCGCCCAGACTCAAAAGTGTGGAAGACGCGCTGGAGACCATCGTCCAGGCCATCAAAGACGCCGGTTACAAGCCGGGCAAGGACATTTACCTGACGCTCGACCCGGCTGCTTCCGAATTTTACAGCGGCAACGCGAGATATACCTTCAAGAAGAGCACCGGTGAAACTGTGACCGGTGACGACCTCGTGAGCTTTTACGCCAAGCTGGTGGCGAAATATCCCATCGTGAGCATTGAAGACGGCTGCGGCGAAAGCGATTGGGCGACGTGGAAAAAACTCACGGACAAACTCGGCGACAAAATTCAACTCGTCGGCGACGATATATTCGTGACCAACCCGAAATTCCTGCGCAAAGGCATTGACATGGGCGTGGCCAATTCGATTCTCGTGAAAGTGAACCAAATCGGCTCGCTCACCGAAACTTTGGATTGCGTCGAGCTGGCCAAAACCAACGCCTACACCGCCGTCATCAGCCATCGTTCCGGCGAAACCGAGGACGCGACCATCGCCGACATCGCCGTGGCGACGAACTGCGGCCAGATCAAGACCGGTTCACTCAGCCGTTCGGACCGGTTGGCGAAGTACAATCAACTCCTGCGCATCGAACAGATGCTCGGTAAGAATGCGGTTTTCGCTGGCACGAGCGCGCTGCCGAAAGACAGGTAGGGTCGGCTCGCCGAGCCGACCGCCGGCGCCTCGGGAAAATTTTCCAAACCGTCTTGCGGACGCCTCGGCGAGGCGTCCCTACCAGAATTCAAAACCGGAAGTCAGGCGGCTGGCTTCCGCGTTTTTATTTCCGGATTTTCCCGCAAAGGACCTGTAGCGAATGGAATGAGTTTGGCAGAAGGCGCTTTTCCATACAGAATTCTTTGTCGAAATGACCCGGAGCTGTCAGCAGTGGCCAGCTTGCGTCAGACACGCGTGCCCATTCTTTTTGAGGGCTGCGATTCTGGCTGCAGCCCTTGTCGTACTTCTGCATGAATCGCTCTTCGGCGGCAAGGGATTGGTGCCGGCTGATGGGATTCTAAACTTTCCCCCTTGGAACGAAACGACACGGCCGTCCAATTACTTGCTGAGTGATCAATACTGCACCTTCATTCCCCAACATGAGTTCGTGCATCAACAGCTCCTGCGGGGACATTTTCCTCTATGGAATCCTTACTTGGACTGCGGCGTGCCCAATCTGGGCTCAATCCAAGGCGCGTTGCTCTTTCCCATCAATTTACTCCTGACACCGCTCAATCCCTTTTACGCCAGCGGCCCGGCGGCCTTTTTGAAGCTTTTCCTTGCCGGCGTGTTCACCATGCTTTACCTCCGGCTGCTGGGGGCGTCGCACACGGCGGCCTTGCTTTCCGGACTGGTCTTCAGCCTGTGCGGATTTATGATCGTCTGGCTGGGACATCCGCATGTAAACTGCGCAATGTGGCTTCCCCTGTTACTCTATTTCGTCGAGAAGTCATTCCAGCTCACGTCCGGCCAGGCCGCGAATCTCTTCTCCGGACCAAACCTCCGGGTCTGGATTGGCTTTGCGATGACCTACGCTTTAATGCTGTTGGGGGGCCATCCGCCCACCGCGATCCATATCACCATCGGGATCGTGATTTATTTCATGTTCCGTTTGATGGAACATCGCCGGGCGCAATCATTCCGGCGGTTAGAGCTGTTGGCGGGTTCTTTGGCGGTCGGTTTTTTCCTGGCTGCGCCGCAGATGCTCCCGTACCTCGAATATTACAGCCAAAGTTCCACTGGTGCCGCTTCAACCGCGGTCCAACGATGGTCCACATCGTTGACTCCCAACACGTCCATCTTTTTCCTGCTGCCCCATCTCGCGGGCAGTCCCGCGGAGGGATTCGAAGATATGGCAAAACACCTGGGACTCGGCGTGTTGTCCAATTTTAACGAAAGGACAGGATACGTTGGGATCCTGCCACTGGTGTTCGCGGTTTACGCTGTTGCCTTTCGGCGCTGCAAGTTCACCCTGTTCTATCTGTTCCTCACACTGGTTTCATTGCCGGTCATCTATGGCATTCCGCCGTTGCCAACCATTGTGCGGATGCTGCCGGTCCTTTGCGACATCAATCAGACGCGTCTGCTCTTGTTGGTCGGGTTCAGCATGGCTGTCTTGGCGGGTCTCGGCTGGGATACATTCAGCAGAATGACGGAACGCTGGAAAATGCTCCTGGTCACCGCAGGTTTCTGGGTGGCCGTCGGCGTGGTAATGGTGTGGTTTTGGGGTGCAGTCGGATCGGGGTTCCAGGAACTGGATCAACCCCATCGAACTTTTCTTACGCGGCAGTTTTTCGTGCTCGCGGGGGGGCTGGCTGCAACCGGGGTCGTGGTCCTGTGGCCGTTGCGTGGTGGCCGATGGGTCCCGACGGCGGTCTGTTTGGGTTGGACGGCGATTGATCTGCTTTGGTTTGGCATGGGGTATAATCCCTCGATTTCCCGCGACCGTTATTATCCCGGAACGCCGGCGCTGGAATGGCTGGAAAAAGATCATTCGGTCTTTAGAATTCTCGGGGGCGGAACCACACTGGTTCCCAACACGGCGGCGGTTTTTGGCCTGAGCGATGCGCGCGGCTTCGATTTCATGAGTGTGCGGCGCTATGAAGAACTTATTACCGGCCAATCCGGCGATTTCTTTTTCTACTCGTCCGCTCATTACCTGCCGAGCACGTTTCCGCTCCTGAATGTGAAATACTTGTTGTTGCCCAACCCGGCCGCATTAAATCCAAAACTGTTCGAACTTGTCTATTCCAACGGGCTTGCCATCTACCGCTATAACGCATGCGAGGATCGGGCGCTGGCGGTGTTCGACTATCAAGTTCGCGAACCGGCCTCCATTTTAGCCGAAGTCCGTTCGGGGAAATTTGATCCCCAACGCGTCCTTTTATTGGAAAAAGAACCGGTCATTGCGGTTGACAAAGCAGCCTCGGTTATGTCGTTGGAATCGAATGTTTCTGTGCGCATCACATCTTATGAACCGGATAAAGTCGGGATCGAGGCATCACTGCCGCGTCCGGGGTTCCTGCTTCTGCTCGACACCTATTTCCCGGGTTGGACGGCCAGTGTGAATGGCCAGCCGACACGGATATACCAGGCGGATTACAATTTCAGGGCGGTTTCACTGCCGGCGGGGAAATCAACGATATGCTTCTCTTACCAGCCGATAAGCCTGCGCACCGGGGTCGCACTCTCGACAACGACTTTGCTGGCGCTTGGCGCGGTATGGTTCTGGTCGCGGAAATGGCCACCCGTTGGGCAGGAAGGGGGATAATTTCTCAACGTTGCGATATTTCGGACTTCCCTCGCCGGAACTGGCGGAGCCTGACCCCTGCTGGTTTCAATAGCTCTGTTTTGCGAGCCAGTACACAACGCACATGGTTGCAGAACAGATAAATGACATCAGCCGCACGCTCATGGGGAAAAAAGCTGCAATGGTCATCACCAGTCCGCCGAGAAAGGGAATCAACGACTTTTGCCGCCAGCCGTAGATGCAATAGCCGCTGCCGATGGCACCCCAAATCATCGAGGCCCACAGAAAATTTTCGTTCAACAAATTCACTACTTGCTAATATGCCGTAATCTTATGTACTTGGCCAGTAATGGGTTGGTTGGGTGGGGTAGCCAGCGGGTCCGCTTCGGAGGACTCGGCGGGCCGTCCCTGCCAATGTGCTGCCAACGAACCTGTTGTCTTGGGCATGTTATGTGCTAACTTTTTCCCTGTGAGCGGCTTCTTTCAGCCTAATATCAGTCATCGCGGCCGGATGGCGCGCGGGGTCATCGGCGCGTTATGCCTCATCGCCGGCATCATCGTTGCTGGCGATGTGGAATGGTGGGTTGGATTGATTTTCGTCGTGGCGGGTTTGTTCGCCATTTTTGAGGCCGTGACGCGCTGGTGTCTGGTGCGTGCCTGCGGCATCAAAACCAAGGTCTGACCGCACAAAATTCATTTCCCCTGTAGCGCGTTCGTTTATGCTGAACGCAAATGAATCTCTGGCTTGAAGGTGTTTTCGCTGCCATGGTTGCGGTAGCGGGAGTTTTGCTCGGTTGTTGGTTTTCACGCCTACAAAAACCGTATTGGATGTTTGGTTATTTCATTCCGCTTGCGCTGGTCTTGATTTACGGAGTTGCGATACACCTCCCTGCGCTGTCATTCACGCCGCCAATTTCGTGGATGATGATGGGACGGAGAAAATTTGCCATCCTGGGTTTTATCGCTGCGTTGGTTTTGACAACGCCGCTTTCCCGTTTGCCGTTGAAACGCGACCGAACTGCGATTTTTATTTTGATGACGGTCATTGTCTTTGTGATGTCCGTCTGGCCATTTCTTGCGCCTGCGTTTAATCGAAATCAACTCGCACATTTGCAGACACACATGGGCACAGACGGAGTTTGCCTTCAAACCACCGATTACACTTGCGGACCAGCGGCGGCGGTCACGGCGTTGCGCAAGCTTGGATTGCCCGCCGACGAAGGGGAAATTGCCATTCTGTCATGCACAAGTTCCACCACCGGAACGCCGCCGGACCTGCTTGCTGATGCATTGCGAAATCGCTATGGCAAAGACGGTTTGATTGTTGATTATCGGGCGTTTAAAGATATTTCCGAATTAAAGAAGGCCGGCCTCACGTTGACCGTAACCAAATTTGGATTCATGGTTGACCATTATGTCACGGTGTTCGAAGTGACGGACACCGAAGTGGGCGTGGGCGATCCACTCAATGGGCTGGAAAAAATGTCTTACGATAAATTTCTGCACCAATGGCGTTTCGTCGGCATCGTGCTTAAACGCAGGTCGTAGCGGAACAAAATTCGTTTTCATCCCGCCAATTTTCCCTATCCTGTGCGCGCATGAATTTGCTGCCATTTGGGGAATTGCCTGCATACCAGCCGCGGAAATTTGTTCCGGAAAAGATTGATTTGGGCGACTGGGCGCAAATCGCGCCGCTGTTCGATCAACTGGAACAACGCGCCGCGCAGTGCCAATCCGCCGCCGCGCTCGAACGCTGGCTGCTCGATTGGAGCGAGCTGACTGCTGCGCTCGACGAGGAATCCTCGTGCCGCTACATTGCGATGACCTGCCACACGGACAACCCGGACGCAGAAAAGGCGTATTTGCACTTCCTTGAAAACGTCGAGCCGCAGGTTAAGCCGCGCCAGTTCGCGCTCGAAAAAATTTACGCGGCACATCCGCAACGCGAAAAATTGCTGGAAATCCGGAGGGACGAGTTACCCGAGTCCCAAACCGCTGACGGGAAACATGGGACTCGCGTAGCTCGTCCCTCCGACGAGAGATATTTTGTTTTTGACCGCGACTTGAAAAACCACGTCGAGCTGTTCCGTCCCGAAAACGTTCCGCTCGAAACCGAGGAGGCCAAACTTTCCCAGCAATACCAGAAATTAAACGGTGCGCTCACGGTCAGGTTTCGCGGCGAGGAAAAGACGCTCGTGCAAATGGGCCGCTACCTCGAAGAATCCGACCGCCCATTGCGGCAGGAGGCTTGGGAACTCGTCGCCAAACGCCGTTTGCAGGAAGCCGACAAGTTTGACGACATTCTTGACCGGCAAATCAAATTGCGCCAGCAAATCGCGCGGAATGCCGGATTTGAAAACTACCGCGATTACGCCTTTCGCCGGCTGGGCCGGTTCGATTACACGCCGGAGGATTGCACGAGGTTTCACGACGCCGTGGAAAAGGAAGTCATGCCGGTCGTGCGCGAATTGCAGGCGCAGCGGCGGCGGCAATTGAAGCTGGAAACACTGCGTCCGTGGGATTTGGCGGTGGACCCGCTGAATCGTCCACCGTTGAAACCCTTCGCCGAAGTCGGCGAAATGGTTTCGCGCACGCAGAAAATTTTCAACCGGCTCGACAACGAACTGGGCGGCGGGTTTCAGCAAATGCAGGATTTGCGTCTGCTCGATCTCGACAACCGCAAGGCCAAGGCGCCGGGCGGCTACCAGCAAACGCTCGCCGAGGCGCGCGTGCCGTTCATTTTCATGAACGCGGTCGGCCTGCAGCGTGACGTGGAAACGATTTTGCACGAGACCGGCCACGCACTTCACGCGCTGGCCGCGCGCGACGATGATTTGCACGCCTACCGCAGCGCGCCGATTGAATTCTGCGAGGTCGCCTCAATGAGCATGGAACTGCTCGGCAACGAGTTTATCGAGGAATTTTATTCCGCCGCCGACGCGAACCGCGCCCGCCGTGTCCATCTCGAAGGCATTGTGGGGATTTTCCCGTGGATTGCGACGGTGGACACCTTTCAGCACTGGATTTACACACACCCGAATCACACGCGTGCCGAGCGCGCCGCCGCGTGGGTTGAATTGATGAATCGTTTCGGCGGCGACGTGGACTGGAGCGGGTACGAAGCCGCACGGGCCAATCTTTGGCAAAAACAGCTTCATGTTTTTATCGTTCCGTTTTACTACATCGAATACGGCATTGCGCAACTGGGTGCGCTGCAGGTCTGGGCGAATTCAAAACACGACAAGGCGAAGGCGCTGGCTGATTACAAGAAATCACTCGCGCTCGGCGGTTCGCGTCCGTTGCCGGAATTGTTCCAGGCGGCAGGCTGCAAATTTGGATTCAGCGAAAAGACTATTCAGCCGATTGCGAAAATGCTGCGGGAAGAACTGCAAAAACTTTGAACCGGCTTTGAGAGCGATTGCAGCCTATCCTCATATTAGGCCGACATCTCATGCTACTGAATCTTAAAATCAACTGACTTGCCATCGACCTGCTGTTGCCAAGCTCTGGTGAGTCGCCACTCTGATGACTGGCCAGCCTTGGTGAAAATGTAACCATAGTCTGCATGATTCGAGGCGGTTGTGACGTGAAGTACGACAGAAACCGGGTATGTGATAGGCCCACTCGTGGGGATGGCTTCGGTCTGTACATTCCCGTGCTCATCTTTGCTGAGGCCTGGCAATTTACCACTCGCCTTCAATGTATAAAACTGCTTGATCGCTTCCATCGTAAGCGGCTCGTAAGGGCTGTCGGTAAAACGTGGCCCTGCGCACGAAGACAGGAAAAACGGCAGTATCACCAGCACCAGTCGGTAGATATTTTTATGCATGCGGGAATCGCCCTAACTAGTAATAGACACTGTGTTGTGTAGCCTATCTAATTTCATGGTTGAACTGTGTTCTGAACGTAAACGTCTGTCCAACAAATTCTTCGCGTAGCCGCGCTTGTGAAAGCGCGGAATCCGCATTTTTGCAAACGCGGCTATACTTCGATGCCGTACGCCTTGATTTTGTTGTAGAGGGTCTGCCGGCCGATGCCGAGGCGTTTGGCGGTTTCCAGCTTGTTGCCGCCGGTTTCCTTGAGCATCTGAATGATGGTATTGCGTTCGACGCCTTCCAGCAGGGTGAAACTGGTGTCCGTGCCCTCGCTGGCTGCAACCTTGACACTGGTGACGGAAAGGTCGGCGGCATCCACCATGTCGCCTTCGCACAAGAGCACGGCGCGTTGAACTTCGTTCTGCAATTGCCGGACATTGCCCGGCCAATCGAACGCCGTGAGGCGGTCAAGGGCGGCGGGCGTGAAGCCGCGGATGACACGGTTGGCCTGCGCGGCAAAGCGTTTCAGAAAAGCATTGGCCAGCGGCGGGATGTCCTCGCGCCGGTCACGCAACGGTGGCAGATGAACGGAAACAGTGCTGATGCGGTAGAAAAGGTCTTCCCGCAGCTTGCCGTCCCGGATGGCCTCTTCCGGCTTGCGATTGGTGGAGGCAATCAAACGGCAATCGGTCTTGTAACTGGTTTTGCCCCCCACCGGCCGGACTTCCTGGTCTTGCAATACGCGCAGCAATTTGCTTTGCGTGTCCACGGGCATCTCGGAAATTTCGTCCAGCATCAACGTGCCGCCTTCGGCCTGGCGGAACAAACCTTCGCGGTCCGTGTGCGCGCCGGTGTAAGCGCCCTTGACCGAACCGAACAGTTCGCTTTCGATCAATTCGCGCGGCAGGGCGGCGCAATTGATTTTGATGATTTTGTTTTTGCTGCGCGGGCTGATCGCGTGAATCAGGTCGGCAATGACTTCCTTGCCCGTGCCGCTTTCGCCGGTGATGAGCACGGTCACGTCACTGGGCGCAAGACGCTCGACTGTGCGCACGACCTCCTGCATGGCTGCGCTGCGAAAAACCGGCGAGGCGGCGCCGCTCATGGTTTCCAACGCCCGCCGCAGGCTGCTGTTTTCCTCGTTTTGCTGTTTGCGTTCAATGGCGCACTTGACGTCCGCCAGCAGCTTCTCGTTTTCGAAGGGCTTGGAGAGGAAATTGTAGGCGCCACGTTTGCCGGCCTCGGCGGCCATCTCCATCGTTCCCTTGCCGGTGAGCATAATGACCTCGGTCTCAGGCCAGCGTTTTTTGATCTGGGGCAGCAGTTCGAGGCCGTTGTTGTCCGGCCCGCTCCCCAGTATCACATCAAGCACGATTACGTCTGGCTGAGTTTGGTTGAAGGCCTTTTTTAACGCCATGCCGTCGTCGGCCTCGGCGACCACGTAGTCTTCGCCCAGAATCTGGGTCAGAAGGTGACGGGTATCGGCCTCGTCATCAACAATGAGAACCATTCCATTCATAATTCGCGGTGGTTGGGTTGTGCACAAACCTGGATGAATCGCTCAAAAATGGCGCGATGTTTTGCGTATCGCTCTGTCAACCGCTCCGGATGGAATTGCACGCTCAACAAAAACGGCACCAACCGTACCGCTTCCGCATCCAATTCCATCGCTTCCACAATTCCATCGCGGCTGCGCGCCACCGCCACCAACGGTTCCGCCGGCCGGAGCACCGCTTGATGATGCGAGCTGTTCACGCCCAAAGTTCGTACGCCGGTAATCTTGGCCAGCAACGAGCCGGCTGTCAATGCCACTTTGTGCACCAGATCACCGGCTTTATCCAGACGCTGGTGATTCAGCGCGCCGGGCATTTGGCAGCGGATGTCCGCGACCAAATCGCCGCCGAACGCCACGTTTAACAACTGATGCCCGCGGCAAATCGCCAGCAGCGGCTTGCGCTGGCGGAAAACCTCGTCAATCAACCTCAACTCGAGCAAATCACGCTGACCGCCGTCCGGCGGCGTGCCGATGGTTTTTTGCACGGTGCGCGGTAAATGGTTTGTGTAAAGGCCGGGATTGATGTCATCGCCGCCGGTGAGCAACACGCCGTCCGCGCGGCGCACGGATTCGGCGAGCAGGGTGCGGTCGGCCGTCGTTGGCGCCGTCACCGGTATGCCGCCGGATTGGAGGATGGCACGATGGTACCTGACCGAGAGGCTGATGGACAAATCGTGAAACTCAGCCCCGCGTTTTTCAATGCTGGGCGAAACGAGAATCAAAGGCGGCCTGGCCATTTCCTGGACGATAAAGCGGTTTGCCCGGATTGTCATGGCAAAATCAACCGGGAACCGTCCGTTTTTTGACGCCAAAAAAGGAACAAAAAAACTCTTGCACAGATCCGGGGGACTGTTAAATTGTTAAACAGGCTTCCGTGCGACGGAAGCAGAACTGGCAAAAAGCCTGTTGACAATCGGCGCGAGCCTGATAAATTTCGCGCCTTCAAAACTCGAATCTGACATGCCGAGTTTAAGAATGAGAATTCGGCAGGTTGGTTTTTTGTCCTTTGGATGGGAAAGAGACTCGAAGTTTTGAATGATTTTTCGGGTGTTTGAGCACCCGCTGCTCATTGAAAATTGAATTGTGCGATAAGTGAGAGCCCCTTCATGGGCAGCCAGTTAGTGGCGGCTCGTGGAGAGTTTTAAAGATGGTAAATTCGTCCGATCAAACATCGGACAGGAATTAAACTAACGTTTTTTAACGGAGAGTTTGATTCTGGCTCAGAACGAACGCTGGCGGCGTGGATAAGACATGCAAGTCGAGCGCTGGCTGCGGGGTAGCAATATTCCGCAGTTGGAGCGGCGCAAGGGTGCGTAACACGTGGGTAATTTGCCATGAAGTTTGGGATAACTTGCTGAAAGGCGAGCTAATACCGGATGTGAAAACCGGGAGGCATCTTCTGGTTTTCAAAGTTGGGGACCGTAAGGCCTGACGCTTCATGATAAGCCCGCGGCCTATCAGCTAGTTGAGACACGGTCCAGACACCTACGGGTGGCAGCAGTCGAGAATTTTTCACAATGGGCGCAAGCCTGATGGAGCGACGCCGCGTGGGGGATGAATGGCTTCGGCCCGTAAACCCCTGTCATTCGCGAACAATGCCTGCGGCTTAATACGTCGCAGGTTGATAGTAGCGGAAGAGGAAGGGACGGCTAACTCTGTGCCAGCAGCCGCGGTAATACAGAGGTCCCAAGCGTTGTTCGGATTCACTGGGCGTAAAGGGTGCGTAGGTGGTCGGGTAAGTCTGATGTGAAATCTCGGAGCTTAACTCCGAAATGGCATTGGATACTATCCGGCTGGAGGGTTGGAGGGGGGACTGGAATTCTCGGTGTAGCAGTGAAATGCGTAGATATCGAGAGGAACACCAGTGGCGAAGGCGAGTCCCTGGACAACTCCTGACACTAAGGCACGAAAGCTAGGGGAGCAAACAGGATTAGATACCCTGGTAGTCCTAGCCGTAAACGGTGCACGTTTGCTGTAAAAGGAATCGACCCCTTTTGTGGCGAAGCTAACGCGTTAAACGTGCCGCCTGGGAAGTACGGTCGCAAGATTAAAACTCAAAGAAATTGACGGGGGCCTGCACAAGCGGTGGAGTATGTGGCTCAATTCGATGCAACGCGAAGAACCTT
>JBEKHY010000036.1:0-27592 GCA_050012035.1 Verrucomicrobiota bacterium | reverse complement strand
TCCTATCATGCCCGGACGTTCCGCGTTTTTGGCGATTGGAGGGCGAGAGGAGTCAGCGGCTTGGCCTTTGCCGGAGGCAGCCTGCTGCCGCTGCTGTTCTTTGCGCCGTGGCTATGGCGACGGTGGGTATTGTTGGCAGGCGGCTTTGTAACTTTCGGAGTTTGGTACGGATTGTTTAAGCAGTGGAACAACCTGGGGCTGCCGCGCATTATACCTCTCTCAATGTCGAAAGATTGGGATTTCTTGCTGCAGATGGCGTTACTAACCGCGGGTGGCTTGCACCTATTACTGCTGGTTGCTGCAGACCTTTATCGTCGTCGGGACATAGGTTCCATAATCCTCGCTCTTTGGATTATGAGTGGACTCTTTTTTGCGGCGGTGCTGAACTGGACAGTGAGCGCCCGGAGTATTCTTCCCATGGTTCCGGCGGCGGCGATACTTCTGGTGCGGCGATTGGAGGCGGCGAGAGGGAATTCCATGGCGGGCGGTTGGTTGCTCTGGCCGCTGATTCCGGCAGCCGCCGTCACGTTGAGTCTGGTAATAGCTGACTACCAACTGGCCAATTCGGCCAGAACTGCTGCGGAACAAATCATTGCAAAATACAAAACGACGGATGGCACGGTCTGGTTTGAGGGACATTCAGGTTTCCAATATTACATGGGAAAACTCGGCGGCCAGCGGATAGATGTCGAGCAGTCATTGCTTCAACCGGGAGATATTGTCGTTGTGCCTGAACTCGGCACTATAACCGCACTTCCACCGGGTAGTGTCGGGTGGGTTGAATTTTTTCAATACGCACCCTCTTCATGGATGAATCTGATGTGCGGCACAGAAGGCGGCAAAACTGCGGGATTCTATAGTGCAAGTGATGGGCCGGTTCCTTTCGTCATCGGGAAACTCCCCCCTCAAAATTATTTCACCGTAAAGGTTTTTTCCACAGTGCAATACCACACGCAACCCGCCAACCGGCGGGAAGTGCAGGCCGGCGGCGTGCCGAGTTTTCCGGACGATTCCTTTTCAACCAAAGGCAACCTAAGCTTTCAACTGAATCCGGAGGCAAAAAAAAGGCTTCAACGAGCCAGCCAGTGTAAAGCAGACGGGAAGATTGAAGAGGCGATCCAACACTGCCGCGAAGCCTTGGACGTGGATTCCAACAACCCGGTCATATTGAACAATCTGGCCTGGATGCTGGCCACCGCGAACGGAGCGGACTTGCGCCATGGAAAAGAAGCGGTGCAACTTGCCACCCGAGCGGTTGAGTTGACCGATTACCGACAGCCGCTCTTTATTGGGACCCTCGCGGTTACCTACGCCGAAGCAGGTGACTTCTCCAATGCGGTCGCAATGGCACATGTCGCGCAAGACCTCGCATTTGTAACTCGCCAAAAAGAAATCTTTGTGGCAAGTGCCAAATTGTTGACGCTGTACTCCTCCGGCAAAACGGTGGGGTCAACCCAAACTCCATAGGCCAACTGCCAAGTCCCCGGGGATGCTTCCTCTTTGTGTCCTCGTGTCTTCGGTGTCAACTTGAATCCGTGACTTTCCTTTCAAACGAGTATCCGTCCGCGCGGCTGCCGAAGCAATTTTGTGCTCGTCGCAAGGTGTTTCAACGCGCGTGCAGTTCACGAACCGGCGTACGCTGTTTGTACGCAACTCTGATTATTCATTGTCCATTCAGCCACTGCAGGTTATGCGCCGTGCCATCGCAGCGCGCGGAGGCGTAGTGAGAGATGCTGGAGCCAGCTCTCGGATTTGAACCGAGGACCTACGGTTTACAAAACCGTTGCTCTACCGCTGAGCTAAGCTGGCTTTGAAGTTGAAAGTCGATGGCTTTCCCCAAGGTTTGAAAACTTTCAATCAGGCCAAAACACCATACCTCAATTTCAGTCAGTACAAACCCGGCAGCAACCATTTTGAAAGGGGCTGATGCAATGGCAAGCCAATTCACCATCCGCTGAAAACGAGCGCTCGGTTGGTATTGCAGCCATGTCGTTTCCGTTAAAGCCCGCCAATTTTCAGCCGGCTCGACGCCGCACGAAGATGGTGGCCCGCGAACGGGTCGGGATTGGGTGGCCGGAACCGCGAAGTCATCGCCGAAATAACTTGAAATGGCATTGAACATGCGGAATCTGAGAGGTGGAACATGAAAAAGCTGCTTCAAGAAGCCGCCTTCGAACGCCGGTTGGTCTGCGACGGCGCGATGGGCACGCAATTGATGCTCGCTGGCCTCGAAAGCGGCGGCTGCGGCGAACTCTGGAACCTGACAAACCCGGATCGCGTCCTCGCCATCCAGCGCTATTACGTGGAAGCCGGCGCCGACTGTCTCATCACCAACACGTTTGGCGGCAGCCGCACCGTCCTGCACCGGCACGGCGTCGCCAGCCAGGTCCGGGAGATCAATCAAGCTGGCGCGCGCATCGCGCGCGAGGCGTTGGGCAATCGCCCGGGATACGTGCTGGGTGACATCGGCCCACTCGGCGCCATTCTGGAACCCTACGGCGAGCTTTCGCAGGCCGACGCACGAACCGCACTCGCAGAACAGGCGCGCGCTCTGGTCGAAGCCGGCGTGGACGCCATCATCATCGAAACGCAAACATCGCTTGAAGAACTCGGATTGGCCATTGACGCCGCCAAAGCCGCCGGCGCGCCGTGCGTCATCGGTTCGCTGGCTTATGATTTGTCGGCAGACAAGACCTTTTACGTGACGATGATGGGCGTGCTGCCCGACAAGGCCGCCCAATTTGTGGAAGAAAAAGGCGCACACATCGTGGCGTTGAATTGCGGCACCGGCATGGACATGGCGGGCGCGGCCAGGGTGGTGCGGCTTTATCGCGAGAATTGCGCGTTGCCGGCCATGGCCCAGCCCAATGCCGGCCTTCCCATGCTGGAAGGGGGCAAGGCGGTCTATAAACAAACCCCGGCCGAAATGGCGGCCGGCGTGCCGGCGGTGTTGGCCGCCGGTGCCAACATCGTCGGTTCCTGCTGCGGCAGCACGCCCGAACACACCCGCGCCATCCGCCAGGTGGTTGATGAATTCAACCGGGGCAAGTAGGCCGCCGTTTGGATTTCCGGCTTCAGCTTAAAACCGCGCACGGCGCCAGAATCGCGTCGGTCATGCCGTGAATGATTTTCCTGTCCGCCGGACAAATCGTCGCCAGCACGCCGCCCAATTGCGGACGTGCCGCGTCGCCCTCGCCGGAAACAAAATAATACGGACACAACCGCGCCCGTCCTTTCATCGGCACGCCCTCGTTTTTGGCAAAATCAAACCACTGCGCCTCGACCAGCGCCGGCTTGTGATATCGCTGGAGAACGCGTGGTGACTGGTTGAAGTGTTGAATGGCGTCGTCCACGGCTTTTGCCCATTCTGCCTGCGGCAAATCGCTGCCGAGAAAGACCCCGCGCGCGCCCCACGCGTGCTCGGAAAAGCCGGATACTTTCAAAATCAAATCGCGTTCTTTTTGCGACAGCGTTTTGAGCTGCTGCCAATCCGTCAGGTTCAATTCGGGAATCGCCGCCTGCGGCGGCAACGGCGTCGGATCGATGACCCATGTGTACGGAACCAGTTTTTTCAGCCGGGCAAAAAAACCTTCGCCGAGTTCCTGCCGCCAGAAGCTTTGCAGGTTCCGGTTCCACAAAAGCGCAAACAGCATTTTCTCCTCGAACACCGGCTTGGGCGGCGGCGTGAGGCGGATTTTTTTGGCGGCGGCCAGTTCTAAAATCTTTTTCCAGTTCGCCACGTTCGCCAGATCGAACAACTCGAAGAAGCGGTAAACCGCGTCACCTTCGGCAAAGTCTTCAAACTTTGAACTTTGAACCTTGAACTTTGAACCTTGAACCTGGCTCGCCAGCCACTCCATTTCCGGCCGATAGGTCGCCGCCTCCTCCGAGACAACGATGTGAACTTGTTTCGCATCACCGAAGATGGACTCAAATCCACGAATCATTCCGTCGGCGCCGCCGATTAACGTGGGACAGGCATCTTGCCTGTCTCCTTTTTGGCTTCTTGGAGTTTGAGACAGGCTGGAAGCCTGTCCTACGCTGGCATACGTCTTGTTCAGCCACGCTGTCAGCCCAATGCCGCCGGGGACGCTGTCAAGTTCGGTGATGCTGATGCCGTTTTCGGTCAGCAAAATATCGGGGCGAATGACACGCGGCGCGTCGTTCTTGAACGTCGGCGAACGTTGAAGCTCGATCAGACCGGCCGGTTTACCTTGATCCAGCCAGCGCGCAACCCATTCCGGCTGTTTGCCTTCGGCGCTCTTGTGGTAAAGCAAATTGACCGCGCGGTAAAACTGCAGCAGCACGCGCCCGAGCGAATCCAGTTCCTTCGCCAGTTCTGCATTCAACGGAAACGGCGCCGGCGAAATCCGCCAGTCAAGCCCGGCGAACAAGCCGCCGGGCGGCAGCGAGTCGCGGATGAGTTTTGCTTGTTCGGCGGGATTCACGTTTTTTAGTCGTGGTCGGAAAGTGAAATTAAATCTCTCGATACCTGTCCTCAAATGTTGAGGACCGCATCCAGCCAGAATATCCAAATAGTTTCAACAACAGTATATTTATTGCGCCTGCAATCCGGGATTCATTAATTGTGGCCTCTTTCAATTCGTCTTCAGATATATCGGCTCGCATCTTGTCGTGAGCAATAGGATTTCGCGCATTCTTCCATGTGTTAAAAACGATTTCCATATCATCCTGCCATTTTAGACCGAAATGATTCACCACCGCTTGAAACATTTGCTCTATTGAAAATAGCTGCGCAGACCGAACGATATTGTGCAGCCTTCGGAATCCCTCACCCTTCGCAGCTATTTGTTGGTTTATTTGATCGGCGATTTCGCTTTTTGCCTCCTCGAACAACTTCAAATCGCTACTAGCGGCGGCTTTTTCTTTCAGGTTTAGTTCACGGAAAATCAACCGGACCAAATTTTCAAACAAACTGCACAAAGCGATTGTTGTGATTTCAGAATGAACGCCTTCATCTGCCTCGCGAAAGAGGAATAGAATTTCCGAAACCTCTTTGCTCAAGGCCGAATCTGTTTCAAAAAATGCCGCCGCTTTTTTGATCGGTTCGTAAAAGTCCCATTTTAGCGAGCCGGTTTTCGCATTAAATGAAAGCCGTTTAGTAAATGGAGTGTGAGATGTTTTAGAAAGTTTGTAGGCAGCGGTGACTCGGTCAGTAATCTTTTGTCCGGCACGCCAATACTCAACACGATACGGCCAAGCATTCATGCCATGCACGAATGCAAGCGCCTTCATAAAGGCATAAAATTTGTTCCAATCATCTTGTTCGCCAGGCGAGTGATATTCTTTTTTAGAGCGAAGTGAAACATGAAGGTCGGAATCCTCTTTTTCTTTCTGAAAAACAATTTCGTAATTCTCGGTTTCGCCTTTCACTTCTTTGCCCCAACTCGAAGCAAGCAAAGGATATTCAAAAAGCGTGGCGTAAAAGTAAAAATCGCCCGTCTGTTCTTCTTCAGTCGTCTGTTCCGGCTTTTCTTTTGCATTTGGCGTGCTTTCTCGAAGCTGCTTTAGGTGCTGATTGCGTTCTTGGCGAGACATCGCATCCCAACCAGACGGGATTAGGTCAATGGGATGAAGATCAAAAGTGCATTTCGTAATTTCGCTAGGCCACGATTTTGAACTATATCCTGCCGGACCAACATAGTCACACTTGAATTGTAATTGATCTTCAATGATCCCTGTTAGCTTCCAATAATCTCGTTTGGTGTAAATGCCAGTTTTAACCTCCGGCACTTTTTCTCCTTTGTTAATGGTTAGGTCAACATCAATGCTTTCGCGGCTAATCCGAATCAGTCCTTTGCCGTGAAATTCTTCAGAGCCAGTGTTGAAAACAACATCGTCAACACGCAACTTATCAGACCCTTTGCGAACAATTTTTACGAATTCATCGGCTGTCATTTCTTCAAGTCCTGATTTGTCCGTTGCCGATGCCGATCCACTTGTAACTGGTCAATTCCGCCAGGCCCATCGGACCGCGCGCGCCGATTTTGTCAGTGCTGATGCCGATTTCCGCGCCCATGCCGAACTCGGCGCCATCAGTGAATCGCGTCGAGGCGTTCCAATACACCGCCGCCGAATCCACCTCGGCCAGAAATTGTTTCGCGTGGGTTTCGTTCTTCGTGACGATGCTGTCCGAATGCGCCGAGCCGTAGTGGTTGATGTGGTCTATTGCCGCCTGCACGCCGTCCACGACGCGGACATTCAGGATGTAATCATTGTATTCGGTGAAATAATCCTGTTCGGTTGCATGGCGGACGCGTGATGCGTGATGCGTGATGCGTGATGCGTCAAGCAGTTTAAGCGTCGTTTCATCGCCACGAATCTCGACGTGTTTCTCGAAAAGTTTTTGTGCGATTGCGGGAAGAAATTTTTCCACCACAGTTTTGTCCACCAGCAGCGTTTCCATCGCGTTGCAGACGGCCGGACGCTGGACCTTGGCGTTCATCGCAATTTCCTCGGCCATTTTCAAATCGGCGTCGGCGTCCACAAAGACGTGGCAGACGCCTTTGTAATGCTTGATGACGGGCACCTTGCTGCAATCGGCCACGGCGCGAATCAGTCCTTCGCCACCGCGGGGCATGCACAGGTCAACGTATTGGGTGAGCGAGAGCAAAATGGGAATCGCCTCGCGGTCGGTCACGGGCACAACCTGAATTGCGTGTTCGGGAAAATGCCGGAGCGCAATCTTGCCGGCTTCAATCATCGTTCGGGCGATGGTTTGATTTGAATTCAGCGCCTCTCGGCCGCCGCGCAGAATCGTGGCGTTGCCGGATTTGAAGCATAGGCTCGCCGCGTCTGCCGTCACGTTCGGGCGGGACTCGTAAATGATGACCACCACGCCGATGGGCGTGGAAATTTTCCGGAGCTTGAGGCCGTTGGGCCGGACACGCTCATCCAGAATTTTCCCGACGGGATCGGGCAGGGCGGCGACTTCGCGCAGGCCTTTGGCCATGGCGGTGATGCGTTTGTCATCCAGCTTGAGCCGGTCAAGCATGGCGGATGAAAGGCCGGACTTCGCGGCGGCGTCCATGTCCAGCGTATTGGTCTGCTTAAGCGCGGCGGCGTTTTGTTCCAGCGCCGTGGCCATCGCCAGCAGACAGGCGTTCTTCTCCGCCGTCGTCAGTTTGGCGAGTTCGCGCGACGCGGCTTTGGCGTGTTTGGCCAAAGCCGTCATTTGCTCGGTCAAATTCATGGAGTGAGAATACTCCAAAACCGGCGTGAAGAAAAATGGAAGTTTATTTTGCGCCGCGGCGTTTTTTTGACGCGGCTTTTTCGTTCAGCGCAAACGCGGACGTCCGGTGCATCGGATAAAGCAATTGCGCCTTCATGCTTTTGCCGATGCGATGCGGCGGCAACGCCAATTCTTTGGGCACGGCAATGCCGGCCCGCGTCAATTTTTCGACAATGGCGTCGCGGACAAACTGGGAGCGATTCCGGTAGCCCGCGTGCGCAAGCCCGGCGTCCAGTTCGCGCAGGAACTGTTCATCCACGGCGATGGGCAACAACTTCTGACCGGCGGCGCGTTGATTGGGCACACGATTTCTATACACCGTTTTTGCCGCCGGGAAAAAGCAAATTTTTTGTTGACATGTTTATAGACTCAATATAGACACCCAGCCCGTGAAGCGGGTTGGGAAAAAGCGAAAAGGGAAACAGCTTTCAATTTGGGTTTCCAAAACGTTGCTGCCGCGTCTGGCCGAAGCCGTCAAAAGGGAAGATTCGGACCGTTCCAAGTTCATTCGCAACGCCATCCGGGAAAAACTGTCACACCAACGGGTCACCGTCAAAAAATGAGCATTACCGTCAGGCCGAAAATTCTCGTCGTCGAAGATCAGGTGGGAGTTTTGACCACGATGATGCTGCTCCTGGAGCGCGCCGGATTCGAGGTCGTCGGCGCGCAAACCGGCACGGACGGAATCCGGTTGTCGCAGAAAGCGGAATTCGATCTCGTCATATTGGACATCAACCTGCCGGAGAAGAATGGCTTTGAGGTGTGCGCGTGGCTGAAGCAGGATTTTCGTTTCAGCCGGACGCCAATCATTTTCGTTTCCGGACATGGGAACGAGGAAAATCGCCGGCGCGCGCTTGAACTGGGCGCTGCCGATTTCATTGACCAGCCGTTCGACACTCCCTTTTTCCTGCGAAAAATCTTTTCCCACCTCAAAAAACTGCGGTGGAAACATTAAAACCGCCGCGTCCGGGCCGCCAGCATGCGAGCGTCCGGCACGCTATGGGTGCCGATACGGTTAATCAGCGTTCCATTTTACCGTTTCTTCGTGGCTGCGGTACCAATTTTCACCTTTCCAGAGCCACCGGTGGTTTTTGTCTCAGGAACCGTCCAACCATCGTGCCAAATCACAATTTTTGTTGAGTTGTTGCCAAAAGAGGAAAAGCCATTCCCTCGCATAACAAGCATATTTGCAGCATGGTTACTGGCAAGGAATTGGTGACAAAATGCTTTGACCAAACGATACCCCTGTCAGTTCACGGTAACAACCAGCGGATGGCAGGGCATAAAGTGAGGTTTCCGGCCCAAATCACCGCACGGTTGTGCGGTGTGATCGAATCACGGGTGCCGTTCGGTTACGAGGATGAGGCCGGATTCCATTACGGCGCGAGTTCGGCCGATTGGTTCTTTACAATTTAGGGTCCGCTGCCCGTGTCCGTGGGGGACTCATGAACAGGGCAGTATGGACCCGGGGTTTTGATTCGGGCGGACAGCCGTTTTTTCAGTGGGATTCTTCATCCCCACCTCCTTGGCGGCTGTCGCCCGAATCGCTTTTTCAGGGGAATGGTTACAACACCACCTGCCCGCGGCATGAACGCAATCGCCGGATGCAAGCCGGTCGCTGGCGCAGGCGTTACGCATCATAGGAACCGAGGCAGCGAGGCTCGTCACTTTTGATTTACGATGTGCGATATACGCAGCATGTCTCGGACAGGGGACAAACTCGTAAATTGTAAATCCAGGCAGAGCCTCCTGACGTCGGCTGCTACGATTCAATGTTCCGCAATCCAAACCAATGTGCCGACAGGTAGTTTGTCGAAGAGTGGAATCAAATCATTGGCGGCGAGGTGAATACAACCGCACGACGCCGGACGGCCAATCGTCGTCTCATCGCCCGTGCCGTGGATGTAAATGTAGCGGCTGTACGAATCCACATTGCCTCCGCGGTTGAAGCCGGGCTCGAGTCCTTCCAGCCACAAGATGCGCGTGGTGACTTTTGCGTTTGGCCTCCCCTGCCAGGTGTCGCCAATCGGTTTGCGGCTTTTGAAAACGGTGCCCACCGGCCAGCCACCACCGATTTTTTTCACGATGCGATGCAAACCGAGCGGCGTGCCGTTGGAACCGGCAATCTGGCTGGTGCCGAAACGCGACGTGGAGCAGCGGAATTGTTTTATCAACTGGTAGCGGCGGTCTGTGACCGTCGCTGAATCCGGGTTGTTAACGCAAAGGCGCGAAGACGCAAAGGATTTTCCAAAAAGTGAAACGGATTGTTCGGCGACATTAACGACAAGGCCAAAACGAGTCGGAACCATGCCATGGGTTTTGCAGGCGAGCAGGAAGTTTTCAAATGTGCTCGAAGGACTGGACATGGGAAAGTCACAGGTTGGAAACCTGTGCCACGTTGCCGGCTATTTCAACTTCTTGACGAGCACCTTGGAATTCCTTCCGCTCTGCTCGTATTTCTCGCGGCGCACGGGCGGCAGATCGTCGGGCGTGCCCTCGGCAAAACCGCCCTTGGATTGGAAATAGGTGAACGCCTGCGTCGAGAGCGTAATGAGTTCGGTCAGGTTCATCTCCCGCGCCTTGTTTTCGACGTATTGAATCAACTTGCGCCCGATGCCCCGGTTTTCGTGCAACGGGCTGACGTATAAGCACGCCAGCTCGCCTTTTTTTTGTTCAGGATAGACGTGCAACGCTACACACGCGACCGGGTTTTTATCAATTTCAAAAATGAAAAAGTCGCCCAGATTTTTTTCAATGGCTGCCCGGCTGCGCTTGACCAGTTCCTCCGCCTCGACCGCTTGCTTCGTCAAAAGTTGGATCGCGCGAATGTCTTTTTTCTTCGCCGGCCGGACCTGCTGATACTCGTTGGCGTAAATCAGCGTGCCAATGCCTTCGTTGGAAAACACCTCGGCGAGCAAACCCTCATCCACTTTGCTGTTGATGACGTGGACGCGCGGAATCCCGGCTTGGCAGGCGGCGGCGGCGTGCTGCGCTTTTGACAAAAGTTCCGGCGCAAAACCGGTGCTGTTCGTCTGCAAAAGATGTTGCAATTCGGATACGAGCATTTGACGGATGAACTGGCCATTGTAAATCAAGCCATCGCTGGATGTGATGAAAATCAATTTGATGGCCTTCAGCGCCTCGGCGACCGCCACCGCCACACCGTCGGAATTCACGCGATATGTCCGGCCATCGCCGTCGAAACCGAGCGGCGGAATGACCGGCACGACGCCCTGCGTGAGCAGCGATTGGAGCAGTTCCACATCCACGCGCTCGACCTTGCCAGTGAACAGGTGGTCCACACCTTGGCGGATACCCATCGGATGCGCGACGATGACGTTCGTGCTGGCGGCGCGGAGGTCGTTGGCCGAAAGGCCTTCGAGGATTTCGTGCGTGAGCCGGTTCGCCGCCGTGAGCGCAAGCTGGAGCGTAGCCGCGTCGGTGACACCGGAGCCGTCAAGATTGGAGGGCTGGATTTTTTGTTCCTCGGCGAGCGCCTTGATTTGCGCCGACGCGCCGTGGACGAGCACGACGCGGATGTTCAGCGACCACAACACCGCCACGTCCAACAGCAGCGTGGCAAAGTTCTCGTCGGTGACAATCGCGCCGTCAATCGCGAGGATGAACGTCTTCTCGCGGAATTGCGGAATGTATTGCAGGATGCCCCGCAGGTCGGTCGGTTTCACTTTCGGCTTGTCATTGGACTTTCAATGCAAAACAAGTATTCGGTTTTCAGCGGGATTCAACTCAAATTTTAAATTTGGTTTCATGCTTGACAAAAGAAGTTGGAAAAATGTATAAGCTTGGTTTGCTCGAGTAAGTTCGAGCGTTTCGTAAAAAGCCGTAACGTTGTTCACCCGGGCCGGAACGGCCCATGAAAACGAGCAAAGCACAACCTGGGGTGCATGCGCCGACAGAGCTACGGCCCTGCCAAAAAGCAAGGGAGGTTTTTTATCCCGTTCCCCAACGCGGAAGCCTTCTCATCGCTCATTACGAATTATGAAAACCATGTTTTCAACTTTTAATCCCATTCCGTCAACAAACAATCACGAAATCCGAAGGAGTCATCTCATGAAAAAATCACTTGAAAGTGGAAGCCGGCTGACGGGTGCGAACTGGAAGTCATTGATTTCCACCGCAACCGTGCTCATGGCCATGACCGGAAACCTATTTGCCGCCGCCACGTTTGTGAGCGGCCTGGTGCCGGACTGGAACCAACCCTATCGTTATCCGGCGCCAAACGGCCCGGGACCGGACCCGGCCCCCTTTGTGCCCAGCCAGTGGAATGACTGGTGCGCGCCCTGTTCTGGCGCCAACCTTGCCGGTCACTGGACCGACGCCCGGGGTATACCCGTAGCGGACAATACAGCTTTTCCCGGTAGCGACGTTTTGTGGGCGGCCGGCCCGTCATGGCAGGATTATCTGGCTGACGGCACGGTAAATCGGCCTCTCTTCCCTGCGGGTGTCCTGCCGGCACAAACGACCGACATTGGCTGGTACATGAACGCCAATTATAACATCGCCTACGACGCTGGCGGGGGTAAATGGATGGGTGGCTATCCCCTTGGTAATCCGCAGCATCGCGGCACCTACCTCAAAGACATCCATGCCGGCCTGCAGCTTTTTTTGAACAGCCGCTACAGCCTCTCGGGAGGCGTCTTTTGGAAAACCGGAACCCGGGGAAGCAGCTTCGCGGCCGGGACCGACCCGACCGGAGCTCCGGCGGTGGTCCACCTGAACTTGGCCAGTGCCTTTGGCGAAGTGATGTCGGAGATCGGCTCCAATCGCACACTGATCGTGTGTTTCACGCACTGGAACCTGAACCCGGCACCGGTCCCGCCTCTCCAGCCATCCGGGACGAATTCGGAGTCCACTAATGGCGGGACCTACTACACTTGGGGTTCAACACCATCGCAGCCCTACACGAACGCCGAAGATGAGGTGTGGACCAATCTTGAAAACGGCTTGGCCCTTGGCCACGCGGTGACAGTGGTGGGATATATTCGGGCCAACGATCCGGATGATCCGGGGCCGACGCTGCCGGGCCTCATGGTGCCAACCGATTGGGTTATCGTCCACGATAACTGGTCTTCCACGCCAAGGAACGTGATTGTTCCTTATGGTTACCTGAATCCACAACCAAACGGTACTAATTGGGTTGCCGCGTGGGTCGCCAATACCACTGCCAAGCCCTGGCTGACGGGAACCAGATTTGTCAAAGGCCTGGTGCCGGATTGGAATCAGCCCTACGACTATTCGCCTTTGGCTCTGCCGCCGGGGCCCAACGGCGGGCCGACGTATCCCAACATCAACAACCCGCCACCGTTTGGCGCTGTTGACCAATGGAGTGACTGGTGTGGACCCTCTTCGGCGGCCAACCTCACCGGCCACTGGAAGGATCATCACAACGTGCCGGTGGCCGACAACACGGCTTTTCCCGGCAGTGACGTCATGTGGGGTGTTGATCCGTCCTGGCAGGATTATTTGGCAGATGGAACGGTCAATCGGCCGCCAGTTCAGGCGAATGCGCCGGCTTCACCGACGGACATCGGCTGGTATTTGGACTGCAATCTGGGTTGCCCGTATGATGCCGGCGGGGGCGCCATGGGCGGCTACAATTTTGGCAACGCCAACCACCCGGGCACTTATGTCAAAGATCTCCACGCCGGCTTGAAGATTTATTTGGACAGCCGTTACGACAACTCCGGCCTAGGCTGGGTCACTGGCACCGCAGGTCAGGGCATTGCCTGGGGCAACGACGAGTCCGGAAATCCGGCTCAACCCTTCCACGGCAACCAAGCCGCAGCCTTTGGCCAGGTGATGCAAGAAATCTGCCATGACCGCACGTTGCTCTTGAGCTTCAAACACTGGGTGGTCAATCCGGCGGCAGTGAACGGCCTTACACAACTGGGAACAAACTCCGAACCGGACATCGGTGGCTTTTTTTACACGTGGGATATTTACACTGGCGGAACGAACGAGGCACACGAATATTGGAACCTCCAGACGAATGGTTTGGCCTTGGGCCACATCGTGACGGCGGTGGGTTTTATCCCGGCCGGCGATGTGCTCGATCCGTCGCCGTCGCTGCTGTTACCGCCAACCGACTGGGTGATCGTCCACGACAACTGGCCTTCCACGACAAGGAATGTCATCGTCCCATTTGACTTCGCAAACAACTGGGTCGCCAACACCATTGCCTATCCTGCTATACCCCCGCTGCGCATTACAAATATTACCCTCCTGGACTTTTCCCACCTGCGGATCGGTTTTAACGGTATTCCCGGTTGCTTTCACGACCTCGTCGGGACAAGCACCTTGCAAACGACGAACGCGTGGTCCGTTGACATGAGCAACATCGTCTTTTCGCCGGGAACAATATGGGTCACCAACACAATCCCGCCTGAAGCGGCGCAGCGGTTTTATCGAATCAGGGCGAATTACTAGGTTCGAGAGAAGAGTCTAACCTCGCTGGTGGCTGACGTGGCTTGAGCGTGGTGGGGTGGCAACGGTTGTTTGGTCAATCGCGAGGATGAACGTCTTCTCGCGGAATTGCGGAATGTATTGCAGGATGCCCCGCAGGTCGGTCGGTTTCACTTTTGCTCGTCGGTTTTCGGTTTCAGGGCAAATAAGTATTCGGTTTTCGCAGCGATTCAAACAATAATTTTCAGCCGCGGTCTTCCTTTCAAATGAATTGCCATCGAACGCGGGGCGGGGCATGGTTGTCACTCTTTAAAATCAAACGAAACATGAAGGCTGCCATCGCAACCGAAAAGGCCTCGGCGTCAACGGCGTTGAGCCAGCTCGACCAGCTCAAACAATTCACGACGGTCGTCGCCGACACCGGCGACTTTGCCGCGATCAAACAATACGCGCCCCAGGACGCCACCACCAATCCCTCGCTCATCTTCAAGGCCGCCCAGATGCCCGAATACCGGTTCTTGGTGGACAAGGCCGTCGCCGACAACAAAAAATCCGGCGCCGGCGGCGAAAAATTGCTGCGGAGCGTCATGGACGATTTGCTGGTGTTGTTCGGCGTCGAGATACTGAAACTCGTGCCCGGCCGCGTTTCGACCGAGACCGACGCGAACCTCGCGTTTGACACCGAAGGCCTGGCCAACAAAGCGCGCCGGTTCATCGAGCTTTACCAGGCGCACGGCATCGGGCGCGAACGCATCCTCATCAAAATCGCGACGACGTGGGAAGGCGTGCGCGCGGCGGAAATTCTCCAGCGCGAGGGCATCAACTGCAATATGACGCTGCTGTTTTCGCTAGCCCAGGCCGTCGCCTGCGCCGAGGCAAAGGCCAGGTTGATTTCGCCGTTCGTCGGACGGATTTTGGATTGGCATAAAAAGAACGCGGGCAGGGACTTTGCGCCCGCCGAGGACCCCGGCGTGCTCTCGGTAAAGGAGATTTACGCCTACTACAAAAAATTCGGCCACGCGACGGAAGTCATGGGCGCGAGTTTCCGCAATGCGGGCGAAATTCTCGAACTGGCCGGGTGCGATTTGCTGACCATCAGTCCGCAGTTAATGGGGGAATTGCAGAGAAGCACCGCGCCGGTCGTGCGCAAACTCAGCCCCGAACTGGCGCGCGCCAGCAAAATTGAGCGGCTCCGATTGGATGAAAAGAAATTCCGCTGGCTGCTCAACGAAAACCCGATGGCCACGGAAAAAACCGCCGAAGGCATCCGGCTGTTCAACGCCGACGCGCTGAAACTGGAACAGTTCATCGCGGCGAAGCTTTAATTTCTGGACTCGCACGCTGAACTCTGCGAAGTTCAGAATATGGATGGAGACGAGCGCGAAATTTTCTATTTTCTGAAGACCCGGGGCGAAGAGTACGTCAACGCCGTGGAAATTGCCCGGCGGGCGGGTGGCAAAAGGAAGTTTCACGAAGACCCCGATTGGGCCAAGCCGCTCCTGGTGCGCATGGCGGAACGTGGCATCCTGGAAAGTGACATCCAGGGCCGCTACCGCGTCAAATCCGTTGGCAGAAAAGGGAAGAACAAACGCTGGGTCGCACCCGACATCGCCAAAATCCTTCAGGAAGGCGGCGTCGAAGGCGAAGGCGAGAACGTGCTCGGTTCGGACGACTATTACGAGGAATTGTAATAACCCGTTCACGATCCACCACGGCAGCCTGAAAATCGCCGTGTCAACCTTTTTCCCTCCGTACCCGTCATGGTTGCCGCGCTCCTGACCACGTTGCTGTTTGCTATCTCCGCCATTTGCGGGCATCGCACCGCCACGCGGTTGGGTGGTGTCGAGGCCAATTTCTGGCGCATCTGCGGCGCGTTTCTTTTCCTGGCGGTTTGGGCGAACCTTTTCGGCGCGGGCACGACCGGCGCCGCGTTTTCCATCTTCGTTTTGAGCGGGCTTGCGGGCATCGGCCTCGGCGACACGGCGTATTTTCAAGCCCTGCCGCGGCTGGGCAGCCGCCGGACGGTCCTGCTCACGCAATGCCTCACCGTGCCCTGCGCCGCGATGATCGAATGGCTCTGGCTGGGCACAAAGCTGAATCTCGTAGAAATTTTTTGCATCGCGGTCATCCTCGTCGGCGTGGCCATCGCGATGACGCCGGGCGAGCATTTGAAAATCGCGCCGCGCCATCTGTGGCTTGGAATTCTGGCCAGTGCCATCGCCGCGATGGGCGGTGCGCTCGGCGCGGTCTTGAGCCGCAAGGCCTACGCCGTCGCGCACGCGGCGGGCGAACATCCCGACCCCGGCACGACCGGCTACCAGCGGGTCATCGGTGGCGCCGTCGCGCTCGGTCTCTTTTTTTTGATTGTCAAGTGGCGGCATGCCCGCAAACGCGGCGACGACGCGCAGATGATGGATTCATTTTCTCCGCGGGGAAAATTAAAGCTCTGGCCGTGGGTGCTGGCCAACAGCCTCGCCGGCCAGACGGTTGGCGTGAGCTGCATGCAGTGGGCGCTCGAAAACACACCCACCGGCATCGTCACCGCCATTCTCGCCCTGACGCCCATCGTCATGCTGCCGCTGGCGCGTGTGTTTGAAGGCGAAAGCATCACGGCCCGCGAACTCGGAGGCGGTTTCGTTGCCGTCGCGGGCATGATTGGACTGGTGCACTGGGGCTGAAATTTTTATTTATCCGTGTTGTCCTCCCCGTTCCCGTCCGCGAAAAATTACAAATCAAGGACGAGGACGGGAAACGAGGACGGGAACGATTTATGAAGACTGAACTGCAAACTACCGTTGAAACGCTCGGCCTCGAAAATTTCCGGCGCCATATTTTCCTGTGCGCCGACCAGACCGACCCGAAGTGTTGCGCGAAGGAAACGGGGCTGGCCGCCTGGGAATTCCTGAAACGGCGGCTGAAGGAATTGGATCTGGCCGGACGGGAACCGCTGATTTATCGCACGAAGGCCAATTGCCTGCGTGTGTGCATGCGCGGACCGATTGCGGTCGTTTACCCCGAAGGCGTCTGGTATCACTCCTGCGTGCCGGAAGTGCTGGAGCGCATCATCCAGGAACACCTGATTGGCGGAAAAATCGTGGAGGAATTTGCGTTCGTAAAAAATCCGCTCGGGCGATAGGGATGGCCGGCGGCCGGGGTGTCACGTTATTTATTACATTTTCTTCTCGCCATTTGCAATCCAAACGCGCAAACTGCTGTCAGACTGAACCGTTCGGATTTCGCATGGCCAGACTCCTGATCAAGACAGCCGGTTTGGAAAACCAGACGCTCGAGCTTCGTTTCGGCGTCAATCACGTTGGCCGCGACCCCGCCTGTGATTTTACCATCGCCCACCCCAGCGTATCTGCGCTGCACTGCGAACTGGTGCTGTCCAACGACGGTGTGCTGATTCACGATTGCGACTCGACCAATGGCACGTTCGTCAATGGCCAGAGCGTCCAGGAGGCGTGGTTGCGCCCGGGCCAGAAGGTGCAACTGGGCCAGGTGATATTGTTCGTCGAAAACACCGACATCGTCATCGCGATCCCCCAATACGAACACGAGCGCCCGAAACCGCCGGTGTTGCTCCCGGATGGCGCCATGTTATGTCCGCGTCACCCGGAAACGCAGGCCATCTACAAATGCACGCATTGCGGTGAAGTCATGTGCCGGAGTTGTGTCCACATGGTGCGGCGCCGGGGCGGCCAGCCGTTGTTTCTCTGCCTGTTCTGCAGCCACCCCTGCGAATCCATCAGCTCCGGAGAGAAACCGCAGAAAAAACCGGCCCCCCAATCGCTGCAGCGCACGGTGAAGCTGCGGTTGGCCAACCTCCTCGGTCTTTCCCAAACGAAGAAATAAGCCGCCCGTTCAGGACAAAAATCGCTCCACCATTCTTTCCAGTGCCACGAGCCAGAGCGGATGCTCGTTCAAACAGGGGATCAGCGTGAACGCCTTCCCGCCCGCTGTCAAAAACGTTGCGCGCCCGCGGATGCCGATTTCCTCCAGCGTTTCCAGACAATCCGAGACAAACGCCGGACAAATGACCAGGAGCTTTTGGACTCCGCGCCCGGGCAATTCGGCCAGGACCAAATCCGTGTAAGGCTTCAGCCATGGCTCACGGCCCAGCCGGGATTGAAACGACACGGAAAATTTCCCGGCGGGCACGCCGGTCCGCTTCACAAATGCGGCCACGGTTTTGAAACACTGCGCGCGGTAACACGTCGCGTGCGCCGGGCTGGCGACCTCGCAGCAATTGGGCATTGCCAAACAGTGGCTGCCGGTCGGGTCGGATTTTTTGAGATGCCGCTCCGGCACACCATGGAAGCTGAACAGCAAATGATCGTAGCCCGCCTCCAGATGATTCTGTGCACTGGCCGCCAGCGCCGCGATGTAATCCGGCGCGTCACCGTAAGGCGGCTGCACCTCAATCCGCATTTGTGGCGCAATCCGGGCCGTGACTTTCTTCACCCGCATCACCGTTGTTTCGCAGCTCGACATCGCGTAATGCGGAAACAAGGGAATCAACAAAACCTCGCCAACCTTCTCCGCTGCCAGCTTGCGCAGCGTGTCCGCAATGGATGGGTTTCGGTATCGCATCGCCAGTTCCACCGGCACAGTCACACGCTCCTGCAATTTCGCCTGGACCCTGCGGCTCGTCACGACGAGCGGCGAACCCTCGGGCGTCCAGATTTTGTGATAAGCTTCGGCGGATTGTTTCGGCCGGTTGATGAGAATCATGCCCACGATGAACGCCCGCAGCGGCCAGGCAACGTCAATCACGCGCCCGTCCATCAAAAATTCACGGAGATACCGCCGCACGTCGCCGACGGCGGTCGAGTCCGGCGAACCGAGATTGACCAGTAAAACGCCTTTGCTCATTTGGCTGTCAGGAACTTTTCCACGCGCCCGACAATGTTGTAACCGGACAAAATTGAATCACCCAGCGAAACACCGTCACGGTAATGACCGGCGAAAAATAAACCGGGAGCCTGGTTTTCAATTTCCGTCATCAATTCGCGGTAACGGCCATAACCAAGATTATATTGCGGAATCGCCTTGGGATAAACCACGCAATGCGCGAACGTCGGCTGGCTGCGTACACCCAGCAGCACGCGCAAATCTTCGCACGTCAGTTCGACCAATTTTCCCACCGGCAGCAACGCGAACTCCGGCTGTCGCTCGCCGCCAAGGTAACTCGTGAGCGTGAGGTGGCCGGTGGGGGCGCGGTTCGGGAACAGCGCCGACGAAAAAATCGTGCCAAGAATTTTAAAGCCCTCAACTTTCGGAATCAGCATCCCGAAACCCTGACAAGGATGTGCCACGTCTTCGCGCCGGAATCCCAAAACCACGCTTGCCACCGGCGGATAATGGATTTCGGAGAACGCTGAAAAAGCAGGATATGCGTCTCGCCTGTTTCCATTATCCTTGAAAGAATTTGAGACAGTCTGGAAGTCTGTCCCACGTAAAAACTCCACCGGCAATTCCGCCAGTTTATATGCCGTGCCGCAATAAATTGCCGCGCTATGCTCCGCTTCGCCCGATGCAGTCGAAACACGCCATCCACTCTCCGTTTGTGTGAGCTTTGTGACCGAGGTGTTGGGTTTTACCGCGTTGCCAAGTTGCTGATGGATTGTGTCCGGCAATACCTGCAAACCCTCGTCGAAGGAAAATTTGGGCGCGCGGTCTTTGGCGATTTCGCCGCGCCGTTTGCGCTCGCCCGCGCCGAAAATCTGCCCCTTGATGAGCGAACCGTACCGCGTCTCGAGTTTGGCCAGCCGCGGAAACGCCTGCTGCAAGGAAAGTTTGTAAGGATCACCCGCATAAACCCCCGCCACCAGCGCGTCGATCGCGTGGTCGAGAAATTCCTGGTTCAGCCGTCGCTTCACGAATTCGGCAACACTTTCTTCCTTGCCGTCCCGGCGCGCCGGGACAAACGGCTCACGCAACACCGCCAGCTTGGCCTTGGCGGTGAAAAGTTTTGTCATGAAAAATCCCAGCGGCGAGCCGGGCATTTCAATCGGCCGTCCGTAACGAACGACGTAGCGCGCCTCGGCCTTCGGGTCGGAATAAAGCCGGCGCGATTCCAGACCCGCGTCGTGGACGAGCTGGGCGATTTTCGGCGATGTTTCGAGAATGGTGTTCGGTCCGCACTCGGCCAGAAAACCGTCCTTGCGGATGGACTGAATCACACCGCCCACGCGACCGCTCGCCTCATAAACCGTGACCAGAATGCCCTTGCGCTTCAGGCAAAACGCCGCAGTCAATCCCGTGATACCGGCTCCGATGATGGCGACGGATTTCATTCGACTTGAAAAGTAATTGTTACTGGCAATTTAAAACCTTCCAATACGTCCTCCAACCTTGATTACGGCACGTCGCATCGCTTGGAACTTGAGAAAGCAGCAGGATAATTCCGAACAAGTCACCACATGCAAAAAGAATGTTCCACGTTGAAATCCATGCAATTAAACCACAGGAAAGATTTAATACAATCGTGACTATCAAAGGCATAAATGTTATCACAACCGTTGGCATTGCGAGAATGGCGACAAAACGATTACGAGACAATTCTCCATCGTAGTGAGCGTAGAAAAGTAATCGTGACGGCCAGAATCCGAGAATCGATTGCCTAGACCTTCCGAATTGTGGATGAACCATCGCATGAATTAGCTCATGCACGACGATCAAAATGACAATTGAGACTAAGATTGGTGCCAGAGAAATCGCTGGTTCAAATATGCTGGTTTTTTTATCTGTCCCATAAAACCACAAAGCGCCAACAGCAATAAATGCAACGATCCCTAACGGAATCGCAAAAAGTTGCATCATCCATGGATTGGGCTCGTGTAGCGACTTCCATGTCTCATCAGGAACAAAGTCTTTAGGTTCTGGAATTCCACCCCAATGGAATTGCATAATTGTTATTCCTCTTAAATCGTCTTCGAATGTCTCCGTTCGCCCACCGGCGCGAGCGTATTGTCGAAGCACATCGCAATGTTGCGGATGAACAGACGTCCGGAATCGTTCATTTCGGAGGGGCGAGTTCCACGAGCCCCTGACTAAAAACAACATTTGGGGCTCGCAGAGCTCGCCCCTCCGATTTTTCATCAAGTTGCATCATGCCACGACAATATATTGAGTTCACCTTGATACGGCCAGTCTTCCGGTCGTTTCACCAGTCCATCCTTGATTGGATTTTCCCAGAGATAAAGCCACTTTTGATGATAGCTTTCGCCGTGGCGTAACTGCCGGTCGAAAAAATCGCGTTGCCAAATCGGCTTTTCCGCCGGGTGCGGCCAGCGGCGGGTTGCCTCCGCACGCCAAAAACGAACCCATTGTTTCAGCGGCGTGACCGGCAATTTCGCCGGCGCACAGAAAAGATGCAGATGATCCGGCATGATAATGTAGCGTCCCACCAGCCAACGGTCGGCCTTGCGCCAACAATCGAGCAACAAGAAAACAATTTCAGGCCGAGCCAGCAGCGGACGACGCTTTTCCGTACAAACAGTGACAAACTGGAGGATGGTCTCGTTTGCGAACTCCCGCGATGGCAAGTGCGGCAACCGTTGGCGGCCCGGTTTGCGAATTGGAGTTTGCATTTTTTGATTGGGGCTCGTGGAACTCGCCCCTCCGACATGTCAAATCGTCCTCGAATGTTTCCGCTCGCCCGCCGGCGCGAGCGTATTGTCGAAGCACATGGCGATGTTACGGATGAACAGGCGGCCAGTGTCGGTGACTTCAAGGCCGGTCGGCATGCGTTTCACCAAGCCGTCGGCTTCAAACGGCGCGAGCGCGGCAAGTTCGTTGACGAAGTGTTGCGCGAAGTTGATGCCGAGTTTCTGCGACATCGCGGCGTAATCGAGCGAGAGGTCGCACATCACGCGCATGATGGTTTCGCGGCGGATTTTGTCCTCGTCGGTCACGAAATAGGCGCGGTGCAGCGGCACGCGGCCCGCCTCCACAGCTTCCTGCCATTTCGGCAGTTCCTTCTCGTTTTGCCAGTAGGCATCGGGAATCTGTGAAATGCTCGACATGCCGAACGCGTAGATGTCCGACCCGGCGCGCGTGCTGTAACCCTGAAAATTCCGCTGAAGCTGTTTCTTTTTCTGCGCCACGGCGAGTTCGTCGGTCGGCTTCGCGAAATGGTCCATGCCAATATAGACGTATTGGCCGTTCGCCGTGAGTTTTTCGATGACGAGCTTGAGCACCTGCAACTTCGTTTCCGGCGCGGGCAGGATTTTCTGTTCCAAAATCTTCTGCGACGGCTTGATCCACGGCACGTGCGCATAGCTGAAAACCGCCAATCGGTCCGGCTTCATCTCCAACACGATGTTGAGCGTCTCATTGAACGATTCCGGCGTCTGGTGCGGCAGGCCGTAAATCAGGTCCAGGTTGATGGAGCCGAAGCCGAGTTCGCGCATCCAATCCATCGCCTGTTGCGTCAGCTCGCGCGGCTGGAGGCGGTGAATCGCTTCCTGCACTTTGGGATTGAAATCCTGGACACCCATCGAGGCGCGGTTGAAGCCGATTTCGCGCAGCGCCACCATGTGGTCGCGCGTGAGCCGGCGCGGGTCTACCTCCACGCCCGCCTCGATGTCGGGCGAAAACGCGAAGTGCTGGTGAATGATTTCGCCGAGCCGGCGGATTTCGTCCGGGCGCAGAAATGTAGGTGAACCGCCGCCGAAATGAAGTTGCACGACCTTGCGCGCCGGATTCAGTTTCGGCGCCATCTTCGCCACTTCGCGGCCCAGTGCCTCGACGTAGGCCATGCCCTGGTCGTGGTCGAGCGTGATGACGGTGGTGCAGCCGCAAAACCAGCACAGCGTTTCGCAGAACGGAATATGAAAATAAACCGAGAGGTCGCGCGCAGTGCGGTTGTTCTCGTCAATCTTTGCGGAGAGCTGTTCCCACGAAATCGCGTCGGTAAATTTCGTGGCCGGCGGATAGCTGGTGTAACGCGGCCCGGGCACGTTGTATTTCCGTACCAGATCCAAATCGACGTTCAATCGGCTCATTCGTTGAAAAATTAAACGCGGAGACGCGGAGAACGCAGAGAAAACGCGGAGGGGAAAATGATTTCTCTGCGAAGCTCCGCGACCTTTGCGTCTCTGCGTTGAAATTGAATCATCATTTGAAGCTACAAACAGTCTCGACCAGCGCGGCGATGTTTTCCAATTTGGCTTCCGGTGGTACGCCGTGGCCGAGGTTGAAAATATAACCATTGCGTCCGCGCATGGTTTCCAGCAGACGCAATGTTTCCATGCCGACTGCCTCCGGCGTGGCGTCGTTGAGCAACGCCGGGGCGAGGTTGCCTTGAAGACCGATGTCGCGGGGCAGCAACCGGCGCGCGTCCGCCAGCGGAAACCGCCAGTCAATGCCCAGCACGTTTGCGCCGGTGGCCAGCAGGTCGTCCCAGTTCCCATGCGTGCCGGGGGAAAAAACGATGATCGGAATATTGGTAGGGCGCGCCACTCCGTGCGCGCCGTCGGCGGCGGGCAGGGGACTGCCCGCCCGACCTTTTAGTGCCGTCACGATTTCCTTTATCCACCGCCCGCTGGCTTCCTGAAATTCCGTCGGCGCCAGCAGCCCGCCGTGGCTGTCGAAAATCTGGACCGCGTCCACGCCCGCTTTGATTTGCATTTGCAGATGGGCGATGACGGCAGCGGTGAGTTTTTCGGCCAGTTCAAAATAGGCTTTGCGGTCCTTGCGAAACAACGCCAGCGCGCGGGTGTAATGTTCGCGGCCGCCGCCTTCGGCCATGAACGTTGCCAGCGTCCACGGCGAACCGGCAAAGCCGATGAACGCCGTCTGCTTGCCGAGCGCGGATTTGATGAGCCGCAGCGCGCGCGGGACGTATTGCAGACGTTCCGGCAGCGCCTGGGCGTCGAGCCGCGCGATGTCCGCCGCCGAATGCAACGCGAAGTCCATTTGCAGGCCGTTGGTTTCGTCAAAACGGTATTTTTGTCCCAAGCCTTCGGCGGTGACGAGTATGTCGCTGAACAAAATTGCCGCGTCGAAGCCGAACCGGCGGACGGGCTGGAGCGTGACCTCGGCGGCGAGGTCGGGCGTTTGCACCAGTTCGAGGAACGAGTGTTTCTGCCGGAGCGCGCGATATTCCGGCAGCGCGCGCCCGGCCTGGCGCATGAGCCAGACGGGCGGGCGATCCACGGGCTGGCACGCGCAGGCGTTGAGGAAACGCCGGCGGCGGGTCAGCGCGGTGGCGGCGGGCCGGGGCGGTCCGGTGGAAGCGGCGCTCATTTGCATTTCAACCCCATTGTTCTAGCACATGGCGCGGGTTTTGAACAGACGCCGTTTTGAAATTTTCCGGCGCAACTTTGTTCGGCCGGCGGTTTTTAACTCAAAGGACATGATGAAAAACGAACCGCTTCAAAACCATTTACGCGAACTGGCCTGGCGCCGGAAGTTGACCGAGGCCGAGCAGGCCGGATTGCGCGTCCACCCGGAAACGCAGGCTGACCTGGAACTGGAATCGCGCCTGAGCGAAGCGCTCGCGCGCGTGCCGGACGCGCCCGTGCCGTCGAATTTCACCGCCCGCGTGCTTCAGGCCATCGAACGCGAAGACGCACGGGGCGTACCAACGCGTGGCGGGTCCTGGTATTGGCGCGTGCTCGTGCCCCGGGTCGCCGTGGCGGCGGTGGTCGTTGGCTTTGCCGGTCTGGCTTATCAGCATCACGAATTCGACAGGCGCGTTGCGCTGGCCAAAGATGTCGCGCTCCTGGCCCAGGCGCAGCCGGTGCCGAGCATCGAGGCACTGAAAAATTTTGACGCGATCCAGCGTCTGAGCCAGACGCCGCCGCGCGCGGACGACGAACTGCTGGCCCTGCTCAAATGAGTTTTCCCCGGCAGATGTGCCAGCGGATCGTTGCCGTCTTCGCGGTCGGTCAAATTGCCGTCTTCCCGCTTGCCGCCGCAACCGCTACGAACCTTCCGGCTATGCGCCCGTTGATGGTTGCGCCGACGAACCTCTTGCCGCCGCTCACGCAGGCGAAACCGCCGGTGGCATTTTTCCGTGAGTTACTGGCCATGACGCCCGCCGAACAGGAAGATTATCTGAGTAACCGCCCGCCGGAAGTCCGCAGCCGCATCCTCACAAAAATCCACGAATATCAGGCGCTCGACCCCAACGAACGCGAATTGCGTCTGCGTGCGACGGAATTGCGCTGGTATCTGCTCCCGCTCCTGCGCACCCCGCCGGCCGACCGCGCCGCCCGGCTCGCGGCGGTCCCGGACGATTTGCGCGACCTGGTCAAGGCGCGCCTCGCTCAATGGGACATTTTGCTGCCGGCGTTGCAGCAGGAATTTCTCGAAAACGAACGCGCCCTGCGCTACTTCTCGCACGTGGATGCCACCAACAACCCGCCGCTGCCGGGCGGCGGCGGGGGACGCACTCCGCCGGATTCCGATCTGGCGCGTTGGAACGCGCTCTCCGAAGAGCAGCGCCAAAGGATTACTGTCCAGTTTAACCAGTTTTTTGAACTCAAGCCGCTGGAGAAACAAAAAACGCTCGGTACCTTGCCCCCCCTCGAGCGGCGGCAAATGGAAAAGACCCTGCAGACTTTCGACCAATTGCCACCGTTGCAACGACGCGAATGTGTCCACGCGTTCACAAAATTTGCCGGCATGAGTCCGCCAGACCGCGCGGAATTTTTGAAAAACGCCGAACGCTGGTCGCAAATGTCTCCGCAGGAACGCCGGACCTGGCGCGACCTCGTCGCCAACGTGCCCAAATGGCCGTCGCTGCCGCCAAGGCCGGCGCCGCCAATGCCGCCGTTGCCGCAAGCGTTCGCACCGTTGACACCGCACCTGCATCCAACGGCGGCCACCAACCACAATTGAACGGCGAATAAGCGCACTTGACAGGAACGCCGCGTTCACGGCGGCAGAAGCGACCAATCACAGGGTTGCCGCCTCAAGGCGGCGTTCCTTAGCGGAACGTGGCCCGTGCGTTTCGAGGTTTTCCGGCCGCTTGATTTCAAGTAAATTTTCCCCGTGCACCCGATTGCATTCCAACTCGGCTCCTTCACGATCCATTGGTATGGCGTGATGATTGCCCTGGCGTTCCTCGTCGGGCTGTGGACGGCCACGCGCCGCGCCCGCCGCGAAAACATCCCCGGCGAGAAAATCGCCGATGTCATCCTGTGGCTGTTGGCCGGCTCCATTATCGGCGCACGTTTGGTTTATGTGACGACCTATTGGCAGGATGAGTTCGCGGACCAGCCGCTCTCGGAAATTTTCATGATTCAACACGGCGGCCTCGTTTATTACGGTGGCCTCATCGGCGCAATCCTCACCGGCTACATTTACCTGCGCTGGAAAAAAATGCCGCTGTGGAAGACCGCCGACGTGCTCGCACCGAGCATCGCGCTGGGAAACGTCTTTGGCCGCATCGGCTGCCTGCTTAACGGTTGCTGCTACGGCCGCGCCTGTGATTTGCCGTGGGCCATTCATTTTCCACCCGACCACCCCACTCACGGCGCGCCGGTGCATCCAACGGAAATTTACGACGCGCTGGATAATTTCATTCTTTACCTCCTGCTGGCCTGGCTGTTTCGCCACAAAAAATTCGATGGGCAGGTCTTTGCCACTTATCTCATCGGCTACGCCGTGACCCGCACCGTCATGGAATGGTTCCGCGGCGATTATCCGCCCGACCATATCCACTACGGTCTCACGCCGGGCGAACTGGTCAGTATCCCCATTTTCATTGCTGGCCTTGCCCTTGCCGCTGTGCTCTCGCGCCGCGTTGAACCAAAACGAGGATAGCGAATGGAGGACCGAAGATGGCAAAATCCTATCTCCCATCTCCGAAGTCCTATCTGCCAATCCTCATCGCCGGCCCAACCGCCGTCGGCAAATCCACAATCGCGCTGCAACTCGCCGGACAGCTCGGCGGCGAAATCATTTCCGCCGATTCCATGCAGGTGTATCGCGGACTCGACATCGGCACCGCCAAACCGTCACCCGCTGAACGCGCCCGTGTGCCGCATCATCTCATTGACATCTGCGACCTGACCGAATCGTTCGACGCCGCGCAATTCGCCCGGCTCGCGCACCGCGCCGTGACGGAAATCCAGTCGCGCGGCCATGTACCAATTCTTTGCGGCGGCACCGGACTTTATTTCAAGGCCTTTCTCGAAGGACTCGGTGAAGCTCCGTCCGCCGACGCCAGGTTGCGCGCCGAACTCGAAGCCATGCCGTTGGAAAAGCTGCTGGCCGAACTGCGCGAACGCGACCCGGTCACCTACAAAAAAATTGACAGAAAAAATCCGCGCCGCGTCATTCGCGCCGTGGAAGTGATACGCCTAACCGGCCGGCCGGCTTCCATTCAACGCGCCGACTGGGACTCTCGTCACTCGTCACTCGTCACTCGTCACTTTTATTGTTTCACACGCCAGCCGGCGGATTTGCACGCCCGCATCAACACCCGGGTGGACGCCATGTTTGCTCGTGGCCTGGTGGACGAAACGCGCGAATTGCTCAAGCGCGGCCTGGCGGAAAACAAAACGGCGATGCAAGCCATCGGCTACCGGCAGGTGGTGGAACATCTGCGCGGTGAGCGGTCATTGGCCGAAACCGTCGAATTGGTGAAGGTTCGCACCCGGCAATTCGCCAGGCGACAATTGACTTGGTTCCGCGCCCAGAAAAATCCGGAGTGGATTGTATTGCAACCGGATGAATCGCTGGAAACGGTTGTCGCAAAATTACAGCGCCGGAGGCGCGTTAGAGAGTAGCCCACGACTCCAGTCGTGGGAAAAGATTCCAAACAGGATAAGCCCCGTCAGGGGAATGGCGCTTACATAAGGCCCAGCCTGCGCAAGCGTGCTCGGGTGCGGCGCACAGCGCGTTTGGGGTGATCCTGGAAGTGGCGGCGCGGCAAGTTGAGCCGTGGGTATTTGTTTT
>JBEKHY010000035.1:0-27855 GCA_050012035.1 Verrucomicrobiota bacterium | reverse complement strand
GATCAACAAAGGGCCGGCCACCGCGGCCATCGAAAAGGCAAGCGGTCGAAAGGTCCAGACGGTCCCGGTTCAGGAACTGCGCCACAAGGCGGAAGCCGCAGTCGTCGCGAAGCAAAGGACACCGACAGCGACCAGTGAAAAAACGGTCCAGCCGCCGGTTCACAACGAGGCTCAACCCCCCGAAAAGAAAGCAGTTGCGGCGCACGAGTCGCCACAGGTTGAGAAACCAGCCGCCGCCACGCATGAGTCGGCAGCGCCTGCCCCGAAGAATAGCAAAACGCAAAGCGAGACACGCAAGTCCGTTCCCGCCGCTGCGGAATCCAAGCCTGCGGTCAAGTCTGAGGCCAGACCTGAAGGCAATCATCCCGCGGCGATTAAAGAACCAACCGGGCAGAATGCCAATAAACAACCTGTAAAACAGGAAAAGTCTGCCCAGCCGTCGGACAAGAAAGAGCAGCCGCCTGCCCAGGAAAAGCCGGCCGCGAGTGAAAAAAACGACTCGAACCCGACGGACAAAAACCACGAGAACAAAGACAAAGAGTAGTTGTGTGGGGGTTGGTAATCGGTTTCTTGCAGTCAGCAAATAAACATCAAAAACGAAAAATAGAGCGGAGCAATTCGCCCTGTTCCATCAATGCAGTCGGCAATCGCAACCTGAACACAAATATGACCACACTATCCAAACACATCATTGTTCTGCTGTTCGTCACCGCTCTTCTGGCCATCGCCAGTGTCAGCTGCAACACAGCCAACGGCTTTGGCAAGGATATGCAGCAAGCCGGCGAAGGAATTCAGAACGGCACGAAGTAATCACTGCGCGCCATGCCTCCAGAATTTATTATTGACTGGAATCGTTCGGCGGGTTTTGCCCAGGCGTGGCTTGTGGATTCTGGGCGGAAGCGCCCTTTTGACTTTGCGCCGGGTGGCGGGCCGCCCACGCGGCCCGCAGTCGGGCTGCTTGCTCCTCGGTTTTCGGCGTGATCTCCATGCTGGGCAGTGAAAGAAAATCGGCGGCCTCCAGATAGGCGGTCTTGTCTTCAATGTTCTCCGTGCTGTCGGCGGCGGCTTTTAGGGACGGAATGGCATCCGCGCTGCCGAACTGTTTGGTGGCTTCAATCGCGGCCTCACGGATTTCTTTATCCGGGCTGGTCAGGTCGGCCACAATGTGGTTCAGGGACTCGGCGTCGTCATTCATGGACCAATCCTGCAGGCGGTCAATCTCGTCCGCGCGTTCTTTAGCCGAAAGCACCACATTAGTGATAGCCGGCACCGTGGCGTGCGTTGACGGTTGCGCAGCATTCGCCACAATATTTGAAACCGCTGGAGGAGCAGCTGGCGCGACTTCCGGGCTGGCAGGAGGAACGGACGTGTTTCCCAACTGCCGTTTCAAAAGCAGGGCCGCACTCAGAACCAGGAATATCAGCAGGCCCAGCGTGATGATAAATTTTGGTCTCAAACTTGTTTGTCAAACTAAATAACTATGCCCGACAGTCAACTCGATTTGAGAATCAATTTGAGAATATTTGCTGCATCCCGCTTGGCCAGTGACCGGACTCATCTTTTCGAAATTTACCGCCAGCCGGATCAGTTTTTCGGGAAGCGCCATCTATAACGCATGGTAGGGTTATACCCCATAGCGAAAAACCGCCCGGCAACGTAACATTTGCCAAATTTAGCAGACGAACAGTTTACAAAACAAAATATGAAAACAACTCAAGTCCTAGCGTGTTCCTTGGCTGTCGGCGCGATGATTTTTGCCGCCGGCAAAGCCTCTGCGGATGTGATCCAGAAATTAAATATCAGTGGCACGGCCACTTATAGGGTCGCGGTTGCAACCAACACAACCGACGGCGGATATTACTATGGTGCAACCAACAAAAGTACCGTTACCTATAAAACCAAGACGGTGTCGTTTAATGACAAGACAATCATCGCCGCCTTGAATGCTTCGGAGGCGTTCACAAATAAAGCCGGCGCGAAGTTAACGATCCCGAGCGGATCATACCTTGCTATTGATAACGACACCAACGGTAACTCTTATATTATCGCTACTAACAGGGCTGATAATCTAATCATCAATCTGACCACGAATGGTTTCGCCAATATGTGGGTTGGTGATGTAGATATTGTATCAGGAAAACTAAATACCTCTACCGAGCAATACAGCGCGAGTGATCTTGGCTTGGGAGGTATTGAGATTAATAATCAGGCAGGCACCAGCTTTAAGATTTGTGGTTTGATGAAGAGCAGTGAGAGTGGTTCCAAACCCAAGGCTACTACTCACCTTCAAACAGTGACTCGGAGCGACAGCATTACCGGCTCGGGTGAGGGAACGTACGCTGTCACTGCTGCCGATATCGAGGATACCATTGTGCGGGGCAAAGCCACCGCCAGCGGCAAAGGCGTCCTGATCCCCACTCCACTCACCGTCATTGCCGCCAACCCTACGAATAATGCCACGGGTGTGCCGATCAACAGTCAGATCGTTGTCACCTTCAGTGAGGCGATGAACCCTGCCACGATCAACGACACAACCTTTATCGTGAAGCGAGGGAGCACTCCGGTTACCGGCACGGTGAGCTATGTGAACGGCACGGCGATTTTTACGCCAGCAACCGCTCTCACTACCAATACCCTCTATACGGCCGCGATTACCACCGGGGCAAAGACCATCGAGGCAACGGACCTGGACGACAATGCACTGGCAGCTAACTTTGTCTGGAGCTTCATGACGAGTGTGTCAACAGACGCCACCAGACCCACCGTCATTGTCACCATCCCTGCGGATAATACCACGGGTGTGCCGATCAACAGCAAACTCGCCGCCACCTTCAGTAAGGCGATGAACCCTGCTACGATCACCAACACAACCTTTACGTTGCAGCAAGGGAGCACTCCGGTTACCGGCACGGTGAGCTATGCGAGCGGCACGGCGACTTTTGCGCCCGCAACCAATCTCACGACCAATACCCTCTATACGGCCACGATAACCACCGGGGCAACGGACTTGGCCGGCAATGCACTGGCAAGTGACTTCGTCTGGAGCTTCACGACGGGCGCGTCAACAGACACCACTGCACCCACCGTGAGTTCCACCATCCCGACGGATACTGTCACGGGTGTGCCGATCAACCAGACAGTCAACGCCACCTTCAGTAAGGCGATGGACCCCGCAACAATCACCACGGCAAACTTCACGGTGACCGGACCTGGCGGAACGGTAACAGGAACAGTCGCCTATGTTGCAGCGAGCCGGATTGCAACGTTTACACCAGCGAGCGATCTTGCACCCAGCACTACGTATACGAACACGATTACAACCGGGGCAACGGACCTGGCCGGTAATGCACTGGTAAGTGACTTTGTCTGGAGCTTCACGACAGGAACGCAGATAGAGACAAACCTGATGTCAATCAACCTTGGAAGCGCCTCCACCTTCGCAATTATGGCGACCGCCGCGATAAGTGGCGGTGGCGACCAGATCAATGGAGACGTCGGGTTGTATCCAGGTTCTGCACAGGGAATCCCGCCGTCAGAAATCAACGGGGTGATCCACGTGAATGATCAGGCCATAATTGATGCTCAAGCCGCCTTGTTGGCCGCATATAACGACGCCGTGAGTCGATCAGTCAACGCTCAAACTTTGCCGGGAAATCTAGGCGGGCTGACCATAACCCCTGGCCTCTATGTGAACTCGAGCTCGGTTGAAATATCAGGAACGGGAGCAAATGCGATTTTAACTCTCGACGCCCAGGGTGACGCGAATGCGGTGTTCATCTTCAAGATGGCGTCCACGCTCACCGTGGGTACCGGTACCAGTATTGTCCTGAGCGGCGGCGCCCAGGCGAAAAACGTCTACTGGCAGGTCGGCAGTTCAGCGACTCTTGGTACGACCAGCATCTTCAAGGGGAACATACTGGCCGCTGTTACCATCACGGTGAATAACGGCGCCGCGGTGGAAGGCAGATTGTTTGCCGGGTCGGGCGGCGGCGCGGGCGCGGTGACTGTACAGTCCAGCACCATTACAGTGCCTGCCCCATAGGGCATGAGGTATTTCAAGTAGAAAATATCTGATCGACGAAAGGAAGTGATTGCATATGGCAAAGAAAAGCAGAGGCGGTCGAATGACTGCCGCTAAAAGACGGGCCGCCAAAGGGCCTGGTGGGAAAGGGATGGTTAAAAACCGTCCTGCAGGTCGAAGAATCATGAGCACTTGAGAGCAAATCCAAGCACTCCTTCCCTCAAGCGCGCTTGCAGTTTAACAAAAAGAGCGCGCTTGGGGTGGTGAACACGATGTGGAGAAGCAATCGGTAAACAAATAAACATCAAAAACGAAAGAGAACGTCATGAAAAAAACATCTGTAAACATGGGCAAAACCTTGAAAGTGTTGGGGTTGGTCATCGGCCTCGGTGCGCTGCCATTGCTCCTGGGCGTGACCGGCTGCACCACCGGCAGCCGCTACGAGCAAAGCACGGGCGAACGAATTGACGACCATGGCACTTCTTCCCGCGTCCGGGCCGCGCTGGCAGACGACTCGCAATATAAGTACGACGGAGTAAACGTGGAAACGTTCAAGGGCGTGGTCCAGTTGAGCGGCTTTGTCAACACGAAGGACCAGAAGAACCGGGCCGGAGACCTCGCCAGAAAAGTTGCGGGCGTGACCGATGTCGAAAACAACATCACGGTCAAAGAATAGAATGAAATAATATGTTGTGGACGATTGGCGCGTTCCCGCAGCAATAACGAAGCGCTCGGCGAATGTAACTCGGCGGATTTCTGCTGCGACGGCAAAGACGCAAAGTCACTGAACGGGCGGCGTGGCATGTGTCCGGTGAACCTTAACGGGGATCGTCCCATCTTGATGTAATACTCACTGAACTGTCTGTGGCCGCGAATGTTTTCGTGGTCGTAGGACAAACCCGAATCACCCAGCCATGAAACACAATCATAACCATGACAATATCCGCAGCGCCGGCCCCCAATTGGTGCCCGTTCGCTTTGAATTCACTCATCTGACGGCCACTACCGTTTGCGTTGCGGGAACTTTCAACCAGTGGCAGCCCGAAGCCAAGGCTCTGCATCCCGTAGGGGGCGGTCACTGGCTGAAGGAGACGGCTTTGGTGCCCGGCACCTATGAATACTGCTTCGTAGTGGACGGCCAATGGATGCCCGACCCGCTGGCCAGAGAAACCGTGCCCAACCCGTTTGGCGGGAGAAACTCGGTTCTGAAGGTGGCCAGCTTACCGGAAGCAGCCCATCTCGCCAACGCTGAACATTCACCATTGAAAAACCCAAACAAATAGAAAGGACGGAACACTATGGACAAACAAACACAAGCAACCAGCAGTGACCTGGGCACGCTCGCCGAAGACGCGCGCGCCTTGATGGCGGCCACGGCGGACGTGGCCGGAGAAAAAGTCAGCGAAGCCCGCAAGCGTCTCGCCGCCGCGCTGGAAAGCGGCAAGAAGATCTTTGGCCGCGTCAAGGACAAGGCGGTCGAGGGCGCCAAAGCCACCGACGAAGCCGTGCGCGAACATCCTTATCAAGCTTTGGCCGTCGCCTTCGGTGTCGGTGCGATCGTCGGTTATCTCGTCGCTCGCCGGTGCTCCCGCAACTGCGATTGATACCGTTATGGAACCAGCCGCCATCGGTGTCGGTCAACTCGTCGAAACGTCGAAGCGCTTCGCGCGGCGACTTTTCACCATCGTGGAAAACCGCCTCGAATTGTTGATGGTGGAAGTGCAGGAGGAGCGCGAGCGCCTCCTGCACGCCATCCTGCTGGCCCTCGGTGTGGTGGCGTTCGGTCTGCTCGCTGGAATCACACTGACCGCTGCTATCGTGGTTCTGCTGTGGCAATATTCGCCCGTGGCGGTTCTCCTGACACTGACCGGCCTCTATGGTGTGGCGGCGGTTTGTCTTTACCGGCGACTCACCGGAATTCTTCGCGACTGGCAGAATCTTCCGGCCACCCTCGACCAGCTCAAAAAGGACCGTGCATGTTTGGAAAAAACCCTCGAATGAATCCGCTGGAATCGCGGAAGCAATTGTTAATTGCGGAAAGCGAACTCAACCGCGCCCAACTGGTCGGGGATATGGCCGCGCTGACGGCGGGCATTCGCACGCTCACCGACCGCGCCAAATCCTTTGGTTCGATCGCCTCGGCGGCGGCGCTGCTGGTGGCGGGCCTCGCGGCCTTCCGGCGCGGCAAGTGCGTGGACGCCGGCGTGAAACCTTCCTGGCTGCAAACCATTCTCAAAGGCGCGGGCATGGTTTCCACCCTCTGGCTTGCGTTTCGTGCGAAAGGTCACGATCAAGAAAACCAGGAGCCCAACTCGCGCGCTTAACACCGGCTTCTTGTGGTTGCGCTCCGAAGAACTCTCCCCGTGGCCATCGGCCTGGTGCTGGGCAGCGCTTCAATGGCCCTGGCACAAATTGATCCTTATCCACGCAGCCTGCTTCAACTCGGCTACGACCAGTCCCTGTCTGGCCAGGGCCCCCAATCGCTCTACGCTTACTATTACTACAACAATCCCGAATTCCTGCGCACCAACGTGGCGCTCCGTCTGGCCGTGGCCCCGGTCTATCTCGACGGCGAGCTCGGCTTCCGCCGGCTTCTCTCACCTCACACCGATGTGGGCATTGGCATTAACGGCGGCGGCTACGGCGAAAATTATTACGAAGTGCGCCAAGGCCACTACTACAAAAGCGAGAGTTTCGACGGTCATGGGGGCGGCGCTTCGCTTAACCTCTACCACCTGATCAACCCCGCTCGCCTCATCCCGCTCAACGTCGTAGTGCAAGGGGGCGCCCATTACTCGACGTATTCCGCAACGGACAAAACCGATGATCAATTCAAACTCCCCGATAACCGCGTGAGCACCTTCGCGCGCGCGGGCCTGCGTTTCGCGGGCAAGGAGCCGATGCTTTACCCCGATCTGGCGATGGAAGTGTCCATCTGGTTCGAGCGCCAGTGGCGGTTGGACGACAGTAATTACGGCTTTAGTGATAATCCTCTGCGGGTCCAGCCCACGACGGATCTCTACTGGCTTTATGCCGGCTTGAGCTACGCGTGGACCAACACCGGAAACCAGTTCACGTTCGCGCTGACGGCGGGCGGATCCGACGATGCGGATCGTTTCAGCGCCTGGCGACTGGGCGGGGTCTTGCCGCTGGCCGCCGAGTTTCCGTTGACGCTGCCCGGATATTACTACCAGGAAATCTCCGCCCGGCGGTTCGTGCACCTCAGCGCAGCTTACATCGCACCGCTGTCCGCCGATCATCGGTGGCAACTTCGCCTGGGTGCCGCCAGTGCGTATGTGGATTATCTGCCCGGGTTCGAGCAGCCCGGCCACTGGAACACGGGCGTGGGCCCCAGCCTCTCCTTCACTTCACGAAGCGAGGTGTGGCGGGTGATCCTGCGCTACGGCTACGGGTTCAACGCGCTGCGCGACGGCCGGGAAGGCGCGCACAGCGTGGGCGTGCTGTTTCAATACAACTTTGAGCAACGAAAATATCGGAACAAGACGTTCAAGTGAACTGCCAACGCGCCTGAGCCGCCGCTGCATCCACTTTTTAAGGAGCGCCCTACAAACGCACGGTAGGGTTACACCCCATAGTGAAGCTCGATGCGGAGGCGTAGCATGGCTCGGCTTAACAAACCAAACGAAACCCAGGCACAAATATGATCACATCATTCAAACGTATCGTCGTTCTGCTCCGCATCACCACGTTTCTGGCCATCGTCGGCATGGGCTGCAACACGGCCCACGGCTTTGGCAAGGATGTGCAGAAAGCTGGCGAAGGAATTGAAAACGGCACTAAGTAACTACTGCACGCCGTGTCCACGGAAGCATCCAAAGTTGCGGGTGTGTTTCGAACTTCCTCCATGCGCTTGATCGGCAGGTTGGGCGCGGAAGTTTGGGCGCAAGGGGATGAGTTGCGACATACAGCGGCAGTGATTGGGACTGTGCTTTGCGTCTGTGTTCGACCGCGATGCTGGGCGCGCACGGTGCGAAAGGCGTTTGCCCTGCAGGTCCTGTCCATCGGCGTTGAACCGCTCTGGTTTGTCGGTGCGGTGGCAGTGTTCGTCGGCATTTCAGTGGTGGTACAGCTTACCTTTTGGGTCGGCGAAGCGGGGCAGTCACAACTGCTCGGGCCGCTGCTGGTGACCGTTGTGGCCCGTGAACTCGGCCCGGTGCTGATCAACCTTGTGGTGATCGTCCGCAGCGGCAGCGCGATGACGACCGAACTGGGAGTCCTCAAAATCAACGGGGAAGTTCGCGCCCTTGAAACGCAGGGAAGCGATCCGTTCTCGCATCTCGTTTTGCCGCGCGTGCTGGGCATGGCAGTGTCCACGTTTTGCCTGACGATTGTTTTTATCCTCGTCGCCTTCGCGAGCGGTTACTTGTTCGCGGCCTGGATGGGGATAGGCAGCCGTGATTTGCTGTTATTTGCGGACACCGTGTCGAGCGCGGTTCAACCCAAAGACATTTTCAACATCCTCGCCAAAAGCATCCTGCCCGCACTGTTTGTGAGCGCGTCCTGTTGCGTTGGTGGGCTGGGTGTCGGCGAGTCGGTCACGGAAATCCCGCAGGCCACGCAACGGGCGCTCACCCGCTCCGTCGCCGGACTGTTTGTCATCTGCGCCGTGGTATCGCTGCTGACCTACTTGTGATCATGAACCAAACGACGGACATCCTGAACTTTCACGCCGCGATGGACGCGGCAACCGGGACAAACTGATGGCAGAGCACTTCAAATTCCGGCGCGTCAACGAAATCACCGGCACGTTCGTGCTCGTCGTTGTCGCCCTGCTGATTGCCGCCGTCGTGTGGACGGGTCACAGCCAGCGCTGGTTCAAAAGCCGCGTCACTCTGCGGATCATTCTGCCCGAAGCCGGCGCGGCGGGAATCCGGCAAGGCTCGGAGGTGTATTTCCTGGGCACGCTCGTAGGGTCGGTTTCCGATGTCGTTGTGGACACGACCGGCCGGATGGAAGCCCAGGCCAACATCCGCCGCGACTTCTTCCGGTTCGTGCGCGCGGATTCATCAGCGGTCATCAAAAAGAAATTCGGGGTGGCGGGCGATTCGTTTTTTGAAATCACACGCGGCCTGGGCCAGCCGTTGCCGGAGAAGAATGCTGCCATCGTCTGCAACGAGCAGTTTCAAAGCGCACTGGAAGCTGCGGTCGAGGAAATCCGCCGCGAAACCGTGCTCGCGTTGAAAAAAACCAGCACCGGCCTGGACACGTGGACCACGCTCGGCACGAATCTGATGGCCACGCAGGAGCGATTGGACCAACTGGTCGGGCGCGTGGACGACATGGCCGCCGACGTTCAGGCGGGCAAGGGCACGGTGGGAAAATTGCTGACCGATCCCGGAACCGCGGACGAGTTAAAGACGCTGCTCGTCAAAGCAAACCACTCGGTGGACGAACTGCAAGTCACGTTGAACAACCTTCAGCAAGCCAGCACCAATCTGCCGGGAATCAGCGATGCCGTTGGCAAAGAGGCCAAAGATCTTCCCGGGCTGGTGCTGCAAACGCAGGTTTCGATGCGCGAAATAGAGCGGTTGGTTGAAGCCATGCAACGGACCTGGCTCCTGCGCAAATACGTGAATCAGACAAACCCACCGCCGCTGCGCCCTTTGCCCGGGAGCGAAAAGCCGGAAAAGAAGCCGGTGAAGGTGTTCCGTTCGCCGAGGGATTCTTCTAAATGAGGTTCAAAGAGTTTTTGATCCGTCTGGCGCGCCGAGTCCGGCTCGCGAGGACGCTCGCCCCACCGAAATGGCAAATTGCGTTACCACCCAGAATGGAGCAGGGGAGCAAGTCATGAAGGCGTGTGGCATGCTCGTGTTGTTTTTGGCGGGTTCACTGGTGGCGCGGGCGGATGACGACACGGTCACATGGCCGGAACTGATTCAAGGCGCGCAACAGTGGGCGCAGGAAAACCTCGATACGAACGTTGTCAACGCCCTTCCCAAGGTGGACGACCCCGAGGTGCAGCAATTCTTCCGCGAACTGCAGAAGCGCTATCAAGGCGACTACGTGGTGGATATGGCGGCGCTGCGGCAAACGGCCCAAACCGTCCTGCCGTTGCTGGAAAGTCGCGAGGAAACCCGGCCCTACGCCGCGTGGCTCAAGGCGCAGATGGATTACCTCGAGGTCGCGGACGAAATCCAGCGCACGATTCCAACGCCAAAAGTTGAAACCAACCAGCCGCCTCAACCGGTTCCCAATCTTCCGCCACAAACGGAACGCGAGCTTTGGGTGAAAAAAGTTTCCGGCGGTCCCTGGCCGGCCCTGGCAAAAGAATATGTGCCGGAGTTGAAGCCGATTTTCATCGCGCAAAAGGTGCCGCCGGAACTGGTCTGGGTGGCGGAAGTGGAATCGTCATTTGACCGTCGGGCACGGAGTCCGGCGGGAGCGGCGGGATTATTTCAATTGATGCCGGACACGGCCAAACGGTTCGGCCTTTCCTTGTGGCCGCGCGACCAACGTTTTCAACCGGAACCGAGCGCGACCGCCTCTGCCCAGTATCTGAAATATCTTTACGACCGTTTCAAGGATTGGCGGCTCGCCCTGGCCGCTTACAACGCCGGTGAAGGCACGGTGCAAAAACTTTTGGATCGCTACAAAACGGGCAGTTACGACGCCATCGCCGAACATCTGCCCGCGGAAACGCAAATGTATGTGCCCCGTGTCGAAGCCATCCTCCTGCAGCGTGAAGGCGCGAACCTCGAACAACTTTCCGCGCCGCAAGGTTGAATCAATTCCCGGCCGGCCGGCGCAGAACTTCGACACGATTTGCACGAATTCACACGAAGGCACGTTGTCGCCCGTCCTCCGTAGTCCCGCAATGCGGGACGGAGGGTGGACAAAAAAGCGCCAAAAGCACAAACCTGTAGCGTCGCGTGTCCCCACGCGAAGGAGTTGTTCTTTCCAAAACAAAAGGGCCGGAACAATTTTCTCATTCCGGCTTTTGCCTTCAACTATCAAAACCAAGGACTGCCCACGTTACTGGGGTGAATGCCCCATAGCGGACGCAAGATTTTCAGGTGATACTCTTAACCATGAACAATAAAACATGGCTCGTTGAAGTGGAATTTCTGGCTTGCGTTGTGGCGGTGGCAACCATCGCGTTCACCTTGATGGTTGGCAACGCCCTCTGGAAGCGCATGGCCGGCAAATCTCCATAGCAGTGCGGTAACGCATACGACGCCAGTTGTTCCGCAAACTTTTCCCGTTCCTGCCGCCAGACGAAAATGTTTCAGCGCCGCGCTGGCCGGCGACGCTGGAACAGCCGCCTCCCGTTGAATCCGCTTCAATTCGGCCTGATCAGTCTTCGCCGGGCAATTCCCCAAATGCACGGTAGGGTTACACCCCATAGCTAGGAGTCGGCGCATCTGGCAGTGTGACTCCAGTGTTAAAAACAACCAACCAACAACCGAAAGTAAAAGCAAAATGAAAATGAAATCAACCTGTCCGCTCGCACTCATCATAGCTGCGGGCGCCATATTAGTCACCAGCCCATCCGTGCGTGCTTCCGATACGGACAGCCGCATCGAATCATCCGCCGCAAAGTCGTATGTGTTCAAAACCTACCTCAAGGACGATTCAATCACGACTAAATCCAAAGACGGAGTTGTCACCTTGACCGGAACGGTGACCAAAGCGTCCGATAAGTCCCTGGCCCAGGACACCGTGGCGAGTCTGCCCGGCGTCATAAGCGTGGACAATCAACTGCAAGTCAGCGGCGAACAACCCGCCGAACATTCGGACGCCTGGATCGGTTGGAAAGTGAAATCTGCGCTCCTGTTCCATCGCAACGTGAGCGCCACCGGCACCGACGTGGACGTGAAAGACGGCATCGTCACCTTAACAGGTCAAGCCAGCAGCCTGGCGCAAAGGGAACTTACCACCGAATACGCCAAGGACGTTGACAATGTCAAAGGGGTCAAGAACGACATGACAATTGCCAATACTCCGGCGACGCCGGGCGAAACGACGAGCGAAAAGATTGATGACGCCTCCATCACGGCTGAAGTCAAGTCGTCGTTGCTGTCGCATCATTCGACCAGCGCCTTGCGCACCACGGTTTCAACGACGGACGGCGTCGTCACCTTGGGCGGCGTTGCCAAAAACGAAGCTGAAAAGAGCCTCGTCACCAAGCTCGCCACCGACATCAACGGCGTGACCAGCGTGATCAACAACATGACCATCGAGGTTGTGGCTGCACCCAATAACTAAACCAGCGTATGGCGGTTGGCTGGCGCGAACATGTAAAAGCGCCGGCCAGCCCAAGCTGTAGATAAATTACAGTAACAAGACGAAAGGAAACCAAACATGAAGACAACACATTCGGGAATGATTGAGACAGTAAAAGACCAGATCGTTGCCGCGATCAAGGGAACGGGAAACATCGTCCAGGCGACGGTGGATGCCGTTACTCAAATCCTGGCCACAACGATCAAAGATACGGGCAAGGTGGGCACGTCGGTGACCGATGTCATTGCCAACGTTGCCAGCGGCGCGATCCGCGGCGCAGTGCAGGTCGGGGCCGACCTGGGACATGCCGCCAAGGGGATCATGCTTGGGGTGCTTCGCGGCACCAAACAAACTGGCACGGCGGTTTTGGATACCATCAGCCACACCGCCCACGTTGCGATCCGGGATACGGCCGAGGTCGGCGGCGACGTTGGAGCCGCGGCCACCGGGCTCGTCGAAGGGGCGATCGAAGGCGCCAAGGAAATGGGAGTCAGTGCCGAGGACGCCGCGGCGGCGGCGGCGGACGGAGCCTTGAAAGCGGCTGGCCAGGTGGGTTCGACCGCGGTGCAGGCGGTTCGCAAGGCGGTGGCCAAACCGATCAAAGGCGTCAAGGTCGTGCTGAAAGAACCGAAGATGGCTGTGTCCGAGAATTAAACTGGCGAATCACCGCTGACTGGCGCGGGTTCGCGCCAGCCAGGCTGAAAGCCATGCCGAGTTTGCAAGAGTTATCCACATCATTTTCTGCACCGTGTTTTAGACGGAATAGAGAACGCGACGAAATGCACCGCTCGACGAATCACGCCGTCGCGTCCAGCTTTTCGGTTGTAGAAAGGGTGTTGGGGTCAGGGTAAATGGGGTGAATACCCCATAGCACCCGCAAAGTTTCTCTGCTCATTGTGATGGAGGCGAAATGGAAAAAAATGATCAACATGCGGGCGTGACCGGCAACAAGACGCGGATTGAGCAGGCCGAAGCCCGGACTGAGCAGGCGGAAGCCCGGACTGAGCAGGCGGAAGCCCGGACTGAGCAGGCCGAAACGCGCACGGAGCAGGCCAAGACCCGGGCAGAATCGGCGGAGATGCGCACGGAGCAGGCCGAAACCCGGACAGAATTGGCGAAGACGCGCACGGAAAAAGCCGAAATCCGAACCGAGCAGGCCGAGACGCGCACCGAGCAGGCCGAGACGGCCCTGCAACGTGTGGTCAACAAAGAAGTTCACCTGAGCCCGGAAATCTCCACCCGGTTCCTCAAAAAATTTCCCCTGCAAGCGATTGCTGACCGGAAAAGCCCGCTCGAGGTATTGACGGAGCGTCAGCGCGAGATCCTCCAACTCATCGCCGAAGGCCAGAACACCAAAGGCATCGCCGATATCCTGAAGGTCAGTCCCAAGACCGTCGAATACCATCGCATGAAGTTGATGGACTGCTTGAACATTCATGATGTTCCGGGCCTGGTGCGTTTTGCCATGCAGGTCGGATTGCTTCCGCAGGAAAAGCTGGTTACGGGCTAGAGTCTTCCGGAAAGATTCCACTGGTCAATTTTCGGGCTTGATTGGCTTCGGCCGTCCGGCCATTGCCAACGCACGCAACAAAATCCTGATGTTCGGCGACCACTGCACCTGGGTTCGGGTTATGCACCGGATGGGCTGGTCAAAGCGAATTTCCCGGTCAAACTGTACTTTGAGTTTCATCATTTTCCTTTCCGTTTTTAACCGTCGCCGGCTGGCCGGCTTTTTATCATCAGCCGCCTGCCGTGGTGGATCCGTTCAGGGTCATTCTCGTGTGCGATAGAAGCGCCTCGAAAAACTCGCCGCGTTCGTGTCGGTAAAATCGAACGAACCGCTGGCGCCCACCGTCACGGTGCCGATGACTGTCCAGGTCTTGAAATCCTGCGTCGGCTGGATGTCATACGTGTGACCGACCGGGCCGGTCACGGTCAGAATGAACTGCCGGGTGGGCGTGACACGGAGCTGCACTCCGGGAAGGATTGGCACGGTGTAGGACACTTCGCTTGAAAAAGGACTTTCCACACCAAAAGAAGAATACGCTGTCGCCGCAAAATAGCAGGTGGTTCCCGGGAACAGGCCGGAAATGGTTACGTTCGTTGCATTGCCGGCATTAATTATGTTGGTGTAGGTGCGGCTCGCCACCCCATCATAAATCTTGTAGCCTGCAACGTTAGTGTCGGAGCTTCGGTTCCAGGCCAAAGTGACGCTTCCGGCTGCTTGAACGGATGTAATGAGAGCCGTGAGGATCAAGAGACCTCCCAGAAACTTCGTCAGTCCGGTGATTTTGAAAGGCCGGCGCAAAACATCGTTCGCGCGTTGCGCTCTGCGTTCGTGAAAAATGCTCATGATTACCGTTACCTTTTGCGAGGTCTGGCCGCGACTAGGGTGTTCCTTGCCGCCACTGGGAAAACCCTTGGTCTCAGTTTGGAAGCGTGAGCCTGAGACCGGTGAAAGGTTGAACGAGCGGGCCGCTCAAATGTCCCCGGCCAAACGGGTCGCGGTCGGGCCGGAATTTAATTCGCAAAATCCGCGGGTAGGGTAACACCCCATAGCCAAGGGCCGGCCCAAGTCGTAACGTGCCTGTGGTAAGAATAACCAAAAGAAAAGGGGAATTATATGTTGTACACAATTGCGGTAGTATTGCTGGTTCTGTGGCTGCTTGGCCTGTTGAGCAGTTACACGCTGGGCGGGTTCATCCATGTCCTGCTGGCGGTTGCCATTGTCATGGTGCTGGCCAACTTCATTACCCGGCGCAAGCCGGCGTGATGGAAGTATGAAGGACACGCATCAACCTCGAGGTAAATCACAAACTCGTTGAAAGGTCTTTATGAATAAAATCGTTTCTCTGGCTCTGCTCATCGGTGGAGTCGTGCTCATGGTCATTGGCGTCAACGCCACGAACTCTTTCGGGTCCGACGTTTCCAGGTTTTTTAACGGATCGCCGACCGACAAAGCCATCTGGATGCTCATTGGAGGCACCGTTGCCGCCGTCATTGGTCTGGTATCAACGTTGCGCAATTGGAAACAAGCTTAAGCAAGCACTGCGCCGGCCGGTCAAACCGGACCGTCAACACAACAACACTATGATACCAAATCACAAACAGTTCATCGAAGCCATCCACGCGAAGAAGAAGGTTTGCGTGCGGTTCTATTCCAAAGCCGACAGTGGTGTGCTTGATCGAGTCTGCGCGCCGATGGATTACGGTCCGGGAGGCGAGATTAAGGATGGGCTGAATCGCTATTGGCTTTGGGATTACGCGAGCAACACCGGTCCTCATACCCTGGGCCTGGTGCCGCAGCAGATTGTGGACTTGCAGGTGCTTGGCGAGGTGTTTGACCCGGCACAATTGGATGTCAGGCCCCCGCAGTGGTCCATCCCCCGGGATTGGGGTTCGCCGCCGCAACCCATGGATGCGCCAGTCCGTGCGCCTGCGCTATTTACCGTCGCCGCCCGAACCGTTGGCGGGCAGGCGCAACGGCCCGAAACCATACCCGCCAACAAGAAATGACCTAATGAATGCGTTGAAACGCTGGAATCGGTTAAAAGACCTGGAAGCCTTCCAACATGGTCTGGACAGTCTTTTAGGCCGCCCCTCGGCTCACGGGCCTGAGGGTCAAGAGGAACCCATGGCGGTTGTTGAATGGTCCCCGTTGGTGGATATCAGCGAAGACGACCAGGAGTATCTGATCAAGGCCGAGTTGCCCGATGTGAAGAAAGAGGACGTGAAGGTCACTGCGCAGGAAGGTACGCTCACCATCATGGGCGAACGCAAATTCGAGAAGGAGGAAAAAGGCAGAAGGTATCACCGCGTCGAACGCGCTTACGGCACTTTCGGACGCAGCTTCTCGCTCCCGGACGATGCCAGCCCGGCGAAGGTCAGCGCCGAGTTCAAAGACGGCGTGCTCACCGTGCATTTGGTGAAGGACAAGAAAGCCAAACCCCAGCAAGTCGAGGTCAAGGTCTCCTAGACAGGCGCGGCGAGGGTCGGACGGCCTGCCCGTTCTCTTGCGCCAGAGCGGAAACACTTGGCCAATGACTCAAAAACCAGTAAATGTGTGCCATGCGACTCTATCTGATTAATCCGTCCAATCCGCTGGTCAGCATCGTCAATGTCAACGAGAGCCGGTGGAACCGTTACCGGGTGTGGAAACCTCTCAGCCTGATGGTGCTCGCGGGTCTGACGCCGCCGGACTGGGAAATCACCATCGTGGATGAGAACCTCGGCATGCCGGACTATTCCGCCATGCCCCGGCCGGACCTGGTGGGCATCACCGCGTTCACGTCGCAGGCAAACCGCGCTTATCAGGTGGCCGCGCACTTCCGTAGTCTGGGCGTGCCCGTCGTCATGGGCGGCATTCATGCGACCATGTGCCTGGAGGAGGTCATGGAACGTGTGGACTCGGTCGTCACCGGGGAAGCTGAAGACATTTGGGGGCAGGTCCTTGACGATGCGCGGCGGGGCAGCCTCAAGCGCCAGTACGAAGGCGGACATGCCGACATCAACCATTTTGTGCCCGCGCGTCACGATTTACTTTCGGGACGCTATGCCCTCGGAGCCATTCAGACCACGCGCGGTTGTCCCTTGAATTGCAGCTTCTGCAGCGTGACGACTTTCAACGGCGCGCAATACCGGCAGCGGCCCGTCGCGGATGTCGTGCGCGAATTCCAGGCGATCCGTGAGAAACGGGTTCTGGTTGTGGACGACAACCTCGTCGGGACGCGTCCGGAACACATCGCGCGTGCCAAGGAGTTGTTCCGCGCCCTGGCCAACGCCAATCTGCACAAGCAATGGATTGCCCAGGCCACTATCAATTTCGCCGATGACGAAGAACTCCTGGCGTTGGCCGCGAAGGCTGGATGCCGGGGCGTCTTCATCGGCTTTGAGTCTCCGACGCCCGAAGGGCTTCGGGAACTCGGCAAGAAGTTCAACCTGGTGAAGGGCCGGGATTTCCCCGCCTCGGTGCAGCGCATACAGCGGCACAAGATTCTGGTCGTCGGTTCCTTTATCATCGGCTTGGATATTGACGAACCGGGCATCGGCCAACGGATCGCCGAGGTGGCCGGCCAATATGGCGTGGACACTCTCAACACGCTGTTTCTCACGCCTCTGCCCGGCACGCGCCTGTGGGACCAAATGAAGTCGGAGGAGCGCATCACCCTCAATATGTTTCCGGAAGACTGGAAATACTACACGCTGACGTTTCCGGTGGCACGGTATAAACATTTCTCTCGTGAGGGCATCATCCAGGAAATGATTACCTGCAACCAGCGATTCTATTCCCTGCCGTGCATTCTGCGCCGGGTATGGAGCAGCTTCTGGCGCCGCTGCCACCCGCTGCTCAACCTCGTGGGCAATCTGTCCTACCGGAACAACTGCCGCATGGACACTAGGACTTACGCCGAGTTCCAGCGTCAGTGGCGCCATTCTTCCGGCATAAACCGAATGCAACTGCAAACCCAGGCCTGAACGAATATGAAAACCACCTTTCGCTATCTCAGCCTCAATGCCCAAGCCACCTGGCACCGCCAGGTGGAGGAACAACTCAAACACCTGCACAGCTTGACGGCGATAACCGCCGCCGAAGTGGTCCTCGAACACCAACGGGAAGCCAAACCGGCCTTCCGCGTGCAAGTGCGGCTGGAGATTCCGGGACCGGGCATGCACGCCAAGGCCACCCGCCATACGCGCCAGGCGGCGCTGCTGATTCATGGCCCGGCCCTGCACGCCGAGGCCAAAGACGACACGCTCGAAGCCGCGCTGCTCAAGGCCACCCAGGACCTGGAGCACCAGGTTCAGGCCCGCCAACTCAGGCGCTTGGAACGGGGCAAGAGCAAACTGCAGTTCAGCGCCGTTTCCAGCCGGTGGACCAACACTCAGGCCGGCCGAAGGTGAAGCAGTCGATGAATCCTGGATCTATGAAAACGAACGAAATAAAAAACCGAGCAGCCGATAGGCCTTTCATTCGGCCAGCGGCTGACGCAGTGGCACCTGTAGAACCGGAAGATTTATCGCGATTTGAAGGAGAAGGTGGCTTGGAAGGGCCTGTGCCGGTTACGGAATTAATCGATGTTTCACTTGAAAACGCCATTTGGCGGAGACCGCGCTGGGCGGCACATCAAACGAATCAAAAGGAAATGACTCCATGAAACTGAATAATAATCCCGCCGCGAGAAACCGTGAACGCGTGGTGGACGGCATAGCCAGACCAACGCAGCGAACAGGCGAGCCGGAAGCACTCCCGGGAGCCGGCGTTCCGGAACGCTTTCGGCGTTTGAAATGGAATGAAGTGGTGTGTCGTGGCGACTTCGTCGCGGGTGAGCACCGGGCGTTTGAACCGTGGGAAGGGCCGGGCGGGTTCCGAGCCGACACGTTTGTGAAACCGATTTACCGGCTGAACGAAAGCCGTTCGACCGCAAACAAAAAATTAAAATGAACAAATCAAGATGCCCTCACTGTGGCGTTAAACTCGGCAATTTCCTCTACGCTGACGCATGTCCGCGTTGTCACGAGGAATTGAAGCATAACACGAAACCGCTGGTCCCAGCCCAAAAGAAAGACCCGCAAAAAGAGAACCTGTGGCCGGTTCGGATTTTCTTCAGCCTCTTGCGCCTGGTGGAGAGTTGACACCAAAACCAAGGGAAACCATGAAACCATCTCCTATCTGTGGCGGAAGCCAGGGCAAGCGCGTCAGAAAGCAGGTTTACGAGCTTACGCTGCACGATCTCAGCACATTTCCAGTTTGGGAGTTCAGGTTGGATGAAGAGGGCGAGGAAGGCCGGGACGAGTCAACCGTCCGGCCATACACTGCCTCTGGCCCGCTTGATCCTACGGACTGCATGTTCGTCGTGCGAGCCGTTTTTACCCTGGCCGATGGTTCAAGGATGCAGGGCTATTTCACACCACCCGGTCGGGGCGACGCCAGCATCGGCACACTGCAACCGATCATCGTTACTGAGCGCGGCCAGGTTCGCCTTTGGTGTGGCACCGCGGCCCCCGACTCGAAGCGTTTGGCTCACAGCTACGAGTTGCTCGGGAAAGATGCGAAGCATGTATTTCCAGTGCAGTTCGAGTCAGACGTAGAGTTGGTCGGCGGTCCGGTCAGGGGCAGCGTGCCAGGTTTCCTGGTACTGGAGGATTTTCAGACCCGGAGAACGAGGACAGTAATATGACGCCGGGTCGAAGGCTTTAAGACACAAAACCTATGAAAGCAAAAACATTCGAAGTCGTTCTCCATAAGCTGCCCTCCGGCAAGTCGCCGGCGACGGCCATGGAAGAACAGCTCAACCAATTCCTCGCGCAACACCCGGACCTGCGGCTGGTGACCACGCACATGAGCACCCTGGTCGCGCCGGCCGAGCCGAATGCCATGCCCAGCACGGACGAATCATCCATCATCATTTTCTGCACTCTGTTCTATACCGAATAGCGAACCGAAGTGATATGCAGCCCAACACCACCCCCCATCCCGGAGACGAAGGAACTTTATGGCCGTAGCGACACTTAAATCACTGCACGCGTACCTCAGACTGCTCGAGAACCCATCGGAACTGAAAAGAAAGATGCCGGACTATTCCAACCCAAGGACAATAAAGGAAGGGTTGTTCGAAATGAGCAAACTGGTCGGCCTTGATAATGCCGCGTTTAAAGACCCGCAAAACATTGCGACTGTAATCGGCCCTCAGCGGTTCATCATGATCCGGGGAGAACCCTCCGTCACCGCCCATATCGCCCGCCTCTTCGACAGTTCGAAGGTGCTTGTGACCGTGCTCATAGACCCCAGACATTTCGAGAAGGCAACGGTCGCGCAATCGGGAGCGAACCTGGGTTCCACCCGGGCACAGTCGAACGCCGATCCGGAAAGCGCGCTCGAGAGCCTGAAACCGCTGCTGGCAGGGAACCTGACCCTGACTTGCCGGCTTTTCCGGGCTCTCTTCGAGCACATGTTGGGGTTCGCGTCACCATCCAGCGCCCAGCAGGGAAGTGGTACCCTGGTGAACGAACTGACCGGCAGCAAAGAGCATGGCCGATCTTTTCTTGCCACGGCGATGTTTATTTTGGGAGCAGAGATTGACCGCGAGAACCTGATTTCATTCATGATGGAACAGGGTCTCTTCGGCATGCAGTTGTTTGAGCAGCTCCTGCAGAACCGGGATTACTGTGATGCCTATTACACTTTCAGGAGACTCGAACGGGCGTTCGTGGCATCGCCCGCCGAAGAGGAGAAGCAATTAAGGAACAGGATCGACAAGTTCAACGCGCAATTCGGGGGAAAGCCTTGCGATGAGAAGATGTTCGAAGGCGATGACCAGGACAAGGCCAGGGTCGATGCCCACCTTGCGGCAGTTGATCTCCTGGAGGCCATGGCGCTCACCCCCTTGGGCATGTGTCTGAACAATTCGATTGCCGCCGCTTCATCCAACGCCGTTCGGTCCATGAAAATCATGGCGCGGCATTTTGAGCGTTTCGCCGACGGGGAGGAAACAAAAGAACAGGCCAACAAGGAAATTGCCGACCATCTCCTCGCGTTTGCCCGGCAGTTTTCCGCCGACAACAAGGCAGCGTCACCCCCATGATGCAGCACGAAAGTACCACTTTATGAACATACTCAAGCTCATTTGCCTGACCGTCATCCGACTGGTCAAACAGGTCTGGTTGCTTCCCCAATCGATCGTGAACGCCGTCCACCAAAGGCAGCGGCGGATCGTTCTGAACGAACTGGAAGCTGAACGGCTCGACCGGATACGCAACCCGTCGAAGTATCTCGGGAAGTGATTGGAAATTCAATCCGAGTGAACGAGCCCAAAAGCCGATTTAAAAATCAACTATCATGAACACTAAAGTCTATATCGACAACCTGGCCGCAGTTACGACGGAACGAGATCTGATGGAGCTGTTTTCCCCTTATGGCAATGTCGCGGAGGTCAATGTCCCGATTGATCGCGCCAACGGTCGCCCGCGCGGTTTCGGCTTCGTGACCATGGCCACGTCCGAAGGCGCTCGAGCCGCCATTCGGGCTCTTCATGGAAAGGAAATAGGAACGCACAATCTCATCGTGAGCGAGGCGTGGCTGCACGAAGAGCGCACCAACCCGTCCGCAGGCGCCGGAGTCCCCGCCGCCGTTCCCGCCATCTTGACCGAGCCGCCGCTTAAGGGTGCATCGTGACCTTTAAAGACACGCAACTGCAGAAATGTTAAATGAAAGAACTCATATGCGACGCCCCAAAGGTGTTAAAACCAGAAAGTCCGTAGCCAAACGATTCAAGATAACCGGCACCGGCAAAATCCTTTTCCGGGGTGCGGGCAGACGCCATCTGCTTCAAGGTAAAAGCCCCAAACGCCGCCGGTTTCTGCGAAAGGCGGCGCTCGTCGGAGCCACAGACATTTATCGCATCAAACAGAGTCTGCCATTCAATCATTAACGCCCGCTGATTTACGACGCAAGGCAAACTGCTGGCAATGTTGGCAAGGCCGTTTTGACTTGCTTAATAAAGCGGAATAAACTTGTCGCGCGCCCGGGCCGGGGCAAAATCAGCATCTGCAAGGTGTCTTCACGACGCTTTTACACGCCTGAATTTCCAGTTTCCAACATTATTGTCATCGGTATTTGCCTTGAAGGTTTCCAGTTTCCGACTTTATTGTTATTACGTGAGATCGATCAGCAGCGATTTTTCGGAGAAATATTAAACTCTCAGGTTCCAACTTTATTGTTCGTGTACAGCCCCTGTAAAAGAACAATAAAATCGCAATACCAATCGGCCGGTGTTTGCAGTCGTACCGTTCAGGGTTTCGGCAATAGCCGCGCGCCCGCCTCACTTCCCTTGCCACCACGCCCGGATGTCGTCCGCGGCTTGATGCGCGAGCGAAGGAATGCTCCGAACCGCCTCGCGCAATTCCGGAAAATAATGGAAGGCCAGCCATAAGAGGGCGGCGACAACCGCGAGCCAGACCACCGCATCCAGAAGAAACACGAAGGACCAGGCCCATCCCGGCCGGCCCGAACCCCAATAGCACGAGCGTCGCGCCGCTTTCAGCGGACACACGATAATGCCGTAGGCGATGAACAGCAGCAATGCCGCGACCCACACCGGCACGTTGGCCGGCAGCGCCAGCCCGAACACGGCGCCGGTCGCCAGCAGCGAGATCAAGGCGCAGATCCACAGGACCTTCGCCGCGCCGTGGAGTAACGAGAACAAGGGCAGCGCGAAGCCCATCCCGGGATGAAAGGGGGCATGCTCCGCCCAATAGCTATGCCAATTATACCGCCACTGATCAGCATTCGCGCGCATTTCCCGCTTGAACCGGCGCTTCCATTCGCGGCGGCGATTATTTCGTGGACGGAACCCCGCTCGCGCAGACGGCGTTCGCCACCGACCCCGAATATCCGCGCCGGACTTCCCGCGTCGTTGAACTGCTCGGCAATCCACCGGGCGATGCGTCCGGCATCGAAACGCCCGACGCCGTTTCCGCCGGAGATTTGGCGAGGCTGGCGGCGACCGTGGACGCCGGCACCCTGCCTGTCGGCGCCGTGGATTTTTTCAACGCGCTGCTGGCAACCAAAGTCCGTCCCGCTCAGGCGAAGGCGCGTGAAGCGGACCGCGCAACGCAGGCGGAAGGACCGTCCCTGTTTGTGTGCGGGAGCAATACCGCCTGGCTGGCCGGTCGGAACGAGCAATGTGCACGGCGCGGAATCCAGATTTGTTCCATGCCGCGCAGGCTTTTCGAGCGGGAATTGCGCGAGGAAATTCTGGCGCGGTGGGCGGCGTCGGCTGCGAATGCGCTGCGCGAACGGGGCGCGGCGCTGCTGGCCATCGGAGGCGAGGAACCCGTGCCCGGAGTGACATCCGCGATGCTCACGGACCGGCTGGCGCAAGCCGTCGAACTCACGCTGGAACGGTGCGTGGCCGCCCGCGTCTTTCTCGAAGGCGGCGCCACGGCCGCCGCGGTGGTCGGCCAGCTTGGGATTCAACGATTCCGCGCCCAACCATCGCCCGGCCCCGGCGTAGGCGCACTTGAGCCGGTGGGTCAGGAAGGTCCGTTATTTTTAATCAAGCCCGGCAGTTACCCCTGGCCGGAGGAAGTCTGGTCTCGTTCTTCCAGTTAAAAATTCGATGTTCGGCGTTCAGTGTTCGATGTTCGATGTTTTCACAGCGTGAGGCATCGCCTTTTACGCGGCCTTTAGCTTTTGGTCTCGTTCTTCCGGTTGAATGGTTTCCTCAACCAAAGAGATTATCAAATTCGTTGTGTGTGCCGACCCAAACCCAGACGATGGTGTCGCCGTGGCGCTCGCCGATGGCGCGATATTGTTCATTAATGCGAACAGACCAGACGCGGTCATAGCCACCGAGCTTTTTGAAGCGAAGCGAGGGATGATCTGGGTTTTGCGCGAAGAGGGCGTAAGCGCGGCGCGCGGCCATGCGGTTAGGTTCGCTCAAATGCGCATAAGCCCGCCAGAAACTGGGCCGGGTGCGCGAATTCACAGGCGCTTGGGGTCGAGCGGTTCGTCGCCTTCGGCGGCAGAGTCACGTAAAAAAGCATCGAGACGAGGCCGGGCCTGAGGATAAGCGAGCCGGCGTTCCCATGCTTCGTCATCCTGACGGGCAAGAAGAAAGCGGGCAAAGTCCGCCAACTCGGTTTGTTTATCTGGCGGCAGAGCTTCGCAAACCTGGATGATTTCCGCGGTGGTTTTGCTCATGACAGTTAAATAACCACAAACGCGAGAAAACTCAAGCGGGTTTGCTCCGAAGGTCCACTGGATTCGTCATGAAAAGGTCATCCTGGATTTCGATCTCGCCGCGCTTTACGGTGTCGAGGCCCGCGTGCTGAATCAGGCAGTCAAGCGCAATCGCGCCCGCTTCCCGGATGACTTCATGTTCCACCTCACACCTGCTGAAGCGGACGAGGTCCGTCGCCTGGTATCACAATCTGTGACCCCGGCGCCAGGCGACTCGTCGAACTCATCACAAATTGTGATGAGTTCTCCCACCTGTCCATCATCTTGTCCCGCTATAACCTTGGTGACGGCGGAAGTCCTGCACGGCGGGACGACGATGGATCTTCGATCTCCAATTCCCCTTGCCTAACCTCCGCCGCGGCTTACGATGCTCACCACGTGAGGCAGAGCCTCGAGGGGCGTGGCCACGTGGCGTCCTGTCCATCGTAGTCCTGCAACACAGGACGAAGTTGGAAGCTTTACGCGGCCCACCGCGTGAGACGAAGTCGTTTACGCGGTTACGTGGCTCGCCAATCTGCATGGGTATGGGAATGTGGGGCGCACCGCCCAATGAAAAATGAAATTGCCGAATCCAGACAAACTATTGGTCGAGCGCGAGAAGATTGCGGATTATCTGCTCAACCCGGCGCATCCCGACAACGGCGGCAAGGCGGAGTTTTTTGAGAAGCTGGGTTTCCGGCGCAAGGAATGGGAAATTCTGGCGGCGGCTTTTCGGGTCTTGGCGCAGACAGCGGAGGTGACCAGCCATGCGGAGTCGCCGCATGGAAGAAAATATGTTATCGTTGGGCAGATTGAATCGCCGCTTGGAAAGCCGATGGCGGTGAAAACGATTTGGATTATGGACAAAGGATTGGATGTGGCTAGATTGGTCACGGCTTATCCGCGCAAAGAATGAGCGGCGTTATGATCAAAGAACATGAACGAGTGGTATTGACCGTTGCCGTGCCCGCCGAAGGATTGGAGGCAGGCGACGTGGGGACGGTCGTGCATATTTATCGTGACGGCCTTGCCTACGAAATCGAGTTCACGACGTTGGAAGGGAACACCGCCGCGGTGGTGACGGTGGAAGCCCGGCAAGTCCGCCCGGTTCACAAACGGGAAATCACCCACGCGCGGGAATTGCAGGCGGCTTGACAGGTGTAGGATGCCGTTATGACGATCACGAAACAAACCGTCGCCGACAAAATCGCCGCGTATCTCCATCACGAGATCACGCTCGCGCAGTTGGTGGATTGGGCAGAAAACGCCATGATGGACGGCGAGCTTGCCAAACGTGATGCCAAAATACTTTCGCCCGTTATTGCCCGTCTCGGCGTGGCCGACGTGCGCGCCTTCGGCCTGGCGTGGGACGACTGCGAGGAACTTCTCCACCAACTCGGTTTTTCTCCCCGCGTTGAAGTGGTTGCCGCGTAGTTCCCTTGCCGCTCACACACGGCTTTGCCAGTGACGGTCGTGACGTGCCGCGTGCAGGACTGCCGCCACAATCACCGTTTGCCCGGCCTCGACCACTTCGTAAATGACGCGATAAGGAAAGCGGTCCGGGTAACGCCAGCGAATGGTCTTGCGCGGATGGCGGCGGGAGTTGAGCAGGGGGTTTTCCGCAAGCGCGTCCCAGACACGGATGACTTCCTCCACGAACTCCATACCCAGTCCGGGCTGCCGGGATTCATACCAAATCGCCGCTTCGACGACGTCCTGTTCAACTTCGGGTCGAATGACCACCCGCCAGTTCATTTCGGGAAGCGGGAATGCAGACGCGCTTTCATTTCATCCAGCGGCACGGCGGAATCAGGATTCTTGCGATGTGCCGCCAGTCGCTCATTCACCAACGTTTCGTCCTCCGGTGAAAGCGGCGGCTCATCCAGTTCCAGCGCGCGACGGACGAGCAATTGCCGCTGACCGATCGTCAGCGCGGGCAACTCTTTGAGAACTTCCGTAAAACTCATGGTGTAATCCTAACCCACCGGCCCTCAACAATCAACACCCCCAACTTGTTCTGAAAGTTCGATGTCTTCCTTGCCGCGCCAACTTGTCTCGCCGAAATTCGATGAAGGCGGAAGCGTAGCGACGGCGGGAGTGAAGACGGGAGTGAAACGAAGGCCGATCGATCTCCAATTCCCCTTGCCTAACCTCCGCCGCGGCTTACGATATTGTTGAATCTGCTTGGTCGGGGAATCGATCTGGGGATCAGAACACGAATGTCAACCGAAGCCGATACATGCCGCAAATTCGTTGTGCCGAAGCTTCAAGCTGCCGGGTGGGACAACGACCCGCATTCCATCGCCGAGCAACGCTATTTCACCGCCGGGCGCATTGTGGTTCGTGGCAGCCGGGCCGAACGCCGCAAAGGCAAACGCGCCGATTACCTGTTGCGCTATACCCGCGACTTCACCTTGGCGGTGGTCGAAGCCAAAGCGGATTACAAAAAGGCAGCGGATGGCATGCAACAGGCCAAAGACTACGCCCAAACCCTCGGCCTGAAATTCGCCTACGCCAGCAATGGCGAGGAAATCATCGAATTTGATTTCATCACGGGCAAGGAACGGAAGATCGAAACCTTTCCCACGCCCGCCGAACTCTGGTCACGGCTTCGCGCCGGGGAAAGACTCACGGACGACACGATTGCGCAACGCCTGCTGACTCCGGCCAATCTGACCACCGGCAAGGAACCGCGTTACTACCAGCAAATTGCCATCAATGCCGCCGTCCAATCCATCCTGCAAGGCAAACGCCGCGTGTTGCTCACAATGGCCACCGGCACGGGCAAAACCGTTGTCGCCTTCCACATCTGCTGGAAACTCTGGTCCTCGAAGTGGAACAGCAAAGGCGACCCGGCCCGCAAACCGCGCATCCTGTATCTCGCCGACCGCAACTTCCTCGTGGACGATCCCAAGGACAAAATCTTCGCACCGTTTGGCGACGCGCGTTGGAAAATCGAAGGCGGCATCGTGACCCACGGTCGGGAAATGTATTTCGCCACCTACCAATCCATCGCCAAGGACGAACGCCGTCCCGGCCTTTACAAGGAATTCGCGCCCGACTTCTTCGACCTCGTCATCGTGGACGAGTGCCATCGCGGCAGCGCCAAGGAAGACTCGAACTGGCGCGAAATCCTCGAATACTTTGAGCCGGCCTACCAACTCGGCATGACCGCCACGCCGTTGCGACAAGACAACAAGGACACCTATCTCTATTTCGGCAACCCGATTTACACCTACAGCCTCAAGCAGGGAATTGACGACGGCTTCCTCGCGCCCTACCGCGTCCATCGCATCGTGACGCAATGGGACGCCGCTGGCTGGCGTCCGAGCAAGGACGACCTCGACCGTTACGGTCGCCGCATCCCTGACGGGGAATACACCACGGCGGATTTCGAGCGAAAAGTGGCATTACTGAAGCGCACGGAGATCATTGCGAAACACCTCACCGATTTCCTGAAAAAGACCGACCGCTTTGCTAAAACCATCGTTTTCTGCGTGGACCAGGAACACGCCTCCGAGATGCGCACCGCGCTCAACAACCTGAACGCCGACCTCGTCCAGCAATATCCCGATTACGTCTGCCGGGTCACCGCCGACGAAGGCGACATCGGGCGCGGCCACATGCAGCGGTTTCAGGACGTGGAGACGCGCACGCCCGTCATCCTCACCACGTCGCAACTGCTCACCACCGGCCTCGACGCGCCCACCTGTCGCAACGTCGTGCTCGTGCGCCTCGTCAACTCGATGGTCGAGTTCAAGCAGATCATCGGGCGCGGCACGCGCGTGCGCGACGACTACGGCAAGCTCTGGTTCAACATCCTCGACTACACCGGCACGGCCACGCGCAACTTTGCCGACCCGACCTTTGA
>JBEKHY010000034.1:0-28730 GCA_050012035.1 Verrucomicrobiota bacterium | reverse complement strand
TTGATAGACGTTAATATAGTCTGGATTATCGCTGGTACTTACCTCGATCTCACCTATCCAATAGTTAGGAGGGTCTACCATTTGCAAACAAGTGAGAGTTGGGGCGTTGGGCGGGGGCGTTTGGGGCGTGGCGCTGACCGGGCTGGACTTGGCGCTCTCACCCCAAAAATTGACAGCCGAAACTTCATAATAATAGGTCGTCCCACTGACCGCAGTCGTGTCCGTATAAGTTGTCGCTGTTATTGGACTGCTGTTGAGCTCGGTGTAAGTGCCGTTGAGGGTGGTCGAGCGATAGACGTTATAGCCAGTTGCTCCGCTCGAGGCAGTCCAGCTCAAGGCAACCTGGCTGGAGCCGGGCGTGGCAGTGAGACCGGTTGGCGTCGGTGGCAAAGATGTCTGACAGCGAACAGGGGCGCACTTCGGCCCTTCCACGCAGTTCTTGTTGATAGACGTTAATATAGTCTGGATTATCGCTGGTACTTACCTCGATCTCACCTATCCAATAGTTAGGAGGGTCTACCATTTGCAAACAAGTGAGAGTTGGGGCGTTGGGCGGGGGCGGGGCAGGAATTACCTGCGACTGAAAGGTATTGTTGGCAACACAGTAGTAAGCGTTCGTGGGGGAGGGCGTGTCGGTGTAATAGGCTGTGTTGGTAAACCTTGCCGAGCCGTTCCAGACTGGAAACCAATTCGTGATTATCCACCAATTCACCAAATTGGTGGACTCATAAACATTCCAAAAGCTCCCTGGCGGGGCCGTGATGGTAAAGGAATATGAGACGTTGTAACTATCCGGATCAAAGGAAGCAACTCCATCACTTAACGAAGCTGTGTTGAAGATTGGATCGGGATTCGCGCCGGTCACCCACCGTACGCCAGAGGCGCGGTCGTACTCGTATTCTAAGCCGCCGCCGGGGCATACGTTGGTATTAAAGTAACAATCGTAACCAGCTAGATTAGGCAGATAGTTAGTGATCAATTGACCGTTAACTGACCGTGTACTTCCCCATTCCAAAATCATACACATCGCGTTTGCATCTGCGGCGATGCATGCATTTGGGGCATCAGCACCGCAAGTGCCTACACCTCCACCCAAGCTCGTCCAACAGATGCCGTTCCATTCGGTAATCTGCCTGGCTGATATGAAGTTTGTTACAGTTGGATCCCAAACCGTATCGAAAGGGCCGGTCACATATACAACGCCATTCGGACCGGCAGCAAGGCCTGAGCACCCCATGTACGTGCGATTCGTGAAATCAGTGCCACCAAGGTAAAATATTGGAGAAGGGAATTGCGTCCCGCTGATAGTTGAAAATCGGACCACCGGGTTTAACTCATCGTCCGCCGTCTCAACGAAGACATTGGTGCCGGATACCGCGACACCAAGAACGTCATCTGCCTCCGCGTCCCAGCAATATTGAGTAGAACCCATAGTACAACAGACCACATCTGGCGGGGCGTGGATGCCGACATTAGTGCCTGTACCCATGGGCTGCCACTGAGTGCCATCCCATTTAATTATTGTTGGAGAATAAACCCAATTGCCGCTGTTAATATTGCCATTGATGCCATGTGTTATCCGGGCTCCAAGATAAACATTCGTCCCGTCGTTGGCCAACGCGACATAGTTGCAAAAGTCGGCCTCAGCACACCAACCGTTCTCCCAACTAGCCATGACAACGCCACCGCCGAGGTTTGCCCAATTGCTTCCGTTCCATTTTTTAATAAAACCGGGCAAACATAGGCGAGTGGCGCCAGTGGCTGGATCAGTAACGTAATTTGTGGAGCCCGCCCCCGGCTCCTGCAGGACGTAAACATTGGCACTAGCATCCACCGTAATGGCAATGATTGCGTTGCTTACCGAGCCGTCCCCCACTGGAAACCATTGGCATGTGGTCAAAGCGAATTTCGCGATGTTGGTGACCGACATGGTATCACCCCCACGTATCCACCAACAGTGGTACGGAGCGTTATAGCACTCCGGCGTGATTCCGGTCAACGCCCCTCCGAGATAGAGATAATCCCCACTGATTACCAGTGAATAACAGACGCCGTTGATTGAGGCCAAAGATTGCCAACCCTCGCATTTGGTCCATCGAATAAGATGGCCAGCCGCGATAGCGTAGAAGGCGCCATCCTTCGCTGCCCAGAGTGTTGACGAAGAGAATTCTCGCGTTAAGTTCTGATCTTCTCCACAGAGATCCTCATAACATGCAAGGGGCGACCCTGGATTGTTAAGATCCCAATAGGGCAGTGTATCCGCGGACGCGCGTGGAGCGAATCCCGGCGTTGCGAATGCCCATGCAGCTATTCCAAGCGTAACCAAAGCCGGCCGCAACGTGTGCTGCCGCAGTAATAGTACCAATGTTTTTTTCATATTATCTGACATTTCCCATTTGGTTTCTTGCCCATTAAAACCGCCTTCCATGGCATCTTTCGCCGCATCATGGAATGAACGCCCGTGCGCTCCGGGTTTGAAACCGGCCTCCCACGCTCCGCACCCCGGCGTTTTGACGCCGCAATCACGTTAGTCGTCGGGTAAGTCCGGCAGACGCTAAATTATGTTTTACCAGATAATGTTCTCGCTCCACGATTCATCGGCATTTGGATTGTAAATCATGAGACCTTGACCAATATTAAGATTCAATGGCGGAGTCCAATAAAGATCATCGGCTGAATCATACACCTCACCGGGAATATTGTGAGTTGGGGGATAGCTGTCGTCCGTAAAATTGCTCCGATAGCCCAAGCCGGTGCCTACACCAGCGCCCTCATAGTAATAAATATAGTAACCGGTGCCATTCCAAACATACACGGTTTCACCACCAGCGAAATTCGCCGTCAGGTTGATCGCGGCTCCTTCAGCATTGCCACTGGCCGGCGTCGGCATGGCGTTTCCTACGTAATTAGCACTACCACTACCATGGATTGGAACAGAAGCAGCTAATGACCCCGACCCTAGAAGGGTGCACTGTATTTCGGCACCGGGATTCATGATCCAGAAACTCTTACCTACGGTAAAGATGGGATCGGGGGTCCAATAAAGAACATCAGCCGAATCATACACCTCGCCGGGAATGTTGTGAGTGGGGGGATAGCTGCCGTCCGTAAAATCGCTCGGATAGCCCATGCCGGTGCCCGCACCATACCCCTGATAAGTATAAAGGTAATACTCGCTGCCATTCCAAAAAGTCAGGGTTTCACCGCCCCGGAGGTAAGCCAAAAATTCCAGTGCCGAGGTCGGGTTTGGGCTTTGTGACCACGGAATGCAGACTAGCGAGTGGGCTGCTGCACCGGGTATGTTCATGGTAACAAAACTATATTGTGCTTGGGACATCGCCACACTTAACGCAAGTGTGGCACCCGCGATGAGTAGTGTTTTAGTTTTCATTTTTTGTATTTAGACGTTTGGAAGACCCTGGGCTTCGCCGGGAAGCCTCTCAGATCACCTGATGTTTTTTTGTAAGCAACCTTTCTCATTCGAAGTTTCTTGTCTCACCGGTAGACCTTTTTTACAAGTAGGCTGTTTAGCCTACCCTTATCCAGAGAAGCACCACTGGCGAATCGCGGTGGGGAGAGTCGTTGGGTCGGGCGCACACCCATTAAAATGGCTGGTCGATGTTCCTTTCGCTGTTGTGCTGAAGCTGGGACCTGGAATGCCGGTTCGTTCAAATTAAGAGTTACGCTCTCACTGGCGCTTGCTTCAGCGTCGAGAACTCGTGCATGACGCGCAAGACCATTGCGGCGCGGGTATGAACAGCCAGTTTGCGATGCAGGTGGTCAAAATGGTTATGAACAGTGTGTTGAGACATGCCAAGATCGGCAGCGATCGCATATTCGGTCCGGTCATCAAACACACCACGAATTATCTGAAGCTCGCGCTTGGTGAGCGTCAAAGTGCGGGCAACCTTCTCCCACTCTTGTTCGGAGAACATTGCGGCGCCCAGAGGGGGCCGCACTTGGCGATTTTTCTGTAAGCCAGCCATGCATTCAACTGTTCCCGCAACGAGCCATCGTCAGAAAATCCGTAATATCTTCCGAGGCAAAAAGCCATATTGTATACGGACTACGACAACGCGGTCTGTCAACAAACCTTACTGAAATGCCAGTTGTTGTCTTAAATTCAAATTTGTTTGAAATCATCGAACGGGCTGGCGCGTCTTGGTCATTTGGGGACACCAGTTGCGCGAAGGAAACTTTGCCTATTTTCACAAAAAGGCAACGAAAGAGGATTCGTTGCCCTTGGCTATTCTGGGGCTGATTTTGCTAAGTCGTTGAACGGGTCATAGCCCAAATACGCGATAATACGGGCGTAATATGGGGCGGTAGGGAACAGCCTGTCACATTCCCAAAGGCTTAGGGATCGTGCGCTAACGCCCAAGATTTGAGCGGCTTCCGACTGGCGGATGCCCACACCGAACCGTTTCTTTTTGAGGTACTCGCCGAGGGTTGTCGGCTCCTTTGAAACTGGAAAACTGCGAGTCCAAACCGGTGCTACGTCTTTGCGCAGCACGCTCACAAGCCTGTCGCAAAAAGGCAACATCGCGCACCCCGGACGGGAAGATGCCCGGTGAATCGAGGTCTTCGCCGCGTGAAATCCAGAATTATCTTGGTCGCATCTCCGGGCCGCTGCTCGACCGCATTGATTTGCACGTGGAAGTGCCGCAGGTGAAGTTTCGTGAGATAGCCGGCGACCGCACCGGTGAGACCTCGGCGCAAATCCGCGAGCGGGTGGTCGCGGCGCGCCGGCGCCAGCACGAGCGTTTCAAGCACAAGCCGAAAATCACCTGTAACGCGCGGATGGGCACGCGCGAATTGAAACAGTTTTGCGAACTGGACGAGGCGACCAAGGAACTGCTCAAAAATGCCATGGCGGATTTGAACCTGAGCGCCCGGGCCTACGACCGGATTTTAAAAGTGGCCCGGACGATTGCCGACTTGGCCGGTTCGGAGAAAATTCTCAGCGACCACATTTCGGAAGCGATTCAGTATCGTTCACTCGACCGGCAGATTTGGAGTTGATCAGCGTCCGGTTCAAGCCGGCCCTCGCACGGCGATGGCTGCGGCGAACCGGTCTTGGGCTGGAAGTGACCAGACAGACAACCCCCCGCCACAGTCAACCGTTCCCCAACTGGCTGGACCGACGGCGATGGAGAAAATCCGCGACGTCAGACCTTCACCCGCGGCTTTGCCTGCGGCTTCCTTGCGCGTCCAGATTTCCGCAAAAGCCTGGGCGCGTGTTTCCGACGGCAAGGTCCGGACGTGTTCCCGTTCATCCGGCGTGCAGAACCGTTCGGCGATGGCGGGCCACGCGGTGTCCGGCAACACGCTCTGCAGGTCAACCCCGATTTCCCGTCCTGCCGTGACTGCCAGCGGCGCGAGATGGCCGCAACGAGAAAGGTTGAATTGCAGCCCGGCGCGATTTGCTTCCGCGGCGATGCAAGGTTTGCCGTGGGCATTGGCTGATAAAGGCACAGCGCGCGGAGGCAGGTTCAAGCAGGCTCCAAGCACGGACCGGAGCCAAGTCCGGGCAGCAAGGCAACGCCAGCGATGCTCTTCAAAAACGAACCGCCGGGCGCGTCCCTGTTCGGAGGGTAAAAGCGTGCCGGACGAAAGTTCAGCATTCGCCGGTCGTTCGTCGAGGTCGGTTTGCCAGAGATGGATTTCATCCGTGCCCGGCAAGACAGCGGGTTTGGGCAAGCGTTGTGGCCGTTGGATGGTTGGCATCATGGCGGGCCTTTGCCTTCGACGCGGTCGAGGCATATTTGTAATTGCCGCGCCAGTTCGTCCACGACCGGCCGGGCAAAAAGTCCGGCCCGGTTTCCGGGGAGCGGAATGATTCGGGTTTCTTTGGCGTACTGGCGCATCAGCAGGCGAAAGTCCAGTCGCGGGTATTTCGATTGGTCGGCGGTATTGAACAACGTGAAGGTGCCCGGAAAGAATTCCGGGTGATACCGGCGGTTGGCGCGGCTGTTCATGTTCGCCACGAAACGTCGATAGGCGCTTACCCCGCGCGGGGTGCGCCCCAGGCCGGCGGCGCGGATGATGGCCCAACGCAAAATCCGGAACGCGTCGCGCACCGGATCGCGAATCGGGGCATACCAGCGCTCAACCCAATCGTGATGTTGCCACTTGGGCACCGGACCGGGGACATCGAACAAGGCCAGCAATCCCACCGGGCGGCCCTGGCGGACGAGCATTTGCGCCATCTCAAAGGCGACCATTCCGCCCATGCAGGTGGCGCCCAGCAGATAAGGACCGGTCGGGTCTTTGGCGATGATTTCCGGCAGATAACGTTGCGCCATCGCGCGGATGCTCATCAGCGGCCAGGCTTCACCCTGGAGTCCGACGGACTGGAGGCCGTAAATCGGGCGTCCCGGCAGCCGCCGCACCAGCAGACCGTATGAAGTCACCTCGCCCTGCCCGCTGTGAACGAGAAACAGCGGCCGTCCGGTGTCCGCCGCGCGCAATGTGACCAATGGGCTGGGTGAGGAAATCACCACGTACCCGGCGACCACCCCGGCCAATCGTTCGATAGTGCTGTGCTCGACCAGGGTGGAAGGCGACAAGGACGCACCGAACTGTTCCTCGATGCCTGCCAGCACTTCGGCGGATTGAATGGAGGTCCCGCCCAGATCAAAAAAATCGTCGTGCCGGCTGATTCCCGAAATCCCCAGGACCGATTGCCAGATGCGCGCCAGTTGCGCTTCGACAACGTCGCGCGGTCGCGAGCCGCGGCCGGGCGGCAGACGGTTTTCGGGCGGCAGCGGCAGCGCCTGCCGGTCAATCTTGCCATGCGGTGTGAGCGGAAATTTTTCGAGAAAGACAAAGTGTCCGGGCACCATGTAGCCGGGGAGACTGGAGCGTAGCACGCGCCGCAACGTTTCCGCGGTGCATTTCCTGCCGATGCGCAGAACCACGTAGGCGACGAGTTGAATGTCATTGGTCGGCGCCTCACGCGTGCAGACAACGGCCCCTTCCACTTCGGGTTGATGAAGCAGCGCGTCTTCGATTTCAGACACCTCAATACGGTAGCCGTGAATCTTGACCCGCGTGTCCTTGCGCCCCATGAACATGAGCGAGCCGTCCGCCGTGTGGCGGCCCAGGTCGCCGGTGTGAAAGACCCGACCGTCACCCGGCTTGCGCCCTTCGGAAAAGCGTTCGGCGGTCAATGATTCATTCCGCCAGTAACCTGGCGAGAGAAAACGGCTTTTCACGGTGATCTCGCCGATTTCGCCTTCGCCGACTTCACATTCCTGTTCATCCAGCAACTGAAGTTCCACCCCGGTCGCCGCCGTTCCCACCGGCAACCGGCCAGGGGCGACGCGGTCATCAGACGAGAATCGGTGCTGGGTGATATTGCCGGTTTCCGTCGAAGAAAGCGTGTTCAGCAGGAAGCATTGCGCCGCAAAATGTTTCCGGTAAGCCGCTAAATCATCCGCCGTGGCGGGTTCGGAACCGAATCTTACCACACGCACGGCCGGAAAACGTTCGCCGTCCTTCAACGTTCGCAAGAAATGGCGAAAGACGGATACCGACGAAACAAAAATCGTAATTTTGTTTTCCTTGATCCAGTCCGCCAGGCCGGTGACGGCTTTTTCTGCCATGGGAAATGGACAAAGAGCGGCCCCGTTGAGCAACGCACACCACATCGTGCTTAAACCCTGGCCTCCGCTCGGCGACGCAAGGAGTGTGATGCGATCTTCCGCCCGCAACCACATCGCGCGCGTGAAGCGAAACACATTGTGAGCGATGTTGCGGTGCGTCTGCATGACACCCTTTGGCAGGCCGGTCGAACCGGAAGTAAAAATGATGAAGGCGACCGCATCCGGGGCGGCCTTGATGTCGGGATTGTGCGCCGGGCCGGCTGAATGTTCTTCGAAGCAAACCAGGTGATGATTTTTCCCGACGATTTGGGCCGCGAGTTCGCGATGGGCTGCATCCGTGATGAGGGCGCCGGAATCCGAGTTCTCCAAAATCTGTTTGAGGCGCGTCGGCGGGTCTGTTGGATTCAGCACGACGACAATTCTTCCGGCTTTAAGGATGGCGAGAATTGCGGCGATGAGCGGCGCGTCTTGCCGCATCAGCAACGCTACGCGATCTCCCGGCGTGCCACCACCGCCCCTCAGCGCGTGCGCGAGCCGGTTGGCGGCGCCGTTCAACTCCGCGTAAGTCGGTTGCCATTCCCCAGCGCCGATGGCTGGGCGTGACGGATGCCGCGCCACGATTTGCGCGAAACGTTCGGGAATGGTTTGCTCCACGCTGCCCCAGCCTTCATCGGCCACGGCGCCGTTGATTTCGCTGAAGGAACCATTTCTGCCCGCGGGCAAGTCCAAGTGAGTCGGCAGCGAAACCGTCAAAAGGCGATCCAAGCCGACGAATTCAAACAGCACCCGCGCCGGGTCCAAGGGTTTAACTTGGCCCGCGAAGCGGCTGCGACCGACCGCAAAACCATCCGGCGCGGTGGTTTCGAAGTGGACCTCCTCAAACCTTGTCTGCCGGAAAAGCTCCCTAATCACCGGAACCTGTTCGCGGCCCTTGTGCATTACCAGGTGCCGGTTCCAAATGGTCCAGCCGCCCGTCCGGCAGAACATAGGCAGGCTTTCAATCAAACCGGGAATGTCTTCGTGGCGCAAATGGCCGAGAAAACCGGAAAGCAAAACGAGGTCGGCTGGCACCGCGCCGGCATAATTGCCAGCCAGAGAGGCGTCGGCTTCAAGGAATTGTAATTGCCGCCCGAAACCGGCTTGTTCCGCCGCTGCTTTGCCCCGCGCGATGGATTCCGCGTGGTTGTCCAGAAGCAAAGCGGTGACATCATTCCGTCTCGGGTGATTTTGCGCCGCGCCGATCAGGTCGCGCCCGTCGCCCGCACAAATGCTGACGATCCGGACCGGTCCGGGCGGACATTCATTGAGTGCCGCAACGATCTGCTCCTGGACGATCCGCAGCCGCGCCTGCAGGCTCGGAAAACTGTCGTATCGTCTATACCACTCGTTCCAATCCATACAATTTTACGCCCTTACAACTGCAAGTCGCCCGCGCCGTAAACCGCCTGCATCCGCGTGTAAAACAGCCGGTCACCCTCGCCGTGTTCCGGCGGGCCGATCCCCGACGACTTCCAGCCGCCGAAGGGAAGCGACACATCAACCCCGGCGGTGGCGGAATTCAATTTGAGTATTCCAGCCCGGGCTTCGGCGAGAAATGTTTGCTGAAGTCCCGATGGACGGCTGAACAGCGCGGCCACCAGGCCGTGGCGGACGCCATTGCACAAATTCAAGGCGTGCTCGAAATCGCCGGCGCGCTGCACCACCAGCAGCGGACTCATCGTCTCTTCCTGGACCAGCAAATGTTCCGGGCGGTCGCAGCCGACAATTGCCGGTTGCGCGTAAGCTCCGGCTGCCACCCACGGTTCCCGGGCGCGCTTTTCGAACAGAAATTCAACCCGGTGCGCCGCGCTGGAATTTTTTGAAGCGCGCATCAACGCAGCGTGTTCGTCGCGTTTGCCTACGTGGATCACCGGGCCGATGTCCGTGGTTTTTTCCAGCGGGTCGCCCCAGACCAGTTTTTCGGCGGCAATTTTCAGCTCGCGCAAAAAGGTTTCAAACTGCGCGGCGCTCACAATCGCCCGGCGATTGGCGGTGCAACGTTGACCGGCAAAGCCAAACGCCCCCCACGCGATTTGCGCGGCGGCGTGCGGCAAATCGGCGTCATCCCAGACAATCGCGGCATTGTTGCCGCTCAATTCCGCCTGCAACGGCACGAGGCGGCGGGCGCAAATTTCCTGGATTGCGTAGCCGCCTGAGGCCGAACCCGTGAAGGTTACGGCGTCAACCCGTTCGTCGGCCGCGAGCCGTTGCGCCGTCGTGTGGTCACCGGTCAACAGGCGAACCGCGTCGGCGGGCACCCCAGCTTGATGCAGTACCTTCAGGATGGTTTGGGAAATTTGGGTGGCCGCTGGAGCGGGTTTCCAAACAACGGTGTTGCCGTAAACCAGGGCAGGCGCAATTTTCCCGACGGGGATCGCCACCGGGTTGTTCCACGGCGAAATGATAGCGATGACGCCCGGCGGTTGATGACGCACAATTCCGGCGGCTTTGCGCCTTTGAAAGGCAAACGTGGCGGCGTGGCGAACCACGTCGCGGATGTTTCCAGTTGCACGATGGACTTCTTCGAGTCCGTGTGAAAGTGGTTTCCCGATTTCGAGCGCCATTTGCCGCGCCAAATCCGGCGCGGCGGCATCCAATTGTTCCGCAATTTTTTCGAGTAATTGTTGACGTGATAATGGCAGGCTTTGCTGCCAATTTGTCCACGCGCCTTTTGCGGCGGCCGCCGCCGCTGCGATTTCATCCGTGCTGGCGATCGGCACTTCAAATAAGATTTTCCCCGTTTCACGCGGCGAGTGGTGAACCAGTTTTGAGAACGCATTCCCGTCCAGTCGCGACAGCACCGTGCTCACCGGTTTAAATTGAACGCAGCGGTCGGCAAGCCAGCGGCGGACGACGGCGGCGTGGATTGGGTCGTTGCTGCCGACAGCATCTTCGGCAATGAAAACCTCCAGGCCGCGTTCAAGACATTCGGCGGCGGCGGTGCGGACACAGGTGTGCAGATGAATGCCCGCGAGGATCACTGTGTCACAATTCAGCCGTTGCAGCGTGGCGTCAAGTGTTGCGTCGGCAAACGCGTTGAAGCCGGTTTTATGAATGATGATTTCATCCGGTTGCGGTCGCAGGGGAGCGGGAGATTGGTGACCGATTGTACCGGCGACGCAGAGCCAGCGATTCGTCCGTTTCCAGTGTGGCAGCCGCCGGTCCTGGTCGCGGCGGATGGTGGTCCAGACATGGATGACCGGTATGCGGTGTTGGCGGCAACTGTCGAGTAACACCACCGCCCGGGCGACCACGGCGTCGGCCGACGGCTGGAGGTCAGGTGTCGTCAGGTAGTCGCCCTGCAGATCAACAAGCAGCAGTGCCGGCTTCATGCAAGCTGCGGGGACTCTACCGAACGAAAAACCTGTTCCGCAACCTTTTCAGCCATGGCTTTCGTGCCCAGAATCCGGCAGCCCGGCTCGGCCAAATCGGCGGTGCGCCAACCCGCGCGCCAGACTTCGGCGAGGGATTTTTCGACGAGCGCGGCGGCTTCGTCCAAGCCGAAGCTCTCGCGCAGCAGCATTGCCAGCGAAAGGATTTGTCCGGCGGGATTGGCAGTGTCGGTGCCGGCCAAATCGTGCGCGCAGCCGTGGTTGGTTTGATAGACCCCGTGACCGTGTGCGTCGAAATTGCCGGAGAAAGTCACGCCGCGCGAAGAAACCAAAACCCCCGCAACGTCGGCCAGGATGTCGCCGAAAAGATTGGGGGCGGCAATTACGTCGAAGTGCGTCGGGTTTTGGATCAATTCGTAGGCGGCGAGGTCAACGTTCATGAATGCCGCCTCAACCCCGTGCCGGTGTGCCACCGCCCCGCCGACATCGCGCCAGAGCGCGGTGATGGTGGGGATGCCGCCTTCTTTGACGATGATATGCAATTTGCCCCGGCGGGCGGCCGCGGCGCGCGCGGCGACTTCGACGAGCCGATGGACTTCCGCTTCGCTGTAACTGAACGAATGTTCCGCAAACCGCCCCTTGTCGGTGGCGCGGTCGCCCCACTGGCCCTGGTAAACGCCGCCGGTATTGTCCCGCAAGATCAGCAGGTCCACGTCTTTCAGGAATCGTGGGGCGATCCTGCCGGCGTGCGCCAGTTCCGGCACCGGCTGCACGGGAACAAATTTGCAGAACAAATCGAATCGCCGCCGCAAATCATAGACGTAACGGCCGCCGCCGGGGCCGTTAAGGATGGCGCCGCCGAGTTGGAAAATGTCCGCGCAAAACTCCATGGTGTCCTCGGGCAGCCATTTGCCGCAGGACGCCACGGCTTCTTCACCAATCAACCCGCCCTGCCGCACTTCAAACTTGAGATCCATTGCCTGCTCGACCGCTTTCAAAACGCGCAAGGTGGCGCTGATAATCTGCGGTCCAATGCCGGTTCCTGCCAGGATGCCAATTAGCCGTCTCGCGGGGAAATGGATGGGCGGCAGCCCGAGGTTGTTCCCGGGCAAATAGCTTGCCAGCCTGACCGGTCTGACCTTTTCAGGTCTGGGGCTGTTTGCTTGCGTCGTCATGGTTGGTTCTTGTTTCTTGCCATTCTCCGAGCGGGGATGGCAGTAATTCCGAACCGATTCCGCGCTTCTGATTCAGTTCGATCACGCCAGTCCTTGGAGGCTATTTTACTTTATGGCAATTATGTGACAATCCAAAAGAGGCCGGGCTGCCTCCGCTCGCCGTGAGGTGTGAATTCTGCGATAGCCACCACCCCATCCGGTGGAGTTCGCGTGTTGGTGTAACCGGGTTGGTGCAAAGCGGCCCAGGGTAAAGGGCTGTGAGGCAGACGCCTTTTTGCCGGCTCAACCGGTTAGCTCCCTCGCAGTTGCCTTGGCGCCAACAATGCCGGTTTCCGTTCGCAGGCAAATCCCACTTTGGCAACCGCAAGCGGGGTGGCAAAAATGTGCGATAAAGTGCGTTACACATAAAAAAATGGTATGGATGTTGCGGGAAAAGGCATCAACTCGACCACATAATGGATGGCCATTTGATTCCAAACGAACAGCAGCTTCGCACGGCAAAAATTCTCATCGTTGACGATGAGGCGGCGGACATTCGCATGCTCGAATGGGCACTGCAAAAAGCCCAATATCCGAACTTCCGCAGTCTGGCCGATCCGACCTTGACGCAAAAGGAATTCGAGCAGTTCCAACCCGACCTGGTGTTGCTGGATTTGCACATGCCCCAACTGGATGGGTTTGCCGTTTTGGCGCAACTCCGGAAGTCTATGTCCGCCGACGAATTTCTGCCGGTGCTGGTGATCACGGGAGACAACACGACCGAGACGCGCAACCGGGCCCTGGCGGCCGGGGCCAACGATTTTCTGGGCAAGCCCATTGATTACACCGAGGTCATGCCGCGGATACGAAATCTGTTGCAGACCCGATTCCTCCATGAGCGAGCGCAGGAAATGGAGGCTCGACTGAAAGCGCAAGCCGCCAAGGAAACAGGCGCTTGAACCCGATCCGGTCAAAAATACCAGGTGGATGACCGTATCCCGAGTGAACAATGGAAACGATCCCAACAGCAGAACTTGACCGGTTGCTGGCGGAGATGATCCAAAGCGCCGAGGGCATTTCGGATTTGCTGTTCGTGGCCGGCAAGCCGCCGCAGGTGGAAGTGCACGGCAAACTCAAGCCCTTTGTACTCGAACCGCCGGAGTCGGTCCTCACCAGCAAACGCATCGAGGGTCTGGCCGGGGCCATCATCCATAACAGCCCACGGCTGGTTCAGGACTTAACGGCCCACGGCTCGTGCGATTGCAGCTATGCCCTTCAGAATTTTTGCCGGTTCCGGGTCAACATCTACCGCCAGAACGGGAATTACGCGATGGTCATGCGCCGGCTCCAATCGCAAATCCCGTCCATCGAAAGCCTCCGGCTGCCGCCGGTGTTCCGGGAAGTCATCAAGGAAAAGAACGGCCTGATATTCATGACCGGGGCCACTGGCAGCGGCAAGACCACTACGCTGGCGGCCATGATGAATGAAATCAATCAGACCAGCGACGTCCATATCGTCACACTGGAAGACCCGATTGAATTTCTGCACCCGCATCTCAAGGCCACGTTCAGCCAGCGTGAATTGGGGCGCGACTTCTTCACCTTTCCCGATGGCATGCGCGCGGCCCTGCGGCAGGCGCCCAAGATTATTCTGGTCGGCGAAGTTCGCGACCGCGAGACGATGGAGATTGCGCTCACAGCCGGGGAAACCGGCCACGTGGTTTACAGCACCCTGCACACCATCAGCGCCGGACAGACCATCCATCGCATTTTAGGTATGTTCCGCAAGGACGAGGAACACCAGGTCCGTCAGCGACTGGTCGAAACCCTGCGCTACATTATCAGCCAGCGTTTGGTCCCCCAGAAAAGCGGCGCGCGATTACTGGTCACCGAATTGATGGGCAGCAATCTGCGCACCCGCGAAACCATCGAGTTGGGGGAAACCGAAACCCGCCGGTTTTCGGACATCATCGAGGCCGGGCACGCGTATGACTGGCACAGCTTCGAGCAATCGCTGATCAAGGCGTATGAAGAGGATTTAATCACCGAGGAAACCGCGATGCTCTACTGCGTCAATAAATCGCAAATGCGGCAGCGTGTTGACCAGGCCAACAAACGCCGGGCCACCACACCCGCGCCCTCCACGCTGAAAATGAAGGCGGAAGCGCAGCCCCCCAAGGCTTCGCCTCTGCCCAAACGACCACCTTCGCCGGTAGAGGCGAAAGCCTCGGAGTGACCGCCCCGGCGGCGGATTCAACCAGGATTGCATTCTGCTCGACCCGGCCGCGTTGAGCCGTTACCTTGCCGTTCGTCTCACTACGAGGTGAATTATGGATGAATTGTTGAAAATTTTGCAGGCCAACGCGACCGAGTCGCGGGAAAACATTGCGAAGATGCTGAACCTGTCCGTCGCGGAAGTGAACCAGCGCATCGCCGATTACGAAAAGCGCGGCGTCATTCGCGGTTACCAGGCCATCCTGAATGAGGACCAGCTCAATCTCGACACGGTCACGGCTGTGATCGAGGTCAAGGTCACGCCGCAACGCGAAGGCGGGTTCAACACCATCGCCGCGCGCATCAGCCGTTTTCCGGAAGTGCGCTCGGCGTATCTCATGAGCGGCACCTACGACCTGCTGCTGTTCGTTGAAGGCCGCAATTTGCGCGAGGTGGCGGCGTTCGTCAGCGAACGGCTTGCGCCGCTCGAAGGCGTGCTGTCCACGTCCACCCATTTCATGCTCAAAACCTACAAACGCCTCGGCGTGTTGATGCAACAGGAAACCTCCGATGAACGGCTCTCCATCGCTCCGTAACCGTGTCAACGCCACCGTGCGTGACATCCCGCGCTCGGGCATCCGCGACTTCTTCGACATCGTCAGCACGATGAAGGACGTGATCAGTCTGGGCATCGGCGAGCCGGACTTTGACACGCCCTGGCACGTGCGGGAATCCACCGTGTTCGCCCTCGAACGCGGCGTGACGCATTACACCAGCAACTTCGGTTATCTCGAACTCCGCCAGGCGCTGGCCAAATACGTCGGCAAAAAATTCGGCGCGGAATATAATCCCGGGAACGAAATCCTCATCACTGTCGGCGTCAGCGAGGCGCTCGACCTCGCCTTGCGCGCGCTGGTTTCTCCCGGTGACGAAGTGCTCTACCACGAGCCGTGTTACGTGTCGTATCGCGCCACCGTTCTGTTCGCGCATGGCGTGCCGGTGGCCGTCGAGACTAAAGCGGAGAACGGATTCCGGCTCACGCGCGCAATGCTGGAGGCGAAAGTCACGCCCAAGACGAGGGTGTTGATGCTGAATTTTCCGAACAATCCGACCGGCGCGGTCATGGGCCGGCAGGATTTGGAAGACATCGCCGCGTTCGCCCGCGAGCGCGACCTCATTGTTGTCACCGACGAAATTTACGGCGAGCTGACCTACGATTCGCCGCACACGAGCATCGTGAGCCTGCCGGGGATGCGCGACCGCACGATTTTCCTGCACGGTTTTTCGAAGGCATGGGCGATGACCGGTTACCGTCTCGGCTACGCCTGCGGTCCCGCGGAGCTGATCGAGGCGATGATGAAGATTCATCAATACACGATGCTCTGCGCCTCGTCCATGGGACAAAAGGCCGCGATTGAAGCGCTCGCCCGGCCGGAAGCGGACATCGGCGAGATGGTGGACGAATACCGTCGCCGCCGGAATTTCATCGCTGCGGCATTCGCCGACATGGGCATCGAATGCCACCGTCCGCTGGGCGCATTCTACGCGTTTCCCAGTGTGGCAAAGTTTGGGCTGAAATCGAAGGACTTCGCCATGAAATTTCTGCACGAGGAAAAAGTGGCGGCGGTGCCGGGCACGGCGTTTGGCGACTGTGGCGAAGGCTTCATCCGTTGCGCCTACGCGACCAACATGGACAATCTCAAAGAAGCAATGAACCGGCTCAAACGGTTTATCGCGAAACTTTGAATGGTGTTGCCGGTTGTCAACGGTTAAGACAGAGTTGGACCGCAAAGGTTCTGCTAACTGTGCTTAAATGAAAAAATTGAATTTTTTTGTTGCGTTTTATCCAGCCATAATATATCTAGCCTAAAAATGGCTAGACAACGAAAGGCTACTTACAGAGTCCCATCGCCGACTTTCGGTAAATGGCTTCGAACGATGCGTGGGGCGAAAGGAGTCCCTTTGCGTGTCGTCGCCGCTGCCGCAGAAATGGATCAGGCACATTTAAGCAAAGTAGAATTAGGTCAACGGTTGCCAACGGCAGAACAGACCACCGCGTTGGGACGATTCTTTGGGGTGAACCAGGAAGAGATGGAAGCCAGACGCATTGCAGAGAAATTCCGCTCGGAACACGCGGAAAATCCGGCTGCTGCTAAGGCGCTACAAATCCTTAATGATGCATCCATCTTCTCTCACAAAGAGTGAACGGCCTATGAACAAGCACCAATCAATTCTTGCCGAAAGAAAACTCAATCTGGCGCGGAACACCAAAGAATTGCCTAACGGGAGTGACCATTGTGCTAGGAACACAGGCGGTAAAACACATCAGAAAAAACGGAAGTATGTATCCTTGTTCTCTGGAGCTATGGGACTCGACATCGGGTTGGAAAGAGCTGGCTTTGAGTGCGTTGTTTGCAACGAAATCGACCCTCTTGCCATTGAAACCATTCGTTTGAACAAGCCTAAACTCCCCGTGATTGCGACTGCGGTGGAAAATGTATCGCACAAAATATTAAGTGAGGCAGCAGGTTTTGATGTCAGGGGACTAGACCTGCTTGTTGGAGGGCCACCATGCCAAGCATTTAGTGTTTTCGGACAGCGTCGTGGTTTACGCGATGGGCGTGGCAGACTCATTTTTGAGTTCCAACGCTTGGTTAAAGAGGTAAGGCCAAAAACGTTTTTGATGGAAAATGTTCGGGGGCTTCACTCGATGCCATTGGTCACAAAAGATGCTCGACTAGAAAACGCTGATATACCACCTGAGCACGAAAAGGCCGGTTCGTTACTCCAAGAGCTTGTCCATAGCTTTCAAGAAATTGGCTACCGCGTTGATTGCTACTTGGTCAATTCAGCCAACTACGGCGCGCCTCAAATTCGTGAAAGATTGCTCTGCATCGGCAATCTCTACAACCTAGATGTGAACTTTCCACCTCCGCAGTTTAGTAATCGGCCTTCAGATCGTCTTCCGCCATTCCGCACATTGCGTGACGCCATAGGAAACGGCTTCGTAGATCCGGATTCCTCAATGATGAATTTCAGCCCCAGAAAGTTGAAGTATCTATCGATGGTTCCTCCCGGGGGCAACTGGCGCAGCTTGCCGGTGGAAATCCAAAAGGAATCGATGGGCAAAAGTTGGTATTTGAAAGGTGGCCGAAGCGCATATTGGAGGAAGCTTTCGTTCGACTTTCCCTGCCCAACTGTTGTAACGATGCCGAACCATGCTGGTACGAGCATGTGTCACCCCACTGAACTTCGAGCATTGACGGTGGGAGAAATGGCAGCAGTTCAAGAATTCCCACCGGACTGGAAATTTTCAGGCACGCCGACGGACAAGTGTCGCCAGATTGGCAATGCTGTGCCGCCCCGTCTCGGATGTGTAGCGGGAGAAGCGCTAAAGGTTTTGTTGGGGAAAATAGATTCTACAGCGTCGCTGGCTTACACAAAACCATCACCAAGCAGGACAGTTCATCTTCGACCACACGTGCGGACACGAAGCTACTTCAAAGATGGAGAGGCGAAACACGGGAACATCAGCTATTACGATACGGAGGAGAAGCGGGACAGCCAATTGTTCCTTACGATTCGAGAGCGAGCAGCTAGCCGTTGATCTTCCGAATGATTCCAGCCCAGTCGATTGATTTATCTGCTCGCACAAACGACTGGTACTGTTTGCTGAACTCCTGACGAAATGAAATGATTAAACCTGTCAGAGATCCCGTAGTATTCGCGGCCCTCTCAAAACCCCGGAGAATTCCTTCGAGAACCCATTCTTGCGTTTGCGTCTCTCCGTCGTTCAGCCAAGTCCAGAATTCCCTGCCTGCATAAACATGCACATCCTTTGTGATGTTCTTAACATCATGTTTCGCGCCGCGATTGATTCCGCGGAGGATGTCGTACTTATCTGTCAGTGTTGCTTTTGTGCCGTAAAATACCCCTACAGCAATTTCTTCAAAGTTAAAACCGCCTAATGCCTTCGTATTCCTCAGGCGCAAAAGTTTTGTGAACGCTTTATTCAATTGAACCGCCATTGTGAGTTGTATCGTCCAGCGTCCCGCTTTCAAAGAAAGGAGTTTCACCGATTTGCCACCTCGCCCACCGACAATGTGGTCAATCTCATCGAAGATCGACATTGAAAGAGGACGATTCTTTCGGGCTGCCTTGTCCAGTTTCGTCGTCCCGAACACCTTTGGGAGTATCTTTTCGTCCATGAGCTTGCCAAAACCAGTCGCGTAGCCGGTCGAGAGGTGGGCTGCGACAAGAAACTCAGCCAGTTCGTCGAAGTTTCTGAATTTGTGGATGCCGAAAATAAGTGGAAGCAGGAATGGATTAACGGCCATCGTTTCATGGCGTAACTCTACGAGCTTTTTTTGGCGTTCGCCGATCCACCATACGACCTCGTCTGAAACGTGAGCAACGATTTGGGCTTTCTGCATTTAAAATCTTTCAGTACTACCAACATTTAGCAGGCTGAAACAGTTTGCCTATCTTGGGGGCTGCCGCCAAGACAGAATTGATTTTCTCTGCTTCTGCTGAGACGCTGAAGTCGTGGAGCGAATCCTCCGACATAAGTTGCCGAATGGCCGGTTCGTTGGCGTCACGGCAAAACGTTCCCGTCACATGGCTGCAGTCAAAGGACGCGGCAATAAGACTACTGAACGCAAACTGCGATTTGCTTTGGTAGGGGCTGGAATTTGCGGCTGGGAAATTGCACCGAAAGACGTTTTGGGTCATCCAGATTTCTATTTTCGTAGAGATCGTATCGCGATATTTGTAGATGGTTGCTTTTGGCACGGTTGCCCGCGGTGCGGGCATATACCCCGAAACAACCGCAGATTCTGGCAGGCCAAAATTCAACGCAATCGCCTTCGAGATCGAAGAACGGCCGCGGAACTCAAACGAACTGGCGTTCGCGTCTTGCGGCTGTGGGAGCACGAACTGTGTTTGAACACCAACCGTTGCATGTATCGCATTATTCATTTGCTCAATGTCTAACGAGATTAACTCAATCTCGGCTTTTCCCACTTCATGCCGTGCGCTTCGGCGACGGCTGCGAGAAAGCTGATTCGGTGATTTCCGGCCGCGACTGCGTGCGATTGACCAGCGCCAACATCGTCACGGACGCGGCGGCCTGACGCTCGGCCTCCTCAATTTTCGCGAATTCGCCCAGCACTTCCGCGCGCGCCGGTTCGTCGCGCATCGGCAGCTCCTGTCCGGCGCCCGTGCGCACGGCATGGAGAATCTGGTAGGCGTTGATGGATTCAAGCGGTCGCGCGGGCGCGTAAGCGGCCTCGGGGCCGCCCACTTCGGTGACAAGCCGCGCGGCCAGCAGCGTCTGCAAAATCTGTTGCGCAAGTCTGGTCGGAATGCCCAGTTCGGTGGAAATTTCCTGGATGGTGACCGGCGGCAGGCCATGTTGGAACCGTTGCCCGATGCCCGTCATCAGCCGCAACGCGACGAATTCCCGTCCCCGCTGGTTGACATTCTCCGCAAGTTTGTCCTGCAGATACGCCGCACGATTTTGGAACGCGTAGGCGACCTGTGCGCCGAAGAGCAGAATCAGCCAGGAAAAATAAAGCCCGATCATGAACACCGGGATGAGGCCGAGGCTGCCGTAAATCTTGCTGTTGGAAACGACGCGGGAAACGTAAAGGAAGCCGAAGACGTTGTTCAAATGCCATAACGACCCGCCCACGACCCCGCCGACGAACGCCGCGGCGAAACGGACCCGGGTGTTCGGCACGAGCTGATAAACCAGCGTGAAAGTCAGCCACAAAACCGCGAGTGGCAGAAGCTGGAAAATCAGGTCGCCAATGAACGGCATTTGGGCAACGAGATTTCTGGTGGTTTGCAGATGCGAGCCGCCGGTCAACCCCAGCGCCGCGACAATGGCGAGCGGACCCAGCGTGATGGTCGTCCAATAAAGCACGACCCGGAGCAGCCAATTCCGTCCGCGGGTCACGCCCCAGATGTCGTTGAACGTGTCTTCGATGTTCGCGAGCATCTGAATGGCCACATAGACCAGCAACAACATGCCGATCACGCCGAGGGTGCCGCTGCGGGTGTTCTGGATGAATTTATGAATATATTGGGCAGCTTCCTTTTGTGCGACGGCCACCCGTGTGTCGCCACCGGAATCGCCCGCGCCGGCCGCGACAACATTGGTTTCTGCGACGTCATTGGCCGGCGTCAATGCCACCGACATGCCGGGGCTGAGGTTCAGTAAAACCTTCTGCTCGTTGGTGCTGAGTGTTGCGGGCGGCATGACGTTGGAGACCAATTTGTCAATCGCCCGGTAGATTTTTTCCTCGCCTTCGTTTTTGAGCAGGCTGCTGGTGACGCTGATGGCCACCGCGAGCAACGGGATGAGCGCCAGCAGCGTCGTGTAGGACAACGCCGCCGCGCGGACGGGACAGCGGTTGCGCACGAAACTCCTGATGACCAGCGCCCCAAAGTGCGCGAACCGCTCGAGCCGGCTCAATTCGCTTTCCGCGCCGGAGTAAACGCCGGTCACAATTTTAATGAGACGTGAGAACGGCTTTATTGCCATGATGCTGTGCCACGCTAACAAACCCATTTGCCAAGTCAATCGGCGGTGATGTCCCCCTTAATCTTGTTCTCTTAACCATAATCTCTGTGAGACGGATTATGATTATGATGACGATTAAGATTAAGATTTTGTTGGGGAATCCGCTTTATCGCTGCGGCAAAACCGGCATAATGGCGGGAGGCGTCCGTAGCTCAATTGGATAGAGCTTCTGACTTCGGATCAGAAGGTTGCAGGTTCAAGTCCTGCCGGACGCGCCATTCAAAATCTCCAATAAAATCAACCATTTTATCGCGCATCCTCCGATTGATTTCCGCACTGAAATATTTTGTCTGTCCCCTTTTTGGGCTTCTGAAGCGTCGGGATCGGCGGTGAGGGTAAAAACCTACACCCAGCCAATCAAAGCGCGTCCTGCGAGGCCGCGCGACGCGGGGCGGGGCATCGGCGCGTGTCGGTATCGTGGCCGCGACTCGTCGGCGCAGTTGAACTTTGGCCCGGCGATGGTGCCGGTGCCACAGGTGGTGGCCGGGTGAAGGGCAAGGACTCTTTTTTTCACGGCGACCCGTCACCGCCACACCACCCCGCCACCCCGCGCCGCACCTGCGCCGGAGTCCCCCGCTGGGATGCTCGTGAGGGCGCTCCACGCGTGCGACCTTGACCACATAATCGAGTGGGCTATTCTTCGCGCTCAATGAAAATGGCGGCAAGCAGACCTGCGGTCGCGATCGCGGTGGCGGTGTTCCTCGTTGCCTTAGCCTTTGCGATCTACACCCAACACGTCTGGGAGGACTATTGGATCACGTTCCGCTGCAGCCAGAACCTGGCAACCGGTCACGGCCTCGTTTTCACTCCCGGCGAGCGGCTGCACACGTTCACCTCGCCGCTGGGGGTTTTGTTGCCGGCGGGATTCAGTTGGCTTACGGGCAATCAATCCGACGAATTGGCGTTGTGGCTGTTTCGGCTGACGAGCATTGCGGCGTTTTCCGCCGGCCTGGTTTTGCTTTTTCATGTGCTGCAAAGACTGCAGCAGCACCGCTTGGCCACCGGGCTGACCCTGGCACTCCTTGGGCTGGACGCAAAGCTGGTGGACTTCAGCATCAACGGCATGGAAACAGGACTGCTGTTTTTCTTCCTGGCACTGGCGATTCAGGGTCTGGTGGTGCCCGGTCCGTGCCAGATATTACGCATTGGCGCCGGCTGGGCGGGCTTGATGTGGACGCGCCCGGACAGTTTCGTGTATATCGCCGCGATGGGGATCGGCGCCCTGCTTTTTTCGCCCAACCGGACGGCCGGACAATCACGAAAGGACTTGTGGAAAATTCTTTTGGCGGCCTGCCTGGTTTGCACCGTTCTCTATCTGCCCTGGTTCCTGTGGGCGTGGAGCTACTACGGGTCGCCGGTGCCGCATCCCGTCGTGGCCAAGGGAACGAATATGCCGCCGTTTTCCCTTGGCGCGCAATTGTTCGATCTGCTTGTGTTCCCGGGGACATTGTTGAACAACGAGACTAACCTGCGCTGGATATTCACACCGGTCTACGTGCGGTTCGGCGGATGGCCTGGATTCATTTCCCCGCTCTGCACGGCGCTGGGGATTGTGGCCGCCCTGGCCTGGCCATTCCCGCCGTTGCGTCCCCAAACGCGCCTGTTTTCGCTGGTCTTTTTTCTAGGAAACTTTTTTTTGACGTCCGTATTGATAAATCCGTTCCCGTGGTATTTTCCAACTGTCGCGGTATTTGGTTATCTGACCATCGGATTGCTGTTCGACCAGGCGCTCGGTCTGGCCGGCCGGGCGCGCGATTGGTCCCGCCTTCTGCGAGGCGCGCTCTGCGTGCTGGCGCTTCTGCTGATGGCGGGTCAGTTGTTCATCACGTTGTGCGTGGCGCGTCAAATGCGGGTGCAACAGCAACTGATCGAGAATGGCCTGCGCCGGCAGATCGGTCTCTGGCTGCGTGCCCACGCGCGAACGCCGCACGACACCGTGATGGTCGAACCGCTGGGTTACATCGGCTATTTTTCCGGATTGAAAATGCTCGATTATCCCGGCCTGGCCTCGAAAGAAATGGTCGAGGCCCGCAAGCGGCTTGGCCCTTACAGGGAAAATCAAGTCTTCCTCGAACTCAAACCCGACTGGCTGGTGTTGCGCCCGTCGGAAATTGAGATCGAAAGCCACATTCAGGATTTTGATGTCTCGGTTCAGCGGGGCCCACTGCGGGAAAACTACGATCTGGTCCAGGTGTTTGATGCCTCGGGAGAAATCCGCAAACTTGGCTGGCTGCCGGGCAGGTCTTATCTTGAGGTCGACCAAAGTTTTCTGATTTACCATCGCAAATCGGATGCAAGTTCCAAACCTCCGGATTGATAAATTACAGCTTCACCTTCGTCACGACCCAATGCCGGTCAGCCAACCAAAGCGCGTCCTGCCTACGCCCAGCGACGCCAGGCGGGCATCGTGGCGGCGAGTCAGGCAAAATCCACCCCGTCATGCTGGCCGAATCTGTCTGAATGAATGTGTTGAGATTTGCGCCCCCAACCCACCACCCGTTCGCACCGCGACCCCTGAACTTTGCGCGAAATCGGTGTGGCCAAGCCTCGCGCACACGAGGCGGCCGGATGGGCGGGGCTGCCGTTCCACAAACAATTAAATATCCCCCATCTTCCGCGTTTTGATGTGATTATGCCTTACCGACTCAACTCATAATTCAGAATCGAAAGGCAATAAATCGCCACCGTCTCAACGCGCAGGGTCAAATGGCCGAGGGTAGCCAAAACGTCTCGGCCAAGGGGAATTGGTTTGATAAAGTCCAATCTCCGTCTGTAATTCATTTGTCAACCCCGGGTTGGATTGAGCCACTGCTAATGCCAACGCCTGTTTTGCGGTCAATACCGCTTCGGGAAATCGTCCCGCTTCCGCATAAGCCGCCGCCAGCGTGCGAAGAATTAGCGGGTCTTTATCCTTGGAAAACTGGTTGGCCTGCTCGGCCAAGGCGACGGCCTTGCCTCCATTGCGAACCGACGGCTCCGGCCAGGTCGCCAGCATCCAGGCCAGGTTTATTTGTGCCGGTATAAATTGAGGCTGAAGTTCAATGGCTTTTTGATAACAGGCCATGGCTTCGGCTGCCATCCCTTTTCGCCGAAAAGCATTGCCGAGACGCTCGCAGGCATCTGCGGATTCAGGCTCAAGTGCCAGAGCCTTTTGATATTGAATAATTGCTTCATCCACCCGCCCTACCTGGAGAAGACTATAACCAAGATTGTTATGGGCTTCTGCCCAGTCCGGTTTGATTTCCACAGCTCTTTGGAAATGAGTAATCGCCTCGTTTGCCCGCCCTGTCTGGAAAAGAGCATAACCAAGATTGTTATGGGCTTCTGCGTAGTCCGGGTCGACTTCCAAAGCTCTTCGGAAATGAGTAATCGCCTCGTTTGCCCGCCCTGTCTGGAAAAGACTATAACCAAGTTTGTTATGGGCTTCTGCGTAGTCCGGTTTGATTTCCAAAGCTCTTTGGAAATGGGTAATCGCCTCGTTTGCCCGCCCTATCTGGAAAAGACAATTACCAAGATTGTTATGAGCTTCTGCGAAGTCTGGTTTGATTTCCACAGCTCTTTGGAAATGAGTAATCGCCTCGTTCACCCGCCCTATCTGGCAAAGACTACAACCCAAATTGTTATGGGCTTCAGCGGAGTCCGGGTCGATTTCCAAAGCTTTTTGATATTGGATAATCGCCTCATCCTCCAGTCCTTTTTGGCTGAGAGCATTGCCAAGACTGTCATGTAAAGCCGCGGATTCAGGCTCAAGTGCCAGAGCCTTTTGATATTGAACAATTGCTTCATCCACCCGACCTATCTGGAGAAGACTATTACCAAGATTGTTGTGGGCGTCTGCGAGGTCTGGTCTGATTACCAAAGCTTTTTGATATTGAATAATCGCTTCATCTATATGCCCTTTTTGTACAAGAGCGTTGCCAAGACTGTTATGGAAATTCGCGGATTCAGGTTGGAGTACCAGAGCTTTTTGATATTGAATAATTGCTTCATCCACCCGCCCTGCCTGGAGAAGACTATAACCAAGATTGTTATGGGCTTCTGCGTAGTCTGGTCTGATTTCCAAAGCTCTTTGGAAATGAGTAATCGCCTCTTTTGCCCGCCCTATCTGGAGAAGACTATTACCAAGATTGTTATGGGCTTCTGCGTAATCCGGGTCGATTTCCAACGCTTTTTGATATTGAATAATTGCTTCATCCTCCAGCCCTTTTTTGTAGAGAGCATTGCCAAGACCGGCGTGGAAAGCCGCGGATTCAGGCTCAAGTGCCAGAGCCTCTTGAAAACGTTCAAGCGCCTTGTCCAACCGCCCTTGATTGACAAGAGAATTGCCGGCAAAGTAGTTGGCTGTCGCATGGGCCTCAACACTCGCTAATATGTTAAATGCAACCGAATAGGCCAGCAGCAGGCACCAACCCCAGCGGGCTACACGCCGCCACACCGGCAAACCCGCCAGTGCACGCTCCAAACCAAGCACACCAATGACGGCCAGCAGCATCAGAGCGGGTAGAAATTCCAACTCATAACAGCAGCTGCCTGCGAAAAAAAGACAGAGGGTCAATGCACAAGTCACAAAAAGAAAAAAAACAGCCGTTACAAACCAGCGTAAGATGGAAACCTCCTCCGCTGGCCTGCCTCTCCAGGCCAACGGCGCGGCCAGGGCCAGCCACACCAGCGGATAGTTGCTCAGTATCCCACTGTAAGGTTCTCCCACTCCCCAGTAACCCGATGGCAAAGGCGACAGCGGGACAGCCTGCAAAAAAGGGAAATGACCACTCCATCGCATTGGTTCTAAAAAATAGAAACGAAAGTTGAACCAGAGGTAATACAGACTGAATTGCTGGGCAGTATTCTGCTTGTAGCTTGTCAACTGATAATGCCAGCCAAATTCGAATGGGCTGTCGAAGCGCAAGACATTGTAAAGCATCAGCCCCAACCCAATCAGCATCACCGGACCAACCGCCGCCGCTAACAACAACCCAGCCCGGCGACGTGAACTTGGTTCAATTGCCGCACGCCACGCCCGAGCCACCGGTATCAACAGGATTATTACCCCAAACAACAATGAGGGTCGCGACCCGATCGCCAATCCATAGGCCAGACTTGCCAACAGCAGCCACAAAACTTGCCGTCTCGGCTCACGCAAGGCACCCCAGATCGCCGCCAACGCCAGCATGGTGAACGCAAACCCACAACTTCTCGCAACTTCATAAACATCACAGCGCGATAAATCTTCCAGTATGCCAGTGGCCAAACCCAGTGTGAGTATGCCGACCGTCACTACCCAAACACTTACTTCTGGAAAGTAACGCCGCCAGACCGCTCGTAATAGACTCGCAGCAATCAGGAAGCCCGACGCATAAAAAATCACGACCGCATTCTTATGCAGGAGATAGTGGCCGGTCAGGGCCACATACGGCCAGAAAAGCACCAAAGCGGGCGTAACCCCAAAATACAGGTATAACTTCCCTCTGTAATAACTCATCTCATATGAGAGATAACGCGCATGCCATACATATGATGTATTGATGGCGGGATCATAAGGATCGGCAAGTTGGGCAAGTCCGGGTGGCGCTTCTCTTTTCACGTTGAGTTGCCCGGCGCGAAAACCTTGCACCAACAGATTATAGTAGGAATCCTTCGCTCGTGGACTCGCTAAGTCAAGGGCGCCCGATTCAGCGCTCCAGGCAAAAATTCCAATTACCAACGCGCAAACCAGGCCAAAGACGGCGTGGCGCATCCATGGGATAGCACCTTCAGTCGCGCTCGCCCTTCCGGAATCTAATTTTCTGCCCATCATCTAGGTAAAAAAATCAAATACCCCCGGTTTCGGCAGTGGTAAAGCATAAATGGTTTGGACTTTCTCCAGTTTTTAAGTGAAGGCGAAAAGGCGTTGTCGGTTTGCGGCAGTCGGAGCCAGTGAAGAACGACACAAACGGACACCAGACACCCAAGCGTGAAAGCAACACGCTGATGCCATCGGCCGAGGCATAGTAATGGAATTCGGGCACGCCGAAGAAGCGTTTGGCGACCCGGCTCACGCGGGAGGCTAAACCACCAGTTTGAGCGACTCCCCCAACCACACTGCCGCGAAGTAGGCCGCCGCCATCACCAACGCCCCAAGTTGCGCAGGCGTTCATAGTCCAACACCCACAGGTCTTCCAACCGATAACTCTGTTTGATGAACCGCATCGTTTCCTCCACCGACCACCGCGTCAGATATGCCAATATAAACCACCTTCCTGCTTCGTGACGCGGGCGCGGGAAAGTGGATTGAGTGACGCGGAAATCGCAGTGCTGATTGGCGACAAAACCGGCCCGGCGATTATCGCTCACGCTTACGGCGACGTGCGCCCCGATCACTTGCTCAAACAGGCACGACGTATACGGTTGACCGCAACGCAGCCAAGTCCACCAGCAGGCGAAGCGAGTAGTATCAAGAGTAGTAACACGTCGCCGAAATTGCTGCTGGTTTCACGTCGTCTCAGTGGGATACGCACAACGCTGAAACTGCTGAGTTCAAAGGCCTTGATGAACTTCCTGCAACCTGCTGAAACGCGGCGAAACAAACCTTTGATTACTTCGGATCAGAAGGTTGCCGGTTCGACTCCTGCCGGACGCGCCAGATTTCCACGGGAGTACCCCGTCATGCAGCCGGGAGGAATTACAAGCGGCGACCAGGGGCGTTTCACGGGGCGGTCTCGGCCTCTTGATGGTAAGCCCGGCCAGATTTATAATATTCCAACAACAGTTCATTTCTTGCTGCAACCTCCCTTTGTCCTTGCACCAAGGCCAGCGCACGGGCTTTCTGGGCGTTGGCGACCGCATCGTCGAAACGTCCGGCCTCGGCATAAGCGGCAGCCAAAATTCCGATTGCAATGGGGTCTTTGTAATGGCTTAGTTGACAGGCCTGTTCGGCCAGGCGCACCGCCTCCTTGCCGTTGCGCAAACTGGGGTCGGAAGCCGAGGCCCGCAACCAGGCAAGACTGTTCAGGGCGACGAATGAATTGGTCTCCAGTTCGAGAGCCCGTTGGTAATCATTGATGGCGGTTGACTCCTGCCCCTTTTCCTCAGAAAGCACGCCCAGTCTCAATTCAGCCTGGGCATACTCCGCACGCAACAACTGACACTCAGTCGCCAGATCGCTGACGTCCCCTTTGTAATCGGGTTTGTGCTTGCCAAGTTCAGACTGTGCCAGATGATCGGGCTGGAGGTTTTCAACGATCTTGTAATAGTGCCAGGCCGCGACACCGGTGGACAACCCTATCACCACAATGGTCAGCGGAACCAATACCGGAAACGTCTCCCGCAACACCCAAGCCGGAACCGCCCTGCCGGACAACTTGTCGGTTGCGCCTGATGCCGCATACTCCTCCCACCGTTCGTTCAAGAGAATCAGGCTCAAGGGCAATACCTGCATGAAAATCCGGAATTCATTGAAGGCTCCATACATAAACTGGCCGGCAAGGAACACGACGATCAGCACCATGTAAGGCAGAAACCGTCGGCGCCAGCCCAGCACCAGCACTGCTAACAGAGTTCCTGCGTTGGCAAAAATCGCATGGTTGAACGTCGGCAGAAAAAGCGCTTTGAGGTTAACCAGCAACAGCGCAGGCCGTAACAACCCGCCCAGATTCGTGGCGTTGTCCATCGAAAAGGCCGCCACTTGAAAGTGCAACTGGCTTAACAGCAATTTCTTCCCCACCATATACACTGCGACAATCCCGGCCAAAGTCAGAATCCGCTTCCACCATTTCCAGTGACCGGCGAACAGGGCCAGCAGGGCGCAGACCAGGACCGTCTC
>JBEKHY010000033.1:0-30286 GCA_050012035.1 Verrucomicrobiota bacterium | reverse complement strand
CTTTCACAATGCAATATACACCCGAAACAGGAAAAGCCCTCATTTTACTTCAGGATATCGAAGTGGCGGGTTTGGCTTTGGCCGCCAGTCACGCGCCGGCTTGCGCGGCACCATCACCGTCTCCATCTGGCTCATCGGCATGAAATGATTTTTACTTCCACCTATAGGGTGAAGACCCCATAGGAACCGTGCAGCGCTGTGTTATCTTACCGGCATGAATCTATTATTAATCATACTTGTTCTTCTTCTTTTGTTCGGCGGCGGCGGGTTTTACTTTGGAGGTCCTGCTATCGGCGGCGGCGGGCTTGGCCTGATTCTGCTGATATGCCTTATCATCTATTTCGCGGGCGGATTCCGCACGAAAGGCTAACAGGATTGCGCGACACGGGCTTTTTAACTCACGTCGGTCGTGGCGAAGGGAGATTGCCGTAGCTCCGTTAGGAGCGAAATCTTTGTAGTTCACGAATCCCAAAAAATTTCTCCAGCCCCGTCGGGGCGACATATGCCGTTCGTTTTGCCAGATGATGCCGCTCCTGACGGAGCTCGGATTTTATTTTTGTGAATTACTACAGAGATGCCGCGCCTACGGCGCTTGGAAATGCTTCACATCGAGCGCGGTTGCTGGCGCCTGCCGTGAAATCCATTTTTTCAACGCCAAGACGCCAGGACGCCAAGACGCAAATATTCGGAATGTATTTTCCAGGCCTTCGCGCCGCCTGCTCGCAATTTATCGGAGTTGCTCCCCTGGGAGAATCCGGCTCAATGCATCTGCTGTTTCCGATACCGTTTGTGAAGATGTTTGGGAATGGACGGGCTCAAAAAGGGGTTCCCCTTGTGGACTTCCCGAATCGCCTGGCACAGACTGTCAACGGCGGTGTGTTTGATCAGATAGCCCATCGCGCCGGAGTTGGCCGCCTCTTCGACATACGCTTCATCACTGTGCGCCGAAAGCATGAGCACTTTGGTGGCGGGGGCGGCTTTGAGAATCTGGCGCGTCGCTTGCAAACCATTGAGCCGCGGCATGGCAACGTCCATCAGAACCAATGCGGGACGAAGCTTTTTGACCATGGCGACCGCCTGATGGCCGTTTTTCGCTTCGCCGACCACTTCAAGATCGTCTTCGCGTTCCAGAATCTTTCTAATATCCCTGCGCACGAGCGTGTTGTTGTCCGCCAGCAAGACAGTGATTCGCTTCATGAATAGTGTTGCGCCATAGACATTGGTGCTTAATTAACCTCAATGTTATGTGTGGTTGCCACTTTGTCTATGGGGTGAACACCCCACGTTCTGCCAGGTGAGGGCGGGCGTTAAAACAAATCATTGCTCTGATTTTCTCCGCGCGTCCGCGTTAATTTTCCATGACCGGTGCATTGGCTGCGGCCTATCAGAGCGGTTCGCAGCGTGCCCGCGTCGTCACGGAAGCTTGGGGTGAATCCAACCTTTATTGCCCCAACTCCGATAAATCGCTCCCCGGCTTACGCTACCAAACTAAGACTAGGGTTTTCCCAGTGGCGGCAAGGAACACCCTAGTCGCGGTCGCACCGGATGGGACGTAACGGTATTTATGACCAAAAAAGAACAGCAGCGCATCTTAAAGCGAATTGCAAAATCCATCGAAGAAACCAATGTTCTGCTTCGCAACTTGGGGATACAGGTTAAGGACTCACAAACTCAATTCCAAAAAGTTCAGAAAAATGTCCGATCTTCCAAGGCAAAACGGAAAAAACTGAAATAAGGACGCCAGCAACAAACTAATCACACACGACCAAATCTTGCGAGATGTCAGTTTCATCCGCATTACGTCGCCAGCCTTGCGTTCCCGCCCTCCGCAATTATTAAACGAAAACCGCTTTCACCCACGGCGAGACGCGCAGGCTGGGTTGGTTGCAACTCCCCGATAAACGACATCGGGGCAGGTCGCCATACTGAATCGCATTCCGGTCGAAGTAGGTCAGGCGTCGCGCCTGACTCTGACTATAAAACTTCCGCCTTGAGGGCGGGTTTTCCTGGGCCGGACCAGAATACGAAGTTTCAAGATGGAGACAGGCGCGACGCCTGTCCTACGCAGACGGTCATCGTTCCGCCGAAGGAAGTCCGCGAAAAGTTCCGTCGCGTCAAACCGCTTAAAGAAATTCCGATTTCAAAACGTGGCTGGACGCTGGACGTGCTGAACATTGTGCGACGACTTTGCGAGGTAGGGACGGCTGGCCCTAGCCGTCCGCGGACGCCTCGGCGAGGCGTCCCTACCAACACATTCACGACCACCGACGCCTGCGCCTTCACCCGCGAGCTGGAAAAACTCCATCCCGACAACCGCCACTTCCGCGATAACCCCGTAAATAACACGGGGCAGGAATCCGCCAGCAGCTTCAAGTCCTTCCGCCTTCGCCATGCTTCGGCGCGACAAGCCGCGATGCTGGATTATTGGTGGACTCGCTCGCGCCCGCTCGCTCGGCCCTCGCGGGCCTTTGGCTTCGCCCAAATGGAGCTCCCGCTCTTGCCAATGGTTTTCCCCCGCTTTACGATTCGTCGCTTTCGCGACCAGCAAACCTTTCGCCGGTGGGCTCCATCGCTCCCGCTCAGTCGGCCTCACGGCCTTTGCCGTTGGCAAATCCTTTTCGCCATTTCCCAAATGGCTCAAATCCCAAACGGCTCAAGTCATCTCGGTCGTGGCGAATGGCGATTACCGTGATTGGGTTCCGGCAGGATGGCGTGAATTGCGGGGTTCTTCATCCTGTTCATCCTGTCGGCTCTCCGTTGCCGCCGCCGGAAGCGGGATTATATTCTTTTTGAGAGAAACAGGTTGGAGGAAGGTCTAAAATCTGCAAGGGTGTCATGACAAACGATGTGAATTCAACTGCCGGCAAATCCGGGGCGGACGCCGCAGCGTGGAAGGAGGTTGTGCGCAAATATCAGCAGCCTTCGACGTGGCGGGCGCTGTGGCAGCTCATTGACACGCTCGTGCCGATTGGCGTGGTGTGGTATCTCATGTATTTGTGTCTGCCGGTGTCGTGGTGGCTGGTCGTGCCGCTGGCGGCATTGATGGGCGCGCTGCTGGTGCGGGTGTTCATCATTTTCCACGATTGCGGCCACGGCTCCTTTTTCAAATCCCCGGCGGCCAACGACACGGTAGGGTTCATCGCGGGCATCCTGACGTTCACGCCGTATTATCATTGGCGCTGGGAACATGCCATTCATCACTCGGCGGCAGGCGACCTGGACCGGCGCGGCACGGGCGACGTGTGGACGCTGACGGTGCAGGAATATCTGGAGTCGTCGCGCTGGAAGAAATTCGCCTACCGGCTGGCGCGGAATCCGGTGGTGCTGTTCGTGCTGGCGCCGCTGTATTTGTTCGTCATCAAGCAGCGGTTTCCGTCATCCCAATCCAATCCGCGTGAGCGCCATTCCGTTTATGCGATGAACGCCGCCCTGCTCGGCATGGCCGCCGGCCTGAGTTATGTCTTCGGTTTCCTGCCGTATCTGCTGATTCAACTGATTGCGGTGATGGTGGCCGGCGGCGCGGGGGTGTGGCTGTTTTACGTCCAGCACCAGTTTGAAGGCGTCTATTGGGAACGCGGGGAGGATTGGAGTTTCGTCGCCGCCGCGCTGCGAGGGAGTTCGTTCTACAAACTGCCGCGCGTGCTGCAATGGTTTTCCGGCAACATCGGGTTCCATCACATCCATCATTTGAGTCCGCGCATTCCCAATTACAACCTCGAAAAATGTCACCTGGCCGACCCGCTTTTTCAAGGCGTGAAACCCGTCACCTTTTTTTCCAGTTTCAAGTCACTGACGTTCCGGCTCTGGGATGAAAAGAGCGGGAAACTGGTCGGCTTCCGGCAGCTGGGAAATCTCAAAAATATTGAGGACCGGGGAAACCAGTTGCGCCGGGGTGTTGAAAAATTTTCCGCATCGTCACGAAATCCCGACAACCCCGATAAACAGCATCGCGAGCAGGTTGTTCGACTCCCGAACTGATCCGTCTTCGCTACACTGCGCCGCGGCAGCCCGGCTGCGCAACAACACCAGCCGCCTCCGCCCCGGCTTCGGCGCGACGAGGCGTCACGAATGACGCGCGACCCGTCCTCCGCAGTAGCGCTGCTACGGAGGATGGAGGCGCGTGTCCTCCCCCTCCGCCATCAGCAAACGAAAACCGCTTTCGCACACGGCGCGCCGCGCCGGGCGGGTCGGCTGCAACATCGCTCTGAACCGCGTCCCCGCCAAGACCCGCATCGCCGTCGTTACGACGATTATGTCTTCGCCGCGGAGTAGCGCAGGCGTCTCGCCGGCTCCGCCGCCCAATTCATCCGGAGGCAGGCGGGACACCTGCGCTACGTTGTCAGGACGCTTCGCGCCAATCGAGGGTCGTTGTGCCACGCGCCAGCGTTTTGGACTGCGGTGGCCTTCCACCGTTTTTGGGGGAACCCGAATTTGCAAACGACGATGTTTACGACTTCGCCTGCGAGTTGGAGCAGTTACATCCCGACACCGCACACGCGCCCGGTCGAAACAAATCCGGTTCATTGCCACCGGCACGGTTCGGGTTGCCGGAGTCACGTATTTTTTGAAAACCGACTTTTCAAACTTGCCATTGACAGTGTATGCCTCTAAGAATGCTTTGTTGACGATTTGTTCGCAGCCACCACATTCAGGCGGGTTGGTTGCCGGAAAACGCAATGGGTTGTGGAACAATTGCCAATAAACTGTCGGTAATGAAAAACAACATTTGATTTCGGCGTAAAAGGGCAAATGTTTCCGTCTGGAAAATGCTGACGAACGCAAAGGCCAAGACCAAGTTGCTTTCCCTGCTGCGGGGGAGATCAATTTTCCACGGCAACTTTGTTTTGTCGTCAGGCGCAAAAAGCTCCTACTACATTGATTGCAGGCTTACGACGCTTGACCCCGAGGGCGCATGGTTGGTCGGGCAAGTCATGCACTCGCTCATTCGAAGCGAGGCTTCGGCCCGACACATGGAGATTAACTCCATCGGCGGTTTGACCATGGGCGCTGACCCGATTGCCCTGGCCGTTGGGATGTATTCATTTTTTGTCAAAGACACTCCGCCATTGCGGGCCTTCACCGTGCGAAAGACACCGAAGAGTCACGGGCAGGCGAAGTTGATCGAAGGAAATTTCAAACGGGGCGATACGGTGGTTGTGATTGACGACGTAGTGACCCGCGGTGATTCCACTATCAGCGCCATCAATGCCGTCAAGAAAGAAGGGGGCAAGGTCGCCTTCGTGGCGGTGTTGGTTGATCGTCAGGAAGGCGGCCGCCAAAAGATTGAAGAACTGGGCTATCGTGTGGTATCGGCATTTGAACGTGACAAACTAATCCGAACAGAAAATGTCGCACCGCATCAACCGGCGGATTGCGTCCCTGCCTGAATTGAACTGGGGTTGGTTCCATCAGGAAAACCCCGACAAAATCATTTCCGGGTGTAACGCGCTGGCACAGGATACTTCATGCGTGCTCGCCTTTTTTGTCTTAAAGCAAGTGTTTGCTGAAATGTCGGCAGCACTCGATGGCGATGCGGTTGCCAGCTCCGTAGGAGCGGAATCTTTGTAGTTCTCGCGCGGACGCTCGCACCACCCCAAAGATTTCGCTCCTGAAAGCGTTATGGATTTGTCGTCACTTCTGTTTTGGAAGCTTCACTTCAAATGTGCCGGCGACGCAGCTTTTGGCATCATCAGGAAAACACAAATAGATTTTCCCGGATACCGTCCGGTTTATGGCTTGAGCGAATTGCAGCTTCATACCATAGCCTTTGTTAAAGGTCGCGGTCTCGACCGCTCCTCCTTCGTTCCAGGTCATCTTGACACGCGGATTGGCGGTGTCGTCGTCATCGGACTGGATTTCATAACTGCGGCCTTCAATGGAGGCGCCCAGATGATAAACGTCCAGTTGCATTCCGTCCGCGGACCTGATTCTCAGGTCGCCATTTCTGAACGACGCTGTCTTGACGGCGAAATCCATTCCATGAAGTTTTCCGCTGACCGGATAGTTGGGGAAGGAAACTTTGTTGATGCCGGATGTCCACCCGGTTTTGTCAGGTTCGATTTGCGGGTTGGCGGCGGCAACGGTTTCGGGCTTGACGGGTTCCATCGGTTGATTGTCATTGGAAACAGTTGTGGATTGAGTTTGCGTGACAATGAGATTGTTCGTAGCCAGATTTTGCCGGACATTTTCATATCCCTGTTTCACTGCGGTTGAAAAACGCCATACATAGACTGCGGTGGTTCCCACTTCGGACATCAAAATCAAATAGCCAATGATGAGACCCGTCGTGGCGAGACCACTGCCTTTGAGTGATGGATTCCGGCGAATTCGTGATTTGGCCAGATGCCCGCAAATGATTCCCGGGAGCCAGCCCACGCACGTGATCAATGATGACAGGGAGCAGACCACCGAAGCGATGGCCAAACGGGAAGTCCGTTGAGCAGTGGTTGCGATGTTGCCCGGCAACGCCGGCGGGATGGCCGTCCGGGTGGAAACCTCGGCGGTTCCGGCAGTTTCTTTTGGCACAGCGATGGCGGCATGGCAGCCCGGACAAGTGATCTGCGTTCCCACCTGAGTCGTGTCACACAAAATGTTTTGGCCGCAAGCAGGGCATGAAAATTTGAATTCACTCATAAGGTTTCCCGTTCATTGGATGTTAAAACATATCACGTTTAAAATTTTGATTCAAGCCTGGCATCAGCTCAAAGGTCAGAAGACGCGTATCTGTGAAATCTGCGGATAAGGAATACTTCGTGTTTTTGTGTCTTCGTGGGAAATCTTCCTCGTGACCACGCGGCTTGCCGGGGACAGCGAGCCCTGCCTTTCACAAACGCTCCGCACCTCTGCGCCTCGGCGGTGAAAATTCTCTTCGTGTCTTCGTGGTGAAAACTTGCCCGCGAGTTGAAAGAAAAACGCGGACAAGCTGTCCGCGCTCCTTTTTGAAGCTCGATTCTTTAGTGATAATTCACATAATTCGTGTCAACTCTTCTTCAGTGCCTTCGTGGCTTCGCGGTGAAATCTTTCCGCGCGATGCCGGATTATTGGTGGACTCGCTCGCGCCCGCTCGCCCGCCCTCGTGGGCCTTTGGCTTCGCCCCAATTCCTTTCGCCATTGCCCAAACGGCTCAAGTCACGTCGAGCATGGCTGCTGGTGGTTGTCGTGATTTATGATATCCGGGCGGAATGAACGGTCGGTGCCACCGGGTGTCATATCTTTGCGCTTGTTGATTTCAATTATTTGCGTAATTTAGCGGTTGTGGCCGGCGTCCAGGGATAATGACGGACAATTTTACGAGCATCCGGATGAAAAAAATCTTTAATCTTGCCGTTTTGCTGTGCGGGCTGGCTGCCCTGCCAGTGCAGGCGCAATTGGCGGTCCCGCCCCCGACGCCCGTCTATCAACCGCTTTCCTACCAGCAATTGGACCAGTTGCTGGGGCCGATCGCCCTTTATCCCGACCCGTTGATCGCGCAAATCCTGCCGGCGTCCACGTTGCCCACGCAGATCGTGCTGGCCGACCGTTACGTCACCGGCGGGGGCGATCCCAACCAGATTGACCAGCAACCGTGGGATGCCAGCGTGCAAGCACTGGCCCGCTACCCGAATGTGCTGAAATGGATGGATGACAACCTGAACTGGACGACGGAACTGGGGCAGGCTTTTCTCAATCAGCAGCAGGACGTGATGGATTCCATCCAACGCCTGCGCGCGTCGGCTTCCAATCTCGGCAACCTGCAATCCACGCCACAGGAACAGGTCGTCAATGACGGCGGTTACATTGAAATTCTTCCCACCGAGCCGCAGGTGATTTACGTGCCGGTCTATCAGCCGGACGAGGTCTATTACCAAAGCGGTTTTGGCATCACTTTCGGCATCGGCTTTCCGATTGGCATCTGGTTGAATTGCGATTTTGACTGGCATCACCATCATCTGATCGTCTGGCCCCATGACCATCCGCGTCCGGCTAACTGGTGGCATGAGCGTCCCGAGCAGCGTGCCGTTTTGATTGAGCGTCAAACGGCGGTCTGGCGGCCAGAAGGGCAGCACTACCCCGCCGTGGTCAACCGGGGCGACCGTGGTTGGAACAATCCGGTCGTGCGTTCGACGGCTCCCGTGGTGAACCGGCCGGAACAGCATGCAACTCCGCCCCGCGAAGTGCCGTCGCATGACGTTCAGCCGCACAATGTCACCACGGTCAACACGCCCCGGGCCGAACTGGTTCCGGCCCAACATCCCGCGCCGGTCCAGCGTTCCGCGCCGGTCAGTCGCCCAGTCTCGAACAGCGTGTTCGTCGGCATCCAAAGTTCGCGTGAGACGAAAACTTTCAGCAACCGCGGCCAACAAAGCATGCAGACAATCACCCATTCCGAGCCGGTCCATTCCGCGCCGGTTTCGCATCCGGCTCCATCCTCCAGCGGTGGGGGTGGCGGCAGTCATGGCTCCGGTTCGCAGCCGAAGCGTTGAATGTTAATCCCCATGAGCTTCACGAATATTTTACCGCCGATGAAAATTAATTCTCTTTCCTGGTTGCGTCGGACGGGAACGTTTGCGTCCGCACTGGTTCTGGCTGTGCTCGTGGCGGCATTGCCCGGGCGACTGCTGGCCGCCGATGAACAGACCTTCAATTCACCAGACGAAGCCGTGAACGCCCTGGTTGCGGCGGCGACGAACCACGACACGAACGCCCTGCACGCAATCTTTGGGCCGGAAGGGCATGGGCTGATTTCGCCCGATGTCGTCCAGGCCACCGAGGAATTCAAGATGTTTGTGCAGCGCCTGACGGAAAAGACGCAGTTCATCACCAATTCCGATTCCAGCGTCACGTTGGCACTGGGGACGGATGGCTGGCCGTTTCCCATTCCGCTCGTGAGGCAGGATGGCCAATGGTTCTTCGATACGGCGGCGGGCAAGACGGAGATTCTCAACCGCCGCGTCGGCATGGATGAACTCGGGGCGATTGACGTGTGCCACGCTTATGTGGAAGCCCAGCGCGAATACGCCAGCCAGGATCGGCTGGGTGACGGGGTGCTGGCCTATGCCCAGTTCCTGCGCAGCACGCCCGGCAAGCACGACGGCCTTTTCTGGCCGGCGAAACCGGGCGAGGAATTAAGTCCGCTGGGACCGCTCGTCGCTGCCGCCCGCGTGGAAGGTTATCACCGCACCGCGAAGATGTTGAACGATGAGAAGGCGCCTTATCACGGCTACTATTTCAAAATCCTGACGCGCCAGGGCAAACACGCGGCGGGCGGCAAGTATGATTACATCATCAATGGCCGGATGATCGCCGGATTTGCGCTGGTCGCCTGGCCGGCGGAATGGGGCAACACCGGCGTGATGACTTTCATCGTCAATCAACAGGGAAAGGTCTATCAGTGCAACCTCGGCAAAAAAACCGCGAAGATTGCCGTGGCCATGACCCGGTTCGACCCCGACAGCCAATGGATGCCGGTGCCATAAAGTGACACCTTTCATCGGGCCTCCCGGCCCATCCTCTGCAGTGGTTTTGCTACGGAGGATGAACCAGATGCCACTATCAGAGAAAATGAATTCACCAACGAAATCAGAGCAGACTGCTGGCGTCTGCCGTCGGCCGTGACGGGTTTGGAGTTACGCGTTTACGCGGCCCGGCTGAAGCCGGAACCCCGAACGCGCGGCACCATCACCGTTCCCATCCGGGTCATCGCATTAAAATAACTCCGTAGGAGAACCAAACAGCCAAGGCTGTTATTTGTGCCAATGAAGCATTGCTCCATTGGCAGCGGAATCTTTGTAGTTTACGAATCCAAAAATTTTCCCCAGCCCCGCTCTTGCGCGCAAGGGCGGGGCGGCATATTCGGTGCGGCGAGGCTGCTGCCGAGCCGGCTCGCGCGGACGCTCTCCCCATCCAAAAGATTTCGCTCCTGACGGAGCTTGAAATTCTTCTTGATGATGGTTCTACAAATATGCCAGCGCCTGCGGCGCTACGTTATTGCTTTGCTTCACATCGTCCGCGCCGAGGCGTCGCGACCGACACGCGCGGCGCGTGTGCTCCCCCTCACTTCGTCGTTTCCTTCTGTTGGTCTTTCATTCTTGGGCACCGCAGGTTTCAAAGCGACGTCACAGCCGCCGCAGTCCAAAACCGGCCGCTCGCACTTTCGCGCCATTGTGTCTCTGCGTTAATCCGCGTCGCCGTTATCACGGAAAGCCAGGTTGCCGCCAGTTCAGATCAAATCCCGGTGGCGGCTGGCAGATTGACCCCCAATAATTCCGGCTAAAACAGAAATGGGATGAGGGCCTTGGTGCGTGATTTGTAACCGGGATAGGTTTCAGGAAAGTGTTTGGTGAGCAAGGCTTCTTCCTGTCGCAGTCTTTGCCAGTAAACAAGGAAACAAATTATCAGGACCAGAAACGGCCAGGGCCGGCCGCTAATGATGGCCGTGCCAAGGATCATGAGGAGGACGCCCGTGTAAATCGGGTGGCGCACGAAACGATACGGCCCGCGTTCAATCAGCTCGTGGTTTTCCTTGAAGGCGACGGACGCGCTCCAATTGCCCCCTAAAACGGTCCGCGCCCAGAGGGCGATGATTAACCCGGTCAACACCGTGACATCACTCATTAGGCGAAGCGCGAGCGTGTCCGGAAAAAAGCGTGTGTTCAGCCTGATCCAGGCAGGTCTGAACGAGCTGATGCCAACAAGGAACAAACAGCCGATTAGCAAGAGGCAAATCGCGGCCAGCCGGCTGCCGCGGCTTGGGCGTTCTTTGACAGCTTTGACTGAAAAGGCTGAAATAATCCAAAAAAGAGCGAGGATCAACCAGCAGAGCCTTACAAATTGTATGGTCATGCTCATGGCTGGTTATTTTCAACGCCGGGGTCCGGATTGTCGAGCGCATTGAGGGCTGATATCGTGCGCTTTGAAAAAGGGATGGGACGCTTTGTGTCTTGGCGGTTAAAACCCCGCTTTGAATCGGTTTACTGCCAGCTCAGATCAAATCCGGGGTGCAGGGTCTTTGGTCTGCCGGGCGCGCCAGAAGGCGTCGAACTTTCATTTCAGGCAATATGAACGGAGAACGCGGCCCCGAATGCTTTCGGGGCTGCCGTTCGACGCGCCCCGCGGCGAACATCTGCTTTACCAACATTCGCGACGAGGCGTCGCGAACCGCACGCGAGGCGCGCGCGCTCCCCTTCACTTCTTGGTTTCCTCCGTTAGCTTCTGTTGGGCTTTTATTGTTTGGTGACCGGGCGCGACTCGGGATTTCTGCTGCCCGTCGGGCACGGTGTCTGCCCGTCGGGTTTCAAAATTGTTTGATTTATTCATGGACATTTGGGGGCCTGGCCTTACAGTAGGAGGCATCAAGTCAAAACTTTCACCAGTCAACCTGCCGGGAAAACTTTTTTTCCGGCATCAGGCGCCACGGGCACAACATCGCAAGATGGTCATCCTGCTTTGGTCCATCACCGCGGGCTGATTTTGGGTCGCGCGGTCACGGCCATGATTTTAGTGGAAAACACCAAACATTGAACCCGTCTCATCCTCCATGAACATCCTCATCGAAAACCACGACACCCTCGAATATCTGACGCAGGCGGGCCAGTGGACGAAAAATCCGCTCGACGGCAGGCGGTTTCCGGCAACGGCGACTGCGTTCCGAGCTGCGAAACTTGAAGCCATCGGCAAATTCAACATTGTCTGTCACATTCCCGAGACGAACCAGTTCATCAACCTGGATCACGGGCGCGGCAAGGGACTGCCGGCCGTCGTTGCCGAATAGATGTCGGGCGCGGGCATGGGCGGCTGTTACCGCAATCGCCAGGTGATGCGCGCCTTGTCCAGATCGTACGGAGACATCTCCATCTTCACGCGGTCGCCGACGGTCAATCGCACGAAGCGTCTGCGCATTTTGCCGCAGATGGTGGCGAGCACGAGATGTTTGTTGTCGAGTTCGACGCGAAACATGGTGCCGGGCAGAACGACCTTTACCAGGCCTTCCACTTCGATGGCTTCTTCTTTCACGGAATAATATGCAAATAAACGGCGGAGTCCGGTTCATCCGAACCCCGCCACGATGTTTTGGTTCGATGATTAGTAGCGATTACGACCGGCCCCGCCGTAGCCGCCGCCGCTGTATTCATGACGACCGCCGCCGGCGCGTTCTTCGCGAGGTCTGGCCACGTTGACGATGAGGGCGCGTCCGTTTAATTCCTTCCCGTTCAGGGCGGCGATGGCGTTCTGCGCTTCCTCGGCGGTGCTCATGGTCACAAAACCAAAGCCGCGCGAGCGGCTGGTGGTGCGATCCATCAGCAGGTTGGCTTCGTTGACCGTACCGTGCGCGGCGAACGCGTCGTTCAGGTCGTTTTCGGTAATATCGAAGGAAAGGTTTCCTACAAATAATCTATTACTCATGTGATGTTTCATTGTCCGATTAACTGCACTTTCCCAGACTGTTCCCGGACATCGGGTTTAAAATCATCACTGAACCAAGTTCACCTGAGATTCCCATGCCTTGAAAGAGACGAGCTATCTAAGACACAGACAGCATCGCCTGTGCCGCGGTAATAGCAACAACTATTTGCAATTATCTTGCGGGCAATTTACCAGCCTTGGCGGCTTTGCGTTAAAAACAAACACTCACCGGCCTGGCGTTCCGCGAATGAATCAGGAACGGGTCGGCCAAATCAGGCGGGAACGACTCCGAGAACGTGCGGCAGGTGTTGACGGCTGAAAAAATCTGTCCACCGGCCTTCCTTGTCGCGGTAGGCCATGCATTTGAAACCATCGCATTGGACCTGCACCGGCACGCCCACTGTCGGCAGGGGCCCATATTTATCTTTCTTGAATTCCCGAGCCTTGTCCTGCATGTAGCACCTTACACTGGAATCAGAGAAAGTGCTCGCTTTATTTCAAAGTATCTTTTCCGAAGAATATGTGAACATTGAAGGGGATAACCGGTCTAAGGGGTATAATGTCAACCAAAGGCGTTCATGCTGGCTAATTATGTTGGAAAATTGCTGTTCCCACGGTTGCAACGTTCACAATACGGACAGCAGTTCAAAATCATCGCGGCCTCCATATCGCTTGGCCTGGTTGTCGGCGGCATCCTGGCCTTGCTAATGATTCTGCGAGGGTCTGTCGGCAAATAGAAATTTCCCGGATTCAAACTGTGTCACCAACGCCCGGCTGCCGGGCCTTTGGGGCATTCGCTTCCCATCTTCGTTTCACTCCGACGCGGCACAAGCCGTTTCGGCGAGACTAGTCGCGCGGAAACAGGAACGTAACATCGAACAACCAACGCCCGACATCGAACATCGAATGGCTTCACCGGACGTGTTTCATTCGGCGTTGGGTGTTCGATGTTGGATGTTCGGTGTTTCGCCTCCGCCACCTCCGTCTCCATCCGGGTCATCCGCCTTCATCCGATTTCGGTGGACGGGTCGCGTGGAAATGATTGGGGGATAACGCCAAGGGGCAAAGATTTTGAATTACTTGCTTCACGCCTTGGCATTGAGATTCCCGTTCCCAGCCCGGGATCCTGGTGCATCAGATGGTTGCCGGGTTCCGATTCGGTTTGACAGATTTGAAAATGTGGCAGTTAATCGTTTCATTAAACAATCACCACCACATGAAAATCAAATCCATCATTAAAGAGCTTTGTGGTGAAAACAGCATCGCCCTGACCACTGACCCGAAATTGACCGGGCAAGTCTATGAGAAGTTCCGGCAGATGTTGGAGACGGACGAGCAACTGAGTTTCTATCAGCCGACCTTCGTCAAGGATGGGACGCTGGTTATCAGTCCGGCAATCTTTCCGCCGGGTTTTCGTGAAAACCTGGAGCGCCTGCTGAGCAGCGCCGAGTCATACTTGAAACATGCCAATGAGATACGCCAGGAGAAGTCCGACCGTGAGCGCACCGCCAAAGCGCAGGTGATCCAGGCGGCGGCCAAAATCCTGGGCGTGCCCATCGAGTAAGCCGCCGGTTTCGTCTGGTTGCGTTTCCACTCACCGTTCCCATCCGGGTCATCCGCTTTCATCTGATTTCGGCGGGACAGGTCGCGCTGAAATAGCTTTGCCGGAGCGGAATCTTTGTAGTACCCGAATCCAAAAATTTCACCAGCCCCGTCAGGGGCGGCGTCTTCCGTCCATTCCCACAGATGATGCCACTCCCGACGGAGCTTGAACTGTTTTTGCGCCACACAACTACAACTATGCCGCGCCTGCGGCGCTGATATACTGCTTCACGTCGGCAGCGGTGTTTGGCGCCTGCCGTAAATTGTTTTACCGAAGGGAACCAAGGAAACAAAGTCTGGAGACCGCCTTCACTTCTTCGTTTCCTTCATTGGCTTCTGTTGGTCTTTCATGGTTTGGCGTCTGCCGTGACCTGAATTTTCAACGCCCGTCCTCCGCCGCAGTGCTACGGAGGGTGAACAAAGAGTAAAGACGCAGAGACGGAGAGATTTGCCTTGGTGCTGCAACCATTCGGGGAAGGCTATCCCCGCTGCAGTGTCGTATGGGCCGTGATGCGCAAACAGGTAAATCAAGCCTTGCAGCAAAATGAAGCTGTAAGCTTGCAACAGCATGAGCGCGGCGACGGCGCTCCACCATGAATCAACCAGCGATCACTGGTCGTCCACCCATGATTGATTTTCTGTCTGCATGCGGGGGGTCACGATGTATCCGGATTTCCCTGCTTTGGGAAAATGGAAACCAGGCGGCAGCGGAGTACAAGCGCATTCAGGCTGAAGGCCCGGTTTCAAACGATTGCAGAGCAGCACTAACCGATTGTGTGGACATGGTTTTTGCGCGCCTGTTTTATGCGGCAATTTATTACTCTCATTGAACGGCATGGCTGAGGAACCGTCCAATTCCTGCCGGATGAAGCGTCCGTGTCCGTTTCAATTTCGACATGACAAAGCCGGCTGTGACCGGAAAACAAATTTGGCGTTTACATACCGGCCAGCCTCAAAGAGTATTGCCCTGCATAACCTGCCGGAAATGAGTTGAAACACAAGGTTTCGGGCAGGCAATTTAATGAAATTCTTTCACTACTGACGTGAGTGCATCAGATCAAATCACAGACTGTCCGCTTTGTGGTGGCACGGAAAATGACGTTAGCGAACAGCTTAGCGGGGCGCAATTAAGACAACTTTGGAAGCAACTGGGGCATGAATTTACCCGGGATGCTTGGGGACGGATTCATGAACGATACCTTGTGAAACTGCACCGTTGTCAGCAGTGCGGCTTTGCATTTTTTGACCCCAATCTAGGCGGAAATGAAGCCTTCTATCGCCAGGTTGAGCACGCAGAGTATTACACACCGGATCGCCCCGAATTCACGCGGACCCTGAAATTTGCCGGCAGGCGGGGCTTGCGGCGGATTCTGGATGTAGGCTGTGGCAGCGGAGCGTTTCTCGGCCTGGCAAAACGGGCCGGACACGAAGTCTGCGGCATTGAGCTCAATGGCCACGCCGCCGCCAAGGCGCGAGCCAATGGCCATACAGTTTTTGAGCTACTCCTGCAAGACTTGGATCCCGCGCAGACCGGAGGGGCTTTTGACCTGATTACCCTGTTCCAAGTTCTGGAACACCTGCCCAACCCGGTGCGTGTCGTGCGGGAGGCATTGGCACGGTTGAAATCCGGGGGCTTTATTTCCATCGCTGTGCCATCCGACGAAGGCATCTGCCGGTGGACATCGCTTGATCCGCATCAGTGGCCTCCGCATCATGTCAGCCGCTGGCGGCGGAAGGATTTTATCCAACTTGCCCGCGTCACAGAATTGAGACTTGTCAAATGTGGCGGCGATATTCTGCTGGGTTCGGGCATTGAGCAAAGCTGGAAAGTCCATAATGCCCTGGTGCCGGTAGTGGAACGCCGGAGTTACCCTGGGGGAGAAGCGTTGCTTCGGATGATTTCTTTTGCTTACCGGAAAACCGGGATGAAGTTCTTGTTCCCCCGGTGGGGCTCCAGCCTTTACGGTTATTTTCAGAAAAAATAAGATATGTCCCGGCTCAAGCGTGCAATCCACGGTGTGGCTTCCAGTTATGTCCTTTTGGCGGCTACAGCACTCTATTCGCTGGCTTCGATTCCGGTGGCTCTGTATTACCTGGACAAGGAACGGTTTGGCCTTTGGGCGTTGATGAGTTCGCTGGTCGGTTACCTGAGCCTGATTGATGCGGGCATGTCCGGCTCCGCCGCCAGATTGATCATTGACCACAAGGATGACCGGGACGGCGGACATTATGGCAGCCTGATCAAAACCGGCTGGCTGGTCTTCCTCGTGCAAGGCGCGATCATTTTGGTGGCCGGGTTGGTCTTTGCGAATTCCTTCGCACGATTGCTGGCAATCCCGACGGAGTTGCAATCAGAATTCATTCATTTGGTCTATCTGCAATGCGGCGTTGTGGCGCTGAGCTTTGCCACGCGGGTTTTCAGCCTGATCTTGAGCGCGCACCAGCGGATGGACCTGGTGAACTACACCGGGATCTTGAGCTTGATGGTGAACTTCGCGGCGCTGTGGCTGTTCTTCCATTTCGGGTTCGGGGTGCTCAGCCTGGCGTGGGCCGCGCTGTGCGCGACGGTGACCGTGGTGGTTTGCCAGTGGCTGGCCTGTGAAGTGTTCAAACTTTTTCCCGGCCGGGGCGGCTGGGGCCGGGCTTCATGGTCTTCTTTCAAGGAGATCTTTGCCTTCGGTAAGGATGTCTTCCTGGTGTCTGTCGGCACGCAGTTCATCATGGCCAGCCAGATCATTGTCATCACCCGCATGCTGGGCTTGGAGGCCGCAGCGATTTGGTCGGTCGGCCTAAGGGTGTTCAGCCTGGTTTCGCAAGTCATCTGGCGCATCTCGGACATGTCGGGGCCAGCCTTTGCGGAAATGATGGTACGCGGCGAGACCAGCCGGTTGCGCGAACGCTACGCTACGGTGGCGGTTTTGACAGCCTCGTTGAGCGGGTTTGCGGCGATTTCGTTCGCCCTGTGCAATAGCTTGTTCATACCGGTTTGGACCCATGGGAAAATCCAGTGGCCCATGACCAACAATTTGCTGTTGGGCATTTGGATGATCCTATTGGCTGTATTGCACTGTCACAATACGTTTGTACTGTTGACCAAAAAAGTTGGCTTGATGCGCTACGTTTATTTTGTGGAAGGCGTGGTGTTTGTGAGCCTGTCAATATTGGTGGCGCGTCGGGGTGGTTTGCCCGCAATCATCGCCTGCTCGATCGTGTGCAGCGCGATGTTCAGCGGCGCGTATGGGGTCCGGCGCATCAGCCGTTACTTCAACCTGCCACTCGGCGAAGTTGGTTGGAACTGGTTCCGGCCCATGGGCCGAATGCTGTTGTTTTACCTGCCCGTGGCGGTTTTGGTCTGGTGGTTGCCGGGTTCGTTGCCCGGAATCGTCCGGCTGGCCTTCAACGCCGCGCTGGCTGTTTCCGTGGGCGGTTACTTTCTTCTCCGCTATGGCATCCCGCTCTCTTTTCAAGATGAGCTTTTGGGACGCGTCCCCGCCAGGTTTGGCTCCCTGCTTAAGCACATATTTGTGCAACCAGCGAAGTAATTTCTATGCCGCGCACTCCTGCTCATACATTGGCAAAACACCCCTTGGACAACTTTGACCGGCATTTCAAATGTTCTGTGCCAACCAGCCATCGGGTTTTTCTCACCACGCTGATGCTGGAAGCATCTCTCAAGCAATGCAGTGCTTATGTCAAAGGCGCCACCTTGGACGTTGGTTGCGGGCGAAAACCCTACCAAAAAACTTTTTTCGCCGGCGCAGAAAAATATGTCGGCTTGGATTATCTGACTGACCGCTCGACGCCGGACGTGGTGGGTTCCGCCACCAATATCCCTTTGAGCGACGCCAGTTTTGACACCGTGGTTTGCACGGAAGTTTTGGAACACGTTCCCGATCCATTGAAGGCACTCCAGGAAATGCATCGCGTGCTGAAGCCCGGCGGGTATCTGATCTTAAGCACGCCGATGTATTGGCCGCGACATGAGGCGCCTTATGACTATTTCCGGTATCCCTATGACGGCCTGCTCCATCTGGTCAAGACCAGCGGCTTCGAACTGGTGCAATTGTTCAACCGGGGCCGCTCCTACGCCTTCATCGGGCAGGCCATCCAGCAAACGCAGCCCATTGCTGCCCGACCGGTTAATTGGCTGATCAATCGCTTTTTTCTTTGGTGCGACTGCCATCTGAAACATGACATTCACACGCTCGGTTGGACGTTTGTGGCCCGGAAAGCTCTCGCGTCCCGCTGATCACTGTTCACTGTTATCGCCGCAGCTTGGCCGCCAATCGCCGCAGCACGCGCATGGGCGGGGAAAAATAGATTGGATGCCGGGCACGCAGCGGCGGTTTGATGTCCCAGTTTGTCGGCCAAGCAACCGCTGCCGGCGAGGCGGCGGTGGGGAAAGCAGCCAGCCAGCGGTCGGTCATGGCTTCCACGGTAAATTCATTTTGCACCCGGGCGCGCGCCGCGGCGGACTTGGCGGCCAACTCCTCACGATGTTCGTGCAAGTGAATGATGGCCCGCGCGTAACCTTCCACATTATTTACCGGAACAAGCATGCCGTTGGCGGCATCCACCACGTCGCGGATGCCGCTTGCCAAATCGCTGACCACCGGCACGACACCGTGCGCCATGGCTTCCAACAGGCTGATGGGCAACCCCTCCGCGTCCGAGGCGAGCAGGAAAATATCGTGCCGTTCCAACAGCGCGGGCACTTGCGCATTGGGCACCGTGCCGATGAACATCACTTGCTGGGAGGAGGAGGAAGGCATGGCCTGCTCCAATTCGTTCCGTTTGTCGCCCTCACCGGCAATGATCCACTGAAAGGGGATGCCTTCTTTTTTCAGGCCCGTCAAAATTTTGGGGAAAAGATAAATGCGTTTCTGCGGATCCATGATCCGTCCGAGGTAAAGAATTCGCAACGGCTGTCCGGCTCTTCCGCGCGGCTCCGCGACTTGCGGCATGCTCACGCCGTGAAGCAGGCAGAGCTTGGAGACTTTGCAAAAAGCGTCCATCTGCTCCAGACGTTCGGCAATCCTGGTGGAGACACCGACGATTGCGTCCATGAACCCGGCATAGGGAATGGCGGCATCGTAAAAGATTTTATGGTCCGCCTGTATCACTGCCATCCGATAAACATTTTTGGGAACGTAACGCAATATTTCGTAGGAGCTTTCACCGAGGCAGCCGATGACAACCGTCGGCCTGAATTCTGCGAGGGTTTTCAACATGGCGTCCATCCGATCTTCGAAAATCATCCGGCGGTCATCGTGCAAAACCACCTTCACCCCGGCCGCCTGAAAATCGGAGGCAAACGCATTTTCCTTTTCCGGACTGACGACCATGACCGGCACGTTGCGACGCACTAATTCCCCGGCCAGGTTGCAGATGAACGTGGTCGCACCGCCGAATTTGACGGCGCTGATAAGGGCAATCCTGTGGAGGTTCGGCATGACGTTACATGGGTTTGAAATGAACGGCGCACATCGTGGGCGGCACGGCGTAAACCGCGACGTTTTGCCGGATGACTTCCAGCGCCTCCGGCACCCTCAGCCCGTTGTTGTAATAATCGTTGGGCCGGTAGTCGTGCCAGACGAGGATCCCGCCGGGGGCCAGCAATTCCAGAGCGAGCCGGGAATCGGCCACCACGTGTTCAAATTCGTGGGAGCCGTCCACAAAAATCAGGTCAAACGGCGGTTCCCGGCGCAGGGCCGCCGCCGACCCGGCGAACGAGGCGTGCCGCAGTTCCACCCCGGGCGTGTTGAGCAATGCCCGGCGATAGGGCGAGTCGAGCACCTGAATGTCGTAGCTGACGATTGCAGCTTCCGGACAGTTCAAATGTAGCGCGCAGGTCGTGCGCGCCCGGAAGGTGCCGACTTCGAGGATGCGTCCGGCCCGGCGGCCTTTGGCCAGATTCAGCAGAAAAAGCAGGTCCATCAGCGGGGTGTCCTCGCCAGCCAGCAGCGGATAAAACACCGGCAATTGAACTGAGCCGGATTCCGGCGAGAGTTTTTCCGCTTCAATCGGGGGCAGCTTGAGTCGGCCACGGTCAAAAATTTTCCGGTAAAAGGCCATGACGACCGGGTCCGTTTTGCAGCCGTCGCGCACTTTGCGGTAGCCGTTGATGAGCGGCGGAACGGCGGACACGGCGCGATGAAGCTGCCGCAGAACAGGATTTTGGGGTGGCATAAGACGGTGATTGTGGGTGGTGGGTTGAGCGCGTGCTCTGGTTTGTGCTCGACTTTCAACAAGGGTTCATGCTCATTTCACAAAACTGAATTGCCATTCGATGTCGCTTATGACAGGGTCAACTTATCCCCGAATCATCTGCTTAAGCAACGTTTTTGACCAACACTATCACGACGTGCGCGGGGAGAAGGTAGACCGGGGTTTGGGCGCGAAACGGCGGGTGCTTTTCCAATGTCTGGAACGCGCTTCCGGCCGGGAATTGATTGTGCTTTCGGTCCCGCCGAAGGCGGTGGAGCGGCGCACGGGCAAATGGCTGCCACCGACCGAAACAAAATTCGACAATCACCGCCAGTTGTTTTGCTGCAACTGGGACGTTCCCAAATGGCGCATCCCGCTGTCCTGGTTTTTTTACGCTCGTCAGGCCCTGCGCCATGTCCGTTCCGGCGATTTGGTGCTGATTGACAATTACGAGTTCGTTTACATCGTGGCCGCCCGGCTGCTCCAAATTTTCCGCCGGGTGACGTTTGTTCTCGATTACGAAGACGGCAAACATTTGATTGACCGTTCCTGGGCGCGGGGGTTGAGCTGGCTGGCCGAGACCTGCGGCCGGGGGCTGGTCCGGGGGGCGCTTCTGGCGAACCCTGAACTCGGGAAACGGCTGCCGGCTTCAGCGCCCACGGAAGTGGTTCCGGGGTTTGTGCCCGAAGAGTTGCCGCCGTGGACACCGACAGCGGGAGGAGAAGTGCGTTTTTTATACACCGGAGGGCTGGACCCGACCCGGGGCGTGGATTTGTTGCTCGAAGCGCTCGAACAATTGCCGGAGCGTGGCTGGCATCTGGACATCACCGGCTATGGTCCGCTTACGGAACCGGTCGCCCGTTTCGCGCAGGAAACGCGATGGCGGGGCCGGGTGGCTTATCGTCATGCCCTGCCCACGGAGGCTTACGACCGGTTGCTGTCTCAATGCCATGTGGGGCTTAACTGCCAGCGCATCTCGGACCCGATTTCCGGCGTGACCTTTCCCTCAAAAGTTTTCACCTACCTGACCGCCGGACTCATGATCATCAGTACCAAAGCCAGCGGCGTGGAAACGGTTTGCGGAAATGCCTGTCTTTACTACGAGGAGGAGACACCACAATCATTGGCCGCAGTCATGAAGGAGGTGATTGAACATTTTTCCGCCATCCGGCAAAAACTTGATCGGTCGCCGATTTGCAGTCGGTATTCGCCGGAAGCCACCACCGTGCGCCTGCAACACTGGTTGAAAGCAATCGGCTGGCAACCATGAAGCCGACACCAACCATTTGGTAATCATCATGAACGCCCCCCCCGCTCCCCGACATCATTTTGCCATGGCTTGTTTCGCGCGGTGCGGTGATGACAATTTCGCCCGCGCCCTGGAAAACCACGGATTGCTGGACTTCTATGCCTTGGGCACCCGGCGCGGAACCAAGGGTGTTCCGCCGGAACATACGCGGTTACAGCCGGTTTTTGGTTTGCTCAACTACATCTTTGCCGTGACCTTGCCTGTTTACCAGTCGGAATCGCTCCGCTTCCGGTTGTTCGGGCTGTTTGATCGGTGGGTGCAAACGTTGTTGCGTCCGGGACAACATTTCTTCACCGGCTACGCGTTTGCGAACGGGGCGATGCGCTGGATCAAACAACACGGCGGGACCGCCTTCCTCGACGCGTGGACGTCGCACCCCGAGGAGCATTGGAATCTGATCGCTGCGGAACAGCAGCGTTGGAAATCGCGCTGGCCGCCGGCATCGCGCTACTATCAGGACCGCACGGTCGAATCGGTGGCGGCGGCGGATTACATCTTCACTGCCAGCACGTTTGTCCGCCAGTCGTTTTTGAAACGGGGTTTTGACGCGCAGCGGCTCCTGTTTTGTCCTTATCCGGTGGATTTGGAAATGTACCGTCCAGCGCCGGAACCGCGCCCCGCCAGCCGCCCTTTTACCATCCTCCACACCGGCGGTCTGAGTTTGCGCAAAGGCGCGCCCTATTTATTGGAGGCGTTTCGGCTGATTCGAAAAGAGGTTCCCGACGCGGTGTTGCGGGTGAAACGCCACCTCCGCAATGATGTCGTGGACATCGTCCGGCGCAATACCGATTTGCCCATCGAATGGTCGGGGCAGCTCGATTTCGCCGGGCACGTCCGGCGTTATCAGACTTCGGACATGTTGCTCTTTCCATCGGTCGAAGACGGGTTCGCGCTGGTGGTGGCGGAAGCACTGGCCTGCGGTCTGCCCGTCATCACGACCCCCAACACCGGGGCATCTGATCTGATTCGCCCCGGAGAAAACGGTGAAATCGTGCCCATCTGCAACTCCCCGGCCCTGGCACAGGCCGCCTTGAAATGGTGGGAACGCATCCGCGCCGGGGAACGCATCGGCGGTTATGAAGAATTGAAAAGGCGCCTGAGCTTTCAAAAATTTGAAGAAACCTTCATCGGCCATCTGGCCGCATTGGGCATTCCTTCCCGGCGCCGCTCTTGACATCATGGCCGTGCCATTTGTCCTTGCAGTCCAGGCCCGGAAGGAATGAGTGGAAACACTCGCTTCCAAATTGAGAGACGAATGAAGAAAATAAAAATTGCGTTTGTGGTCACGGACAATCGGGAGCACGAACGATGTTACACAGAGACAATGCCGCGCTTTGCCGCCGGTGCCACCTCCCTGTTTCAAGGTCTTCTGCTTTTGGAAGACGTGGAAGTGCACATCCTTTCCTGCGCACAGCGGCCGATGGCTTCTTCGCCTGAGAAACTCGGGCGCAACATCTGGTATCACAGCCTGCATGTGCCCAAGATCGGATGGCTGCGCACTTTTTACCAGGGTTGCATCCGCGCCGTCAGAAAAAAGTTGAAAGAAATCCGGCCCGACATTGTACATGGATGGGGCACGGAACGGGAATGCGCGTTAAGCGCCGTGCTTTCCGGTTTTCCCAACGTCGTGACCATCCAAGGCAATTTGGCCGAGCTGGCGCGGATGGCCCGGCCGCGGATCGGCAGCTATCTTTGGCTGGCCACCCGGCTGGAAAATTTCACCTTGCCGCGGACGCAAGGCGTTTTCTGCAACTCCACCTACACGGAAAATTTGGTCCGGCCGCGCGCTCGCAAAACGTGGCTGGTGCCTCATGCATTGCGCAACGCCTTTTCTGAACCTGTCCCGGAGACGACGCGGCCCTGTGTGCTGTTGAATGCCGGGGTCATTGACCCCAGAAAACGCCAGTTGGAATTGCTGGACGTGGCGGAAGCGCTTTACCGGCGGGGGTTGAAGTGCGAATTCCGTTTCATTGGTTTTACTCTGGCCGCAAATCCGTATGCGGCAGCTTTTCTAGAGCGCATCAAGCCCCTGGAGGCAAAAGGGTGTGCCCGTTTTCTGGGGGCCCAGCCGGAAAATCAACTGGTCGGGGTTTTCGATGCGGTGGCAGGCATGGTCCACTTTCCAACCGAAGAGGCCTTTGGCAATGTGGTGGCCGAAGCCTTGGCGCGGAATCTGAAATTCTTCGGCAGCCGGGTCGGCGGAATTGTGGATATTGCCCAAGGCGCACCCGGCGCCGAACTTTTAGCGAGCGACGACTGGGCCGGGTTGACGGATGCCATTGCCCGCTGGATTGTTCAGGGACATCCACGCCCGGACGAGGCCGCGGCGGTCATGCGGCAACGTTATCAACCCGAGGCCGTTGCCCGGCGGCACGTGGTAATTTACGGGGAGGTTTTGAATTTTGCCGCGCGGAAATGAATTGCGCGATTGACGCGACTCAACTATAAACCTGCTGCCTATGGGATTTTTGCGTGAAACCCTGTTCCAATGGCGTGCGGTTGCCCTGCTGGGCGCGGCTTTATTCGTGAGATTGGCGCTGGCTCCGTTTCCCGGATTTGTGGACGACACCACGAACATGGTGCAGTATGTCAGGGCGGCGGGGCATGAAGGATTTCTTGCCGTTGATCAAAATCTTGTCTCTGGTGAACGATATCCGGCACTTTTTATTTATCACACGTTCCTGCTGGGGGTTCTGACGGGAAAGCATTTTCAAAGCCCGGAGGGCCGGAACGCAGCGGGCGGTGACGCTGTGGAGAGTTCCTTGTTCGAACGGATGAGCCTTCGCGCCATTCCGATAGCTTACGATCTTTTAACCGGCGCCGCCCTTTTGGTTTTTCTTTCCTTTTTCATTTCCCGAAGCGCGGGCGAATGGGGCGCGGCCATTTATCTGTTCAATCCCGGCACAATCATGAACGCCGCACTGTGGAATTATGAAGCCATGCCTAGTTTTTACATTTTACTGGCGGTGATTTTTTGCGGCATGGCGATAGACGACGGGCGGCCGGTATTCTGGGACCTGACCTGGCTTGTGACCGCGCTGGCGTTTTGTTCAAAGCTGCAGGCGGGAATGTTGGTGCCAGTCATCGGCCTGCTGGCATTGCTGTCGCGGCGGCTGAATTTGACTGTGCTGACAAGAAATGTGGGGATATTTATCATCGTGTTGGTTCTGGCGTATGCGCCTTTCCTTATTGGAGAACAATGGGATTACCTCCGGCGATTGTTCGTGGTTTCGTTTCAAAGTTATGCCACGACGCACGTCAACGGTTACAACCTTTGGGCGCTTTGGTTTCAATTGCCGGCTGACCGTCGCGTCCTCGGCGTGACGCTCGAAAGTTGGGGCCGCTTGTTTTATCTCGCCGCTCTGTTGTGGCTGGCATGGCAGGTCTGGAAACAAACAGTGTCGCAAAGCGCGGGCCTTGACGCTTTCCGACGCGTGATGATTGTGGCGGCTTACGGTTGTCTGGCACCGTTCATGTTGCTCACCCGGATGCACGAACGCTATCTCGCCTATGCCATTCCTGCCTGCATCCTGGCCGCGATGCTCGACCGCCGTTTGCGCGCGTTGATGTGGGGAGTGTCAATCACCTATGCGCTCAATCTTTTGATCGTGCTGCTCGATTTCAGGAAGCCTTGGGCGGTGTTTTCGCCGGGTGAGACCATGTTGCAGTCCATTCACGTCAGCTTTTGCGTGGTGCGGTTCTTTTGTTCGCTGTTGAACGTCGGTTTGTTTGTTTGGCTGACGTTCAATCTTCCGCAGTTGCTCGCTCAAACCCGGATCGCTGTTCAACCGGAAGCATTCAAGACGCGCTCGTAAATGTTTTTGAGCCGGCGGGCGACATCGCTCCAGGTTGCCGGTTTCGGCGGCGGTTTCAACGACGGCGCGGCGTCGTAAAATTTTTTTAAAAAATCCGCTGAGCGTTCAGGCGACGAAACGGGGCAATAACCCGCGTGTTCGCCAAACGTGCTGCGCGCCCACGGCAAATCGCTCAAGAGCAGCGGACATTCGCAGGCGGCGGCCTCCAGCGCAGACAAACTCAAACTTTCCATTGCGCTCAACAAAACGAATCCGCGCGCTTCGCGATAAATTTGCGCCAGCCGCGCGCGGTCGGAAAACGCGCCTTCGTAGCGGATGATTTGCGGGTGCTGTTTTGCCAGCGCGAAGAATTTTTGCGCGTAAGCATCGGAATCGGAATACGCTCTGCCGATGATCCAAACCGGCGTTTGGGCGCAGACGGCGGCTTGTGCCAGTTCCCAAACGCGTTTGCGTTCCGTAATGGTGGCGGTGCAGACGAGCCACTGGCCGCGCGCCGCTTTTTGCGAATTCAAGAAAATTTCCTCGACGCCGTTGGGAACGACATGAACGCGCTCTTTCGGCGCGCCGAAAAGATAATTCATCAAATACGCCTCCCACAGCGTGAGCGCGATGCAGGCATCGGCCCGACGATATGAGTCCCATGCCAGCCGCGCGGCAAATGCACCAGGCAGGATTTTACGGAGGACGTTGGTAAAAAATTTTTGGGCTGCCAGCTCGCTGTGCGAGCGTGAACCGGTCGCCGTCAAAAGCTCCGCGACGACGACTCTGGTGCCTTGTCCGTGTGCGAAAGCAATATAATCGGCGGTCGGTCGTCCGACGAAGTGGATGATGTCGCCGCGTTGCGAAGCGTCCCACCAGCGGACGTAATCCGTTTCGACGCCGACTTGCTCCAATGCCTCCATCGTCCGGGCGAGTTGCTGTTGAAAGCCTCCGTGCGCCAGGGCAAATGGCGTGGGATGGTCGAACAGGACTTTCATTTCGCATCCAAAGCGGCCTTAAGTTCGGCGTTCAATTCCACTGAGTCGAGCCAGCCTTCAGGCGCATACGGCAGGCGCAATCCGCACGCGCAGGCCTTGGCGCCAAACGCCAGGTCGCGTTGGCACTGCGGGCAGCGGAACGGCGCGGCAAAACAATTGGGCGCGGGCAAAGCTCCGTTGCGGATGGCAGAGATGAAAAAGATGTGGCCGCCGTTGGGCGCGAGCACGCGGAAAATTCCATTGGCGGCGCGGTTCACCAGACGCAGCGGCGCGACGGGCAGCGGGATTTTTTGGGTGACGGCGTGCATCCCGAACAGGAAGCCGATGGTGCGGGCGTCGGTGATTTGAAAATCCGGCTGGAGCATTTTTTTGGTGTTGTCCAGGCTGAAAAACTCAAGGTGGCCTTCGTGGACGTGTTTCAGTCCCAGCGCCTGGCGCAATCGGACCGTGAGCTTTTGCGAATTTTCCATCGAAATGACGAGCAGGCCGCCCGGTGCGAGCACACGCAGGCAGTTGGCCCAGGTTTTCCGCCAGTCGAAACAGTGATCCAGCACGCTGTTGAGCAGGACAAAGTTGCGTGAATGCTCCTTGAGAAAGTCCAAGTGCTCGCCGACGCCGCGGACGAGAAGGCGGTTGGGGCGTTGGTGGAAACGGCGCAGTTCAATGGGTGACGGCTCGACGCCGACGTAGGTTTTCAGGAACGGGTCGAGCTGGTTCGAGAAATCGCCCCAGCCGCAGCCGATGTCCAGCATGTGAACCTCGTGCCCCGCGGCGTAGCTTCGCACCGCATTGAAAATCAGTCCGTGCTGAATCTGGTGGACGGCGAGCGTGTTGGGCGGCGGCAACCCGTCGTGATGGTCGTAGCGCAGTTGGGAGCGCAGGTATTCCTGCTGAACCGCGGAAAGTTTTTGTGCCATATTTTTGAGTGGGACAACCGGCTTCGGGCGATGCCACAGAATGCCCAACCAAAGTCTCGCCGCCGGGTCAAGGGCAACAATTCAGTTGCCGACAGTCGGTTGGTTCAAATATAGTAGGCATCATGAACACATTCAGTACCATAATGTGGCTTGGGTTTGAAATTGTCAATCAATGAATAACACCTCGGCCATTCTAAGAACGCTCATTATTTACGCCGTGTGCGTGCCGCTGGCTATCATCGTTGGCTATTTATTGACCGACCCCATGGATTTTTCAGTCCTGGGGCTTTTCGGCATCCTGGCGCTGCTGCTGGTTTCACCGTTGCTGCTCCGATGGCATTATCCGTTGCTGATACTAAGCTGGAACATGGCGATTACCCTCTTTTTCATAAAAGGCTCTCCCAGTTTGTGGATGTTGATGGTCATGTTGAGCCTGGGGATATCCGTATTGGAACGGACTTTGAACAGCCAGATGCATTTCCTCCGCGTGCCCCAGATAACGTGGCCGTTGCTTTGCCTGATCGCGGTGGCGCTCATTACCGCCAAATTTACCGGTGGAATTGGCCTGCGTTCTTATGGCTCGGATGTGTACGGCGGCAAAAAGTATGTTCTCTTGATGGCCGGGATTTTGAGCTATTTTGCGTTGACCGCCCGGCGCATTCCGCCCGAGCGGGCCGGGTTGTACGTAGCCCTGTTTTTTCTGGGCGGGCTGGTAAGCATTATCGGAGATTTTTATGCAATAATGCCTTCATGGTCTCGTTTTATCTTCTGGTTATTCCCGATCGATCCCAATGCATTTTATGAGTTTCAAGTGGGGCAAACGCGCTTGGGCGGCATTGCGGCAGCCGGTTTCACGGTCTGGTGTTTTCTATTGGCCAGATACGGCGTCAGGGGGATTTTCCTTTCCGGCAAATTGTGGCGACCGTTTGTTCTCCTCTTGTCCTTTTCATTGATTTTTTTGGGTGGGTTCCGCTACCAGCTTTTTTTGGCCGGGGCGATTTTTGCCTGCCAATTTTTTGTGGAAGGACTGCATCGAACCCGGTTGCTGCCAGTCTTTGCGTGGCTCGGAATCATGGCGATGGTTGTCATTGTTCCTTTCGCGTCCAAGCTGCCTTTCACCTTCCAACGGACAATCGCTTTCTTGCCACTGAACTTGGACCCCGCAGCCAAGGGGGCGGCGCAAGCGAGTGCGGATTGGCGCGTTACCATGTGGAAAGCCCTGTTACCGCAGGTGCCCAAATACCTCCTTTTAGGTAAAGGCATGACCATCTCCACGGAGGAATACAACGAGATGATGGGAGGCTCGGTTCTCGGGCGTAACGCTGGCCAATTTGACCCAAGTCAAGACCCCCTTGCGCTCGCCTATGATTACCACAACGGCCCGCTTTCGGTTCTCATCCCCTTCGGTATCTGGGGGGGTATTGTCGTTCTCTGGCTTTTTGCGGCCGGTATGCATGTGCTCCATCGCAACTTCAAATATGGCGATCCATCGCTGCAAACCTTCAACACCTTCTTTTTTGTCCAATTCCTGGTTTACATTATCCAGTTCCTGTTTCTGGGCGGCGCGCTGAGTGGTGATATCGCAAAATTTGCCGGCATTCTGGGATTCAGCGTTGCTCTCAATGGCGGCATGTGTCAGCCGGCGCCACGACCGGTTCCAGCGAGGGAGACATTCCTGCGTCCGCGTGGTGTTTTGCCGCGTTCGCAGCCTCGCCCGGCCTTCCCGCAGTGATGCAACCGGCGCTCGCTCCATCGGGCCGAGGCGCAACGTCCCTTGTGAAACCCAAACTGCTCATCGTTGAACTCTGGGGGCTGGGCGACCTGGTGATTGCGACCCCGTTCATCCGCGCCGTCGCCGAGAAATTCGACATCACTTTACTGGCCAAGCCCTTCGCGCTTGATTTGCAGCTTCGCCTGTGGCCGGAGATGAAAGTCGTCGCCGGCACCGCGCCGTGGACCGCGTTCAAAAACAAATACCAGCTCTGGCGCTGGCCGTTGCCGGCAATGATCCGGTTGCGCCGGAAACTGGCCGCCGAACATTTTGACTACGGCCTCTCCGCGCGCTGGGACCCGCGGGACCACCTGCTCCTGAAACTCTTTGGCGCCAAAAACCGGCTCGGGTTTCCGCGCATGGGCAGCCAGCTTTTTTTAACGCACCCGCTCGCCCGCCCGGAACCGGAGGAACATCGCTACGAATCCTGGCGCGTCATTGGACGCGCGTTGGACGTGCCGCTTCCGTCGCGCGGGAAAATCCTTCAGCCGGCGCCGCGCGGCAAGGGGGCGGTATTAATACACAGTGGCGCCGGACAGCCGGTGCGCGTCTGGCCGCTGAAGTGGTATCATCAGTTGGCCATGCGATTGCGCAAGAAGGCGTTTTCCGTCCAGGTTGCGTGCGACCCCGACCAGCGCGACTGGTGGTTGCAGGCGGGCGAGGCCGACGTGGCGACGCCAGTCACTGTGACAGAGTTGATTGCGTTGACCGATCGCGCGGGTGCGTTCGTGGGCAACGATTCCGGGCCGGGACACCTGGCCGCGTTTTGCGGTGTGCCGACGTTCACGCTTTTCGGGCCGCAGTTGCCGGAATGGTTCGCGCCGCTGCACCCGGCAGCGGAGTGGATTGAGGGTAAAGCCTGTCCTTACAAGCCTTGTTCGGATTACTGCCGCTTCGCCACACCACATTGCTTGTGGAATATCACTGAAGAAGAAGTCTGGCAAAGCGTGGAGAAATTTGTGGGCCGGCACTTGCGTGAGCCTTCGTAAATCCAGGCACCCGCCCGTCTTGCGCGCCCGGATTCAATACTTCGGCACGCTCGAATCAATTTCGTCCGACCAGGCGCTGATGCCGCCCTTGACGCTCTTGACGTATTTGAAGCCCTGCTGCTTCAAGAAATTCACGGCCTTGAGCGAACGCACGCCGCCCTTGCAATGCAAATAATATTGTTGGTTCGGATCCAGCTCGGTGAACCGGTTCGGCAATTCACTCAACGGCAATAACGGCACCCCGTTGACATGGGCGATTTCGTACTCGTCCGGCTCGCGCACGTCCACAACCTTGATGCCGAGCGCGGGGTTGGCGAG
>JBEKHY010000032.1:0-29711 GCA_050012035.1 Verrucomicrobiota bacterium | reverse complement strand
GCTCAACCAACCGCGCCACCGCTTCGTGGAAATCTCCCACCGCAGCGACTATTGGAAAGGACGCACCCGCAATTATCGAAGGCTTAACTAAGGGCCATTCGGGTCAGTCCCGCATATTGCATTATTCTACTTTCTCATCGCATCCGTAGAGAGTTCGCAGCGTACCCCGCTGTACCCAAGTGTAAATGGTTTGCTATCCATGCCCACGTCATCGTCGTTTCGGAACGGAGGCGTTGTGCGATCTCGAGCTTCTCCCAATCTGCTTTTCGCCGCCGAGCCAGTTCTTCATCATTCCAACCCCGTTGGTGCAATTCCTCGCTCAATAACCGTTCGGCTTTCGCCGTCGCTGTCTCCTGCCGCTCGCCACCGCCGTGCTGCATCCCGATTTTCCCGCTCATCTGTTCCAGCAGTTCGACCCGGAAGGACTCCTCACCAAAACACCAACCCCGACGCAACACTTTCCATTCTTCTGGATCCTCTGCCCGTCGCCGTTCTTCCATCAGGCGTCCAAATTGTCTGCGTCCGGCGGCGCTGTCCTTGGGAATTCTCATCTCGCCCAGCAGCCGATCCACACGCAACCACCCGGGTCGCTGGCTTGGCCGTTTAAGGTATTCAGCATAGCTGCTCCACCGATAAGCCCGCAACCGCTGTTCCGGCCTGAGCAAATTCGCCCGCACAGGATTCAGGTGCACGTAATCGCAGACGGTATGCAAATAGCCATTGCTGCTGCAATCCACGAGCAAGGCCTTGTATCGTCCACTGAACAAATGGCCGCAGAGTTTATGCCGGCGGTTGAACCGGGAGGTGTAGGTGCCCAGAAACCATTTCATGCCAGCCACCAGATTGCCTTGGGGTGTTTCAACTACCAGATGAAAATGATTGGGCATCAAACAATAGGCATGCACCTGCCAGTCTGTTTTCGTGCATGCTTCTCCAAGGGTTTCCAGAAAGCATACCCGATCCTGATCATCTAGAAATATCGGTTCGCGGCGGTCGCCGCGATTCATGACATGATAAATCGCACCGGGATACTGCAACCTCAATCTTCTGGCCATGCACGCGAGCATGTCTCCGCAATCACAATCGTCAATCCCAAAATCCATCAATATGCGGGACTGACCCCTCTGCCTATCGGCGATTCGTTTTGACGCTGCGCGTTTTATCGCGTAGCGTGTTGGTTCTATTTTTAACTGATAATTTGGGTTTACTGTGAATTTTTTGAAATGGATTTTCGGGTCGAAGAATGACCGCGAAGTGAGAAAGCTCCGGCCGCTCGTTCAGCGGATTAATGAGCTTGAGGCTGGCCTGCAAACGCTTTCCGACGATGAGTTGCGCGCCAAGACCACCGAGTTCAAAACGCGCATCGAAGAGGCCCGCAAAACGCGCGGTTATTATGAACTGATGGCCGAGGTCCGCAAACTGGAGTCGGAACTCCGCAGCGACGAGGCCAAAACCCAGCGCCGCAAGGCGTTTGAGGTCGAACAGGAAATCCTCAACGAAATCCTGCCTGAAGCGTTTGTCGTGGTGAAAAACGCCTGCCGCCGCCTCTGCGGGCAGGAAATCATCGTCCGCGACCACCCGATCAAGTGGGAAATGATCCCGTTCGACGTGCAACTCATCGGCGGCATCGGGCTGCATCGCGGGTTTATTGCGGAAATGGCGACCGGCGAAGGCAAAACGCTCGTGGCGACGATGCCGGTTTATCTCAACGCCCTCGCCGGCCACGGCGCGCACCTTGTGACGGTCAACGATTACCTCGCCGCGCGCGACTCGGAATGGATGGGTGCGATTTACAAATTCCTCGGCCTGACCGTCGGCTGCATTCTGCACGACCAGCCGCCGCGCGTCCGCCGCGAGCAATACAACTGCGACGTCACCTACGGCACGAACGCCGAGTTCGGGTTTGATTATCTCCGCGACAACGGCATGGCCTTGCGCAAGGAGGACCAGGTCCAGCGCGGCCATTACTTTGCCATCGTGGACGAGGTGGACTCGATCCTCATTGACGAAGCGCGCACGCCGCTCATCATCAGCGGCCCGTCGCTGCACACCTTCGACGAGCAATTCGCGCAATGGAAACCGCCGGTCGAATCGCTGGTGCGCGCCCAGGAGCGGTTATGCAACCGATTCCTGTCCGAGGCCGAGGAGTTGATCAAAAAATTGAACCCCGCCGACGGCGCGAATGTGGAAGACGCCGCCGGACTCGAACACCAAATCGGTCTGTTGCTGTTCCGCGTCAAGACCGGTCAGCCGAAGTCCGAGGGCTTGATGAAACTTTTGGAGAATCCGGAAAATACCCGGTTGATGAACCAGGCCGAACTGGAACTGCACAAGGACCAGAAGAAGGTGGACCTTTACCGCGAAAAAGAGGAATTGCTTTTTGCCATTGACGAAAAGAGCTACGATGCCGACCTCACAGAAAAGGGACGCAATTTCATCAGCCCCAAAGACCCGGACGCCTTCGTGTTGCCGGATTTGACAACGATATTGCACGATATTGACGTCGGCCCGGAAGCCGACGCGCGCAAGCGGATGGAGTTGAAAACGAAGGTGCAGGCCGATTTCGAGGCCAAGGCGCAAAAAATTCACGCCATCTCGACCTTGCTCAAGGCCTACAGTCTTTACCAACTCGACGTGGAATACGTCATTCAGGACAACAAAGTCATCATCGTGGATCAACACACGGGCCGGCTCATGCCCGGACGCCGCTGGAGCGACGGCCTGCACCAGGCCGTTGAAGCCAAGGAAGGCGTCGAGATCGAGCGCGAAACGCAGACGCTCGCCACCATCACGATTCAAAACTATTTCCGCCTTTACCAAAAACTCGCGGGCATGACCGGCACAGCGGAAACCGAAGCCTCCGAATTTTTCGACATCTACAAACTTGGCGTGCTGGTCATCCCGACCAACCGGCCCGTGGCGCGCAAAGACGGGCATGATTCAGTTTATAAAACCAAGCGCGAAAAGTTCACCGCCGTCGTCAAGGAAATCAAAGACCTGCACGCGCAAGGCCGGCCGGTGCTCGTGGGCACCATCAGCGTCGAAACCAGTGAAATGCTCTCGCGGATGCTGAAACGCGAAGGTCTGATTCACTCCGTCCTCAACGCGAAATACCACCAGCAGGAAGCGGAAATTGTCGCGCGCGCCGGCCAGCGCGGCACGGTGACCATTGCGACGAACATGGCGGGCCGCGGCACCGACATCAAACTCGGCCCCGGCGTGCTTTGGAACGTGGAATGTCATCCCCATCCGGAAGGCAAGGGACACCGGTACAAACTGACGGAGGCGTCCACGGGAGAGGTCCGCGAAATTGATTCAGACAGTCCGGCTGCCGGCGTTTTCAACCTCACGCCGCAGTCCAAGGTTGCTGGCGGCCTGCACGTGCTCGGCACGGAGCGCCACGAGGCGCGGCGCATTGACCGGCAGTTGCGCGGACGCTGCGCGCGCCAGGGCGACCCCGGTTCATCGCACTTTTTCATCTCGCTCGAAGACGATTTGATGCGGCTGTTCGGGTCCGACCGCATTGTGAAATACATGGAGAAGATGGGCCTGGAGGAGGGCCAGGAGTTGACCCATCCGTTGTTGAACCGTTCCATCCAGCAGGCGCAAAAACGCGTCGAGCAGCATAACTACCAAATCCGCAAACGCACGCTCGAATATGACGACGTGATGAACAAGCAGCGCGAAGTCATTTACGGCTTCCGCAACGAAATCATCGAGGGCGAAGATGTCCGGGACCGTCTTATGGACATCATCGAGGAGGTCGTCATCCTGAAAGTGGAGGAATTTACCACCGCCGAATTTGACGCGAACGAATGGAAAATCCGCCAGTTGGCCGATTGGGTGAACTTGAATTTCCCGCTCGGCATGCCGGAAGCGGAAATTGCCAAGGCCGCCGAGTCCGGCAAGGAACAGCCGGTGTCCGGCTCGGTTTTCGACGGCCTCAGCCCGGCGCAATTCGCCGTCTGCAACTTCATCAGCGACAAGATCCGTCAGTCATATGAGTTGAAAATCAGCTTTGAAGACCCTGAAAAACTCGCGACGGTCGAGCGCTACACGATTTTGAGCGCGATTGACAAGCTGTGGCAGGAACACCTCTACGAAATGGACAGCCTGCGTTACAGCATCGGCCTGCGTGGTTACGGCCAGCGCGACCCGCTCATCGAATACAAGGCCGAGGCCTATAAAATTTTCGACGAACTGATGGTCAGCGTGAAGACCGAGATCTGCCACAATGTTTTCCGCAGTGCTTCGTCCATGATGGCCTTCGAGAATTTTCTGCGCAACGTCCCCCAACAAACCCTGCATCAATCCACGAGCGCCTTCGGCGGCGGCACGACCACCGCCACTTCCGGCGGCGGCGCGCAGGGCAAACCCAGCGACGTCGTCAGCGAAGCCGCGGCGGCGGCGGTCGCGGAAAAGGCCAAACCGGTCCGCACCGGCCCGAAAGTCGGCCGCAACGATCCCTGTCCCTGCGGCAGCGGCAAGAAATACAAGCATTGTTGCGGACGATAAAGTAGCGCAGGCGTCCCGCCTGCCCGCACCATTTGAACATCGCGTAAACAAGTAATGGAGCGCGGGCTTCGGTCCGCTTCAACACTCACCGATGTGGAACGTGCGAAAGTACATGCCCTTCGCTTGCGTTTGGGTGATGAAGTAGTGTAAACGCGCTCCCGGATTTCCTTTTCGCACCGTTACGAACTTGCACGGAATTCAACGTCGTACTGGTCGAGCAGGCGGGACGCCTGCGCAACCCTGTTTTAAAACAAAAACTTGCCGTCGGCACGGCCTCTGCTAAATTGCGAATGATTTGCAATTGCCAATGAGCGCGAACATCGTTTCCATTTTGATCCAGATTTTCCTGGCGTTCGGCATCGCCGTGGCTGGTGGCGCGTTGAGCGCGACGTTTGCGCGGACGCACAAACAGCTTTGTGCCTTCATCAGCCTCGGCGCGGGAACGCTGTTGGGTGTCGCACTTTGCGGCATCGCGCCGGAATGCTGGGATGCCCTGCGCGGATGGTTTTTGCCGGCGGCGGCTTCGGGCTATCTCCTGTTTGCGATCATCACCAAATACATCTACCACGTTTGTCCGGCGTGCGCAGCGAGCCATTTTGATGAAGCCACGACGCATCGGCTGGCCGAATTCGCCACGGCCATGATGATTGCGCTGGGCATTCACTGCACGGTGGACGGCCTGGCGCTGGCGGCGGGACTCGAGGAAAGCAAGCCGGTGAGATTGTCCATTACCTTCGCCATTTGCGTTCATAAATTTCCCGAAGGTTTGGCGTTGGGGGCGTTGCTGCTGGGCGGCGGCGTTCAACGCGCCAAAATGTTGTGGCTGGTGGCAATGGTGGAAGCCATGACCATCCTCGGTGGTTTGCTCGGCTGGTTTGCTTTGCACAACGTTCCCCATTCGTGGCTGGCGTTGACGCTGGCGCTGATGCTCGCCAATGCCTGCGGCGGATTTCTGTATCTGGCGATTCATGCGGTGCTGGGGGAAATCTTCAAACATCACAAAGCCCTGGTGCTGGGGAACTTCGCCGCCGGGTTTGGTTTGATTGCTGCTTTAATCCTGTTTTTTCATTTAAGAGCCTGATGCCGCCATCGCTCGTGACATCCCCGCCGGTGAACTGGCGCTGAGGGTTCGCTTGTCGGCTGGAACGTGGAAAAGTCCGGGATTGCGGACTGTGCCCCTTGCAACGGTGTGGTTCCTCTTCCTGATCACCCAACGGACATTGGGCCGGGAACATCGTTGCGGCTTTTTCAATGATATTTTCGGGTTAAGCCGATTCTCGGTTGGATACCGACAAATCAGTAAACCTTCCGCAAGTTTGAGGGCAGGATGTTGAGTTCGCCGCGGTACTTGGCGACGGTGCGGCGGGCGATGGTGATGCCTTTGTCATCAAGCATTTTTACGACTTCCTGGTCGGACAGGGGCTTGGTCGGGTCTTCATTTCGGAAAATTTCGGCGATCATGTCCTTCACGCTGGTGTTGGAAACGCCGTCACCGCTCGCGGTTTGCAGCCCGGCGGTGAAGAAAAATTTCATTTCAAAAACGCCCTGCGGTGTCTGGATGTATTTGGCGGACACCGCGCGGCTCACGGTCGTTTCGTGAACGCCCACCGCCTCCGCCACCTGCGCCATCGTCATGGGTTTCAAATGCGCGACGCCCTGCTCCATGAATTCGCGCTGGCGCTTCACAATTTCCTTCCCAATGTTCAAAATCGTCTGCTGCCGCTGGTGCAGGCTCTTGATGAGAAATTTCCCGGCGCGGATTTTTTCGCGGATGTAATTTTTGACCTCGGCGGAATTTTCACCTTGCGCCATCAGGTCCTTGTAGATGTTGCTGATGCGCAGGTGCGGAATGTGTTCGTCGTTAGTCGTCACGGTGAAATCGTTGCCGGCTTTCTGGACAAACACTTCGGGCAGAACGTATTGATCCGTGTCCGGCAAAAAGGCGCGACCGGGGCGCGGCTCCAAACGCGCAATCCGGCCCAGCGCGTTTTGCACGTCCTCAATGGTCCGGCCGGTGCCGCGCGCCATTTCCGGGATGCGCCGCTTGCCCAGCGCGTCCATGAAATCCCGGACGAGACGGTATTCGAGCGTGTCCTGTTGGCCGGCGCGTTCCAGTTGCAGCAGCAGACATTCGCGCAAATTGCTGGCCCCGATGCCGGGGGGGTCAAACGTCTGAATCACTTTCAACACCTCGGCAATTTTTTCGGCGGGCAAACTCGTCGAGACGGCCATTTCTTCGACCGTGGCCTTGAGATAGCCGTAATCGTCAATGTTGCCGATGATCAAATCGGCGATGCCGCGCTGTTCCTCGGACAAATTGGTGTCATGCAACTGTTCCAGGAGTGTTTGCGCCAGCGACGTTCCGGCCACGAGCGAGTCAAGCATGAATTGCCGCCGCTCCACCTCCTCGGTGGATTGACGGATCGGAATGTTCGTTTGTGAAAAATGGTCACGCCACTCCTGATCCAGTTGCACCAGCCGGTCAAATTCCACTTGAAAATCATCCACCGGCGCATCGACACTTTTTTCCTGGGCTGCATCGAACGCCGTGTCTGCCGGCGGTTCAGCGGGATCGGCAGGATCAGCCGCTGCAGACGTGTCACTCTCGCCCGCGACTGGCTGATCGCTCGAATCAGGTTCCGGCGAGGCCACTTCTTCGAGCACGGGGTTTTGCTGCAACTCCTGCTCGACCAGCGCCTTGAGTTCCAGCGTCGGCGCTTGCAGCAGGGCCAGCGACTGCTGGAGTTGCGGCGCCAGTATCAGCGTTTGTGTCAAACGCTGCGAAAGTTGCAAACTCTGAACCATTTCTGCTTAGAGCTTAACCCAATTTTGGCTAATGACAAGCAAAATTGCAAAATTTGGCACGAAATTAGCTTCTGCCCACGAAGTTAATTGGAAACCGGCCATCCGCACGACTTTAACTGGATTTTGTTGCCCGCCGGCTGCATCTTGTGCCCATGAAGTTGATTCTTACGACGCACAACTTGACGCTGACCAAAGCCATTGAAGATCACCTCTTGGACCGGTTGCAAAAGCTCGATCACTTCGCCCAGCGCGCCGTTGACGCGCGCGTCACCCTCGAACATGACCACACGCGCGTCCCGGAAAGACAATTCAGTTGCTCCATCCGGCTGGCGGTCCGGGGTCCTGACCTCTTTGCCGAGGATGTTGAAAGCGATTTATACGCGGCCATTGATCGCGTCACCAAAAAAATCGAACAGCAAATCCGCAAGCGCCACAACAAATGGAAGGCGCGCAAACACAAAGTGGCCGCGCGCAGCAAACTCAGGCGCCAGGAGACGGCCATTTGATGTGGTGCGTGACCCGTGTGACGGGTGAGATGATTCCAGTCCGGCGTTTTCCTGTCACCGTCATCGGTCTTTCTTCATGATTCTACGCGCCCGTGTGGTTGTGCCGGTTTTGCAGCCGCCGATTGAGAACGGCGCGGTGGTCATCTCCCATGACCGCATTCGCGCCGTCGGTTTGTGGCCGGACTTGCGGCCCCGCCAGACCGGGGAAATGGTTGACTTTGGTGAAGTCATGCTGGTGCCGGGCCTCGTCAACGCGCATTGCCATCTGGATTACACCGACATGGCCGGGCTGTTGCCGCCGCCAAAAACGTTCACCGATTGGATCCACCTGATGATAGCGGCCAAGGCGCAGTGGGAATACCCGGATTACGCGCGGTCCTGGCTGAACGGTGCGCGCATGCTGGTGCAAACGGGGACCACCACCGTGGCCGACATCGAGGCGGTGCCCGATCTCCTGCCGGAGGTTTGGAACGCAACGCCACTTCGCGTTTTCTCATTTCTTGAGATGACCGGTATTCGCGCCCGGCGCGAGCCGCGTGCCGTGCTTCGCGAAGCCGTTGAAAAAATTGAATCGCTCGGGCACCCGCGCTGCCGCGCCTCGCTTTCACCTCATGCGCCTTACTCCACCATGCCTGAGCTGTTGCGCCTCAGCGCCCGCGAAGCGCGCAAAAACAGGTGGCGCATCACTACGCACGTCGCCGAATCCGCGCAGGAACAGGAAATGTTCGTTCACGCGCGCGGCGCGATGTATCACTGGCTGGAACGGAACGAACGCGACATGAGCGATTGTGGCCTCGGTTCGCCGGTCGAGCATCTGGCGCGAAACCGGATGCTCGGTGCCAATCTCCTGGCCGTGCACGCCAATTACCTCGGCAGACGAGACGCCGTGTTGCTGGCGGAGCGCAAAGTCAGTGTCGTCCACTGTCCGCGCAGCCATTTTTATTTCAAGCACCGGCCGTTTCCGCTGGGAAAATTGCTGAAGGCCGGAGTGAACGTCTGTCTCGGCACGGACAGCCTGGCCACGGTTTATAAAACGCCGCGCGAAAAGCCGGAGTTGAACTTGTTTGGAGAAATGCGCGCGCTGGCCAGGGCGCATCCGAAACTCCAACCCAAAAAAATTCTGCAAATGGCCACCGTCAACGGCGCCAAAGCGCTCGGCCTGACCGGCCGCATCGGCGAACTTTCAAAAAACGCCTTCGCCGACCTCATTGCCATTCCATTCGCCGGGAAAAGGGCTGAAGCATTCGAAGCCGCCGTGAATTTTACCGGCCACGTTCGCGCTTCGATGATTGGTGGCCAATGGGCAATCATGCCGGACTAATTTTCAATTTGCGATTGACGCACCGGTTGCCTTTTTGCTCGTAAAGCGTAAATCGCAAATCGTAAATTTCACGCGTGAATTCATTCGACGCCGAATTAAACCAGTGTCTGGCCACCTTGCAGGAACAGAATCTGTTCCGCGAGATCCGTCGCGTGGATTCGCCGCAATCGCCGCGCATCAAAATCAGCGGCGTGACGCTCCTCAATTTTTCGTCGAACGATTACCTCGGTCTGGCCAATGACCCGATTTTGAAGGAAGCCGCGATCAAGGCGGTTGAAAAATTCGGCGCCGGAGCCGGCGCGTCACGGCTGATTTGCGGTTCGCTCGCGCCGTTCCAAGAACTGGAGGAAGCGCTCGCCGTCTTCAAAAAAACCGAAGCCGCGCTGAGTTTTTCATCCGGTTACGCGACGGCCATCGGCACCATCTGCGCCCTGGTCGGCAAGGGCGATGTGGTCGTGCTCGACAAGCTGGTTCACGCCTGCATCGTGGATGCCGCGCGGCTCTCCGGCGCAAAAATCCGCGTGGTTGCCCACAATGACCTCGACGATTTGGAGAAAATTTTGAAATGGGCAAATCGGAAGGACGAGCTACGCGAGTCCCAATTCAAATCAGGGACTCGTGTAACTCGTCCCTCCGAAAAAGGACGCCACGTGCTGATCGTCACTGAATCCATCTTCAGCATGGACGGCGATGCCGCGCCGTTGCGCGAGATGGTTGCGCTCAAGGAAAAACACGGTGCGTGGCTGATGGTGGACGAGGCGCATGGGACCGGCATCTGCGGCAGACACGGGCGCGGTCTGGCGGACGAACTGGGTGTGGGGCATCGCATCGAAATACAGATGGGCACACTCGGCAAGGCGCTCGGCGCGAGCGGCGGATTTATTTGCGGTTCGCGCGCGTTGATTGATCTTCTTGTTAACCGCGCCCGCAGTTTCATTTTTTCCACCGCGCCGGTTCCCGCCGCGGCCGCCGCGGCCCGTGCGGCGGTTGAGTTCGTCCAATCCGCCGACGGCGAAGCCCGGCGAAAAACACTTTGGGCGAGGATTGGCGAATTTCAATCGTCAATCGCCAATCGCCAATCGCCAATTCCCGGCGCCATTATTCCCCTCATGATCGGCGACGAAAGGGAAGCCGTTGAAGCCGCCACGACGTTGCGCGAAAAGGGCATTTTTGTTCCGGCAATTCGCTATCCTGCCGTTGCGCGCGGCAAAGCGCGTTTGCGGGTGACACTTTCGGCAGCGCACACAGCCGCCGACGTGACCGAACTTGTTACTGCCTTGAACCAGATCGTAAATCATAAATCGTAAATCAAAAATCAGAATGCACAAACTCGCCGCGCTCGACCACCGATTCATCTGGCATCCGTTCACGCAGATGCGCGATTGGTTGCGGCGCGAGCCGATCGTCATCGTTTCCGGCAAAGGCGCGGTGTTGCGCGACGCGAATGGCCGCGAATATCTCGACGCCAATTCATCCATCTGGACCAATCTTCACGGCCATAATCATCCGAAGATCAATGCGGCGATTCAGCGGCAACTCAAGAAAATCGCACATTCCTCGGCATTAGGACTGGCAAATGAACCGGCGTCATTACTCGCCGAAAAACTGGTAGAGGCAGCGAACCGGCCCATTGACGATTTACAATTGACGATTGACGCAGCTAAAACCAACCCGACGCGTAAATCGAATATCGTAAATCGTAAATTATCGAAGGTTTTTTTCTCCGATGACGGTTCAACGGCACTCGAAGTCGCGCTCAAACTCGCCTATGAATTCACGCGACGCACTCGCGGCAAATCGGTGGGCCGAGCGCCAGTCGGGCCGAAGCTTCTGAGCAAAGGCCGGTCCTCACGAACCGTACAGCCGAAATTTCTTTCACTGGAAGGAGCGTATCACGGCGACACGGTGGGCGCGGTCGCGCTCGGCCACATCGATTTGTTCCACCAAAGTTATTCCGGCCTGCTTTTCAAAACGGACAAGGTCATGTCGCCGTATTGCTACCGCTGCCCGTTCAACCGCGCGCCGCCGGAGCGCGCCGATGCGCGCGACTATCGCCAATGCAACTGGGAATGTGTCGGGAAAGTTGAACAGAAGTTTTCCGCGCAGAAAAAAACGGGAAACCCATACGCGGCGTTCGTGTTCGAGCCGCTGATTCAAGGCGCAGCGGGCATGATTCCGCAACCGGGGGGCTGGCTGAAGCGCGTCACGGAAAACGCGCGCAGCCACGGCGCGTTGCTTGTTGCCGACGAAGTGATGACGGGATTTGGCAGAGTGGGACAGGCATCTTGCCTGTCTCAAGCTTCAGGAAAGGGCAAAGACCGGCTGGAAGCCTGTCCCACTTTTTTTGCGTGTCACCACGAAGGCGTGCAGCCGGATTTTCTTTGTCTGGCCAAGGGGATGACCGGCGGTTATCTGCCGATGGCGGCAACGCTCACGACGCAAAAGGTTTTTGACGCCTTCCTCGGTGAATACGATGAGTTCAAAGCCTTTTTCCACGGGCACAGTTTCACGGCCAATCAACTCGGTGCGGCGGCCTCACTTGCCAGCCTGGAAATTTTGCACAGCGCCGGTTCCGTTTGCGCCCGCGTGAAACTGGAGCGGGCGTTGCGCAGCGAACTTCAAACCTTTTGGACTCTGCCGAACGTCGGCGACATCCGGCAGGTGGGGTTGATCGCCGGAATTGAACTGGTGAAAAACTGGCACACGCGTGAACCGTTCGACTTGCGCGAACGCGCGGGCGTCCGTGTCTGCGGGGCCATGGCCAGACACGGCGTGCTCACGCGGCCCGTCGGGAACGTGATTGTCCTGATGCCGCCGTATGGCACGACGCCGGCGCAATTGAAAAAAATTATCGCCGTAACGCGTGAGAGCATTGCGGCGACGCTGGGAGATTGAGCGTGATTATTTTTTCACCGGGCCGAGCGGCCAGACAATTTTGCCGAAAAGTTCGTTCAAGATTTGGGCAAGGCCGGTGTAAATCGCGGAGAAGCCGCAGATAATGCCTTCGTAGCCGGTAAAATGTTTGAAGCCCGCGCTTGCGCCGGTGTAATCGCCGATAGCGAGCAGGAAGAACAGCACCGCCAGTGAAAGGAAGACAAATTGCAGGGCGCGGTTCAGCCGGAGCGTGCCGAGGAACATGACGGCGGTGAACAACCCCCACATGGCGAGATAAGCGGCCATCGCGGTTTCATCTGACGCCGCGCCCAATCCGAGTTTCGCCAACACAATCAAAGCCACGAGCGACAGCCAGAAAAGGCCGTACGAAATGAATGCGGTGGTGGCAAAGGTATTGCCCTTCTTCCATTCCATGATGCCCGCGATGATTTGCGCGAGACCGCCATAGCAGATGCCCATTGCGAGAATCATGCTGTTAAGGCCGTAAACGCCGGCGTTGTGCAGATTGAGCAATACAGTGGTCATCCCGAAGCCGAGTAAGCCGAGCGGTGCGGGGTTGCCTGTGGTATCTTTGATTTGTGTGATGGTTGGTTCTGTCATGTTTGGTTCCAGGTTGTCGTTTTTATCCGGGTCGGATGAGACAATCACATTTTCAGCCCGGTCCAGTCAAGTCGCGCCAACGGATTGCGAACAAGCTAAAAATGCTGAAGTGCCGCCCATTTTGTCCGGAAATTGCCAGCGCACAAAGCGAAAAAAGGCATTTGACTGTCCGGCATTTCGGTTATGTTATACGTTGCTTGAACGGACGCATTGAAAGCCAGACAGGGACACGGACGGTGAGCACGTCGAAACCGCGCGACATGCGGCTGGACACGCTGCGTGGTTTGTTTCTCATCACCATGGCAGGGGTGCATGCGCCCACGCCGGTGTCGCATGCGTTGCAGGACCCGTTGGGCTACAACGGCGCGGCTGAAGGTTTTATCTTCCTGAGCGCCTGCCTGGCCGGCATTGTTTACGGACGGACCTACACGCAGGCGGATTGGACAGTGATGTCACGCCGCGTCTGGAAACGCACCCGGCAAATTTACGTCGTCCATTTATCGGTGTTGGTGCCCATCGTGTTGATCGCGTGGGGGCTGGCGAACTCGCTTCCGCCGCTGGCAAATCATTTCCACGATTTTCTCGCCCACCCGTGGGGCAGCCTGGCACTCATGCCGCTGTTGCTGCATCAACCGCCGCTCTTTGACATCCTGCCGCTCTACGTGATTTTTTTGGGTGCCATGCCGTGGTTGCTGGCGATCGCGCGCCGGTATGGTTGGGGGATTGTGCTGACGGTTTCCGCCCTGGGTTGGCTGGCGGCGCAATGCAAACTGGATGCGCGCCTCGTCGGTGATCCCACCCGGCTGCTCCCTTTGCGCTGGGGTTCGTTTGATCTTCTGGCCTGGCAATTTCTTTGGGTTTGCGGCCTGGCGCTCGGGGAAACTTCACTCCGACGACCGATTATCAAACCGCGACTTCGTCTTTGGCTGGCGATACCGGCTCTCACAATTGTGCTAGTCGGGCTGCTGTCGCGTCGCGGTTTCTGGCCGCAAGCCTGGTGGCATCCTGATATTTTTCTCTGGATGGACAAATGGACGCTGGGACCGTTGCGGCTGCTGAACTTTGCTGCGTGGACCGTTTTCCTGCTGGCATGGAATCCGCGGCCGCCCACGCGATTAATGGCGCCAACCGCGTTGCTCGGGCGGAATTCATTGTCCGTGTTTGCCTGCCATCTGCCGCTGGTCATCATGGTGGGTGTCATCGTTCAGCAGTTCGCACCATCCGATGCGGTGCAAACGGCCCTCGGCCTTCTGGTGATCGTCCTGCTTTTTGTGTGGGCGGCCCGGTGGGAGCATCACAAACGCCGGCGGGTTGAAGCCAACATGGCTGCTGGCCTGCCAGCCGTTAAATCTTCGTCTCCGCTAACTCCAGCAAACGCGTGAACTGTCCGGCCGTAACGGGCATCACCGACAAACGCGACTGCCGAACCAATGCCATTGATTTGAGGATTTTGTCGGTCTTAATCACCGCCAGCGTCACCGGCCTGGCCAGCGTTTTGACCGGCGCAAGGTCAACCGCCGACCAATCTCCCTCGTCCGCGGTCGGATCGGGATAAAATTCACGGACGACGCGCGCGAGGCCGACGACGGATTTTTCGTCGCCGCTGTGATAGAAGAAAACCTGGTCACCGGCTTTCATGGCCCGAAGATTTTTCCGCGCCGGAAAACTGCGGACGCCGGTCCATGCCGTTTCGCCATCCTTCAAACAGTCGGACCACGAATACGCTTCGGGTTCGGATTTCACGAGCCAGTAGTTCATTTACGATTTACAATTTACGATTTACGATGGTGCCATGAACCTCGCCGAAAATCTTGAAAAAATCCAGCAACGGATTCACGCGGCGTGCGAACGCGCGGGACGCGATCCGGGCTCCGTTACCTTGCTGGTAGTTACAAAAAGCCAGCCGCCTGAGGTCGTGGCGGCGGCGGCGCAACTCGGTCTGAGTTTGTTCGGCGAAAACAAGGTGCAGGAAGCCAGGGCGAAAATTCCATTGTGTCCGGCCCAATTGCGCTGGCATTTCATCGGCCACCTGCAATCGAACAAATGCCGCGACGCGGTCGAGCTGTTTGAAATGATTCAGAGCGTGGACAGCCTGTCGCTGGCGCGGGAAATCGCCAAACGCGCGGAGCAGGCGGCCAGGACCATGCCGGTTTTGCTGGAGGTTAATGTCGCCGGTGAAGCCAGCAAGTTTGGGTACCAGCCGGAGCGTTTGCTGGCGGAGTTGAAGGAAATCAACGCGCTACCGCGAATCGAAGTCCACGGTTTGATGACCGTGCCGCCGTGGTCAGCCGAACCGGAAAAGGTGCGACCGCATTTTCTGCGGTTGCGCGAGTTAAAGGAGCGCGCCGAGCAGGTGCTCGCCGCGCCAATACCACAGTTGAGCATGGGTATGAGCGGCGATTTCGAGGTGGCGATTGAGGAAGGCGCAACGATCGTTCGCATCGGCACGGCGCTGTTCGGCCCGCGAACCAGCTCCAAGACGGGCGCGGCAGCTGATTGAATTTTGACAGGGTGTTTAATTTGCGGTTGTGTACGTTGCTTGTCGCGCCGCAGCCACACGAAGGCTGATCCTCGGAGCACTATCGGCTGAGACAGCCGACGCTACAATTCAAGCCGACCTGTTACTCGATTTTTGCTGCATTATGCGCCGGATGAATTACGTTGGAGCCATGACCATTGAGACGTTCAAACGCGAAATCGCCGCCGCCGTGAAGGCTTACGAGCGATACATCGTGTGCGTTGACAAAACGCCGGAGGATTTTGAAGTGTCGCTGGTCTCGCTGATGGACAAGGCCATCAAGGCTTACAAAAACCGGGGCGTGGGTTTGCGCCACGGCATCGCGCTGGACAAACAGGTCACCATCATTTTGAGCGAAAGCGGCGAACCACGTCCGCTGTGCGGCATCTATTTCAACCTCCATTCGCCCTACGAGAAAAACGCTCTGCCCAAGACGGTCAAGCCGCTCGTGGAAAAAACGCCCAAGGCCAAGGAATAGCACTTCGGAGGGACGAGTTACACCAGTCCCTGATTATTGAAATCCGAAGTAAAAACAGGACTTGCATAGCTCGTCCCTCCGGTGGTTACTGGTCGCGTACTTCATCGCCGACCTGAGCGGAGCCGCTGACCAGATCGGCCACGATGTTGTTATCACGTTGCGGTCCGGAGACTTTGACTTCGGCAACTTTCAGTCCGTCACGGTAAAGGAAAAGCGTTTGATCCAGCCTCGGCACCTGGCCGACGGGAAAACTCAATACCACGAATCGGCCGGCGGCATTGTAAGCGGCGACCCTGGCCGTGAGTGAATTGTCCGGCGCGACAACGGTCTGCGACGTTCGCGGCGCGGACGCAGGGGTCTTCTTCGCCCGGTGAAAAGTACAGCCGGCGGCCAGCATCCCGGCGAGCAACAGCAACGTCAACCGCATGAACAACTTCATACCAACAGTTAAACGCCTGGCGATACCGAGGTCAATTCATGATTCGGTCAGGTTGGTGGGGCGAGTGTCCCCGCGAGCTGAATATTTTGGAGTGCGCGGACGTGCCCGTGCTTTCAAAGCGGCGACATGTCGCCGCAGTCCAGAGACCCAAACCGGCTCGCCCGTAATCCCGCCCCCACCAATTTGGTCAAACGGTTTCAGTGAGCACGGTGTCGTCATGTTTATAGGCTGGCGCGCAACAGCACAGCACCCGCAGCGTTTCGTCACCAGTGTTCCAAAGCTTGTGTCGGCTCCCCGGCGGAATCGCGATGGCGTCGCCGGCGCGGACGTCGCGGGTTTCACCTTCGATGCGGATTCTGCCCGTGCCGTGCGTGAGGTAATAAATTTCCTCGGTCTTGACGTGATAATGCTCCTGCGTGCTGGAGCCGACCGGCACACGCGCTTCAGCCAGACTCTGATTGCGGATGACGGAATTGCGGTGCGCCAGCAATTCGCGGATTTCCGAGCCGTCCTTGGTAATGAAGGACGGAACTTCGCCAAGATTTTTGATGTCCATAATTCTTTAGTTGTCGTTCTCGTCCTCGAATTTTCGAATTAACTCGATGACCGAATGAGGACGACGAGGACGATTTTATGTCAAAAACTTTCCGGGGTTTCCGGCACTTTCGGCCAGTTGGTTTGCCCGAGCATTACGCCGGCCACAATCAAAATCATCGCCGCTCCAAACGTGGAGGTGACCTGCTCACCCAGAAAGTAATGCGCCCACGCCATCGTGCTCAACGGAATGAGATTGTTGAACAACACGACCCGGCTCGTGCGCCAGTGGCGGAGGGCGTTGTTCCACAGCGCGTAAGGAATCACGCTGCCGAATAAAATGCAGAACGACTGCACACCCAACAAACGCGCATTGACGGCCAGGCCGTGAAATGCAATCTCGCCCAACCCGAATGGCAAAAGCAAAATTCCCGACATCCACATCGTCTGTGCCGCGACCTCCGCCCCGCTCAAGTCCGCGCTGAGAATGCGCATTTGATGACTGAAATTTGCCCAGAGGATGCTCGAGACCAAACCGAACAGTTCTCCGAGCACGCTGGCGTTTCCCGTTTGTAAAGCCGGCCAGAACAGGACCATCACGCCGGCCACGGCCAGCAACGCCGCTCCGTAACGCCGCACGCTTGCCCAGGTCTGCTGCGGACGTTCCTCCCACAACAAAGTCCAGACCGGCGATGCGCCGATATACAACGCCACGTGCGACGCCGAGGTCAAACGCAAGGCCCAGTTGTAAATGGCCATGTAAACGGCAAGGCACAAACCGCCGCGCAGCCACAATTGCCGGCGCTGTTGCGGAGTCACCGCGCGATACTCTCCGAGCCACGAAGTGAACCGCAACACCGTGAGCAACAGCAGACCGGCGCAGAACAGGCGCATGCCGCCGGTCCAAATCGGCGGCCAGGTGGCGACCAGCCATTTGGTCCCGGTATTGTTGCCGCCCCACAGAAAAGCCACAAACAACAGGCTGCCGGCGATGGCGGTGTGATTTTTTTGCGGCGACACGAGTGGAGTAAGCCAACGCGCAGCCCGATTGCCAATGAAATTTGCGCATATGCGTAGGACAGGCATCTTGCCTGTCTCCATATTCCTGTTTTTATATTCACTCACTTCAAATTGGAAACCATCGCCTCAAGGCGGAAAATCAGAATGGAGACAAGCGGGACGCTTGTCCTACGATTTGGTTCCGGCTAAGTTCAGCGCATGGATCATTCGCCCGGTTTTCTAAAACTTGTGAACGACGCCAAAACGCGCGTCCGTGAAATTTCAATTGAACAGGCCCGCGCCCGCCTCGCGCAAAATCCGAAAGCGGTCATGCTCGACGTGCGCGAAGACCACGAATGGCAAAAAAGCCACGCCGTCGAGGCGAAACATCTAGGCAAAGGAATCTTGGAGCGCGACCTGGAGAAAATGTTTCCCGATCCGAAGACGGAAATCATCATGTATTGCGGCGGCGGATTCCGGTCGGCGCTCACCTGCGATGCGGCGCAAAAAATGGGCTACCGCAACGTCCATTCGCTCATCGGCGGCTACAAGGCAATGGTGGCAGCGGGCTGGCCGATGAAAAGCGGAGAATGACTTAATCGAAAACTTAAAGGGCGGTGGCCGTTGGCTTCAGTGCGGTGCTAGGCGGCATGGTTGATACGATAAATGATAAAATAAGTGGTCATACACACGAAAACGAAACCACTTGTGCCAAGCAACGCCGCCACAAAAAGCCGAACATCTCGTCGTGCTCGCCAAAAGTCTCGCACTGTGAGAAAGGCCAACGCCGGAGCGAAAAAGACGCAATACGGATAGAAAATCCGCGCCCATGCTCTCGGCCATCCGAAGAAGACGACGCTAAAACAATACGCACAGAGGAGAAAGACGATGGCACTCGCAATCAAGGTCTGCTGAAGTGTAACTCTGTAAGCAGTGAATTTCAAGATAGCACACGTATACCGCCAAACCCGTCATTGAACCGCAAAACTGCGGTTCGATTTTTATTTCGCTGCCACGACCGCCGGAGCCGGAGCCGAGACATGCCGCCGGAAGCAGACCCGGTTCAGAGCATTCGTTACGGAGACGACCTTTTCGTGCGTGCACTCGCCCATGAGGCAGATTTGAATCCAGTTTTTCCGGCGCAAATAACCGCTGTTGTAGCTCAATAGATAGCCGGCTTCCTGCATCGCCTCGCCGATTTTCACCGAGTTCATGTCCGGCGGCAGCGCAATCGTGACGACCGCCGGCGAGGTTTTTGCGCCCGTCCTCCGTAGCAGAGCTACTGCGGAGGGTGGACCGTTGCCGATCAAATCGAAACCGGTTTCCGCCAGCCGCGAACGCAGCCAACCCGACCATTCGTTGATTTCCGCAAAGCGTTTTTCCCAATTCACCCGTTTCACCGCCGCGTGCAGCGCGTGGAGCAGGTTCGACGAGAACGTGAACGGCGTACCGCTTTCCTTCGCGTAATAACCGAGGTCGAGATAACGCGGCAGCTTGTCCGGCGCGGGCGCGATGTCGTGATGGTAGAAAACCATCGAGATGCCCGGATAGGCGCGCAGGCCCTTGCCGCTGGCGCAGGACGCCAGATAAACGCCTGTCAAATCCACCGGCATCGTGCCGATGGCGCTGATGGCGTCGAGACACAACTTCACACCGTGCCGGGCGCACAGGGCTTTCAGTGCCTCGATGTCAGCCAAAATGCCCGTGGACGTTTCGCAATACACGCACCAGAGCCAGGTGAGCCGGGTGAGCCGGGCGGAAATTTTTCGCTTCACTGCGGCCAAATCCAGCAGTTGGCCCCAGTTGAAAGCGAGCGCGTCGAATTTCAGCTTGAACCGCCGCGCCTGGTCCACGAGGCGTTCGCCAAATTCGCCGTTGGTCAAAATCAATCCGCGGCCCTTGAGCCGCGACAATTGCCCGGCTACGACGTCGTTGGCCAGAGTACCGGAACCGACGAACAGTTGGACGTTTTTGGCGCAAACCAGTTCGCAGAGGATCCGCCGGGCGGACTGAAAATCCTTTTTGAAACTTTCGCCGCGGTGCGATTCAGGCGCCTGCTCGAACGCGCGGCGCACCTCGCGCCGGATGGCCACCGGGCCGGGCAGAAAATTCACCGCGCTGGGATGAAACGAGCGCGCGGGCGACGAGCGCAGGAATTCGCGCGCGGTCACCTCGAACGTTTCGAGCGTGACATACATCGGCTGGAATTGCGCGTCGCCGCTGCCGACGAGCGGGCCGAACGGCACGAAGCCGAGGTGCTGATACAATCTTTGCTGCCGCGTGGTGCCGGAAATGATGGCTAGGTCGTAGCCCTTTTCGACGCCGTGCTGCCAGAGCAGCGCGAGAATCCCCTGCAACACCTGTGCGCCGCGGAATTTTTTCTCGATAGCCAGCAGCCGGATTTCGCACACCGTCCGGCCCGTCGGCAAGAAGGCGTCGAGGTTCGGCAGTTTCTGGTCGAGCGAAAACGGCCGGATGCCGCGCACGGCGAGCATCCCGGCGAGTTTTTGGTTGCTCAGGCAGATGAGATAAGTGTTCTCGGCGTGGAACTTGTCCACGAGCCGCTGGTTCGGGGACGCCTGATGTTGGGGGATTTCCTCGACGAAGGTCCTGTAATTGAGCCGGTGAATCTGCTCGAATTCCCAGTCCTCGCTCGCGAATTTGAACACCAACGGTTCCTGTGTACTCATAATTTTGTGTGTTCGGGTTTGGACGCCAAGTCACGCCGCGCCAGCAGCGCAGCCATTTCTTCCGCTAAATTGCGCCGATGCGCAAACAAAATAATTGCGGCCACGCCGGTCATGAGGGTGGCCGTCAACCCGGCGCGATGGAACCACCCGTCCGCCAAAGGCAGGCATACGTAGGCGAACATGGCCGGGAACAGGCTCTTCCGCGTGACGGCATAGCCGGCCAGAAACACAACGAGAATCGTCAGCGCGACCCGGTAATCAAACATCAACAACGCCGCGAACGAGGTAGCTACGCCCTTGCCGCCGCGAAAGTGCAGTTGCGCCGGCCAGACATGCCCGACGACCACGGCCAGCACCGCCAGCGCCATGATCAGCCGGTTGTGGTTACTGAATTCCGCCGCGAACCAGACGGCCAACGCGCCCTTGGCCATATCACCCAGCATGGTGAACAGATAGCCGGATTTTCCCAGAACACGGCCCGCGTTGCGCGCGCCGATGCTGCCGCTTTCGATTTCGCGGAGGTCGTGGCCAGTGCGGGCGCGGACGAGGTAATAGCCGGTGGCGAAGCAGCCGAGCGCATAAGCGGCCAGCGCGCAGCCGGTTGCCCGGAGCCAGTGTGCGGACTGCAATTGTTCGATCCACATCATGCAGGCACTCGCTTTCTGACGATCCCGCCGCCAGCTTAATCCAAAGCGCGCCGGGGTGGGAATTAAAAATTTCAATCGGCGCACTTTTTTTTCGATGCGCCGGACGCGACTTGACGCCACCGCCTGAACGCCGAACACCAATTCGGCCCGGTCGCGGTTTTCACACGGTTGGTGCCGATACGGCGATCGGCGCTCCATTCTTACCGTGCAAACGTGGCGGTGGTGTCAAGTTGTACCGGATGCGCCGTAAAGGTCCAGCCGAAGCTTGACTTATGGCTTGGAAACCGGAAGCAGTATCTCATGCGCGCAGCAAAAAAAACTCTCCTGGTGGGCGTTGACCTCGGTGGCACAAATGTCCGGGCCGGCCTGGTCCAAAACGGCCGGATCATCGCGTTCGCGACGCGACCGCATCCGCCCAAAGCGGACGCAGAAACCATCATTGACGCAATTTGTGAAACCATCACGAAGGTCATGAGGCCGGGTGTGAGCGGCATCGGCGTCGGCGTGCCCACTTTGGTGAACAAGGGGATTGTCTATTCGCCCAACAACATCCCGTCCTGGAAGGTCGTTCCGCTCCAAAAAATTCTCGAACGCCGGTTTCACATACCCGTGGTTTTAAACAACGATGCCAAATGTTTTGCCCTGGGCGAACTGCACTATGGCGCCGGACGCGGTTATCGGAATCTGGTGGGCTTGATTGTCGGCACCGGGCTGGGCGCGGGCGTAATCATTGACGGCCGGCTTTATTCCGGTGGCAGCGGCGGCGCGGGCGAAATCGGCTCGATTGCCTACAAAGAAAAGAATTTCGAGCATTATTGCAGCGGGCGATTTTTTCAGCGCGAATTCGGCCTCGATGGCGGGACGCTTTTTGAGCGCGCGAAAAACGGCGACCGCAAGGCGCAGGCGATGTTCGCCGCGTTCGGCGACGATTTCGCCAACGTCATCATGGCCCTGCTCTACGCCTACGACCCGGAAATCATCGTGCTCGGCGGTTCGGTCAGCAAGGCGTATCCGTATTTCGAGAAGCGGATGCGGGAAGGAATGAAGGCGTTTCATTTCCAGAACTCATTGAAGCGCCTGAAGATTGTCCAAAGCAAAAAGGCCAACATCGCCGTGCTGGCCGCGGCCTCGCTTTGTCTCGACAGCCCGTGAAAGCTGCGGCACATTTCCTCCGCCAGGGCCCATGGAATGTGGACTTACGAACCCCGCCAGGGCCGGAAGGCAGCAACGGTAGTTTGCTCGACATCTGCCGTGGTCACCCTGGCCTGGTTATTTTCGATTGACGATTGCATTGCCAAACCCGCGCGTAAATCGTAAATCGTAATTTGCAAATGCCTTACGAAGTCATAGCCCGGAAATACCGGCCCCAGCGTTTCGCCGAGGTCATCGGCCAGGAACACGTCACGCAGACGCTCGCCAATGCCATCGAGCAAAAGCGCATTGCGCACGCCTACCTGTTTTGCGGCCCGCGCGGCACCGGCAAGACCACCATCGCCCGCATTTTCGCCAAATGCCTGAATTGTGAAGGCGGCCCGAAAATCGCCTTCGACGACAAGGACCCACGCTGCCTTGAGATCGCCGAAGGCCGGTCGCTCGACGTTCTGGAAATTGATGGCGCCAGCAATAATGGCGTCGAACAGGTCCGCGAGCTCCGTGAGACCTGCAAATACGCGCCCGCCAATTCGAAGTTCAAAATCTACATCATTGACGAAGTCCACATGCTCTCGACGGCGGCATTCAACGCGCTGCTCAAGACGCTGGAAGAGCCGCCGGCGCACGTGAAGTTCATGTTTGCGACGACCGACCCGGAAAAGGTCCTGCCGACCATCCTCTCACGCTGCCAGCGGTTTGATTTGCGCCGGATTCCGAGCGCGCTCATCACCAAACACCTCGCTTACATCGCGAAGTTGGAGAAGGTGAAAATTGGCGAAACCGCGCTCCAGGCTATCGCCCGCGGTGCGGATGGCGCCATGCGCGACGCCGAATCCGCCCTCGACCAGCTTATCAGCTTTTGCGGTGACAAAATCGAGGAGGCGGACGTGCTGTCCATGTTCGGCCTCACCGCGCAAAGTCAGGTCCTGGGCCTGAGCCGGGCCGTCCTCGCCGGTGAAATTCAAACCGCACTGGCCGAATTGAATGGACTGGCGCAAAACGGGAAAGACCTCGGACGGCTGCTCTCTGATTTGCTGAATCATTTCCGGAACCTGCTCATCTTCCAGGTTTCGCGCGGTGACTTGAACCTGCTCGAAGTCTCCGAAGCCGAAGTGGCGGCACTCAAGGAACAATCTTCGCTGGCCAACGCCGAATCGCTCATGCGGATCCTCGAAGTGCTGACGGATTCCGAACTGCGCCTGCGCGAAGCCGCGTCCAAAAAAATCCTGTTGGAAGTTACCCTGCTCAAGGCCATTGAAGCGCGCAACGTCATCAGCCTGGATTCGGTCTTGAAACAACTCAACCAAATGCGCGGTGGCGGAGGTGGCGCAGGCGTCCTTGCCGCGCGATTCCCGACATCCGATGTCGGGGCGGGGCGAAGCGAAGGCGGGCTGTCTGCGGCTCCGACCGCAAATTCACCTGTCGCCGCGCCCGCTGCCCGCCCGGCCCCCAAAACCCAGGCGGTTCATCAAACGGCTGCCGCTGCACCCGCCGTGTCTGCCGAACCAACACCGGTTTCCGCCGACCTGGCCGGGTTGTGGGCAAAACTGGTTGAAGCCGTTGGCCGCGTCAGCCCGTTCACGCGCAGTTATCTCGTGGATGCCAATCCGGTTTCGTTTGAAAAAAACATCCTGACCATTGGTTTCGATCCCGAATTTGAAGATCACCTTGGCCTCATGGACAACGCACGCAATCACACGTTGCTCCAGACCAAACTCGCCGAACTCGGCCACGCAAACGCGCAAATCCGATTTGTCAAAACCGAGGCATCTGCCGTCTGCGTGCCACCACTGGCAAAAACCGCGTCGCCTGCTCTGGCCGCGCCGAAGCCAGGCGAAGGCGGGTCCGCTGCGCCGGTGGCAAAGGCGAAACCGGCCCCCGTTGCCTTCGACCAAAACGATTTCAAGAACGACCCGTTGATTCAAAAGGCGCTGGAAATTTTCAAAGGCCAGATCATCGAAGTCCGCGCCTGACCCGCAACTTTCAACCTTCAACTTTCAACCAACAAATGTCGAGCATTGGAAAATTGATGAAACAGGCTGCGCGGATGCAGCAGCAGATGGAACAGGTGCAGGCGCAACTCGCCGCGCGCACTGTGGAGGCGACCAGCGGCGGCGGCGCGGTCAAGGTCGTGGCCAAGTGCGACGGGAGCATCGCGTCCATCAAAATTGACCCGCAGGCGCTCAATCCGTCCGACGCTCAGTTGCTCGAAGACATGATTTTGACCGCGGCGAACCAGGCGCTTGCCCAAGCTAGGGAGATTTCCAATGCCGAAATGGGCAAGGTCACGTCGGGCTTGAGCCTGCCGGGGTTCTGAAGAAATGACTAATGACGAAACCATAATGACCAGCGAATGCCCAATGCCGAATCCCAAAATCCCAACGACTGCCGGAAAAAATTTGCGATTGAATTTTAGTCATTCTTTCGTCATTAGGACTTAGGCATTTGTCATTCCATGTCGGCGCTTCCCGATTCCATCACCGCTCTGATTGCCGCCCTGCACAAGTTGCCCGGCGTGGGGCCGCGCTCTGCCGAACGCATCGCGTTGCATCTTGTGCAAACGGACTCAGCGGTGGTGCGGCAGCTTGCCGAGGCGATGCTTCATGCCCGGGAGAAAATACATTTTTGCACGACCTGCGGCGCACTGACCGAGAAATCACCGTGCGCCATTTGCGCCGACGCCCGGCGCGACGCCTCGCTCGTGTGCGTGGTCGAACGCGCGGTGGACATTTTGAGCATTGAAAAATCCGGCACGTATCGCGGCATGTTTCATGTCCTCGGCGGGAAAATCTCCCCGCTCGATGGTGTCGAACCGGAAGACCTGCGCATAGCCGCACTGGAAAAACGGCTGAAGCAGGAGCCGATCCGGGAAATTGTCATCGCCTTGGGCACGGACGTGGAAGGCGACGCGACGAGCCATTACCTCGCCAAACGGCTCGCGCGCAAAGGGCTGAAAATCACCCGCATCGCCTACGGCTTGCCGGCCGGCAGCGGACTGGAATTTGCCGACGAACTGACGTTGAGCCGCGCGCTGGAAGGGCGGAGGGAAATGTTGTGAAAAAACACAATGACTTTTATTGAATTGCTTCCATTTTTTATCGCATTTGGTGTCACGGTTGTATCGGGACTCGTGTTGACAAAACAAACTGGCCTGCCCGGCGTGACTACTGGAATCATTGCGCTGACTTTTGGAATCATTTCTTTCGCGTTATATCGGCCTGCTTTAGGAAAGCTGTGTTCATGGCTGGAGTCTAAAAGAACCAAACAGGAAAAACAGGAAAGAGAAACCCGGATTTACCAGCATTTTGATCCCGCAAAAGGCTACCCTGTGGGAAATGATCTCTATTACGAATGCCTTACTTGTGGAAATGTAATTCCATCAATGTCGAAAAAGAATGTCAGATGTGCGTGTCGAAATGTTGCCATTGATGCTGCTTCTGGCCGTCTGACCATCCAAAGCAACGAAAAAATCAAACTCTTTTCTCATTCATAATGTTGTGAATTTCGTTGGCAAGCCAAGCTATCGGGAAATGCTATGAACACTGTCGTCGTCTTCGATCTCGGCAAGGTATTGGTGGATTTCGATTATGCGATTGCCGCGCGCAAAATCGCCGCCCGCAGCACGATGCCACTCGACGGGATTAACGGTTTCATCGGGAGTTCCGATATTACCATCAAATACGAGGTGGGTTTGGTTACCCGGCGCGAATTTTTTGAGCAGGCGCGGCAGGCCATCGGGTTTGGCGGCACGTTTGAGGAGTTCGGCGAATTTTTCGCGGATATTTTCACGGAGATTCCGCCCATGATCGAGCTTCAGGCCGGGTTGCGCCGGCGTGGTGTTCCCACCTACATTTTCTCGAACACCAACGATCTGGCCGTCGAGCACATCCGCCGGAACTTCCCGTTTTTCAAGAATTTTGACGGTTATGTTTATTCCTATGAAATCGGCGCTATGAAGCCCGACGCCAAAATTTACGAGGCGTTGGAAAAATTGGCCGGGCGGAGGGGCGCGGAAATTTTATATCTTGACGACCGGCTGGAAAATGTAGCCGCGGGCGCGGCGCGCGGTTGGCGGACGATCCTGCATGAAACGCCGGAAAAGACGCGCGTCGCGATGGAAAAACTTCAGTGGTAGTGCCGGCGCTGTGCGCCGCTACGGCGCGATGACGGCAGGCTCGACGCTACAGCCAATTAGTTCGAGCGCGGCTTGACCGGTTTAAGGCCGACTTCGCGGGCGATATCGTCAAATTCCTCGTGGCTGACAGTTTCGAGTTGTTTGCCGCGCGCTTTGAGCTTTTCGTTGATCTTGATGGCCTTTTCAGTCATCGCCGCGTGTGTTTCCTCTGTGCCGCCAACGAGCGCGAAATTCGGGCCGGTGGTGAATCGTTTATGGCCATCGGAATCCAGCCCCACACCCAACATCACTGCTTTGCGTCGTTTTTTGCCACCGGCGTTCGCCATTAATTCAAACTAAATGCGGCCTATCACCCGGTCAAGTCACGGCAATTGGGCATCGGCTGTTTTGTGCGCGGTTTATGGAGCAGCCTTGTGATGGTAAGGCCGGCCGGACTTATACAGTTCCAGCAACTGTTCATCTCGCGCCGCAAGTTCCTTCGGCCCCTGTGCCAGAGCCATCGCCAGGACCTTCCGGGCGGTGGCAACAGCGTCGTCGAAACGCCCGGCTTCGGCATAGGCCGCAGCGAGAGTTCTGATTGGATCAACCTCTTTATACTGAGTTTGTTGACAGGCCCGTTCGGCCAGCCGCACGGCCTCGTTACCATTGCGCAGGCTGGGGTCAGGGGCCGTGGCCCGCAACCAGGCGAGATTATCCAAAGCAGGGATTGAATTTGTGTCCAACTCAAGTACCCGTTGGTAGTGGCTGGCGGCGGTTGAAAACTGCTGCATGGCCACAGAAATTCTGGCCAGTTCCAATTCGTCGTAGACATACGCCTTTCGTAAAAGTTCTGGATCAAGTTCTTTGGATTTGATCTCATATTTGCCGAGTTCCGACTGCGACTGGCGGAGATCCTCAAAGATGATGTAATACTGTCTGGCCGCAACCCCGGTGGACAACCCTATCAGCACGACAGTCATCGGCAGCAGAACCGGAAACGTTTCGCGCACCGCCCAGGCCGCGGCCGGCCCGGCCGACAAACCGCCCGCGGCGCTTGACTCCGTGTACTCCCGCCACCGCTCGCTCAACAGAATCAGGCTCAAAGGCAGGACCTCCATGAAAATGCGAAATTCATTGAGCCCGCCATACAGCAACTGCCCGCCCAGGAACACCAGAATCACCGTCATGCAGGGCAGAAACCGCCTCCGCCAGCCCAGCACCAGCACCGCCGCCAATGTCCCCGCATTGGCAAAAATGACACTGTTGAGCGTCGGCGAAAGCAGCACCTTGAAGTTATAATGGAGATACGTATGGCGGAGCAGGTCACCCAGGCTCGTTGCATTCCCCATCGACAAGCCGGCTACGTCCAGGTGCAGCAGATTCAGCAGAATCTTCTTTCCCAGCACATACACCGCCACGGTGCCAACAAAGACCAGCATCCGTTTTCCCCATTTCCAGTGACTGGCAAACAATGTCAGCGGAGCGCAGACCAGGACCGTTTCCTTGAAAAAACAGCCCGCGCACGTCGCGGCGGCCATCAGCCACAACTGGCGGCGCTCGAAGAACAAGACGGCCAGGGTGAAGAACAAAGTGGCGGGAATGTCCCAGGGATAAAAATACGGCCCGGCGGCGGGTGAAAAGTTGTAGATCAAGCCGGCGAAGATGCCCAGGTTGATGAACAGCGAATAGCGCAGGGCAAAGGTGACAGCGACGAACAACAGCAACAGCCAGAAGGTATGGTACAGCCCGAAAACATTGTTGAGTTGCTCTTTAAGTCTTGGGCTGTCACTGCGTTCGTTAACCGAAGAATCAATCAGTGTGCCGGACAACAATAAACCCGACAGGCGGCCCTTCCAGGCATCACAGATTATTGGTTGATTCAGCCGATAATACTTTTCTGAACCGGCCGTGAAAATGAAGCAGTTCACAGGATCGCCATTAGCACAATAGTTCCTGACCAAAAAGAAGTAGGACACGCACAGTGAAAGCGCCACGAACAACTCGACAAACAGGGGCCGCCATTTTGTCCCACCCCGTCGCACGCTAAAGGTGCGGCCCATCGCATCCCGGCAATCCAGAAGCCATGTCCTAAAGAAATTGAGTTTGGAGGTTATCAATCAGGTTTCACCCTTTGTGCGAGTTCACGGCCATCGAAGTCCAGCCCTGCGCCCGGCTTCATCGCATTACCCTCTTTTTGCTGCTGACATTGGCCATGAATTCAGGCTATACGCGGCCTATCACCCGGTCAAGTCACGGCAATTGGGCATCGGCTGCTTTGCGCGCGTTTTATGGAACCTCGCCGGCTTTTTGATGGTAAGCCCGTCCGGACATATACATTTCCAAGACCTGTTCATCTCGCGCCGCAAGTTCCTTCGGCCCCTGTGCCAGATCCATCGTGCACACCTTCCGGGCGGTGGCAACGGCGTCGTCGAAGCGTCCGGCTTCGGCATAGGCCGCAGCGAGAGTTCTGATGGGAACAATCGCTTTGAACTGAGTTTGTTGACAGGCCCGTTCGGCCAGACGCACCGCTTCGTTGCCGTTGCGCAAGCCGGGGTCGAAGGCAGCGGCCCGCAAAAAGGCAAGATTGTTCAGGGCAGGGACTGAGTTTGAATCCAACTCAAGCACCCGTTGGAAATGGTTGATTGCGTCCGAAAGCCGGTGTCCGGCAACGGCCATGCCGGCCAAGGTCAATTCGGTTTCAACATACCTGCTCCGGAAGAATTGACAATGAGCTTCTATTGCATCGCAAGTTTGCTGGTTGTTCGTTCGGGTCATGGCTAAGTTCAATTCGTCATCGTTATACATGGTTTGGAAGAATTGACTCGCGGCCTTTAAATCGCCGATATTCGGTTCCTTTTTGAAGAGGGATTTGCCAAGTTCAGCCTGAATCTGACGGGCGGGCTTAAGCTCTTTAACGATCCGATAATAGTGCCAAGCGGCAACACCCGTGGACAATCCCATCACCACAATGACCAGCGGAACCAACACCGGAAACGTTTCGCGCATCGCCCAAGCCGGAACCGATCCGCCGGACGACTTGCCGGCGGCACCCGACCCCGCATAATCCTGCCACCGCTCGCTCAACAGGATCAGGCTCAAGGGCAGGATTTGCATAAAGATGTGAAATTCAGTGAGCCCGCCATACATCAACTGCCCCCCAAGAAATACCAGGATCACCGTCATGTAAGGTAGGAACCGCCGCCGCCAACCCAGCACCAGCACCGCCACCAACGTCCCGGCGTTGGCGAATACCGTATGGTTGAGGGTCGGCGAAAAAAAGATCCTGAAATTCTCGAGCAGAATTCTGGAGTGTAACAACCCCCCCAAATTCGTTGCGTTGTCCATGGAGAACGCGGCCGTCTGAAAGTGCAACTGGCTCAACAGCAATTTCTTCCCCACCATATACACTGCGACAATCCCGGCCAAAGTCAGAATCCGCTTCCACCATTTCCAGTGACCGGCGAACAGGGCCAGCAGGGCGCAGACCAGGACCGTCTC
>JBEKHY010000031.1:0-33482 GCA_050012035.1 Verrucomicrobiota bacterium | reverse complement strand
GGCAACGTTCGAGCCTATCTGCGTTCCACCCAAGCTCATCGCTCTCTGGTCAAACGCTATTTTCAAGAAAACCATGTTCGCTACGCTTCAGTGTAAAGTATTTCACGCTCCCGGTAATATGTCGCCTACACCCGAATGATATTTGAGAATACCCTGCCTCACATGGTAAAAAAATTCTGCAAAGTCATAATCTTTCTTTGGACTTACATCAACGAAACAAAGCTTTAAATCGCCTAACCGCTTTTCATTTACAAGCCGGCTCTCGATTTCGGCAACTGCGCCACGATCCATCTTCTGTCTAGATACCAAGATGTTAAAAGTCTCGGTAAGAGACCACATAGATGTGCAAAGCTCGAAATCTTTGAGTTCAGCAAAGACAAGCAAGGCTTCCTCCACCATTTTCTTCTTTGCGTCTTCGGACGAGCAAATGGAAAAGTATGCAATTAAAATATTACTGTCCAAGTAGATTCGCTTCATTTGCCTTTTGCGCGGAATTGAACTACTTGTTTTTGTTTCACCGTCTTCAATGCCTTGAATGACACCACCTCGCCGGATTTCGTCCTAAATTTGATGGTTGCGGGTTTGGTTGACGTTTTGACGGCAACAAATCTTACAGTTTTTTTAGACATAAAATTGTGTTGTGCATGTGGTGCATAACTGGAAAGTGATTAACTACCGGTCGCGTTTCAATAGGAATTGTGCCAGCAATTCGAGGGCGACGGCATGACCTTTGAAACTTTTTAGCGCGGCAAAGGCTTTGTCCGTCAGTTGCTCCGCAATCTTCCGCGATTTTTCCAGACCCACAATCGCCGGGTAGGTCGCCTTGTGCGACTTTGTGTCCTTGCCCGCCGTCTTGCCGAGCTGCTCGCTGGTTTGCGTCACGTCGAGGATGTCGTCAATCACCTGAAACGCGAGACCGACGTGATAGCCGAAATCCGTGAGCGCCTTGAGTTGCACCGGTGTGCAGTTCGCGCTCATGCCACCCAGCCGCACGGAGCAGCAGAGCAGGGCGGAGGTCTTGCGTTCGTGAATGTAGCGGAGTTCGCTGGCGGAAATTTTTTTGCCTTCACCTTCCAAATCCGCCACCTGCCCGGCGACGAGTTGCAGCGAACCGGCGGCCTTCGCGATTTCCAGAATAATTGTCCGGTGCGGATAGCGCGGCCAGCCTTTACTCTGCGCGGCGATTTCAAACGCCTGCGTCAACAGCGCGTCGCCTGCCAGCACGGCGATGCCTTCGCCGAAAACTTTGTGATTGGTCGGTTTGCCGCGGCGGAAATCGTCGTTGTCCATCGCCGGCAAATCGTCGTGGATGAGCGAGTAGGTGTGGATGCACTCGACGGCGCACGCGAGCGGCAGGGCGTCGGCTTCGCGTCCGCCACAAGCCTGCGCGGCGGCGAGGCAAAGCGCTGGGCGCATCCGTTTGCCGCCGGCAAAGAGCGAGTAGCGCATCGCCTTGTGGATGGTCGCGGGCCTGGTTTTCACGGACGGCAGAAATTTATCAAGTGCGCGATTGACAGCCTCGGTGCGCGTAGCCAGAAAATTAAGTAAATCGAACCTGTTTGCGGTGGCAGCGAATCGTTTTTCAACTTCCGACATGCCAGTGTTTTAAGAAAAAAAATGCGCCGGCGCAAGCAACGGGTTTTGATGAGGGAATATTGCGTGTAAGTCCGGTGGGGCGAGGCTACTGACGAGCCGCCGCCGATTTGCTTTGGCGCCTCGTCCGGCTTGCGAGGACGCTCGCCCCACCAAATCAACCCACCACGTTTTTTCACCGCCCGACCAGGTGCATCATGTGTTCGGGATAACGCGGACCAGCGGCAACGCCGACGGGCGCGATTCTGGCAATTTGCTTCAAATCATCGCCGGTCAGTTCGATGTTTGTCGCTGCGACATTTTCTTCGAGATATTGCCGGCGTTTGGTGCCGGGGATGGGAACAATGTCGTCGCCTTGCGCCAGCACCCAAGCCAACGCAAGTTGTGACGGAGCGCAATGTTTTTGTGCCGCGAGTTCCCCGATGCGCCGGACCAATTCCAGATTGCGCTGGAAATTTTCGCCTTGAAAACGCGGGGAGAGACGGCGGTAATCATCAGTCGGCAGGTCGTCAAATTTTTTGAATCGGCCGGTGAGGAATCCGCGGCCCAGCGGGCTGTAAGCGACCAGACCGATTCCCAGTTCGCGGCACGCCGGCAAAACTTTGTCTTCGGGATCGCGTGTCCAAAGGGAATATTCGCTTTGCAGCGCGGTGATGGGATGAACGGCGTGGGCGCGGCGAATCGTTTGCGGGCCGGCTTCGGACAGTCCAAGATGACGCACCTTGCCTTCCTTCACCAATTGCGCCATTGCGCCGACGGTTTCCTCGATGGGCGTATCCGGGTCCACGCGGTGCTGGTAATACAAATCAATCACGTCCACCTTCAACCGGCGCAGGCTGCCTTCGCAGGAAGACCGGACGTAAGCGGGTTTTCCGTTGACGCCGCGGACGTTGGGATTCTTGGAGTCACGGACAATGCCGAATTTGGTGGCCAAAACCACCCGGTCACGCCGGCCGCGAATGGCGCGACCGACGAGTTCCTCGTTGAGGAACGGCCCGTACATGTCCGCCGTGTCGAGGAACGTCACGCCCAAATCCAGCGCGCGCTGGATGGTGGCCATGGATTCCCGGTCATCACGCCCGCCGTAAAATTCCGACATGCCCATGCAGCCCAGACCCAATTCAGAAACCACCAGTCCTGGTTTTCCCAATGTGCGTGTTTTCATCGTATGCTCCTTTCCTTGCAACCTGGCGTTAAAATAGCGCTGAATTCAAGCGTTGAAATCCCACTTTACAAACCGGCGGCGATTATGCCACACTACGTGATTATGTTGAAGAAATTTCTGGCAGTTCTGCCGATTCTTTTGCTGGCCGGCTGTGTCACCTCGTTTACGCGCCTGACCCCGTTGCAACAGCCGCGCAATCCCAACAACCTTTACCCGGTCGAAGTCGTCTTCAATTCCTCGCAACAAGCACTGCGCTGGGAGAGCATAAAGGCTTATGTGCTTGCCGACGGCGTGCTTTGCCCGATGCGCCCGGTACCGATGATGCAAAACCGCTGGGACGGTTTTGTGCCGGTGCCGCCGGGAACAAATTCCGTCAACTTCCGTTTTAAAATCGATTATCTCTGCAACACCTTTGGCCAGCCGCCCAAGCCCAACAGCGCCTTTTCGCCGGTGTATAAGCTGACCATCACTGACCAGTAAGGCGGGTCAGTGCCGGGGCCGGAGCAAAATCGCCTTTTTGTCCGAGCCTTCCACTTCGACGCTGTGCGTTTCCACGTCGGGGTCGTCCTTCAGCGCGTGATGTACGATGCGGCGGTCAAAGGCATTCAGCGGTTCCAATTCCACCGCGTCACCCCAGCGCCGGACTTTTTCCGCGGCGTCTTTTGCTTTTTTGACGAGCGCCTCGCGCGCCTGCGCGCGGTAGCCGCCCACATCCACCATCGCCTTGGGCGAGTTGGGGTCCTGCTGGAAAAGCAGGCGGTTGGTGATGTATTGCAAATCGGCCAGTGTCTGGCCCTGGCGGCCGATGAGCCGCCCGGCGTCGTCGGTTTTCACGTCGAGCAACAGGCCTTCTTCCAGCCGGTGTTCCTCGACGGTGGCTTGAAAGCCGAGCAAGGCGAGGATTTTTTCCAGGGTTTCTTTCGGTTGTGCGGGCATAAAATTAAAAGTCGAACGGCGGTCATTTTTTCTTTTTTAGCGGCGGCGTCAATGCCGGAGTTGCCGCCGACGCCACCGGATCACGCAGGTTTTTCGTCATCTTGGTTTGCAGAACACTCAGCAAATTGTTCACCGTCCAGTAAAGCGCCAGTCCCGCCGAGTAGTTGTAAAGGAATATCAAAAAGATCAATGGCAGGTAGCGCATGATTTTTGCCTGCGTCGGGTCCATGCCCGGCGACGGCGGCGTCAGGTGCGACTGCCACACCATCGCCCCGCCCATCAGCAGCGGGAGCAGGTTGAACGGAAAATTGGTTCCTGGAATCATGAACAGCGTGTCCGGCTTGGACAAATCCTTGACCCACAAAAAGCTGGCGCCGCGCAATTCAATGGCGCTGCGCAGCATCGTGAAAAAGCCGATGAACACCGGCATTTGAATGGCCATCGGCAGGCAGCCGCTCATCGGGCTGACCTTGTGTTTGCGATAAAGCTCCCACTGCTTTTGTGTGAGTTTCTGCACGTCGTCCTTGTATTTTTCCTGCAAGGCCTTCAGCTCCGGCGCCAGTGCCTGCATCCGCTTCATCGAGCGCGTGCTCGCCGCCATCAACGGCCAGAACACCACCCGGATGATGATCGTGATTAACACGATGACCCAGCCGTAACCCAGCCGCGTCACATCGTGCAGCCCGTTCATCGCCAGCAGCAGCGGCTTCGCGCAAAATCCGAAGAACCCGCCGAAGCCCATCACGTTGTCGGCGTGATTTTGAAATTGCGCGCCGATGTCCGCCAGCGTCCGATACTCCTTCGGCCCGGTGTAGAAAACAATTTGCCGCTCGATGGTCTGGTTGGTTGCCAGCGTCTGCGCCGGATAAACCAAGGCTGTCTGGACACCTTGCGGCAGTGGGGCGCCCGGAATCGGCTCGACGTTCGGGAACATTGGCAACGTGACCGGACGCGTGACGATTTGCCACGCCGGCCGGTTCGTGGGCATGGCGATCAGCGCAAAGAACTGATTGTGCACCGCCGCCCAAACGACGTTGTTCGAACCGGCAATATATTCCGACCGTGGCGAACCGCGAAAACAGCCGAAGCCCGCTCCCGAAAACCACGAGTACGGGGTGTCATGCGAACTCGCGCCATCAAACCACATCGCGCCTTCGTAAATGGAATAGTTGTTGTCGTCCGGCCCCATCGGCGTCGCCGTGCCCACCACCAGCTCCTGCGCCGGCAGCGCGAGCGGTTGGTCCGAGGCGTTTTCCAGCCGCACGCTGGCGTTGACCAGATAATTCGAACTGAGATGGAATTCCTTCACGATCCGCAACCCGTTGGTGAACGATTTCTCCGCGCGGACGCCATCGTCGGTTTTCGTCAATGTGAAATTGCCGTCGCCGACAAACCCGGCATCACCCAAAACCGCCAGCACCGGCACGGGCGCGCGGGTGTTCAACGTGGCCACCGCGTTGGTCGGATTTCCCTTCCGGGTTTTCCACCGCGCCGAAATCGTTTCGGGGTAATCCAGCAATTCGACCAGCTTCAAACCGCCGCCGCGTGACGTGAACGTGTAACGCGCGCGCTGGTTCGTCAGCACAATCTTCTGCTCAGGCGTGTTGGTGTCGAACGAAAAGGCCGGTGCCGTCGCGGGCGCTGGCGTGACGATGTTGGCGTTAGCTGTTGCCGTCTGGGCCGTGGCGACATGGTTGGTGGCGGCGAATTGCCGCTGTTGTTGCTGCCATTGCGCCGCCTGCTTCTGCTGCTCGTAAAAACACAAGCCGAGCAGGATGGCGCAGATGGTGACAACGATGATGCCGGTGCGGTCCATGGGAAATCAGATTCCGAATCCCGAACTCCGAACTTCAAACTCCTTTTCCGGAACTGGATCGTGGCCGCATCCGCCACCCGGATGACAGCGGCAAATCCGCCTGGCCGCCAGCCAGACGCCCACAATCGCGCCATGTGCGCGGACGGCTTCCATCGCGTATTTGGAGCAGGTCGGCGTGAAACGGCAACCGCCGGCCGGGCCGAACAAAAAAACCTGCGCGGGAGTAATGGTGAGCTGGTAGGCGCGAAATGCCAAAGTCAAAACGCCAATGACGAATGACCAATGGCGCGGACGCCGAATTTCCATTCGGCCTTCGGCCTTCGGCCTTGAAATTTCTTTCGTCATTTTGGTGTAAGAATTAGCTATTTTTGAGCAAACCCGCGCGGTTTAACGCCGCCAAAAAATCCTGTTCGACCTCGGCGAAACCGCGCCCGGCAATCGAGGGACGCGCCACAAGAACCAGTTCCACCGGCCGGGAGAACTCATGTTGGTGCTGACGGAAACTTTCGCGGAGCAGACGCCGCGCGCGGCTGCGCGCCACTGCGCCGCCGATTTTCCGGCTCGTGACGACCCCCAGTTTGGGCGCCGCGCCGGCCGGCAGCCGGCTCCAATTGACAATGAGACAGCCTTGCGCAAGCCGTTCGCCGTGCTGCCGGACGCGCGTGAAATCCCGGTTTTGCCCGAGTCGCGAGTTGCGACCCAGACGCAAGCGTCTGGTGTCTGGCGTTCGGCGTCTGGCGTCTGGGGACCAGGCGGGCATGACGGATTAAACCGGCGTCAGGCGTTTGCGGCCTTCGCGGCGGCGGTTGCGCAGTGTGGCGCGGCCACTCTTGGTGGATTTGCGGGCGAGAAACCCGTGCTGCCGTTTGCGCCGGATTTTCGACGGTTGATACTGGCGTTTCATAAATTAGCTTCCTTCCGGGAGAAAAACCGGAGGGTGGGAGAATAGCCATGAAACGCCCTGTGTCAAGGGCGGTTGAGACCGTTGGTGGCATGGTCCGGTGCATTTGCCTGCGCGTTCTCCTGCAACGCGGTAATGTAACCGTTGAAATTGATGTCATAGTGCTCAAGCCGGGGCAGAGTTTTGGCTTTTAACGGATCGAAGGGTTGCCAGCAGAGGCGTCGCAAGGTCGGATTCAGAAAGATTTCAGAGCAAACGAGGCTGTTTATTTTGGGCGTCGGCGCGAGTGAAACACTCAAACAGGGCCAGTTCCAATCGAAACGCCCGCCGATAGCGTTCTGCGGTTCGCCTCCTTCCATTTTGTGCGCGGGCAAAATGGTTGAATGAAGAGGAATGATCCCACGGTTCGATGCCAATATACTTCGCAGCAAGAGGACATCTTGATACCAGCAAACCGTGGCAATAATTTGCCAGACTGATTGGGCGATCAACAACGCCGCCGTCAGTTGAACCAGCCGGTTTTGTTTTCGCTCGATCCATCGCGGTTGAAACCGCAAAATTAGGGCCACGGGCAGAAGCGCGATCGGAATCAGGAGGTCCAGGACGCGGTTGTCGTATTGGATGCCGTTATCCAGTTCGTCTGGCGCCATCAGCGGCCAAGTTCCCCAAATCACAAAGAGAACAGCCAGGAGGTAGTAGCCAGTTTTATGGGAAACGATTCGAGCGAGCTTTTCAGAAGACGCGACCAAAAGAACCAAACCAGCCCAAGCTACTGTCCAACTGAACGTCCAGCCCAAGTGCCCCAATATATGCAACGTGCTGGTCTTGAAGCCGCCAAGATTCGCAGGAAGCTCCGGCATAAACACGCCGCACCAGCCGGCAGTGATGTCGGCAAAAAACAACGCGGATGCCAACAGAAAAACCACCCACGACCAACCGTGACCGCTCTTTTTTTCATGCCAGGCCCGCCATAAAGCCAGAAGTGCCAGAGGAATGCAAAGAATCGCCTGAGATTCATAGCTGAACAGCATTCCGGTCGCCGAGGCCAACAGGACCACTGTGGCGAAAAAATTGAGCGGCCGGGCAAACAGGATGGCAAACAAGGACGGCCAAAAAAGGGCGTGAGCCAGAATATGCTCGCTCACCGCCAAGAACGCCACGTTCAAATAACCCATTCCGCAGCCGGCCACCGCCAGCCAGAAATTTTTCGGAGAAATCCGCCAGCAGCAAAACAGCGCCACCGGCCAGGGCAAAAAACATCCCAAGCCAAATGCCAGACGCAGCCAGGCCAGACTGGTCACTCCCAGTTTGATGGCGAGTACCAGCGGGAATTCATAAATGTAAACCGCAAAATGCCGTGACCACATGAACGCAACAAAATTTTGCGCCTCCAAAACCCGGACGAATTCGTATGCCCCATCGGCGTAGAGACAATGGCTGGAAAAAATCGAGGCAACTATCCACAGGCCAAAAATGAAGCAAGCTATCGGCATCAGGTTTGACTCACGCCTCTGAGTCAGGTTCTCAATCATATTTGCTTCGGTTCAGTCACTTGATATTCAGTCCGCGCTGGATGCCGAATTTCTCGATGCGTTTGCGCAGTGTGGCGTGGCCATTCCTGGTGGATTTGCGGGCGAGAAACCCGTGTTGCCGTTTGCGCGGATTTTCGACGGTTGATACTGGCGTTTCATGGATTAATTCAGCTTCCTTCCGGGACAAAACCGGAGCAGGCGAGGATAACCATGAACCGGGTCGTGTCAAGGCGCGGGTGAGGCAAGGGCGGTTTCTTGGGTCATTTGCCCGGGTGGTCACTGTTCAGCGCGGAAATATAATCGCTGAAATCCAAACCGTAATGCCGGAGGTCAGGCAGGGTTTTGACTTCGAGCGGATCAAATGGCTGCCAGAATGTGTCTCTCCAGAACCTGTCTCGGTGTCTCGGGTTGGTGTAGCTTTCGGAGCAGACCAGGCTGTGAATTTGCGGGCCGGGGTTGAGCGCAATGCTGAGACAAGGCCAGGTCCAATCGAAATCCAACGCCCGGCTTTCCATGGAACTTGTGCCCAGAATGCTGGCATGGAGCGGGACAATTCCCCGGCGTGAGCTTAATACACCTTGCAACTTGCCAACGTCCGCCTGCCACTGCCAGGTTGCGTTGAGCTGCCACAGGGATTGCGCCATCAGCAACCCTGCCGCCAGTTGCACAAGTTGTGCGCGTCGAGGCTCAATCCATTGCGGCCGCAAACGCAAGATCAAAGCCACCGGCAAAAGCGCCAGCGGGACAAACATGTCCAAAGCCCGGTTATCGTATTGTCTGGCGGTGTCCAATCGGTCCGGCCTGAGCAACGGCCAGATTCCCCAAACAACCAATCCGGCCAACAGGAGGCCAATCGCAGCCTGGTGGGAAATAATCCGCCCAACAGTTTTCGAGAACCAAACTGCCAGTGCCAGGCAAGCCCAAACAGTTGTCCAGGTCAAAGTCCAACCCATATGCCCCAACATTCCCCAGGTGCTGGCCTTAAAACTGGCAAAGCATGAGTAAATTTCCGGCATTAGTATGCCGCGTAATCCGATTGTCGCCCCGGCAAAAAAAAATACAGCAGCCGTCAGGAACACCACCCAAATCCGGTGGCCTTCCTGTTTTTCACGCCCCGAGCGCCAGCTGGCGAGCAGCGCCAGCGGCAAGCACAAGAAGAGTTGAGATTCGTAGCTGTACAGCATCGCCGCTGCCGATACCAGCAGCATGACCGCAGCCAGAGGTTTCAGTGGGCGGGCGAACAAGATGGCAAAAAGCGATGGCCAGAAAAAAGCGTGGGCCAGGTTGTGCGCGCCATCGGCCGTGAACGCGGCGTTCAAATAACCCGCCGCACAGCCGACCACCGCCAGCCAGAAATGTTTTGGCGACAGCCAGCGGCAACCGAGCAACACCAGCGGCCAGGGCAGAAAACGTCCCAAACCAAACGCCAGCCGCAGCCAGGCCAGGTTGGTTACGCCCAGTTTGATGGCCAGCACCAGGGGAAACTCATAGATGTAAAAGGCGAAATGCCGCGACCACATTGTGCTGAAAAAATCCTGCGTTTGCAGAACCTTGACAAATTCGTGCGCACCGTCCGCATAAAGACAACGGCTCGAAAAAATGGCCGCTCCGGTCCACACGGCGAAGATAATACAAGCCACGCGCATCAGGTTTGGCCGCCCGACCATAGTCGTTTTTTCTTCAACCGGTTCCATTATTTCACGTTCAACTCGCGCTGAATGCCGAATTTTTCGATGCGTTTGCGCAGCGTCGCGCGCGTGATGCCGAGCAGTTTGGCGGCGTGAACCTGATTGTTGTTGGTTTCCTTGAGCGCCTGGATGACCAGCTCGCGCTCAACGGCGGGAATGACCTTCAATTTCGGATCGCGCCTGGCCCACTGAAACAACTGCCGCGCGAGCACGGCAGCATCGGTTGCCGCCGCTTCACCGGCGACGCCGGCAATGGGCGGAATCGCTTCGCTCCCCGTCCTCGGTCCTGAAATTTCCGGCGGCAAATCGCTTTGCAGAATCGCGTCGCTTTTGGCCATGACATGCGCGCGGCGTAGAGCGTTCTCCAATTCGCGCACGTTGCCCGGCCAATGATATTTTTCGAGTGTCTTGATGACACTGGCGGCGATGGATTTCGGCGGGCGCTGCTGTTCACGCGCGATTTTTTCCAGAAAATAATTCACGAGCAGCGGGATGTCGTTGCGCCGCTCGCGCAATGGCGGAATGTGGATGCGGACGACATTGAGCCGGTAGAAAAGGTCCTCGCGGAACTGCCGCGCCGCCACAGCGGCTTCCAGCGGCTTGTTCGTCGCGGCGATGACGCGTACGTCCACCTGGATCGGCTGATTGCCGCCCACGCGCTCGAATGTGCCGGATTGCAGCACGCGTAGGATTTTTGTCTGCGTGGCCGGCGTCATATCGCCAATTTCGTCGAGGAAGATCGTGCCTTTGTTGCATTGCTCGAATTTGCCGATGCGCTGCAGGGTCGCGCCGGTAAAGGCGCCGCGTTCATGGCCAAAAAGTTCGCTTTCAAGCAATTGTTCGGGAATGGCGGCGCAATTGACAGCGAGGAACGGCTGCCGGCTGCGATTGCTGTGATGGTAAATCGCGCGCACAACCAGTTCCTTGCCCGTGCCGCTTTCACCGGTGATGAGCGCAGTGGCGTCGCTGACGGCAACCTGGCCGATGAGTTTGAAGACCTGCTGCATCGCCTCGCTGCGGCCGACAATGCCCAGTTCGTAATCCTCGGATTCCAGCAGCGGCTCGTATGAGACAACCTGCTTCATGTCGCGGGCGGCTTTGAGGGCGTTGGCGACGATTTCCTTGAGCTTCGGCGCGTCAAACGGTTTGAGCAGATAATCGTAGGCGCCCAGTTTCATCGCCTCGATGGCCGTCTGCGTGGTGCCGTAAGCGGTCATCAAAATGACCAGCAGCTTGGGGTCGTTCTGGCGGATGCGTCGGAGCGTTTCGAGGCCGCTCATGCCGCCCATGCGCACGTCCATCAGCACGAGGTCGGGTTTGAATTTAGGAATGACCTTCAGCCCCTCTTCGCCGGACGAGGCGGTGGCCAGTTCGATTTCCGGCGAATCAAAGATCCGCTGGAACGAATACCGCACGTCTTCCTCGTCATCAATCAGCAGCAGTTTGCTCATTTTGGCGAAGGTGAACATAACCGATTTTTGCCGGGCGGACAGCGAATTTTGTGCGGTAAAAAATGGGATTTCGCTGTTTGACCTTGCGTCGGCCAACGCCTACACTCGGCGTCCATTTTAACATGAAAATCATCGTGTGCGATCCGGTTTCGCCCAAGGGCATTGCGCTCCTGCAGCAGCGGCCTGAATTTCAAGTCGTGGTGCTGCCGAAACGGTTGACCGAGGCGGAACTGCTGCCGGTGGTGGCTGATGCCACGGCGCTGGTGGTGCGCTCGGAAACAAAAGTCACGCGCAAAGTCATCGAGGCGGCGAAGAAGCTGCGCGTGGTCGGGCGTGCCGGCGTCGGCGTGGACAACGTGGACGTGCAAGCCGCCACGCAGCAAGGCGTCGTGGTGATGAACACGCCCGGCGGCAACACCGTGACGACCGCGGAATTGAGCTTTGCCATGATGATGTCGCTCGCGCGCAAGGTGCCCCAGGCGCACGCCACCATGGTCGCCGGCAAGTGGGACCGGAAACTGTTTCAAGGCTCGGAACTCGCCGGCAAAACGCTGGGCGTCCTCGGCATGGGCCGCATCGGGACGGAAGTCGCCAAACGCGCGCTGGTCTTCGGCATGCGCGTCGTGGCTTACGATCCTTATCTCACGGAAGACCGGGTCAAGGCCATCGGCGCGGAATTTGCCGACAGCGTGGACGATCTTTATCGCGCGGCGGATTTTATCACCATTCACATGCCGGTGACGCCGGAAACCAAACACATGGTCAACGCCGCTGCGTTCGCCAAGATGAAACCCGGCGTGCGCCTCGTAAATTGCGCCCGGGGCGAAATTATCGTCGAGGCCGATCTGGTTGCGGCGCTCGAATCCGGTAAAGTGGCGGGGGCCGCCTTGGATGTCTATTCCGTTGAACCGTTGCCTGCCGACCATCCATTCCGCAAGCAGCCGAACTTGATTTTGACCCCGCACCTCGGCGCGAGCACGGGGGAAGCGCAGGAAAAATGCGGCATTGAAGTCGCCGAAGTCATTACCGCTTATCTGCTGACCGGCGAGGTTCGCAACGCGGTGAATCTGCCGTATCTCGACGCCAAGACCTACGAGCAGGTGAAGCCCTATTTGCCGCTGGGCGAGGCGCTGGGCAAATTGCTGGCACAACTCTCGCCCGCCAACGCGGACCGCATCTACGTCACTTACGGCGGCCACGCGCGGCAGTTGCCGAACATTGACCCGGTGACGCGGGCAATCTTGCGCGGCTTTTTGTCGGGCAGCAATTTGAAGGACGTCAACGACGTGAACGTCCGTTCCGCCGCCGCGAGCATCGGCCTGACCGTCGAGGAAAAGAAGTCTGATGAGCCGGTGACTTTCAACGAATGGCTGCACGTGCAGGTGTTCGGCAACGGGAAAAAATTGATTTCGGCCGGCGGGACCTTTTTTGGGTCGCCAAACAATCCACGCATCGTGCGGCTGTTCAGCACGCCGGTGGAGATTCCCATCAGCGGCACGTTGCTGCTGTTGAACAACAACGACCGGCCGGGCATCGTCGGCCACCTCGGCACGTTGCTGGGCAAACACAAGGTGAACATTGCCAACATGAGCCTGACGCGCGACACTGCGGGAGGACGGGCACTGACGGTGTTGAACCTCGACAGTGCCCCGCCGCCGGCGGTGCTGCTGGAGCTTCAAAAAGACCCTGACATCAGCAATGTGAAAGTGGTAAAATTGTGACGCGCGTGAACCATGAACCAATTGGAAAAATGAAGAATAAAATGAAGAATAAAATGAAAATGCTTTTCCCCGTGGCGCTGGCCGCGCTGGCTTTGGGAGTCTTCGCCGCGCCAGCGGCAGCGGACACGGCGTCCACAAACGCCGCCCTGTCGGCAACCAGCACCAATTTCAATCTTGAAACCTCGATGACCAAGTTGTTCGGCGACCCGGTGATTGCCAAAGGCAAGGGCTTTGAAATCAAGCGCAGTCAGTTGGATGAATTGATGACCTGGGCCCGGGGCAACGCGGCCGCGTCCGGCCAGGCGCTTCCGCCGGTTTTTGAATTGCAGATTCTCAATCAGTTGATTTTCGTCCAACTCATGCAGCCAAAGGTTACCGACGCGGACCGGATCAAGGGCAAAAGGGAATCCGACCTGCAATTCACCAACGCGGTGAAGCGCATGGGTTCGCCGGAGGCGCTGGAACGGCAATTGCAAGCCGCGGGTATGACGGCGGACGAATTGCACGCCAAAGCCTTCCGGGAGGCGACGGCCATTGCGGCGTTGCAGCGGGAATTAAATGTCAGTGTGACCGACGCTAAAGCCAAAGAATACTATACCAACCATCCGGCGGATTTTGAAGAACCGGAAAAAGTCCGTTTTTGTGACATTCTGCTTCTGACCGTCACTCCGACCACCCATACGCCCCTATCCGCAGACCAGCAACAGGCCAAACGCAAGCGGATGGATGAATTACTCAAGCGCGCCCGCAGCGGCGAGAGTTTCTCAAATCTGGCGGTGCAATATTCCGAGGATCCCAACTCGAAGGACAACGGCGGTGAACTGCCGCCCCTCTCACGCGACCAGATGAGTCCGGCGTTGGCCGGACCGATATTTTCACTGACCAATAACCAGATCAGTGACGTCATCGAAATGCCTTTCGGCTATTATATCGTCAGGCTCCTGGAGAAAATTCCGGCCAAAAAACTGGATTACGCAACTGTGGCCGACGATCTCAAGGAAGCGTTGATCCAGCAGAAAGTCGGGCGGCTTGCCCCGGATTATCTGGAAAAAATGAGAAAGGCATCTGGCGTGGAAATCCTGGATCCGAAGCTGAAGGCCTTGGAAACGGCGGTGGAAGCAGCCGCCTCCAACTCGCCCGCAATAACCCCGGAGAAATGACGCGGGCTTGCCAAAAGCGCCACGTCCAGCCATGTTCGGAGACGTTATGAAAATGAAAATTGTCATTGTCGCGCTCGCCGTGATTTGCGCGGGACTGGCAGTCGCCTTGGTTGCGTCAAAATACGCAACCAGCGACCAGTTGAAAAACAACTCCGCCGCCATTCTCGACTTTTCCAACCAGTTGGTGACCGCCAGTGAAAATCTTGACGAATTGCGCCAAGTCAATCTCCGGTTGACCAACGACCTCGCCGTCGTTCAACAGCAGGCGTCCCGGCTTTCCAACAATCTGAACGAAGCCTCCGGCGTGCTGGCCACGGCCAAAGCGACGCTCCAGGGCGCCCAGGAACAAATCGTCAACCTGAACGGCCGCATCACCGACCTGGAAGCACAAAACAAGGTGCTGGATGACCGCGCCACCACGTTGACCGACACCATCGCCGCGCTCAACGCGCAAATCGCCGACACCGAACAAAAACTCGCCAACTCCGAAACCAACAATGTATTCCTGGAAAAGGAATTGCAGCAGCAAATTGCGCAAAGAGCCGAATTGCAACGCAAGTTCGATGATGTCAATGAGATCCGCGCCCAGATCAAAAAATTGCGCGACGAGCTGTTCGTTTCCCGCCGTTTGCGGTTAATGCGCGCCGGCGCCACCGAACAAAAAGGCGCCCAACTGCTGATTGCGCCGCGCACGGCGGCCACCAACGTCGCCTCCGCCACGCTGCCGCCGCATTACGATTTGAACGTCGAAGTCGGTTCCGACGGCTCTGTCCACATCATTCCACCGCTGACCAATGCGGCGATGATTACGCCGGCGCGTTAACCGGCCGGCGCGCCGCGAGGATTTATTCGCAAATTGCCGATGCCGACCTACGAATACCTTTGCGAAAAGTGCGGGCACGAGTTTGAAGCCTTTCAACCCATCTCCGCCAAACCGCTGCGCATTTGCCCGGAAAGACAATGCGCCCGGAAGGAATGGGGGCGCGGGCGCGTAAAACGCAAAATCGGCGCCGGGGCCGGCCTGCTTTTCAAAGGCAGCGGCTTCTACACCACCGATTACCGCAGCGAAGGCTACAAACAGGCGGCGAAAAAAGATTCCGCCCCCCCGAAAACTTCCGGCGGTGATGCCAAATCCGCACCCACCCAGGCCACAACCGGGGCGGTCAAGAAATGATTCAAACGCTCCAACGTTGCCTTGCTGCATCGTTGCGTCGGTCCGGCCCATTGGCGATTCAACGGTTCAACCGTTCGACGGTTCAAAGCCTGCTCGCCGGAGGCGCGCTGTTCCTGCCGGCATTCGCCCACGGACAACTGCTTCCGCCGGATATGAACTCGGTGCGCAGCGTTTCCGGCCAGTTCATCGCCACCGGCCCCGCGCCGTCTTCCCCGCCAACTTATTTGCCGGTGGGGACGACCAATGCCAATCTGGTCCGGCTCGAACCGGCATTGCTGTCGGTTTCCGCCGAGCGCATCAAACAATCGTTGCGGCGCGAACTCGGCATCGAACCCAACGCCCCATGGCAGGGAAAAATTTTCCTGGCGCTCCATCCGGCGCAATCGCCCGATGAAGACGTCACCATTGTCTCTCAACCGCTTCTAGGCGGCTGGAATTACCGGGTGGAACTCCCGGATGTTCTGCCGCAAGCCCGTTTCCTGCGCGCGATGACCGGTGTCCTGCTGCTGGAACTGGCCAACCGCAATGCCACCGCCGCACGCGCGGCGGAAATCCCCGCCTGGCTCGCCGATGGCTTGTCACAACAGCTCTCCGACGCCGGTTTGCCGGAAGTGGTTCTGTCCGCCCCCCGCAAACTTGTGAACGGCCTGCCGCAGAGCCGGACGGTCGCCACCCGGCGCGGATTGGACCCGCTCGCTGGCGCGCGCCGTGTATTGCGCGACCATGCCGCGCTGACGTTCGCGCAGTTGAGCTGGCCGACCGATGCCCAATTGAGGGGCACAGACGGCGGTACTTATCTTGCCAGCGCGCAATTGTTCGTAAGCGAACTGCTCGACTTAAAAAACGGCCCGGTGCATTTGCGCGCGATGCTGGCGGCTCTGCCGGGCTGTTACAACTGGCAAACCGCGTTCCAAACCGCGTTCCGCGAAAATTTTCCGCAGCCGCTCGACGTGGAAAAATGGTGGGCGCTGCAAGTCGTGAGCTTTGCCGCGTACGATCCCGGTCCATGGTGGACACCCGCCGTCAGCCGCGAAAGACTGGACGGGATTTTGAGCGTGCCGGTGGAAGTTTGGACGGCATCAAATGCCCTGCCCGTGCGCACGGAAGTGTCCTTGCAGGCCTTCATCCGCAATTTTGAGCCGCCACGCCAGACGGCGATCCTCCAAACCAAATTGCGCGACCTCGAATTGGCACAACTCCGCATGGCCGCGCCCCTGGCCGCCTTGACCGCCGAATACCGCCAGGCCCTGGCCGGGTACCTCGGCCAAAACAAGGAAAGCCGCCAGCCGCCCTGGAGCAAACATCCCCTGCCGCAAAAAACGAGCGCGAAAGCCACGTTGAAAAAACTGGACGCGCTCGACGCCCGGCGGCGGACCATTGAATCAGCCATTAAACCAGACAATTGGAAGCCCTGAAGCTTGAACGCGGCGGCGCCGGCAGTGGTCAACTTGACAGAACGCAATTCAAACTTATAGTTTCCATTTAAAATGAAGGATGACAGTTCACAGACCAGCGGCGAGGAACCGCCATCAGGCCACCGTTTCCAGGCGCTGAAGAAATTTCTTTCCGCCGGTCGCGGTTTCTGGCGCAACGTCTCCGATGCCGATTGGAACGACTGGCGCTGGCAGCTCAAACATCGCATCACCACGCCGGAACAATTGCAGCGGCTGATGCCCACGCTCACCCCGGAGGAATTCGCCGGCGCAAAACTGGCGAACCACAAGCTGGCGCTTGCCATCACGCCATATTTTTTCAACCTGATTGACCCGGCGGATGAGCATTGCCCGATCCGCCTCCAGGTCGTTCCGCGCATTGAGGAGACGCGCACTGCGCCATGGGAGATGAGCGACCCCTGTGGCGAGGATTCGCACTCGCCCGTGCCCGGCCTCGTGCATCGGTATCCCGACCGGGTGCTGTTCCTCGTCACCGACCGCTGCGCCGCGTATTGCCGTTACTGCACGCGCTCGCGGCTCGTCAGCAACGCCAGCGGCTACGATTTTCACCCCGAATTCGACCGGCAAATCGCCTACATCGAAAAACACACCGAAGTGCGCGATGTGTTGTTGAGCGGCGGTGACCCGTTGTTGTTGAGCGATGAAAAACTGGAAAATCTCCTGGGCCGGCTGCGGGCGATTCCGCACGTTGAATTTTTGCGGATTGGTTCGCGCATCCCCACTTTTTTGCCCCAACGCATCACGCCCGAACTTTGTGCGATGCTGAAAAAGTTTCATCCGCTCTTCATGAGCATCCACTCGAACCACCCGCGCGAGTTGACCACGGAAGTCCGTGACGCGCTGGGCCGCCTCGCTGACGCCGGCATTCCGCTCGGCAACCAGTCCGTCCTCCTCAAACACGTCAACGACGACGCGGAAATCATGAAGGCGCATGTCCAGAAACTGCTCATGTGCCGGGTGAAGCCGTATTACCTTTACCAGTGCGATTTGATTTCCGGCTCGGCGCACCTGCGCGCCAGCGTCCGGCAGGGCATTGAAATCATGACGCAACTGCGCGGCCACACGACCGGTTACGCCGCGCCGCAATACGTCATTGACGCGCCCGGTGGCGGCGGCAAAGTGCCCATCAATCCCGACTACGTTTTGAGCCACAACCCCGACCGGGTGGTGCTGCGCAATTACGAGGGTAAAATTTTTGAATACCCCGAAGCGCTCGACGGCACACCATCTTGCACGCCGCCAAAAGAAATTGAAGAGCCGCAGTTGGTTTAACGCTTGACGTTCTTTCCAGCAAAAGAATTTAATGAAGCATTGGTAGGGAGAGAAAGGTAATGCTCCGAGCAAACGTGTGCTCATGCTGCATCCACGTTGTCCCTTTCTCTCCCGCCAACTCGATTTACAGCCGAGAAATTTTACGAGTCAACCCATTAAGCTCAAATTTTCTGAATAATTTCCAGACCAACTGATTTTTAATCAGATGTTTTTTCTCGTGTTTTCCCAATGTTTCCGCACTTTCGTGCAGATTTCTGTAGTTTTGGGCCGTTATTGGTGCTGTTCATATTAGTAGGGAAATCACCCAAAAGGGAAAAACCTCACGACTGAAAAAATCGGTCGTGTGTGAACAGATTGTTGCTGAACCACCTGCTCCCTAATGCCACGGCTTGATCGGTCACACGAACGGGCTGGAAAACTTCTGGTGCCTGCTCAAACGCTACTTCAAGGGCACCTACGTCAGCGTCGAACCGTTCCACCTGTTTCGGTATCTGGATGAAGAAGCGTTCCGGTTCAACAACCGGGAAAAAGATGACGGCAGCCGATTCTTAAAGGCGGTGAACGGAGTGGCCGGTTGACGGTTGACCTACCGGCAGCTAATCGGCAACGGACGCAGATAATGGATTAGGCGGCACGGTCATAACACGTATGCAAATAAAAGTGAGCAAAGAACAAAAGCCAAAAATGGCAGATTAGTAATCGTGAAGTGCCGAGCGTAGGCATGGTCGGGAATCGAAGACTCTGCCAGCAGGCCAATGTTCGGACTAGAAACGTAAGAGCCTGCACCAAAACCAAAAACCCACTTTAGAATCCAGTGCGGCTGCTGCCAAGTAATCAGAGCGTGTATCAAATAGGCGACCAAGCCGCCCCAAATGATGCACTCAACCAAAACTACCGGCAGCGGGGCTGTATAAAGGGAAGCTTTGGAAAGCAACCAACCTAACTTCCTGCCGAAATACATGAAAACTGCCGAGAATAGAAGGAATGCAATCTGGCCTTTGCCCAACCACAGAGCGAAAAGAATCAAGCTGCCGTTGATAAGAATGCTGGCGAGAAAATGCGTAAATTTGTAACTGATCTCTGGCTTCATCTTTATCCCTTGGCCTTAGCATCTCATGTCGCAGTGTTGCTGACAATCATTGGCTGGCAAATCATGGACGCCTCCAGAGCCACAGGACATCGCGTGGCTCAATCCCGACAAACTCTGGATACTCGCCTGCGTTGCAGACTACGGCTTTCACGTCCGGTGGCAAAAGCTGCAAAAAATGGGCGTGCAATTGCTCAGTCGGCAGTGGCGATTGGAACATCCAAAAAGTCGGAAAAATTTTAACGAACTGGCCGTGCTCAACCAACCAATCAAAAACACTTTGGTTTTCGTCCTCTGTCAGGGAACGACTAATGGCAAAGGTGAATGTTTTCATGGCGTACGAACGCGGACAAACTCAAGTTTGATTTCGGTTTGAAGCAATCCACTCATTTTGTTCTTAGTAGCATGAAAACCAGTTTACATCACGACAAAAAACTCGCGGCCCTCATCCGAATAGCAGATTGGGCCAAAAATATCGGTGGTGAACCCGAATGTTTTTACACGGCTTGGTGGAACAAAGACGGTTCCGTGTTTCTCTGGCCCGCTACAGGGGAAAAGTATGCAATTATTAGGCGGGAGATGGTACGCTTTTTATCGAAAAAAATGCTAAAATATTTTGGCGTTTAGCCCTTTGACAAAGTAAGCATTTCCGGCTTTCTTTGTCCCCGAAAGCTTATCAGCCTTTGGGATATGATTCAATTCGTAAGGCAAGAAGAAACGGTTTTATCTTCGCTTGATATTGCCCTTTTGGGCTTTAAAATGTTGAAGGGAAAAGACGCTGCGGGAATTGTCAAAGACGATGAAAATGTTGAATTGTTAAATCGGCTTCCGCCTCTGGAAAAGTTCTGTCACAAGCTGGAACTACATGAGTCCCTTCGCCAAATCAACATCCTCAAACAAAAGCCAGCATTCCGATGGCCTCAAAATTATTCAGAAAAGGTGTCACAATTGGAAACCGTGCTGGAAACTTTCAGGCAGGAACTTCATTCCCGTGTATATGCCTTTATACCGCCCGGCAAAGCGAAGTATTTTTGCCGGGACATGTTGTTTGGACAGGCGGTTTGGGCAAGTTTTCCGTCAGCGGCACCCGACATTGAAAATGCGGGCAATTGTCTGGCAACGGATTTACACGCCGCAGCAATTTATTACCTTATGTGCGTCGTTAATTTGGGGCTGATTTCGCTCGCGCGTCACTTGCGGGTGATAATCAAAAAAACACCGCTGGAATATGCAGAGTGGCAAACGATGATTGATAAACTTGAAAAGAAACTGAAACAGAAAACGGTCAGACCGCCCGGAGATAAAAAACAACAGGCAGAGGCACGCAAGTTCTACAATGGTTTATTGGCCGAATTTAAGTTCTTCAAAGAATTAAGGAATGACGTAATGCACGGTCGCAGTGATTACACCGGGCCACAGGCGATAAACGCCTTTGATCGTGTCCGAGATTTCATGCAACGTTTGGCTGATGGTGGAATATGTGCTATTGATGTTGGCAATTGTAGTTAAATATATGCCCACTGAAATTTTGATTGGGATTATTACTGGTGTCGGTAGTCAAGCAGCGGGAGCTTCGCCACAAAACACAGATAGTGATTTAGGTGCAATACTTCTTTTATCTTGGCTTGCGTCAAATTTGTTTTCACTTCTGTTCCAGCGTTGATTTCAATGTTGATTGTCAACATTCTTTACATTGCGTGGTTCGTTTTTTACAAAAACTCAAAATCAGCCGCTTCATCAAACTGACTACAAGTCGGAAAATTTCTCTTCGTGTCTTTGTGTCTTCGTGGTTAAATTTTCAGAGGAATGCCACGTGAAACTGCCCAAGTCAAATCCGCGCGCCTGAAGAAAATCATCGCCGCGCTTCAGTGAGCTTGTCACATCGCTGGTTTCCCGAGTGCAAAGTTTCCTTGGTATCTCTGCGCCTTCGTGATTAACCTTCCCGCAAATTCGGACATTGGACCAATATGAATCATCAATGGAAATTCTTCCGCGCCGGTGGATTTGACCAGGTCAAACTCCAATCCGGCAGCGACCTTGCGAACCTCGACCAACTCGACCAGAAGTTGTGGGTCGCGCTGGCCTGCCCCACCACCGGGCTGGAGTTCGACGCCAAGACCCTCGAGCTGATTGACACGGACAAGGACGGTCGCATCCGCGCGCCGGAGTTGATTGCCGCCGCCCAATGGGCCTGCAGTTGCCTGAAAAATCCTGATGACCTGTTGAAGCCATCGCCGGCACTATCGTTGAGCGCAATCAACGACGCCACGCCGTTCGGCAAACAGCTTTTGTCCTCCGCCCGACAGATCCTCACCAACCTTGGCAAACAGGACGCTACCGCCATCACTGTCGAAGACACCGCCGACACCACAAAGATTTTTGCCCAGACGAATTTCAACGGCGACGGCATCGTGCCTGCCGATGCCGCGGGCGACGCCGCCACCAGGGCCGTCATCGCCGACATCATCGCCTGCCTCGGCCCCGAAACCGACCGGAGCGGCAAACCGGGCGTCAGCCAGGCCAAGGTGGACCAGTTCTTTGCCGAAGCACAGGCCTATTCCGATTGGTGGAAGAACGCTGAAGGCAACACGAAAATTTTGCCGCTGGGCGAAAAAACCCCGGCCGCGACCGCCGCCGTTAAAGCGGTCAAAGCCAAGGTGGACGACTATTTTGCGCGGTGCCGCCTTGCTGCTTTTGACCCCCGCGCCACCGGGGCATTAAATCGGGAAGAGAAGGAATATGTGGCGTTTGCCGCCAAGGACCTCACCATCACGGCTGCGGAAATCGCCGGTCTGCCGCTGGCACGCATCGAAGCAAACAAACCGTTGCCTCTGAAGGAAGGAGTCAATCCCGCCTGGGCCGCCTTGCTCGCCACCTTGCAGTCTGACGCGGTTAAACCTCTGTTAGGAGACCGGTCATCGCTGTCGGAAAGCGACTGGGCCGCGCTCACCGCCAGGCTGGGGCCGTATGAATGTTGGACCGCCGGCAAGGCGGGCGTAGCGGTCGAGAAGCTCGGCCTGAAACGGGTCCGGGAAATCCTGACCGGCAAAAGCCGGGAAGCCATCATGGCGCTGATTGCGAAGGACAAGGCGCTCGAACCGGAGGCCAACGCGATTGCCAACGTTGAGCGCCTGGTGCGTTATCACCGCGACCTGTTCAAGTTGTGCAACAACTTCGTTTCGTTCCGCGATTTTTACGGGCGCAAGGACAAGGCCATCTTCCAGGCCGGCACACTGTATCTGGATCAGCGGAGCTGCGACCTGTGCCTCACGGTAGATGACGCCGGCAAGCACGCCGCCATGGCGGGCATGGCCGGCACCTATCTCGCCTACTGCGATTGCGTGCGCAAAGGCAGTGGAGAAAAATTGTCCATCGTCGCCGCGTTCACCGGTGGCGACTCGGACAACCTCATGGTGGGCCGCAACGGTATTTTCTACGACCGCAAGGGACTCGATTACGACGCCACCATCACCAAGCTCCTGGACAATCCGATCAGTGTCCGGCAGGCGTTCTGGTCGCCGTACAAAAAGCTGGTCAGGATGATTGAGGAACGCGCCGCCAAACAGGCTGCGGCGGCTGATGCAGATGTCAATGCCCAGCTGACTGCCACTGCTCAAACTACCGGCACTCCATCCGCTCCGGCGGCGCCACAAAAGCTGGCGTTTGATCCCAGCGTCATCGCCTTGATCAGTTTGGCTCTGGGTACTTTGGCGGCTGCGTTTGCGGGTCTTTTAGGTTTCCTCGGTAAATTTGAAGCGTGGCAGGTGCCGCTGGTCATCATCGGCATCATGCTGGTCATTTCCGCTCCGTCCATGGCCATCGCCTGGTTGAAATTGCGCAAGCGCAACCTCGGCCCGATCCTCGACGCCAACGGCTGGGCGGTGAATGCCAAGGCCAAAATGAACGTGCCGTTCGGTGGCGCCTTGACGGGCGTGGCCGCGTTGCCACCGGGAGCAACGTTTGGGGCGGCGGATGAATATGCCGAGAAACCTGCCATCTGGCCCAAACTGCTGCTCGTCGCGTTTGTGGTCTGGTTCGTCTGGGCGTTTCTCAATGACAGCCAAGGCCGGCTCTACCGTTGGACGGATGGAAAATATGGCAAGACACCGGTCGAGGTGCAGAAAGCTCTTGATGCGAAAGCTGCTGAAAAAAAGGGTGCCGAAGTTAAGGGCAAAACAGCGCCTGACGCAAGTGCAGTAGCAGCACCAACCAATGCACCGGCAAAATAAATTTCCCGAACACTCCCAGCCCGGACCGGAGTCCGGGCTTTTTATTTTCCCACGAGGCTGACAAGATGCAACTGATGCCACGCGAAAGCACAGCCGTCAAAACCAGCCGGGTCAAAAAAATTCTCGCCGATTTGCGGAAGACTTATCCCGAAGCGCATTGTGAACTGAATCATTCCGCCCCGCTGGAATTGCTCATCGCCACCATACTCTCGGCGCAATGCACCGACAAGCGCGTCAACATCGTCACGAAGGAATTGTTCAAAAAATACCGTTCGGCGGCGGATTACGCGAACACCCCGCTCGCGGAGCTTGAACAAGCCATCAAGACGACCGGTTTCTTCCGCAACAAGGCGAAGAACATTCAAGCGTGTTGCCGCAAACTCGTCGAACGCCACGATGGCCAGGTGCCCCACACGATGGAGGAATTGACGCACCTCGACGGCGTCGGGCGCAAGACCGCCAACGTCATTCTCGGCAACGCCTTTGGCATCAATGCGGGCGTCGTGGTGGACACGCACGTCGCGCGGCTGTCGCAACGGCTCGGTCTGACGAAGCAGACCGACCCGGAGAAAATCGAACAGGATTTGATGGCGCTGGTGCGGCAAAAGCAATGGACGCTGTTCAGCCATTGGCTCATCTGGCACGGACGCCGCCGTTGCGATGCGCGCAAGCCGGATTGTGACCATTGCGAAATCAAAAAGCTGTGCCCGCAAATCGGGGTGAAAAGTGCGGAAAAAACATCGAACATTGAACACTGAAAATCGAACATCGAATTTGCCAGGCAAGCGCGAGAACCCATTCGGTGTTCAGCGTTCGAAGTTGCGTGTTCGATGTTCCTTGGCTCCGCAGACTTGGCTACTGCTCAACTCCGGTCCCGGCAACCCGGCCTTCAACATGGCGCTGGACGAGGCGCTGCTGGAAGCAATGGCGCGTCTGGGCAGGCCGGTGCTGCGGTTCTACGGCTGGACGGAACCGGCGGCCACATTCGGCTATTTCCAGAAATATGCGGACGTTGAACGAGCAACGGCACTGCGACCGCTTATCCGCCGGCCCACCGGCGGCGGCATCGTGCCGCACGACACAGACTGGACCTACAGCCTCGCGTTTCCGCCGGGCCACGCATGGCATTCGCTCAAGGCCGAAGCAAGTTACCGCCGCGTCCATGAATGGATTCAATCCGCATTTAAAAAATTAAACGTTGTCACCGAACTCGCACGAACTCCGAACTCCGAACTCCGAACTCCGAACTCCGAAATAGGCCAATGTTTCATCGGCCATGAAAAATATGACGTGCTTTGGAACGGAAAAAAAATCGCCGGCGCGGCACAACGGCGCAACAAACTGGGCCTGCTGATTCAAGGCTCAGTACAGCCCCCGCCGGTTTCAATCGCCCGAGCCGATTGGCAAAAGGCCATATGCGACGTGGGGCGCCTGGAGTTGGAGATTGAGTGGTCGGGATTTGAGCAGGATGAGATGCTGCGGCAGCGGGCGGAATTTCTGGCCGGACAGAAATATTCGCAGCCGGCCCATAATCAGAAACGTTAGGCATTTACAATTTTGACCGGGATGAGATTCTGGACGCGAGCGGGCGGGCGGAATGGGTTGTGCCGGCGGCACCGCAATCACTGTGAAAAAAATCGCACTTTGCGGCGCGGCACTTCTGCTTTCCGCCACTCTGGCCGGAGCGGCCCTGTTTTTGAACGATGCTTTCGATTATCCCGACGGTCCCCTGGTAACCGTGAGCAGCAACATGTGGGTGCATCACAGCGGTTCGGTCACCGGCCAAGTGGCGGTGGTGTCCGGCCGGGTTCTGCTGAACGAAACCAACTCCGAGGACGTCAATTCACTTCTGACCGGCCAGCCCTACGATCCTTCCGACACAACCAACGTGTTCTACGCGAGTTTCACGGTCAAATTCACCTCGTTTCCGAGCAGCGGCGGCACTTACTTCGCCCATTTCAAAAATGCGTCCACCGGGTACCGGGCGCGTGTTTGGGCGCTGACCGGCGGTGCCGTGCCGGGCAAATTTCGGCTGGGAATTTCTTCGACCAACAACCCGGTTGCCAGTGCCACGAACTCCATGGATTTGAGCCTCAACACGGATTACACCGTCGTAACCCGCCTGGTGAACACCAACTCGGTCAGCACACTTTGGATCAATCCGGTTTCGGAAAGTGATGCCAGCGTTTCGACGAGTGAAAATGCTTCCACCTTCACCGTGGTCAGCTATGCGTTCCGCGAGAGCGGCGGCGAGGGAGCGTTGAGCATTGACAATTTGCGTGTCGGCACGTCGTTTGCCGATGTGGTCTCCGGTGGGTCGGGACAACCGCCGGCCATCACATCCCAGCCGCAAAACCAGACTGTGACGAACGGCGCCAGTGTCACTTTCAGCGTGAGCGCCAGCGGCACGCCGCCGCTGGCCTATCAATGGCAGTTCACCCCGACATCGGGTGCCGAGGTTTCCGGAACGAATCTGCCGGGAGCGACAAGTTCCAACCTCATGTTGACGGGCGTAACCTTCGCCCAGGCCGGCTTCTACACGGCCGTGGTGACCAACGCTGCCGGTTCGACTATCAGTGACCCGGTTGCCTTGAGTGTCTGGTGCACTTCAACCCCGTCATTTTCATTCCTCACTTACAATGTGCATGGCAACGGCCTGACCAACTGGAGCACGAATATGTGGCATGTGCAGGCCCTTGGCCGGCAAATGCTATACCTCGATCCCGATATCATCACTTTCAACGAAATCCCGGTCACCAACAATTGCACGGCGCAAATGGCGGATTTTGTCACCGCCTTCCGCCCGGGCTATTACCTCGTCACCAACTCCATGGACGACGGGTTCATCCGAAATGTCATCCTCAGCCGCTATCCCATCATCGCCTCGACCAGCCGGCTGCACGGCACTGATCTCACACCTTATGGCTACACCGGGTCGGGCTTCACCCGTGATTTGTTCGAAGCGCAAATTTCCGTGCCCGGCTTTCCCCAGCCGTTGCACGTGTTCACGATGCATTTGAAATCGGGACAGGACGCCGATTCATCGGCAAAACGGTCGGCGGAGGCCGGCGCGGTTTCCAATTTTTTCGTCACGGTCTATCTGCCGGCCCACGGCGGGCAACCTTATGTGTTGAGCGGCGACATGAACGAAGACATCCTCCGGCCGCCAGCGAGCAACCCGCAGTCCATCCAGCGCCTGGTCGGCACGCCGACCGGATTGCACCTGACCACCGCCGTCAATCCGTTCACCAACAGCGAACTGACCTGGTCCATTCAGGACACCAACGACGGCCCGACCAGGCGCTACGATTACATTCTGCCCTGCGCGATGTTGTCCTCCAACATCGTCAACAGCCAGATTTTCCGGACGGACCTGCTGACTCCGGTCCCACCCAACGTATACAGCAACGACGACAAAATCGCGTCCGACCATCTGCCCGTATTCATGGTATTTGCCAACCCGTTCAACACGCCGTTTCACCTGCTGTCCATCGGTCTGACGAATCAAATCCTCTCGTTGACGTGGGAAACCGCCAGCAACCAGCAATACAATGTGGAGGTTTCATCGAATCTGGCCACGTGGACGCCGCTGGTCACCAACCTCGCTGCGAGAGGTGCCGATTTTACGTTCGCGACAAACGTGCCGGGCAACGTGGAATTCTTCCGCGTCTATCGCACACCGTGAGCGCGGTCTCAAGGAAGCCAAACCAGTTCCGGGTTGTTGGTGATTCCCTCGTTGGCGGTGAAATTCCAATACTTCGTGTTCCTAAAGAGTGCAACATGACCATCAAGAAAGACGAACTGCGCGCCATTGTTGTGCAGATTGGTGTGAACATTGTTCCACTGCGCGACCGGAAGACTCCCGCCGTTATCAAAGAGCCAGATGGTGGCTGTGGGGTTGGGAATGGAACCAAGCCTGGCTTGGTTGCCGACGCCGGTGCTGTTTACGTGTCTATTGAGGCAGTAATGAAAAAGAAGTTTGCCGTTGCTGCGCCGGGGGTTGGCCGGACAAATCCAGATGGATCGTCCCGGATCGATGCTGGCGTTGGTGCGCCACGGCATTTCACAGTAGGGAGGCAACCCCAAGATGCGGGGCAAATCAATATACCAGCCATCGTTGGTGCCTGTACCGCTGGCCGATCCATCTTTAGGCAGGCGATCATTGTTGTCCGCCGCAAACAACAGCGTGGCGGTTCCCCATTGCCGGAGATTGTTCCGGCACGCCATCGCCTGCGCCGATGCTTTGGCGCGATGAAGCGCAGACAACAACACCGCGGCCAGGATGGCGATGACCGCCATCACCACCAGTAGTTCCAACAAGGTAAGTCCCCGCGCCGCTTTCATTTAACCCACCGTTTCTGAAGCCCAGAGGCCCGTCATTTCTGAAGCCCGGACGAGTTAACACCCTGGCCGGGTGATTGGCAAAGTTTTTTTAAACGGGCGAGTGTCGCGTTACTTTTGCTCGCCGGAGCCTACGTTTCTGATATTTTTCCCGCATGGTGCGACTGGTTCTGTTCGACGTTGACGGCACGCTCGTTCACACGGGTCATGCCGGAACGCAGGCCTTTGCCAAAACCTTCGCCACTGAGTTCAACGCCCCCAATGGTGTCGAAAAAATCCATTTCCCCGGCCGCACTGACAAAAATCTCGTCCGCGAACTTTTCAGTCTTCACGGCATCCCGGCCACACGGGAAAATTTCGAGCGGTTCTTCGAGCGTTATGTCTTCTGGCTTGACCAGATCATCGCGCAAAGCCACGGCGGACCGTGTGAAGGCGCGCTGGAATTTCTCGACGGTCTGCGGGCGTTGCCCCGGCGGCCGTTGCTCGGCGTCCTCACCGGCAATATCCGCCTCTGCGCGGAAATCAAGCTGCGCCGCTTCCATCTCTGGGACGTTTTTGAGACCGGCGCGTTTGCCGACGACAGCGAGGATCGCAACCAGATCGCCGTGGCCGCGCTCGAACGCGGCCGCCGTGTGCTCGGAAAAGATTTGCAGCCGGAGGAAATCGTCGTGGTGGGCGACACGCCGCATGACATCCGCTGCGGCAAATTCATCGGCGCCAAAACCCTGGCCGTCGCCACCGGCGGCGCGACCCTGGACGAATTAAAACGGCAACGCCCTGATTGGGCGGTGAAAGATTTGACGCAGGTCAGCGCTAGGGAAATCGTTGAATCGTGAATTGTTGAATCGTTGTACCGGTTTCAGTTCTGGCGCTGTGCTTCCCGATTCAACGGTTCAACGAGGTAACGATTCAGCGGCGTGATCGATGGCAGTGACAACCGCCGCGGCAACAATGACCGCCGCCGCTGTTTCCTGACGGCGCAGGGTTGCCGCCGGCGTTGGCGGAGGCGAAAACGGAAAGTTTCTTGGCCAGTTTCGCCGAGCCGCAATGCGGACAGGTGGTGCCCTTCCAATCGGTCGAGCGAACCAGGATTTCGCTGTCGCGCCCGCATTTCTCGCAATGGAATTCGTAAATCGGCATGAGGATAAAATAACCGGCGCGGCTTGAATCTCAAGGCGCGAGTTTTTCGCGATGTGGCAGATGATCGCGGTTCCAGCGGACCAGGGCCTCGTCGTTGGTGTCTGCAAAAAGGAATTTCAACGTCGGCGCTTCGACGTGGCCGTCGCAAAAGACCACGTTGGCTTCCCCTTGATGCCGCGCATAAGCCCTTCGAGTGCTGCCCAAATAATCGGCCAGCCCGTAAGTTCGCCATAGCACTTCCGTGCCATCCACAATCACGCCTTTCCCTCCGACAAATCCATCGCCAATCGCCATCATCTCGACCGGACTGGCAACTTCCGATTCCTGCACGGCCGGAAGGGGCAGACACGACGCGCTGTAAACATAATGCCCTCCGAGGCCGAGTGACTTTATGTCGGTTTGTGCGCTCATGCCATACCAGTTGTAGCCGTAACACAAATAACCTCTGTTGGTCGGCCAGTTGAATGGCCTGTCGGCGGCAGGACATCTCCAAACACCCTGGCCCGACCATTTGTAAAACGGGATATGATTTGTGGGATTGCCCGGCACCGAAAGTTCACTGCGTTGCAGCAGGGCCATCCAGTCACCATGTGGCGGGTCTATGAGCAAAGGATACGAATGGTTTTCGGTCAGGAATGACTGCAATCCGATTTCGAGCTGGCGCAAGTTGTTGGCACATTGGATTCGTTGTGCCGGCCCTTTGCCGCGAACAACCGCCGCCAGCAAAAGCCCGGCCAAAATTCCGACAATGGCAATAAGCGTCAGAAGTTCAACCAAGGTGAATGCTGAGTATTCGTTTCGGCACTGCGGCAACACATTAAAGCAATACCCGATTTCGTCTTTTCTTTCAATGGCCAACAATTAATCTTTCCCGCATGACTCTCCTGCAACAGGCAATTGAAGATTCCGTCGCAACCCTGCGCGCACTGGCGTTATTCGAAGCGCCATTGAATCGGGCGGCGCAGATGGTCCTGAGCTGCCTGGCTTCCGGCCACAAGCTGCTGGTCTGCGGTAATGGCGGCAGCGCGTCGGACGCCACGCATCTGGCCACGGAATTTCTCTGCCGCTATGTCCACGACCGCCGGCCTTACCCGGCCATTTCGCTCACGGCCAACGGCGAACTCATGACCGCCATCTGCAATGATTACACCTTCGACGAGGTTTTCGCCCGGCAGGTGTGGGGCCTGGGCGAAAAGGGCGACGTGCTCATTGCGTTCACGACCAGCGGCAAATCGAAAAACGTCCTGCGCGCTCTCGAAGAAGCCAGACGCCGTGGTCTGGAAAGCATTTGCTTTTTGGGCCGCGACGGCGGGTTCACCAGGGGCGCGGCCACGCTCGATTTACTCGTGCCGGGAACCGTGACGACGCGCATTCAAGAAGGGCAAAAATTGCTCTTCCACGTGCTGTGCGAAATGGTCGAAGAAAAGTTGCCAAAAAAATAAAATCCGTGAATTGCGCGAATTTTTACGAATTGGATCAAAAAAAGGTTTTCATGCGCGCCCGTTCGCGAAATTGGCGGATTAAAAATAATCGGGCTCGTTGCCGGCTTTCCATTTGATATTGCAGCCCATGCTGGCCTTTTGGTTTGGCGAAACGGGTTTGCCGGCCAGCACGGCGTCCAGCGCGGCGCGTAAATCCTTTCCGGTCACTGGAACGCCAGTGCCGGGACGGCTGTCGTCGAACTGGCCGCGATAGACGAGCTTGCGGTTTTTGTCGAAGAGATAAATGTCCGGCGTGCAGGCGGCGCGGTAGGCCTTGGCCGCGGCCTGCGATTCGTCGTAAAGATACGGGAACAAATATCCGGCGGCTTTGATCTCTTCCTTCATCCGGGCCGGGCTGTCATCGGGATAATTCGCCACGTCGTTCGAGTTGATGCCGACAATGGCAACGCCGCGCGGCAGGTAATCGCGCGCCAGTTGGGCGAGTCCGGCGCGGATGTGCTTCACGTAAGGACAATGATTGCAGATGAACAAAACCAGCAACGCGGGCTGGTCCTTGAAATCCGCGAGCGCGACGGTCTTTCCGTTCGTGTCCGGCAATTTGAAATCGGGCGCTGTCGTGCCGAGCGGCAGCATGGTGGATGGTGTCAATGCCATGCGCGAAATGTGGAACGGCGCGGGGAATTTCGCAAGCGGCGAAATGTTGGAGTTCAGGCTTCAGCCTGCGCCCGTGGAACCAGCTGAAGCTTGAACTCCAACTTTGGATTTGTTTCCGGGCGAAAGTCCGGTTTTCATTATGATTCGACGCGTGAAAAACATCGTCTATTTCGATCTGGAAACCCAGAAATCCGCCGATGAGGTGGGCGGCTGGAACCACATCGCCCGCATGGGCATGAGCGTGGGGGTGACGTTCAGCACCGCGCGCGGTGATTACAAAATTTACGGCGAGAAACAAATCGCCGATTTGCTGGCGGATTTGCAGCGCGCCGACCTCGTGGTGGGTTTCAACATTTTGCGGTTCGACTACGAGGTGTTGCACGGTTACACGCCGTTTGACCTGCGCCAACTGCCGACGCTGGACCTGATGGTGGACCTGCACAACAAATTGCAGCACCGGCTCTCGCTGGATGCCATCGCCACGGCGACGTTCGGCGTGGAAAAGACGGCCGAAGGCATGCAGGCCATCCGCTGGTTCAAGGACGGCCGGCTCGCGGAAATCGCCGAGTATTGCTGTTACGACGTGAAGCTGACGAAACTCGTCTACGAATATGGCCAGCGCCACAAACAAATCCATTACCACAACCGCTTTGGCAAAAAAATGACCGTGCCGGTGAACTGGTAAAGATCAGGCGTCGAACCCTCGTGAGTTTCGCATGGTTTTGTCAGGGTTTCGCGCAAAGTCATAACATAAACAAACCCGAAGCGAAATTGAGCCTTTTCAAACTTTGGGCGGGGTTTCGTCAGTTTCGCGGTTCGGGATGACAGGCTTTAGTCGAAAGTAGCTGGTTGGCCGTCCGCCTTTGGGTTGCTCTGGTGTGTGCCATTCAGCCAAGCCAGCCGCAACCAGCCCGGCCATGATTTTTACGACCGCCGCCACGTCGCGCCCGCCTGCCCCTTTGCGCACCGCGTCACGGGCAGTGACCGAGACACAACATGGCTCACACACTTTGAATAGGAACCGGAAGAAAATTGAGATTATGAGTTGAGTCGGTAAGGCATAATCCCATCAAAAACGCTTGAGATGGAAGACATTTAATTGTTTGTGGAACGGCAAGGGGAATTGGTTTGATAAAGTCCAATCTCTGTCTGTAATTCATTTGTCAATCCCGTGTTGGGTTGAGCCGCCGCTAATGCCAACGCCTGTTTTGCGGTCAATACCGCTTCGGGAAATCGCCCCGCTTCCGCATAAGCCGCTGCCAAAGTGCGAAGAATTGGCGGATCTTTATCCTGGGAAAACTGGTTGGCCTGCTCGGCCAAGGCGACGGCCTTGCCTCCATTGCGAACCGATGGCTCCGGCCAGGTCGCCAGCATCCAAGCCAGATTTACTTGTGCCGGGATAAATTGGGGCTGAAGCTCAATGGCCTTTTGATAACAGGCCATGGCTTCGGCTGCCATCCCTTTTCGCCGAAAAGCATTGCCGAGACGCTCGCAGGCATCTGCGGATTTAGGTTGGAGTGCCAGAGCTTCTCGATATTGAATAATTGCTTCATCCATATGCCCTTTTTGAACAAGAGCATTGCCAAGACCGGTGTGGAAATTCGCGGATTCAGGCCAAAGTGCCTGTGCTTTTTGATATTCAATAATTGCTTCATCCACCCGCCCTATCTGGAGAAGACTATAACCAAGATTGTTATGGACCTCTGCGAGGTTTGGTTTGATCTCCAAAGCTTTTTGAAATTGACTAATTGCTTCATCTATTTGCCCTTTTTGTACAAGAGCATAACCAAGATTGCTATGGGCTTCTGCGGCGGCTGCGAAGTCTGGTTTGATTTCCAAAGCTTTTTGATATTGAATAATTGCTTCATCCATATGCCCTTTTTGGAAAAGAGCAGCGCCAAGACCGCCGTGGGAAGTCGCGGATTCAGGCCAAAGTGCCAGGGCCTTTTGAAAATGTTCAACCGCCTCGTCAGGTTGAATACAACCGAATAGGCCAGCAGCAGGCACCAACCCCACCGCGCGATACGCCGCCAGACCGGCGTACCCGCCACTGCACGCTCCAAACCCAGAATACCAATGACGGCCAGCAGCAGCAGGGCTGGTAGAAAATCCAACTCATAGTGGCTGGCGGCTGAAACAAAGAGACAAACGGTCAACGCACAAACCGTAAAAAGCAAAAATACTGCCGTCACAAACCAGCGTACGCCGAAAACCTCCTCCTTTGGCCTGCCTCTCCAGGCCAGCGGCGCGGCCAAGGCCAGCCACACCAGCGGATAGTTGATCAGTATCCCACCGTAAGGGTCTCCCACCCCAGCGTGCAAAAAGGGGAAATGACCACTCCATCGCATTGGTTCCAAGAAATAGAACCGAAAGTTGAACCAGAGGTAATGCAAACTTAATAGTCGGGCGGTAGTCTGGTAGTTTCCATTCAACTGATAGTGCAAGCCAAATTCGAATGGGCTGTCGAAGCGCAGGACATTGTAAAGCATCAGCCCCAACCCAATCAGCATCGCCGGACCGACCGCCGCTCCGAATAACAACCCAACCCGCCGTCGTGAACCGGGTTCAGTCGCCGCACGCCATGCCTGAGCCACCGGCAGCAAAAGGATTATTATCCCAAACAACAATGATGGTCGCGATCCGACCGCCAATCCATAAGCCAGACTTGCCAACAGCAGCCACCAAACTCGCCGCTTCGGCTCATGCAATGCTCCCCAGATCGCCGC
>JBEKHY010000030.1:0-36010 GCA_050012035.1 Verrucomicrobiota bacterium | reverse complement strand
ACGGTTTTCAAGGAAAACAGGGCGGGTGGTCCGACGACCTCACCGGTCCAATCCGCAGCCTCGGTCGAATCGGGGGAATGAATAGTGACTTGATAGCGGCTTTCGTCTTCCTCCACCGTGTTGCCGCCGCGGTTGCGTTGCATAAATAAAGGGGTCAGTCCCGAATGGCCCTTAGATAAGGCCTAAAACTTTCTTGGTCAAGCGTTTGCGGCGAACCACGCCGGGCACCTTTTCAAAGAGGATTTGACGGGAAAGCCTTTGCATCTGCTGAACGATGCGCTCCAGTTCTCGTTGGTTGGCCACCGCTTGCTTGAGCCAATGATACTGCTCCTGGGATAAAGCGACTGTGACGGTCTTGGCCTGCACTTTGCGCGTCCAGACATAGCGGCTGCCTTGTTGGCCCGGGACGCGTTCAAACACACTGCCCTGGCTGACATAACCCAGCCGGGCCAACTGCCGCTGGAGTTGGCGATAGGGCGGAGGGAGGCTGGCGGCAGTTTTCATTGCCTCATTAAACCTTGAAACCACGGGCCTGTCAATGTAGTAAGTATATATACTTATTATGCCTACTCCCTATTTCCCTTGTTTGCGTTCCCGGCTGGCCCCTTTGGGCCGCCGCACCACCCAACGCCTCCGCCAGACCACCCTGGCCCAGCTCCAGCAACACCTGCGCGATTTTCTGCCCGCGCCGCTGCTCTCGGCCGAGGAGGACGGCCCCAACAGCCGCGACCGCGTCTTCAACCTGCGCCTGACCTTCGAATGCTTCGTCTGGCAACTGCTCAAACCCAAAACCTCCTGCCGCGAGGTCGTCCGCCAAGTCCAGGCACTGTTGCGCCTACAGGGCCGCGCACCGGTCGATGAGGGCGACTCGGCCTATATCCAAGCCCGCCAGCGTTTACCCAAGGAGCGCCTGCAAAAAGCCCTGAGCGCCACCGCCCAAGCCGCCGAGCACCGCATCGGCTCGGACGGCCAACTGTGCGGTCGCCCCGTCAAAGTGGTTGATGGCTCCACGATCCAATTGCCCGATACTCCCCGAAACCAAAAACGTTATCCGCAGCCGACCCGTCAGAAACCCGGTTGCGGCTTTCCGGTGATCCGCTTTGTGGCGCTGCTGTCCCTGAACAGTGGAGCCATTCTCAAGGTCATGATGGATGGACTGCGCAGCCACGATCTGCGCCTGTTCCGGCGTTTGTGGCACTCGTTGCGCACCGGGGACATCATCCTCGGCGACCGTGCTTTCGGAGAGTACAGCACTTTGGCGCAATTGCCGCGGCGGGGCGTGGATGTGGTCGCCCGCCTGCACCACCAGCGCAAAGTGGACTTCCGCAAAGCCCAACGACTGGCCAAAGGCGATGGCCTGTTTGTCTGGACCAAAGGCTACGAGCAGTCAGGCTTGTCGACCGCCCAACAATGGCAACAGATGCCCGCCCAAATCCTCGTGCGGATACTCCGCTTCACCGCGACCATTCGCGGCTTTCGCAACCGCCGCGTCACCCTGGTAACGACCTTGTTGGATCCTCAGCGCTATCCCGCCCGGCAGATCATCGCCTTGTACGGCCGACGCTGGTCGTTGGAGTTATGCTTCCGCGATCTCAAAACCACGATGGGCATGGAAGCGTTGCGTTGTCAGTCGCCGGAAATGGCCGAGAAGGAACTGCTGGCGTATCTGGTCGCCCACAATCTGGTCCGTTGTGTGATGGCCGAAGGGGTGGCCCGTTACCAGGTGCCGTTGGAGCGGATCAGTTTCAAGGGAAGTCTCGATGCTCTCCGGCAGTACAGCGCCGCCATGGCTCAGGCGCCCAATCGAAGACTGCGGCGAGCATTGTGGGAAGATCTGTTGCTCAACTTGGCCCGGGACTTGGTGCCCCTCAGACCCAATCGGCGCGAACCGCGCGCCGTCAAACGCCGGCCCAAAGCTTATCCGTTGCTCAATCAACCACGACGACGGTTCATCGAAATCTCGCACCGCAGCCGCTACTGGAAAGGTAGACCCCGTAATTATCGTGACCTTAACTAAGGGCCATTCGGGTCAGTCCCGCATGTTGCATTATTTTACTTTCTCAAAGCGACAAGAATTTCAGCACCTGCACTTCTTTTTTGAAGACGAGTTCAATCATGTTCCCGTGGAACTGGAAAAAGAGTGGCGCGCGTTCCTGTTGGTAATCCCAGAGAATCCGTCCGTCACTCGGACTAATCCGCCGGATGCGGAGATAGGCTGAACCGGGGGTTATCCCGGCGAGCGCGGCCATCCCATTGTCTTCCTCGCCAGGGTCACCCCACCGGACCGCGTTACCCGACAGATAGGAAATGGGGGTGCCCGGTTGCACGCTCCACAATGTCTTGCCGGTCCTGGGATCAACCTTCAAAAAAACGGTGTCCGTTTTCTGGCTGATGTCAATCTGCCTTGAGTACTTGATGTTTTCCGGGCTGGCGGTGGTGCTGTTCACGTAGAGCATTCCCTTGTCATCGAAAAACAAACCGGCGATGCCAACCGACGGCAAACGCCAGCGCACGTTGCCCGTTGCCAGATCAAACGCCGTGAGCATCGCCTGATCAAAAACCAAGAGCGTGTCGCCGCGCTCGACACACGGGCCCTCGCCATATTGCGAGTTTTCCCCGGCAAAATCGCCTCCAAAGTTCATAACGCCGGTGCCGGCTGGGACGCTGTAGGCGAGCGAGGCCTGCCACAGTACGGTTTTCAAGGAAAACAGGGCGGGTGGTCCGACGACCTCACCGGTCCAATCCGCAGCCTCGGTCGAATCGGGGGAATGAATAGTGACTTGATAGCGGCTTTCGTCTTCCTCCACCGTATCACCGCCGCGGTTGCGTTGCATCTCGTTGAGAACTTCGTTGGCGACATCGGCCGTCCTGGTGACATTCAAATCGCCGCTGTTGAGCGTGGATTTTGCCGGCGGGGCCTTCATGGCCTCGCGCGAGACAATCTTTTCTTCCAGCAATCGCACGGTGAACTGGAGGTTGCCATATTTGCTGGGTATGAGTGAAACGCGGTCGGCCATCCGGGACGCCAGCGCTCCAGACGGTGACTGGGAACGCGCATACTCAGATTGATCGCTGGCTTCCTGCATGATGCGTTCCTGGTGCATGGTGTTGGCCAACAACGCAGGCAGGGCAATCCTGGCGGGCAATGGCAACCTTTGTGCCTGCTCGGCGACTTTCCCCGCGTCCAGCGGTTTCCCGGCGTCGGCTCCCGGCTTCAGCGGCAGACCGGCGGCCGGCGAACCGCGTGCGCCGCCGGTTGAAGCCATAAGCGTCGTGCCGGGCGCGCTCCGCGCCGCTACGATCGCGTTTGTCCCAAGCGGGCCGATTTCCTCCGTGCGCACCTCGCCGTTTGCCAGATTGATATGCGTGATGAGTTGCCGTCCGTTTTCACTTTCAGCCATCGTCTGCAGCTCGCCGCCCCGCGAAGCCATATCCCCGAACCCGCCCGCGTACGGGACTTCCTGCAACACCTTGCCGGTGTTCCAGTCATACTGCGTGAGTTTGCCCCGCGCGCTGACCCAGACGTTCGAGCCGACAACCTGCAACTGTAATCCCGCCTCCGCCCAGCGCATGGCAGACTGGACGGCGTCTTCTTCCGGCACGGGCAGGGTTTTGCCGGGAGCTTCACCCCGTTCGCGGGCTTCCGCCGCCTGCAAAGCCGCTTTTTCCCTGGCGACCGCATCCTCGATTTGCTGCCGGTCAATCAACTGACGCGACCAGATTTCTTTTTTTGACTTGATGTCGTAGCGCGCCAAAGTGCCGCCGTGGAGGAAAACAATCTGGTTTATTCCGCAGAGTTGGGATTGGCCGGAATAAGCCTTTTCCGTGAAGCGAACGGAAAAGATGGGGTGGGGAACCGACCCAAACCACGCATACCAAAACCAAAAGCCCAGCAAAGCAGCCACCATGGCGGCAATCGCCCAGGAAATCCTGCCGGCTTTCCGCCAGAATTGCGCTTCGACCACCGTTTTCTGTCCGGCATAGACGGGAACCTTGATTTTCTTCGCCTCGGCCCTGGCCTTGCACAGTGGCGAGCAAACGTAGCCGAACAGTTCCATGCACTTCGGGCAAATCGGTTTCTGGCAGACCACGCAGCGTTCCATACAAATCTCGCCTTTGTGCTTGAGGCAGAATTGCGGCGCGTCGGAACCGGCTTCTGTTTCGGCAGTTTGACCGGCAGGTTGCGCCGGTGACGCAACGCGCAGCCGCGGTGTCGCGACGAAAATCGGAGGGGGCAGTGGTGGCGCCTCGGGAACCGGAGGAGGCGGTAGCAGCACCTCGGCGACCGGGGCCGAGGGTGGCGGCGCATCGGCCGGCGCGGCCAGGCCAAGCTCCTGCCGGATCAGACCGTTGACGAATTCGGAGTAGTCCGCCCCGCAGTTCTGACAAACAAACCGCACCGGCTGCTCCGCCATTTCCGGCGTGACGTCGAAGGCATATTTCGCGCCGCACGCGCACTGGATTTTCATGGCACGCCTAGGGTTTAGGGTTCAGTAACACGACGCCCTGGGTGATGGCGAGGGAAAAGGGAATGCGCGGCGGGGTCATTTCCATGTGCCCATCGCAAAAAAGAAAATTCCCGCCGTATTTGTGATGATTGTTGCCCGGCGGCTTGCCCGTGGTGGAAAAGGCGGAATCACCGGCGTTCTTTGGCAGCGTGTTCACCTGCCGATCGGACATCAACGCTGCCTGCGCGTCGTTCAAATGCGCGCCCATGTAATAGGCATAGCTGATCTTGCGCTTGCGAAACGATTCGCCCGCAGGCAGGGCCGAATCCCGGCCGCCCGGACAGATGAAAATGGACGTGTCCACCGTGTAACGCGGCACCAGCATGTACAGCGCTTCTTCCGAAGTCCGTGCCGCATTCGTTTCCGGGAATTTTTCGCCGAAGTCGTTGGCATAAATTTGCATCGCCAGATAAATTTTCGAAAGATTTTGCTGACAGGCCCTCTTTTCGGCGCGTTGACGGCTGGCAGAACCGAACCCCCACATCATCGTTGCCATAATGACCATCAACGTCAGCGTGATGAGCAGTTCGAGGAGCGAAAAGCCCGTTCTGGGCGGACAAGGGACGCGGCAAACTCCTCGAAAGCCGTCCACTTGAATGCCGCCATTTTGCGCAAATGCATTCACGTTCAACCTATAATGGTATCCCTCGTTTGCAGCAATGCAAAGTTGTTCACTTCACCTGCCGCAAGGCCTCGTCCTTCCGGATCCGGGCTTCATGGCAACGAGGCTTGAACGAGGGACAATCACTTTGGGTTTTGCGCCGGCGCCGGCGTCAGCGACCTAAAGTCACACACGGCCACGCCCTCCGGCGGCACCCGGCCAAAGGTAAATGGCAGCGGCCCCCAAACCGACGCATAAAAACCCGCTCCGATGGTTTGATTCCAAGTCGCCAACCAAGTCGGGCCGGGCACCGTCAGGAATTCGCGCGGTGTGACTTTTTTGGGGTCCGGAAGAATGACATTGGAATTGTTGCGGGGAATGGCGAGATGATCGCCGGGATTGACCACGGAACGATTTAAGTCCAGTGCCAACGCACCCTGCGCCTCCAGATAGTATTGAAATCCCCAATGCCCCTCAAACCACAACGGCTTCGTTGTCTGGCCGTATTTGGCCCAGACCTGCCGGGCGCTTTGGCGGACGGCGTCGGCGAGTTGAAAATCCGCGCGTGCCGTCAGCAGGGCCAGCGCCGCGCCCGCAGCGAAACTGATGATTACACCGAACGGCCAGCATTTGCGGCCGGCCAAAACATTTCGTTCCAGTTGCCGCACGAGCAATATCCCCACCGCCGGCGCCAAGGGCAGGAGCGAGCGTCCGCTGGTGATCCAGTTGAAAAACGCCGCGAACAGAAAAGTTCCAAATACCCACAACCCCAGCAGCCACGAATGGGCGTCACGCCGGACCCAAACGTCCGCCAGCGTCAGCGCCAATACCCAGGCACCGCCAATTGCCCAGAAGACGATCTGGATTTCCATGAATGGCCCGGTTACGCTTTGCAACGGATCGTATTTCCTCGTGACCGTTCCAACGACGAGAACCATGACAGAAAGCGAAACCACGACCGCCGCAAAAACTGCCATCAGACGCGTCCGCCACAGCAGCGGCGCGAAAAAGAACGCTACGGCCAGGCACCCGCCGGTGAAAGTCAGCCCGGCCACGGCGGCGGCCGTTTGCGAGGATTCGTAAAATCCCTTCATTGACGTGACGTAATTGGTTGCGCTGGCAAACAAGGCGTGCCCGTAAAGCAGCACGGTGGCCAACTGATAAACGTAGAGCATCGCCAGCGGTATCAGCAGACGGATGGCCCAGCAGCCGAGACGGCGTTTGTCAATCAAACTGTAAGCCGCCAGCAGCAGAACGAGGCAGGCGCCGTAGTATTTGGTGAGCGCTGCCAGTCCAATCAACAGCCCGGCCGTGGTCAATTTCCAGGAAAGATTTTGTTCCATCCCCTCCAGCCACATCGCCACCGCCCATACCCAGAACGCGAGCATTAACAAGTCGCACATCACCGTCGTGGCCGAAATCAGAAAAACTGGCGTGAATAGGGTGACGAGCGATGCCAGCAAAGGCCACGCGCACAAACGGCGCGCCAGCCGGTAGGTTCCCAAGATTGCTGCCAAGGCAGGCAGCAGAAAAGCAGCGTGCAATCCCGTTTCGTTCCAGCCGAAAATTTTTGCCGCCAGCGCCAGATAATAACAGGTCAAAGGCGGGTTTTTCGTTACAACCGACATCGGCATCGCTGTTCCATACCAATTGACATTAAAACCGTAAGGATTGGCGGGATGCACCTGGATTTGGCGGGCAGCCCAAAGAAAAAGCGGTTCATCAATGTTGAACGGCTTGGCCAAAAACGGGACGAGTGCGGCCAGGACAACGAACGTGAGTGTCCAATGGGGATGAAGTGCACACCACTGCCGGATTTTACTCAACGTCTCTTTGTCGAAGCGCCATGTCGGAGCGGCCATGTCAATTCTTTCTAACCGAATCCCGTCCGGGTGAAAACATTTTTCGCTCGCCAAAACCATCCGGCGCAGGCAAAGAGTGCGTTTCGGTTTTTGATTTCGTGAACGAGCAAATTGTCATCCTTGATTTCGGCTCGCAATACACGCAGGTCATTGCGCGACGCGTCCGCGAATGCAGCGTATATTCGCAAATCGTGCGCTACGACGCGCCGGCCGGGGAAATCGCCGCGCTGAAACCCCGGGGCCTCATCCTGTCCGGCGGCCCGTCCAGCGTGTATGCCCGGAACGCGCCGTTGCCGGACAAAAAAATCTTTGCCCTCGGCGTGCCCGTGCTCGGCGTCTGCTACGGCGTGCAATTGCTCGCGCAGTTCCTCGGCGGCAAGGTCGAGAAAGGCCAAAAACGCGAATACGGCAAGGGCACGCTCCGGGTCCGGGACCGGTTCTGCCCGTTGTTTGCGAATCTCCCGAAAACGTTTCAGGTCTGGAACTCGCACGGTGACAAGCTCACCCGGCTGCCCCGCGGTTTCAGGTCCGCCGCCGTTACGGAAAATTCCGAATACGCCGCCATCGAAAACCGCGCGCGGAAATTCTTCGGTCTGCAATTCCATCCGGAAGTCGTCCATACGCCGCGCGGCCGGGAAATCATTGCCAACTTCGTCCACGGCATTTGCCGTTGCGGCCGGAATTGGACCATGCGGAACTACATCGAGCAGGCCGTCGGAGAAATCCGCGCGCAGGTTGGCGGGGAACGCGTCATTCTGGGTTTGAGCGGGGGCGTGGATTCGAGCGTGGCGGCGGCCTTGCTTCACCGGGCCATCGGCGGCCAGCTCACCTGCATCTTCGTCAACAACGGCCTGCTGCGCGGACGCGAAGCCGGGACCGTGCGGAAGGTTTTTGGACGTCATTTCCACGTCCGATTGCAATATGAGAACGCCGCGAAACTGTTTTTAAAGCGGCTCAAAGGCGTGACCGATCCGGAGCGCAAACGCAAAATCATCGGCCAGACGTTCATCGAGGTTTTTGACGCGGCGACGAAGCGCGCCGGCAAGGCAAAATTTCTTGCCCAGGGCACGCTGTATCCCGATGTGATTGAGTCCGTGCCGATTGGCGGCAATCCCGCCGCGCTCATCAAAAGCCACCACAACGTCGGCGGTTTGCCGAAAAAAATGAAGCTTCAGCTCGTTGAACCGCTGAAACGGCTGTTCAAGGACGAAGTGCGCCAGCTCGGACTCGAACTGGGTTTGCCGAAGGAAATCGTCTTCCGCCAGCCGTTCCCCGGACCGGGCCTGGCCGTGCGGATTTTGGGCGAGGTCACGCCAGCGCGGCTGGAAATCCTGCGCAACGCAGACGCCATTGTCCTCCAGGAAATGAAGCACAGCGGCTGGTATTACAAAATCTGGCAGAGTTTCGCCGTGCTGCTACCCGTGCGCAGCGTGGGGGTGATGGGCGACGAGCGGACTTACGACTACACGATTGCCATCCGCGCGGTTGAATCGCAGGACGGCATGACGGCGGATTGGGTCCGGTTGCCGTATAATTTGATGGAGAAAGTCGCCAACCGCATCATCAATGAAGTGAAAGGCGTGAATCGTTGCGTCTTCGACATCACGAGCAAGCCGCCGGGGACGATCGAGTGGGAGTAATTCGCTGTGATTTTTTTCTGGTTTGCGGGGCGGCGCGAGTTTAACATCAATCTACAGTCAACCCGGAGCGACGTATGGAAATCATTTTCAACTGTCCACATTGCGAGCAGGAACTGAGCGTGGATGGCGAGGGTGCCGGCTCGGAAATCAGATGTCCGACGTGCGATGCAAAAATCATGATCCCGGAAAAACCGCCCGAAGCGCCGCCGGCCCCGTCATCAGATACCGGCTTGCTCACCCACAATCCCATCGCCTCATCCGCCGCCGCCAAAGTGGAAATGCATCTCAAAGTGCCCGTGCGCGACAAGCCGGCCGAATCCCTGCTTAAAAAACCAAAACTGCCTTTGGAAGCCGTGGCCAAGGACTTGGACAAAAAAATCCGGATTCACACGATTCGTCACGCGCAGTGCGTCGAAGCCGGCCACGACAAGTTTGACGAACGGGTCACGGGATTTTTGAGCGAGCTCGGCGAGGCCAATATCATCGGCATTCACGCCTTCAGTTACGAACACGTTGACGTCGGCGCACAAAAGATACTGATGGATTTTGGCGTGCTGGTGGTTTACCGGGGGTGATTTTCCTCCTGCGTGTCTTGACTTGCCGGTTGGGGGTCATTACTGTCGCCGCATGAACCGCCGGTTAGTGTTTGGGATCTTGCTGGTTGCGGGCGTGGTGTTGCTGCCATTCCGTTTACCTGCGCCGTTGGTTTATGTGCCGGGCGAGGGTTGGTATTACGAACCTTACGGCGAAAATGCGAAGTGGCAGCGCAGCCGCGCCAAAGATCAGTTGGAGGTGGCTGAAGCGGCTTTCACCCATCGTGACTACAACGTCGCGCTGCGGGCGGCGCATCGCGTCCTGCGCGTGTGGCCGCTGTCCGATTACGCCCCCCGCGCTCAATACCTCGTCGGGCGCTGCCTCGAAGCCACCGGCAAGGACGAAGCCGCCTTCAATGCCTACCAGAACATCATCTCAAAATACCCCAAGAGCACGGAATACAATGAGGTGTTGTGGCGGCAATACGCCATTGCCAGTCGTTTTCTCCACGGCCAATGGTTCAAGTTATGGGGTTACATCCCGCTTTACACCTCAATGGATCAAACGGCCAAGATGTTTGATAAAATCGTGAACAACGGCCCTTACAGCGATGTGGCTCCGCATGCGCAATTGCGCATCGGCGCCGCGCGTGAAAAGCAGATGGATTACACCGAGGCGGTAAAGGCTTACGAAACCGCCGCCGACCGCTACCATGACCAGCCGGTGATTGTCGCCGATGCGCTCTATCGCCAAGGCATCACGTATCAAAAACAGGCTGTCACCGCCGAATACGACCAAAGCACCGCCAGCCACGCCATCGCGGCTTACACGGATTTCGTCACATTCTTCCCTGGCGACAAGCGCGTGCCACGGGCGCAATGGGCCATCACCAAGCTCAAGGCCGAGCAGGTGCGCGGCAATTTTGAAATCGCGCAATTTTACGAGAAAAGCAAGAAGTGGGCGGGCGCGGTGGTTTATTACAACGAAGTGCTGCAGCTCGATCCGAACTCGCGCTACGCCGCGCATGCGCGCCAGCGAATCGAGTCGCTCAAACCGCGCCTACAAACTCCGGCCGGTTGAAATGCGCGCGCTGAATTTTTTTTTGACCTGCGCGACGGCGGCGCTGCTGGCTGGTTGCGCCGGATATCACCTCGGCCCCGTCAACCCCGACACCCGTGCCGGGGGTGAAAAATCCATTGAAGTCCTTCCGTTCAACAACCAGACGTTGCAGCCACGGCTCGGCGACGCCGTGACCCAGGCGCTGCGCGAACGACTGCAAACCGACGGCACTTATCATCTCGCCGCGCATGGCGAGGGCGACATTGTCGTCACCGGCGTCATCACGCGCTACCATCGCGAAGGCTTGAGTTATTTGAACACTGATGTTGCGACCGCGGAAAATTATCGCGTCGGCGTCACCGCCCACGTCACGGCGCGCGAACGCAGCACCGGCAGACTCCTGCTCGACAAAGACGTGAACGGGTACACCCTCGTCCACGTCGGCACGGATTTGGCCGATGCCGAACGCCAGTCCCTGCCGTTGCTCGCGGAAGATTTGGCGCGCGGCACCGTGGAATTGCTCACCGAAGGCGCGTGGTAGAATTGTCTTGCTTCCGCCGGGACCACCGCCCACCCTGTTACGTCTTTCGTAAAAACAACCAATCATCAACCTTATTATGAAAAAACAAATTGCCAGACTGACTCTGAGTCTCTTCGCAACGGCCATCATCGCTGCGCCCATGCTTTCCCGCGCGCAGGACAACAGCACCAACCCTCCGGCGGCTCCCGCTCAAACCGAACCCGCCAAGCCCAAAAAACATGAAGGTCTTGTCTTCCGCGGCACGGTCAGCGCCGTGGACGCCAAGGCGATGACGTTGACGGTCGCCAAGCGCACCTTCGAGGTCACGTCCGACACCAAAATCACCAAGGACGGCAAGCCGGCGATTTTGAGCGACATCGCCGTGGGCGACAAGGTTGGCGGCGCCTACAAGAAAACCGACGACAAGTTCACCGCCACGACGATTAATGTCGGAAAGAAACCGGCTGGCGAATCGAAACCATAGTCCGAAATCACGGATATTATTCACGGCGGGCGGCAACGCCCGCCTTCTTTTTATCCCCGTTTCCACCAACTGGTCAGGCTCTTGGGCTTGGTTTGCGGCGTCTGGGATTGTTGCACCAGCAATTGGCTGCGCGATGCCGTGAGCGCCATGATGAATTCGTCATAGCTGAGAAAACGGTCCGCCGGATTTTTTGCCATCGCGCGCACCAGCGCGTCGCTGGTGGCCTGCGTGACTTCCGGCACGACTAGGTTCGGCGGCGTGAGCGGCTCCTGCACCTGGGCCACGACCACCTCATCCACCGTGGGCGCATCAAACGGCACGTGGCCGGTCAGGGCGTGATACAGTGTCCCGCCAAGACTGTACATGTCGGACAAAAACGTTTCCGGCTCGCGTTTGATTTTCTCCGGTGCGACATAATACGGCGTGCCCCAGGTAATGTCCTCGGCGTCCTGTTCCGCGTCGGTTTTGCGCGCCAGGCCGAAGTCAACGAGCTTTGGCTCGTGGTCGGCATTGAACAAAATGTTGCCGGGCTTGATGTCGCGATGGAGCAAATCGTATTTGAGCGCCATGTCGAGCGCAGAGGCGATTTTGATGCCGACGTCGAGCACGTCCAGTTCCGGCAACACATGCAATTTTTCGATGCGCGCATCCAGACTGCCGCGGTCGGCCAGCTCCATCACGAGGTAGCGCTGGTCCTCCGTTACTTCAAACGTGTAAAGGTGGATGATGTTCGTGTGATTGAGCCGCGCGCACGCACGCGCCTCCCGGGCAAAACTTTCCAACGCCTTTATGTCTTGTAGCAAGTCCTTCTTCATCAATTTTACCGCCACCATCCGCTCCAGCGTCGTGTCCCAGGCGCGATAGACCGTCCCCATGCCGCCTGACCCGATTTTGCTGCGCAGCTCGAATTGCCGCAGTTGCATCGGCATCATGATGGCATGCCCGCACTTCTTGCACGGTTCGGTGGCCAGCGGCGGAAGGTCGCTCGGAATGAATACCTTCGCGTCGCACCCCGGACACGTGACCATGCGTAATGGTGTGTCGCTCATGCTTGGCTCAATTTACCACCGTCCGCCCCGCCGACAAGCCTTGAAAAGGGACGTTTTTCAAGGCTAAAAATCTTTGACAAATGCAACATAATGGTGTTTCTTTCCGCCGGTAGAATATGAAAACCACGTTTGCGAAAACACTGAAGCACGCGCCCGTCGCCGGTGGCACGGCCATTTGGCAGCGCGACTCCCGTCGTTTGGGCATCGTGGGAACGAAATTGTAAGTTCAAAACCAACAGATTTCAGAAAACCCGCGATTGCCCGTCAATCGCGGGTTTTCTGTTTGTTAGACCAAAACCAAAAAACGAAAGGCAAAAACATGAACCAATACCATAAACGGGTGCCGACCGAGTTCGACCCCGAGACGCGCTTCGAGCTGCGGCCCACCCCGCCCGCTCCGTTTCGCGCGCTTCAGGAAACCGAACTTGAACGGCTCAAAAACCGGCTGCTGGCGGCGCAATTGGCCAGCACCACCGAACCGGAGTTGAATACTCCGCTGCGGCACGCAGCCAACGAGGCGGCGGCACTGGCATGGGTGACATTTTATCCCTTGCTGGTGTTTCCGGTGTTGTTCGAGGAAAAAACCCGGGCTGCCGTCCGCCAAGCCGAACGCCAAGCGCGCATCTTCGCGAGCAGCCGTGAACTGATCGCCGCATGAAACCGTCACACCAGGACGAAACGTTGATGCAACTGCATCAACTTGAAGTGGGGACACCGGCCTGCCGCGTCGAAGCGGTTTGTCCGCGAAGACGGGCGTGTGCGGGAGGCCGTTTGCACGGGCGAGAGTATTTTCGCGCCCGCGCAAACGGCTTCTCGCCACGCCTTTTGGGTTTTGTAGGGAAAACATGGGGGCGCGGACAGCTTGTCCGCGCTACCCCATCCATCGGAGGGACGAGCTATGCGAGTCCACTTTCCATCAACGAAAAATCGGGATTCGTGTAACTCGTCCCTCCGAATTATTTTTCTTCGACGCGCTGAATTCGCGCGCCGAGTTTTCGCAGCTTCACGTCCATGTGCTCGTAACCGCGGTCCAGATGATAAATGCGGTTCACCTGCGTCGTGCCTTTCGCCGCCAGACCGGCAATTACCAGCGCCGCCGAGGCGCGCAAATCGCTCGCCATCACCGGTGCGCCGCTCAACGGCCGTCCGCCTTTCACAATCGCGCTCGGCCCTTCGATTTCAATGTCCGCGCCAAGCCGCGCCAATTCGCTCACGTGCATGAAGCGCGACTCAAAAATCCGTTCGGTGATGATGCTGATGCCGGGTGCGAGCGTGAGCAGCGACATCATCTGCGCCTGCACGTCCGTCGGGAAACCCGGATACGGCAGCGTCGTCGCGTCCACCGCCGTGAGCCGGCTGTGGCGGCGAACCACCAGATTCACGCCGCGCCGCTCAACCGCCACCCCGGTTTCATTCAATTTGTCAATCACGGCGCGCAGATGGTCGGCCCGCGCGCCTTTCAACGTCACTTCGCCGTTCGTCGCCGCGGCGGCGATGGTGTAAGTCGCCGCTTCAATCCGGTCGGGAATGACTTCGTGTTCCGCGCCGTGCAATTTTTTTACGCCGGTGACGGTGATGGTCGGGCTGCCCGCGCCTGATATTTTCGCTCCCATCGCATTTAAAAATTTCGCCAAATCCACCACCTCCGGCTCGCACGCCGCGCTCTCGATCACCGTCACGCCCTCGGCCAGCGTTGCCGCCATCATTACATTGTCCGTGCCGAGCACGGTTGAACCGGCGCGCCCGCCCAGAAACATTGTCGCGCCGATCAATTTTTTCGCCGTCGCGTCAACATAGCCGCCTTTAATTCCAATTTTCGCGCCGAGCGCCTCAAAACCTTTCAAGTGGAGATTGATGGGCCGCGCGCCGATGACGCAGCCGCCCGGCAATGACACCCGCGCCTTTTTCAACCGCGCCAGCAGCGGCCCCGTGATGCAAATCGAGCCGCGCATTTGACGGACAAGATCGTAATCGGCATAGCCGCGGATTTTTTGCGCCCGGACCGTCAGCGCTCCGCGCTCAAATTTCACCTGTGCGCCGAGCGATTCCAGAATCCGCGCCATGAACCGCGTATCGCTCAGGTCCGGCACGCGGCGGATGACGCACGGCTCATCGGTGAGCAGGGTCGCCGCCATGATGGGCAACGCCGCGTTTTTGCTGCCACTGATGGCCACTTCGCCGTGCAACGGCACGCTGCCCTTGATCAAAAAACTTTCCATGTAGAATTAAATCATAACCACGGATAAACACAGATGGACACAGATGAAAAGCGAACAAAGCCCACACACTGTCCCTCTCCCATCGGATAGGAGAGGGTGGCCGCAGGCCGGGTGAGGGCAAATCCGTGTTTATCCGTATTCATCCGTGGTTAAAAACTCTTTTCAGTGTGCAATCAATATTCTTGGCCGGTGACTGTAATCTTCCTTCACCGCTTCGACAACCCACTTTTCCGTTTCAAAAATTTTCCGAACCGCCTCGGCCTGGCCGTCGCCCAATTCCAGCATGACTTTTCCGCCCGGTTTCAGAAACGCCGGCGCCTGTGACGCCAGCAAACGATAATAATCGAGGCCGTCCGCGCCGCCGTCCAGTGCGCCGCGCGGATCGAAGTCGCGCACCTCGGGCTCGAGCGTCGCGATTTCCGCGGATGGAATGTACGGCGGATTACTGATGATCAAATCGAAACGTAGGACAGGCGTCCCGCCTGTCCCTGTTTTTTTTTCATCAGATAGAGACAGGCAAGATGCCTGTCCCACGTTTTGCAGCGCCGCAAGCCCATCGCCCTGCAAAAATTCAATCCGTTCCGCGACGCCGTTCCGCACCGCGTTTCGCATCGCCAACGCCAGTGCATCCGCAGAAATATCTGTCGCCACGATTTTTGCCGCCGGGCATTTCACAGCCAGCGCAATGGCAATGCAGCCGGTGCCGGTGCCCAAGTCGAGGGCGGTTGGAATATCAACCTGGGAGGGACGGCGTGTCGCCGTCCCTGAATTTGGGTCGCCGACACGGCGACCCTCCCAATTAAGAAACTGCCATCCCAGCTCCGCGAGCAATTCCGTTTCCGGGCGCGGCACGAGCGCATGGCGGTTCACGGCGATTTCCAGTCCGCAAAACGAAGTCGAGCCGGTGATGTGCTGGAGCGGTTCACGCTGGCCTCGGCGTTTAACCCGTTCGCGCAAGGTATCCGTTTCCGCGGGCGTCAGAATGCGCTCGAAGTTCAGATACAATTTCATGCGCGGCAGCTTGAGCAGATGCGCGAGCAGCAGCTCGGTTTGCAGGCGCGGCGATTCGACGCCTTTTTTTGCCAGAAAATCTGTGCTCTTCTGAATCGCTTCGAGAACCGTCACGCAACCAATCTAAATCCCCGACGCGGAGTTCAAAGCTTAAAGTGCCGCCGGTTTTCAAATTCCGCCCGTCCGTTGGTGTTGTCTTAGTTTGGGTTGTTGTGTCGGCGCTGTGCGCCGATTCATTCGAGCCACAGCAAATCCGAATGTTGCTCGTCCGTTGGTAGTGGGTCAGTTTGAACTGTAGCGTCGGCCGACAGTGCGCTGAGGATCAGCCTTCGCTTGGCGACGGCGCGACAAGCAGCGCCCACTACAGCGAGTGGCAACCGCCGCCCATCCGTTTGCACGTTGCAAACCCGGCCCGACCGTCTTAGAATTTTTCCATCGGCTGACGCGCATGGCGGAATACAAAGTTCAATTTGAGGTCTTTGAAGGCCCGCTCGATTTGCTCCTTTATCTCATCAAAAAGGAGGAGGTGGACATCTACGAGGTCAACCTCACCAAGCTGGCCACGCAGTTCATCGAATACATTGACCTCATGCGCGAGTTCGACCTCGAGGTGGCCGGCGAATTCCTCGTTATGGCTTCCACGCTCATGTATATCAAGAGCCGCGAACTACTGCCCGCCGACCAGCAGGTCGCCGTCGAAGGCGAGGAGGAAGGCGAAGACCCGCGCTGGGAACTCATCCGCCAACTCGTCGAATACAAGAAATTCAAGGACGCCGCCGCGCAATTGCAAACGCTCGAAGCCCGTCAGGAAAACATTTTCCCGCACCTGCCCGGCAAACTGGAATTGGAAAGCGCTGCGCCGCCGCCGAAACCGGACGTTTCGATATTCGACCTGCTCAATGCCGTCAATTCCGTTCTTAAACGGTTCGGCCGGCGCGAAGGCGGCAGTGCCATTTTCGAGGACAAATGGACGGTCAGCGAAAAAATCGAATTCATCCTGCGCGTGCTGGCCGAACGCGGCGGCGTGCGTTTCTCGGAATTGTTCGAGACCGCCGCGAGCCGGTCCGAAGTCGTCTGCACCTTTCTCGCGCTGCTCGAATTGATCCGCCTCAAACAACTCATCTGCGCACAAGGCGAAGAATTCGGCGAAATTGAAATCCGCGGCGCCGCGCCAGCGTTGGGAGCGCCGGTTTCCAACCCGGCGTGAAACGATGCGTTGTCGTCATCCGCCGTCGCCGCGGGCCGCTCGCCCGTGCCGAATTTGATTGGTGCCACTCAACGAGCTTGGCATAGACGCCTTCACCTACTAAGCGCAGGAGAGACAACGTCACACAGAAACGCAGAGTCAAACCATGGACGAACACGCATCGGCACGGCCGAAAAAACACGTTTCCAACAGTCCTGCGCTCTTGAGAATACGATAATGTTCGCCCTTCTTCATCATGGCATTGTTCGTCCAAAGTGGTTTGCATCACTTGCCAACGCGAGATTTAATTAAGGGTGAAGAACCACATGAAATCAACACCAATGATGTTCCTGCCCATCCTGCCGCCAGGCAGGACTGATTGACGAACTTACCACTTCACCCTGAAAACGACGGCTCTCACCCCGAATCAAACCGCCAGGTCCGCCAGCGCCGGGTCATGGGCGTTGACGGCTTTCCGCATTTTTGTGACGGCAGCTTTGAGATTGTGCATGCCAAACAAGGTCGTGCCGCTCACAAATGTATCCGCGCCGACGCGCGCGCATTCGGCGGCGGTCTGAAAATTTACGCCGCCGTCCACGGCGATGCGATACGGCAGCTTCTTTTCGCGACGCCACGCTTCGGCCTGCTGGATTTTCGGCAGCGTTTCGTGGATGAATTCCTGCCCGCCAAAGCCGGGATTGACGGTCATCACGAGCAACAAATCAATTTGGTCGAGGTGCGGCTGGACGGCGGTGATGGCTGTGGGCGGATTAATGGCCAGCCCGACTTTTTTGCCGAGCGCCTTGATTTTCCACAACAGCGACGTGACCTGCTCCCCGAGTTCGACGTGGACGATGATTTCATCCGCGCCGGCTTCGGCGAAAGGCTCAAGGAGAATTTCCGGTTGGGAGCACATGAGATGCACGTCGAGGAAAAGTTTGGTCAGCGGACGGACGGCACGGACGAACTTGGGGCCGAAGGAAAGGTTGGGCACGAAATGGCCGTCCATGATGTCCAGGTGCAGCCAGTCGGCGCCGGAACGGCTGACGCGTTCGACCTCCTTGCCGAGGCGGGTAAAGTCGGCAGCGAGCAGCGAAGGCGCGATAATCATGCCCGCGAGCATAGAGGATGGAGGATGGAGGATGGAAGACGGAAAATAACGACGCAGGACGGAGGGTTGGAGTGTTGGAGCATTCAGGTATTGCGAAGGCGAAAAATGGTGACCGCAGCCGGCGGTCAACATTCCATTACTCCAGCGCGCCGTCGGAATTCAGTTTCCCGTCTAGGCAGCGGCGCACGGCCACGACGAGCGTTTGCGGCTGATAGGGTTTTTGCAGATAATTCAACTCCGGTTCGAGCTTGAAATCTTTGCCCACGATGTCAGCACTATACCCGCTACTGAAGATGACCTTGAGGTCAGCGCGGTCAGCCCACAAGGTTTGGGCAAGCTCGCGGCCATTCATGTTTTCAGGCATCACGAGGTCGGTGAGCAGGAGGGCGATTTCCTGTTTGTGTTGGCGCCAGAGCCCAACAGCCTCAACTCCGGTGGCGGCCTGCAACACCTTGTAGCCGTGCTTTTCGAGGACGCGGGCGACCAGTTCGCGAACCGGCTTTTCGTCCTCGACCAGCAGGATGGTTTCCGTGCCGCCGCGAATGGTGATTGGGGCCGTCGGCTTTTCCACTTCGGGCTGTTGTTCGCCCACATAAGGGATGTAAATGCGAAACGTGCTGCCTTTGCCCACGGCGCTTTCCACTTCAATCCAGCCCTGATGCTGTTTGACAATGCCATAGACGGTGGCCAGGCCCAGGCCGGTGCCTTTGCCGACCTCCTTCGTGGTGAAAAACGGTTCAAAAATGCGCGGGAGATATTCGGGCGGGATGCCGCTGCCGGTGTCGGATTTGCTGATGCTGACGAAACGGCCCGCGCGCGCTTCGGGATGCCGGTGCATGTGGGCTTCGTCCACGTCCACGATGGCAACGTGCACGGTGAGCTGGCCGCCGCGCGGCATGGCATCGCGCGCGTTGACGGCGAGGTTGAGCAGGACCTGCTCCATCATGCCGGCATCGGCCTCAACCATCGCGGGTAATTGGCTGTAATTCAGATGCAGCGCCACGTCTTCGCCCAAAAGCCGCCCCAGCATTTCGCTCATGTTGCCGATGATCTTGTTCATATCCAAACGCTTGGGCTGGATGAGCTGGCGACGGCTGAACGTGAGCAACTGCCGCGTCAGCCCGGCGGCGCGTTCGGCAGCCTGGCTGATCTGCTGGGCCGAACGCGCCGCCATTTCGTCAAGATTGGATGCCATGAGCATCGAGGCGTGTCCATGAACGACGGTGAGAATATTATTGAAATCGTGCGCGACCCCGCCGGCGAGCTGGCCGATGGCCTCCATCTTCTGCGACTGGCGCAGTTGGTTCTCCAAACGCCGTTGGGCCGTGACATCGCGAAACAAACTGAGCAACAGGAGCGGTTTGCCGGGCAATTCGACGAGTGAATCGGCAATTTCAAAAACGACTTCGTGTCCGTTGTGGAGTTTGCAGTTGCGCTCCCGCTTGTGCTCCACGCCATCCTTGCCGAAACGTTCGTGGTACTGCTCCAGTATTTGTGCCCGTTCGCTGGAGTCGGTGTAAATCACGGTGAACGGCTTGCCCTCCAATTCGCTCTGGCTCAGGCCGACCAGTTTGCAGAAGGCGCCGTTGACCGCGACGATGACACCCTTTTCATCGGTCAACTGCATTCCGTCGGCAGAATTTTCCCAGACGGACCGGAACAGGGTTTCAGAACTGCGCAGGGCGGCTTCCGCTGTGCGGCGTTCGGTGACATCGCGCACGTGCAGCAGCAAGGCGGGCTGGCCAGCGTATTCCACGCGGCTGGCGCGGATTTCCACCGGCACGGCGCGCCCGTCGGCGCGTTCGCTTTCGCCTTCCACCCGGAACAATTCACCGTTGACCAGTTTCTGAAAATCACGCCGTGCCTCCTCGCGGCGGGACGGGGTAACCAAATCGTTCAGGGCGTTCCGACCGATCAATTCCTCGCGCTTGAGGCCATGCAACGCACAGGCGGCCATGTTCACGTCCAGCACGTTGCCATCCAGGTCCTCCACAAAAATCGCGTCGGGCGAATTTTCAAACAAGTCGCGGAACTGCTGCTGGCTTTCGCGGAGGTCCTGTTCGGCGCGGACGCGTTCCAGCGCGCCGCTGCATTGATCGGCCAGGGTTTGGAGCGTTTCCAGGTCGCGTTGCGTGTAGGCCCCGGCCAGGCGGTTTTGAATCAACAGTATGCCGATGACCCGCTCGCCTTTGCGAATGGGAGCGATCATGGTGGAAGCGGAAGAATCCTTTTCCTCGGCCGGCGACAATTTCTCCGCGCCCTTTTTCACCACACGCCGAATGAGGGCATTGGCGGTTTTAGGCTGCGGCGATGAGGGGATTTCGACCCGCCGCCCCTCCACGGTGGCGTAGTTGAGCAGCGAGAAAACCTCGTCGCGTTCGGCAGAATACAAATCGAGTGCGAAGTCGTCCCATGCGAACAACGCGTCGGCGGCCTCGCCAATCACCCTTGCCGCCTCGGACGCAGTCGTGGCTGAACTGAGGCGGTGGCTGAGTTTGGAAAAGACCGCGTTGCGATGCTCCTCGCGGCGGCGTTCGGTGACATCGGTGGCCATCGCCAGGGCGGCGAAATGGTTATGGAAAACAATCGGGCTCCAAATGATCTCCACGTCAATGAGACTGCCGTCCTTGCGACGGTGCCGCCAGATGGGACCGTGTTCGGCGAGGTTCAACGGGACGGTTTGGGAGGCACCGTTCTTCTCCGGCGGCCGAATATCCGCAACCGTCATCGCCAGGAATTCCTCTCGCGAGTAACCGTAATGTTTGGTCGCCGCTTCGTTGACTTCCAAAAATGCCAGCGTCTCCAGGTCAAAGACCCACATCGGGTTGGGATTGCCCTGAAAAAGCAGGCGGTACTGCTTTTCACTGGCGCGTACCTCCTCCTCCGCACACCAGCGGTCGGTCACGTCGCGGGAATTGAGCACAATGCCGGCTATTTCCGGATCCTGGAGGCGGTTTTGGCCCACGGCCTCCAGGTGCCGCCAGGCGCCGTCTTTCCTTTGATAGCGCAACTGAATTTTGAACGGGCGTTCCGGTTGATCAATCGCGGCTTGGAGCGCCTCCAACGCGCGCGGCAAATCCTCGGGATGCACGTGTGCGAAGGCATTCTGCCCGCGCAATTCCTCCGACGTGTAGCCCACGACATGCTCGATGGAAGGACTGACGTAAAGGAAGTTTCCCTGCCGGCTCAAAATGGAAAGCACATCCAGCGAATTTTCTGTAAGGGTGCGGAAATACTTTTCGCGGCGGACCAATTCGGTCTCTGCCTGGCGCAGTTTGGCGCGCTCCTCGGCTTCCTGCACGGCGCGGCGGATGGCCGACGGCAACCGCTCGGGCTGCTGTTTGAGCAGATAATCCGTCGCCCCGGCCTTCAAACTTTCAACCGCTGCCTGCTCGCCAATGGTACCCGAGATAAGAATGAACGGCATGTCCGGGCACTTCTGCTTCACAATCGCCAACGCCTCCAAACCGGTGAACGACGGCAGGTGGAAATCTGACAGGATGATGTCAAACGATCCGGAGTCCAAGGCCGCTTCCAAATCCGCGCGGGTCCGCACCTGTTTTATCTCCCCGTCCAGATTGTCCTGCTGAATCAAGGACCGGACCAACTCGGCAAAATCCGGTTCGTCTTCCAAATGCAGGATGTGCAGCCGCTTACTCACTGTTCCCCACTATCACTCTTTTGAGCCATTTTTCAAAAAAGCAGCAGTCCCAGTGCCAGTAATACGCCCAAAGACACCCGTTTTTTCAAGCTCAAAAGCCTTGAAACGAGCAGCTTTCGCCGTTGACATTGGGCCGGATTTGATTATTGTGGCGGCCTTTTTAAGCCAAACGAAATATGCCCAACACCAAGTCTGCCGAACGCCGGATGCGCAACAGCCAGCGCAAGCGTCTCCACAATCTCAGTGTCAAATCACACCTGCGCCGCCTGGAGAAAAATTACCGCACGCTGCTGGCCACCGGCAAAAAGGCTGAAGCCGCCCAATTGCTGCCGGGCGTCAATTCGGCCTTTGACAAGGCCGTCAAGTCCGGTGTGCTGCCCCGCCCCACCGCCAACCGCAAGAAATCCCGTCTGGCCGCCGCGCTCAACCGCGCAGCTTGAACCGCTTTGATTTCCACAACCGCATCTTCGCCAGCCGGAACGCGAGCGCCGTCTCCAGACACCCGAACCCGTATTTCAAGCTCCGGCGGAAATTGATGGATGACGCTTCGGGAAAATACTTCGTCGGGCAGCTTACCTCGCCAATCGTGAACCCGTGCCAGAGAATCTGCGCGAGCATCTGGTTGTCGAAGACAAAGTCGTCGGAATTTTCGGCCAGCGTGAGCGTCTCCAGAATTTCGCGGGAGAACGCCCGGTAGCCGGTGTGATATTCCGAAAGTTTCGCACCAAGCAAAAGGTTTTCGGCGAAGGTGAGCAGGCGGTTCGACACGTATTTCCAATACGGCATTCCGCCACGCAACGCATAGCCGCCCAAAATGCGGCTGCCCAGCACGCAGGGATGCAGGCCATTGGCAATGATCGAAGCCATCGCCGGAATCAGCTTGGGCGTGTATTGATAATCCGGGTGCAGCATGATGACGATGTCCGCGCCCGCTGTAAGCGCAAGCTGGTAGCACGTTTTCTGGTTGCCGCCGTAGCCGGTGTTGCGTTCGTGCACGTGCACACGCAGGCCTGCCAGTGAGCGCGCAATCGCCACCGTGTCGTCGTGGCTGTGATCGTCCACGAGAATGATTTCGTCCACGATGCCCTGTTCGCGCACCTCGTCGTAAGTCTGGCGCAGCGTTTGCGCCGCGTTATACGCCGGCATCACGACGACAATTTTTTTTTCGCGATACATTCGGATTTCCGGATTTACGCCCCGCATCCTGCCCGAACCGGGCAGCGCACGGAAACAAAAAATGCAAATTCCACGCCAAAAACCCGCTTGCGACGCCCGTCACATTAACCTATCTTGCCTACCAGTGAACAAAAAGGTCACAGCGTATAAAGTCATTGAAGGCGAGTGTGCCGGACCGGCGGTGTGTCCGCTGAGCCGGGTCAAGGCCGGCACTACCGTTTGCATCAAGGAACTGGCCGTGTCGCCCGAGGTGCGCGACCGGCTGCGCGAGCTTGGGCTAGGCGAGGAACAACGCGTGAAATTGTTGAGCAGCGAAGCCAACGTCATCTGTCAGGTCTGCAACGCCCGCCTCGCTTTGAGCGAAAAGCTGGCCAAAACGATTCTGGTCGAACCGTTGCCTTCATCCGCCGCCGCCTGAAATTTTTTATGGCAGCCGCTCCCCAACCGCTCAGTTCGGTTGCCGTGGGCACGACGGCGACCGTGGCCGAAATCAAACTCCCGCCCGAATGCCGGCCGCGCCTGATGGAAATGGGTTTGCTGGTCGGCACCCCGGTTGAGCTGGTCCGGTTTGCGCCGCTGGGCGACCCGGTGGAAATCAAAGTCCGCGGCTATAACCTCACCATCCGTAAAAGCGAGGCGGAACAGATACTGGTGAAGGTGAATCCTTAACCCGCGATCGCACGTCAATTCTGTATGAAGATTCCCGGTCTGCGACGTTCTGAGGAAAAAATTGGCGGCGTCGTTTTCTTTGGCCGGACGCTCGATAAAATCCGATTGCACACACAGGGCCAACTGCCTGCGGATTATAATCGCGGCACCGGCTTCGATGCGCGTGTTTGTCGTTTTTTGGGCATTGAATATCCGCGATTGGTTCGACGGGTGCAGGAGGGTGGCACCGACGAACAAATTTTCGGGTGGTGCATACGTAACGGACGAAAGCCAACGGATGAGGAGATTCTGTTCTTCAACTCATTCTTGGCCAAACGCGGCTGGCGGGATGAGACGAGTGAAGAGTTGGAGCAAATGAAACGTGCGCGCGGCTTTGCCCATCGGACGGACATCCAGACCTTTTTCGATTTCCACCGTGCCGACGAAGAGCAAGACTAACATGGATTCCGCCGCCGCCTCGGACAAAAAAAAATCCGTCGGGAAAACTTCCGTGCCGACCTATGTCGTCCTGACGGGAAACCCGAACTCCGGCAAGACGACGGTCTTCAATGCCCTGACGGGTTTGCGCGCGAAGGTGGGCAATTACGCCGGCGTGACCGTCGAGCGCAAGGAAGGCCGGCTGTTGGGCGCCTCGGCTGGTATGGACGTCCGGGTGCTTGATTTGCCCGGGACGTACAGCCTCAGCCCCAATTCGATGGACGAGCAGATTTCGCGCGACGTGCTGCTTCATCGCCTGGCCGAACTGCCGCCGCCGAGTTTGATGGTGGTGGTGGTGGACGCCTCGAACCTGCAGCGAAACCTTTATTACACCACGCAAGTCGTCGAGCTGGGCCATCCGACCATCATCGCGTTGAACATGGTGGACGTGGCCGAGAACAACGGCCATCGCATTGACGAACAAAAACTCTCCGCGGCACTCGGCGTGCCGGTCGTACCGATTGTGGCCAGCGCCGGCGCGGGTGTGCCGGAGTTGCGCGCGAAAATTATTGCGCTGCTTCAGAGCGAAACTGAAATAAAACCGAAGTTGTTCTGTCAGTTGCCCGGTTTGTTCCGGATCGAGGCGACGGGGCTGGCCGATTTGCTGGCCGAAACGTTCAAGGAACGGCGGTTGCAGGCGACGGCGGAGGCGCTGCTGCTGCTCAGCAACGAAAGGGCGCTGGCCTCGTCCAAGGAGCATTATCCGCAAAAAATCCAGGATGCCGTGGCTGCCGCGCGCAAGCGGCTGGAAGCGCACCGGATTGACTGGCGGGGCGCGCCGATTGAATGGCGTTACGCGCGGGTGGCGGAAATCCAGCAGGCCGCCACCGTTGAACTCGCGCCGCCGGGCGAAACATTCAGCGACAAACTCGACCGCATCCTCACGCACAAAATCTGGGGCACGCTGATTTTCGTCGGGCTGATGACACTGATGTTCCAGAGCATTTTCACGTTCGCCAAAATTCCGATGAACGCCCTGCAAGCCATTGTGGACCGGGCCGGTGTCGGCGTTGGCAAATTGATTCCGCCCGGCGATTTGAATGATTTGCTGGTGAACGGCGTCATTGCCGGCGTCGGCGCGGTGATTGTTTTCCTGCCGCAAATTCTGCTGTTGTTTTTGTTCATCGGCTTTTTGGAGGACACCGGTTACATGGCGCGGGCGGCGTTTTTGATGGACCGGCTGATGAGCAAGGTGGGGTTGCACGGCAAAAGCTTCATACCGATGCTGAGTTCGTATGCGTGCGCGATTCCCGGTATCATGGCCACGCGCACGATTGAAACGCCGAAGGACCGGCTGGTGACGATTCTGGTCGCGCCACTGATGAGCTGCTCCGCGCGCTTGCCGGTCTATACGCTGCTGATTGCGGCGTGCATTCCCGATAAAAAAATCCTGGGCTTTCTGAAGCTACAAGGTCTGACGATGCTGGCGATGTATTTACTGGGGACGGTCGTGGCGTTGCTGATGGCGTGGCTGTTCAAAAAAACGCTGCTGCGGGGCGAAACGCCGATGCTCATCATGGAACTGCCGCCTTACAAACGGCCGTTGTTGCGCGTCGTGCTGCGGCACATGTGGGACCGCTCGCGGCTGTTTCTGCGGCGCGCGGGCACGGTGATTCTGGGGGTCAATATCGTGTTGTGGTTTCTGGCGACGTATCCGAAAACCGAAAATGGAGTGATGGGAAAACAAGCTTTGCGCGACTCCAGCATCCCAACAACCCGAATCTCCAGCACTCCCTCTTCGGCTGCACTGGCCGGTGAAAGACTCCGTGACAGCTTCGCTGGTCGCATGGGACATTTCATCGAGCCGGTCATCAAGCCGCTGGGATTTGATTGGAAGATGGGCATCGGGATCATTTCATCGTTTGCCGCGCGCGAAGTTTTCGTGAGCACGATGTCCACGGTCTATAACGTTGGCAACGCGGACGAATCCGAATCCGGCCGGAAGGCGCTGGCACAAACGTTGCGGATGCAAACGCGGCCGGATGGTTCGCCGCTTTACACGCCATTGCTGGCGGTCACGCTGATGGTGTTTTATGTCTTCGCGCTGCAATGCGCCAGCACGGTGGCGGTGGTGCGGCGCGAGACGAATTCGTGGAAATGGCCGCTGTTCCAATGGTTTTACATGGGCGCGCTCGCCTGGATTCTGGCCTTCCTCACCTGGCACGGCGGACACTGGCTGGGTTGGGGTTGAGACTATGTGTTTGAGACAAGGTGTAAAGGAATGCGCGCTTCGGGTTGTTGGTATCCGGTCACTGATACGGTAGGGGAACATTCAATTGTTTGTAGAACGGCACGGGGAATTGGTTTGATAAAGTCCAATCTCCGTCTCCAATGCGTTGGTCAACCCCGTTTTGGATTGAGCCGCCGCCAATGCCAGCGCCCTTTTGGCCGTCATTACCGCTTCGCCAAATCGCTCCGTTTCCGCATAAGCCGCCGCCAAAGTGCGGAGAATTTGCGGGTCTGTTCCCTTGGTGAACTGGTTGGCCTGCTCGGCCAGGGCCACGGCCATACTTCCATTGCGAACCGACGGCGCCGGCCAGGTCGCCAGCATCCAGGCCAGGTCTATTTGTGCCGGGATAAATTGGGGCTGAAGTTCGATGGCTTTTTGATAACAGGCCATGGCTTCGGCTGCCATCCTTTTTCGACGAAAAGCATAGCCGAGGTTGTAATATGCTTCGTAACTTTGCTGAATTTCCAGTGCTCTTTGAAAATGAGTAATTGCCTCGTTCACCCGCCCTAACTGGAGAAGACTATAACCAAGATTGTTATGGGCTTCTGCGAAGTCCGGTTTGATTGCCAAAGCTTTTTGATATTGAATAATTGATTCATCCATCCGTCTTTCTCGGTAGAGAGCATTGGCAAGAGCAAAGTGGAAAGTCGCAGATTCAGGCTCAAGTGCCAGGGCCATTTGGAAACGCTCAACCGCCTCGTCCACTCGCCTTTGATTGAGAAGAAAATTGCCGGCGAGCCAGCTGGTCGTCGCATGGGCTTCTACACTCGCTAATATGTTAAATGCAACCGTATAGGCCAGCAGCAGGCGCCAACCCCAGCGGGCGATCCGCCGCCAGACCGGCGTACCCGCCAGTGCACGCTCCAAACCCAGAATACCAATGACGGCCAGCAGCATCAGGGCTGGTAGAAAATCCAACTCATAACTGCTGCTGGCTGAACAAAAAAGACAGAGGATCAACGCACAAGTCACAAAAAGCAAAAATACAGCCGCGACAAACCAGCGTAAGACGGAAACCTCGTTCACCGGCCTGCCTCGCCAGACCAACGGTGCGGACAGGGCCAGCCACACCAGCGGATAGTTGCTCAGTATCCCACTGTACGCGTTTCCTACCGAAGTGTAACCCGATGGCGAAGGCAATGGCGGGCCAGCTTGCAAAAAGGGGAAATGACCGCTCCATCGCATTGGTTCTAAAAAATAGAAACGAAAAGTGAACCAGAAATAATGCAGACTGAATTGCTGGGCGGCATTATTCTGGTAATTTGACAACTGATAGTTCCAACCAAATTCGAATGGACTGTCGAAGCGCAGGGCATTGTAAAGCATTAACCCCAACCCAATCAGCATCACCGGACCGACCGCCGCCACTAACAACAACCCAACCCGCCGACGTGAACCTGGTTCCGTCGCCGCACGCCATGCCTGAGCCGCCGGCAGCAAAAGGATTATTACCCCAAACAACAATGAGGGTCGCGACCCTATCGCCAATCCATAAGCCAGACTGGCCAACAGCAGCCATAGAACTTGCCGTTTCGGCGCATGCCATGCGCACCAGATCGCCGCCAACGCCAGCATGGTAAACGCAAACCCACAACTTCGCGCAACTTCATAAACATCACAGCGCGATAGATTTTCCAATATGCCAGTGGCCAAACCCAGTGTGAGTATGCCGAGCGCAACCACCCAAACACTTACTTCTGAAAAGTAACGTCGCCAGACCGCACGTGACAGACCCGCAGCAACCAGGAAACCCAACGCATAAAAGATTACGACCGCATCCTTATCCGGGAGATAATGACTCGTGAGGGCCACATACGGCCAGAAAAACACCAAAGCAGGCGTAACTCCAAAATACAGGTATAACTTCCCTTTGTAATAACTCATGTCATATGATTGATAATGACTATCCCATACATATGAGGTATTGACGGCAGGATCATAGGGATTGGCAAGTTGGGTGAGTCCAGGTGGTGCTTCTCTTCTCACGTTCAGCTGCCCGGCGCGAAAACCCTGCACCAACAGATTATAGTAGGAATCTTCCGCGTGTGGACTTGCTAATTCAAGGAAGCCCGATTCAGCGCTCCAGGCAAAAATTCCAATTACCAAGGCGCAAACCATGCCAAAGACGGCGTAGCGCATCCATTGACTATCACCTTTAGGTGTAGTCATCTTCCCGGAGTCGAATTTTCTGCTCAACATCTGGTTAGAAATTTTAAAATACCTCCGGTTCCTCCAAGGGTAAAGCGCGAATGGCAACTGCCAGACAGACTTTTATGCTGAGGTGGGCAGCCGAACCGGCCATATTTACCTTGCTTATATCAAAACTTGGAACGCGCGGCCCAGATGTTCCGGGTGCGTGAGGGTTTAAAATTGCCTCGACCGTATCGCTCCCATTCACCGAACGATTTCGGATTTTTGAATATCTTTTCAGCAATTCACGTCAGAAGTTGCGCCTGCTTGAAGACGTCTCCGTCCTCAAAGCGCCTGAAATGCGGATTTGCCTTGTGTCTATTGGCATTTGTCAACATCATCAAAAAACCTGGAATCAGACTTTTTTTATACAAATTTTGCGCGAATGGTGTCTATCCAGTGAAACCGTGAACGGCGACGAATCATCGGATTGGAGCAAAAAGCTCTACGAATCGAAGGCGGCGGAGTTGATCCTCTATGGCCGTGCTTTGGGTCTGAGCCACGCCGAAGCGGAGGACGTGTTGCAGGAAACCTTCCTGGTGCTGATGCAAAGGCCGCAACCGCCGTTGCGGCTGGAGCATTACTGCGTGCGCAGTTTCCGGAACCGGGCGCTGAACCACCGGCGGTCGCTGTGGCGGCGGTTGACGCGCGAACTGGAATCGTGGCGCTGGTTTGAAAAATCGCCGGGCGAAAGTCCGGCGGAGCGCGCAGCGATGCGGTGCCTGGCGGAATTGCCGGCGGAACAGCGCGAGGTGATCGTATTGAAAATCTGGCACGGGTACACGTTCGAGGAGATTGGGCAACTGCTGGAGGCCTCGCCCAACACGGTTGCGGGCCGATACCGTTACGGTTTGCAAAAAATAAAACTTCAACTGGAAGGAGCAGCTTATGAAAGAGACGAATTTGCCGGAGACTCAGTTGCGTTCCTGGCAGCCGCGCCGCCCGTCGGCGGGGCTTAAGCGGCGCATTTTTTCCGCCGATCCCGGTCGGTCGGCAATGGCTTGGTTTGTGGGCTCTCTGGCACCGGTGGCGGCTTGCGCTTTGCTCACGCTGTTGGTTTTGAATACGGGCAACAGTCTGCCCGGCGGCTCAACCGGCCGGGAGGCGATGATGGCCATGGTTTTGAGCAACCAAAATTATGCAGCGTACGCGTCGGATGGTTCCCAAAACGTGCAAAACCGCCTGTGCACCGTCACTTTAGATTGGACAAACCGCGGTGCTTCGAGTTCTAGTACTCATTTCACGCCGTTCACCAAGCCGAACGACTGATGCCAAACATGGAAAAGCCAAAACCGAACAGCGGCAAGGGCAAAACCGCTAAAGCGATGCCTGGTGCCAAAGCGCCGCCGCCGCCTGTGTCCCCGCTCTTTCGCCGGATTGACTGGATCATCCTGGGCATCGTCTTCGCGGCAATGTGGACCATTTATCTGTTGACACTGGCCCCGGAATTGACGCTGGAAGACTCCGGTGAACTATGCACGGGCGCATACTACGCCGGGATTCCGCACCCGCCGGGTTATCCTTTCTGGACGATTTACGCCTGGTTTTGGACTGCCATCCTGCCGATCGGCAACGTTGCCTGGCGAGTGGAGGTGGGGGAATCGTTCGCCATGGCGATGGGATGCGGCATGCTCGCCCTGATGGTCTCGCGCGGCAGCAGCATGCTCATCGAGGGCCTTGAAGAATTGAGTGGCATCACCAGGAAATGGGAAAACGCCATCTGCATGGTTTCCGGATTTGTTGCGGGCATGTTGACCGGACTTGACGGATTCGTATGGAGTGAAGCGGTCGTCATCAACCGCATTTCCCTGTTTGCCGTGCCGTGGTTGATTTTGGTGTTGCTGATGCTGATGCGTTGGATGTATGCGCCGCACCAGAGACGTTACCTCTACCTGGCGATGTTCTTCTATGGAATCTGCGCCACCATCCACCAAAGCCTGCTCCTCAGCGCCATGGGCGTTGAAGTCGCCATCGCCGCCGTCCATCTGCGCCTGGGCCGTAGTTTGTGTCTGCTCAACTGCATCATTTATGTCATGGGCCTGATGCTCAAGAGCCTGGTCCCTGCTTTGAACAACATGAGTTCAGTCGAGTTTGTACTGTTCCATATCGTCGGTGTTGGTTCGATTGTGACTTACCTGTGGCTGATAATTTTTACGAAAGAAAGCATGGAGGAATTATTACGCGATGCGGCTTTTGCAGGCACTTTTTTATTTTTGGCAAGCATTCCTTCTATGGGAACCTTTGGTGGATTCCTGTCTTTCTGTTCACTGGTCGCTTTTATAAAATTTGCGTGGGATGCCCGCAAGAAGGACCTTGAACTCTTTGTGGCGATCTTCTGTGGCATCCTGTGGGCATTGGGCGTTGCGTTTTATCTTTACGAACCGATTGCGGGAATGACCGTTCCACCGATGCAATGGGGTTATCCCCGCACGGTGGAGGGTTTTTTTCATGCATTGAGCCGCGGCCAATACGAAACCGCCGAAGGTTACAGCATTTTTGCCGACCCGATCCGGTTCCTGCACCAGTTGTGGTATATCATCCAAGGCCTGTCCGAATCATTCAACTGGGTCTTCATGTTCGTCGGGCTGATGCCATTTTTGTTCCTGCTCAAAATGCACAAGCGGGAACGTGCCTGGGTGGTCGGGCTGACTGCGATTTATCTCTGCCTATCGGTTCTGTTGGTCATCCTTTTGAACGTGGGGATGGACCGTTCTTCGACGGAACTCAACAAAGTGTTCTTCACCGCCTCGCATGCGCTGTTCGCCATCATGATCGGCTATGGAATGACCTTGATGGCCGCCTACATGGCCACGCATTACAACCGGTCCCGATTTTGGGGCATCATCGGCAGCGGCGTGGCTGTGGTTCTGGCCTGTTATTGTCTGGCGGACGCAGCCAGCAAGCTTTACGCCGGCCCGGGCGGTGAAGTCACCTTTTCTCTCCTCTCCCAACTGCCGCATCTGGTCGCCCAGGCGTTTGACAAGGACCGCTATGGCCTGCCCATCTTCGCCAATCTCATTCTGGTTGCGATGCCGATTACTTTCATCCTCGCCTTGTTGATTTACCGCAACCGCGGACCGGTTCTGATCCTGCTTGGCCTGTTCATGATCATGCCGGTCTATTCCGGCCTGTCCCACTGGTACAAGAGCGAACAGCACAATCACTGGTTCGGCTACTGGTTTGGACACGACATGTTCACGCCGCCGTTCGGCATTTATCCGGAGATGACGCGCAATGCGATTCTCTTTGGCGGCACCGATCCCGGACGGTTTTGCCCCACCTACATCATCTTCTGCGAAAGCTTCATTCCACATTCGTGCCAGCCCAAGGAAGATCAAAAATTTGACCGGCGCGACGTGTACATCATCACCCAAAACGCGCTGGCCGACGGCACGTACCTGGACTATCTCCGCTCGCAGTATTTTCGCAGCGCCCAGCACGATCCGCCGTTTTTCCGGGAATTTATCAGGTATGTGCTGGGTATCCCCTTCGGTCAGAACAGTTCGCTTATCAATGGCCTCGCCAATGCCGCCTATTACGTTTTGGACGTGCCGTTCACGAAAATCGGCGCGCGCGTTGAGGCGCGGCGCCGGGCTGAAGGCGTTTATCCGCCGGTGGAAATTTACATCCCGTCACCGGAAGACTTGGAGCAGTGTTACGACACGTATCGCGAAGACTTTCAGCGCCGCGCCGCTCTGGGCCAACTCCAGCCCGGGGAAGGCGTCAGGACCGAGGACAATCGCATGGCCATCTCCGGCCAGGTTTCCGTCATGAAGATCAACGGCCTCCTCTGCAAAGTCATCTTTGACCACAATCCGACCAATGAATTTTTTGTCGAAGAAAGCTTCCCGCTGGACTGGATGTATCCCTACGAAATGCCGTTCGGCATTATCATGAAGCTCAATCGCAACCCGCTGCCGGAATTATCCGATGACGTTTTCAAAAAGGACCACGAATTTTGGAGTGAATACTCCAAGCGTTTCATCGGCGACTGGATCACCTACGACACCACCGTTCAGCAGATCGCCGATTTCGCCGAGGAAGTTTATTTGCATGGCAATTTCAGCGGCTTCAAGGGCGACCGGAAATTTGTCCGGGACGACGACGGCCAAAAGGCCTTTTCCAAGTTGCGCAGTTCGCAGGCTGGCGTGTATGCCTGGCGCCTGAACTCGCAATGTCTGCCCGAATACCGGCAAAAGACCGAGGCCGCGCAAATGGCGTTGATTCGTGAAACCGATTTTGCCTTCAAGCAGGCCTTTGCGTTTTGTCCTTACAGCCCGGAAGCCGTTTTCCGGTATATCAATTTCCTGCTGCAATTCAACCGCCTGGATGATGCCTTGATTGTTGCAAAAACCTATCTCAAGTTCGATCCCTATAATGGCCAGGCGGCTGACCTCGTCAAAAACCTCAGCGACGCTAAAACGCGTACGGCCGAACAAACCCAACTTGAAATGCAACTGCAGCAAATGGAGGCCGAAGAACAGAAAAACCCCACCAACTTTCAAAATACCCTCGAACTGGCGCGCTTCTATTATCAAATGCAGCAAACCAACCGTGCGACTGAACTGCTCCAGAACGCCGTTAAACTGTTCAACCAGGCACTAGCCAATCCGAACATCCGTTACCCGGATGTTGCCACCATGGCTCAAATTGCCGCCCGGTTGGGCAACCTGCCCGAACTCGAAATTGCACTCCAAAAACTCACCAGCCTCGCCCCGAGCCAGCCCGAACCGCGCTATGACCTCGCCGCGTTGTATGCCATTCTCGGCAGGACTTCCGAAGCGCTGCGAAATTTGCAGGCCGCGCTCGACTTGAATGCCAGGCGGCTGGCGACCAACCCTGCCGCCCAGGATCTGTTGGCCACGGCGCGGAATGACCATCGTTTTGATTCAATCCGAAACCAGCCCGGCTTTCAAAAACTTGTCCCGCCTGATTAGAATTTGTAAATTCATATTGCTGGACACGTCCCGGTTGCCGAAGCAACGCCAATCCGCTAATTTGGCGATTCGGAAACATTTTCCTCTGAAACCATCGCATGAAGAAAGCAGAGTCACACGCGCACAAAACTGAAAAGGTTGCTGAAATCTCAGCTGGCGCGACCGAACCGGCGGCGGCCAACCTTCCCGCCGCAGTTGAACTCACCCCAGAGCGGCTCGAAGAACTCAAGGCGCGTGCGGCCAAGGCTGACGAACATTGGGACCGCCTCCTGCGCACGGCTGCCGACCTGGAAAATTTCAAAAAACGCGCCGCGCGTGAACGCATTGAAGCCGCGCAGTTCGCCAGCGCCGCCCTGATTCAAAAGCTGCTGCCCGTCCTCGACCATCTTGAAATGGCACAAGCCGCCGCCCACACCGCCGATACGTCGCGCCGACCCGCCGCGTTGAAGCACAGTAACGACGGGAGCGAAGCGAAGGCGGAAGACGACAAGCTCGCCTCCCTGCAAGCCGGCGTCGCGTTGATTCAGCAGAAACTCAAAAGCGTCCTCGCGGAGAGCGGACTGGAGGAGATTGACGCCAGCGGCAAACCCTTTGACCCCATGTGGCACGAAGCCGTCTCCCAGCAGGAAACCGCCGAGGTCCCGGAAGGCCATGTTATCCGGCAACTCCGCAAAGGCTACAAGCTCCGCGACCGGCTGCTGAGACCGGCAACGGTGATTGTCGCCAGGAAACCCGCCGGTGAAAACTTAAAGCAAGATGACAAGAGCCAATCAGTTAAATGAGTGCTGGGTTGGATCAGTTGAATCCCGGCGACGGAAAGGGCACTGCCCATTTCCCATTCAACCAGTTACTCATCTAACCTTTTAACCAACTACCGTGTCCGAGCGCGATTATTATGAAATTCTCGGTGTGAGCCGTGACGCGGAGGCCGACGAAATCAAGAAGGCTTACCGCAGACTCGCCGTGAAATATCACCCGGACAAAAATCCGGGTGACCGAACCGCCGAGGAAAAATTCAAGGAACTCGGCGAAGCCTACGAGGTTCTGAGCGACCCGCAGAAGCGCGCAGCCTACGACCAATACGGCCACGCGGCGTTCGACCCCCGCGCGCGTGCCGGGCGCGCCGGCGGCTTCGGCGGCTTCGGCGGCGGATTTCACGATCCCTTCGAAATTTTCCGCGAAGTCTTCGGCGGCAGTGGCAGTATTTTTGAAAGCGTCTTTGGCAGCAGCCACGATCCCTCACAGCCGCAACGCGGCGACGATCTGCGTTACGATCTGGAAATCACCCTCCAAGAGGCCGCGCTCGGTTGCGAAAAGGAAATTTCCGTCTCCAAACTCGACCGCTGCGATGCGTGCGGTGGTTCCGGCATGGAACACGGCTCAAAAATGCGGACGTGTTCTACCTGTGGCGGACGCGGACAGGTCATCACGTCGCGTGGCATTTTCAGCATCGCGCAAACGTGTCCGCACTGCAAAGGCGCGGGGCGCATATTGGAAAAACCGTGCAAATCCTGCCACGGCGAGGGGCGGCGCGAACACGGCTCAAAAATCAAACTCCGCATCCCGGCGGGAGTGGATGCGGGTTCGCGTCTGCGCTCATCCGGCAACGGCGAGGCGGGTTTTCGCGGCGGACCGCCGGGTGACTTGTATGTGGTGCTGCATATCAAAACACACGAAATTTTCCAGCGCGACGGCGACGATCTGCTGTGCGAAGTGCCGGTGAGCTTTGCCCAGGCCGCGCTCGGCGCGGAAATCGAAGTGCCGACGCTCGACGGCAAGGCCACGATTAAAATTCCCGCCGGCACGCAATCGGGCACGACCTTCCGCGTCAAGGGCCGGGGTGTGAAAAATCTGCAAGGCTACGGCCACGGCGACTTACACGTGCGCATCCAGGTCGAAGTGCCGACGCGATTGACCTCGGTGCAAAAGGCCAAATTGCAGGAATTCGCCGAACTGTGCGATGAAAACGTCAACCCCATCAGCAAAAGCTTCTTTGAAAAGGCGAAAAAACTTTTCCGATGAAGATTATCCTCCTCGTCCTCGTCCTTCGTCCTCCCGGCCCGGGAGCGGCTGATCGAGGACGATGAACGAGAACGAGGACGAAGAGAAAATAGCGCCATGCACCGCTTTTATCTGCCACCTGAACGCTGCACCGGGTCCTTGCTCCGGCTCACCGGACGCGAGGCGCACCACGCTTTGCATGTGCTGCGCTTGAAGCGGAGTGACCCGGTGGTGGTGCTCGACGGCGTGGGGCACGAATTATTTTGTGAGGTTGAAAAAGGTTCGCGCGAGGTTGTGGAACTGCGCGTGACGAAAAATATTTCCATTCCTCCTCCACCCTGCGAAATCACTTTGCTCCAGGCGTTGCCCAGGGGAAAAATCATCGAGTCCATCATCCGGAAAGCCGTCGAACTGGGTGCGCATCGCATCGCGCTGTTGCTCACCGAACACGTCGTGACGCACCTTGATGATGCAGGCGCGGAACACAAGCGCGAGAAATGGCAGCAGGTGGCCATCGAAACCACCAAACAATGCGGGGCCGCTTGGCTGCCGAAAATCGAAGCGCCGACGACCATCGAAGAATTCCTGGCGCGAAAGGAAAAGTTTGATTTGTCACTCGTCGGCTCGCTGCAACCAGAGCGGCGGCATCCGCGCGAAATTTTCCGCGAATTTGAAAACGCCAACCGACGCTTGCCGAAATCCGTGGCGGTTTGGATTGGCCCGGAAGGCGATTTCACACTCGAAGAACTGCAAGCGATTGAAGCCGGCGGCGCGTTTCCCATCACTCTCGGCAATTTGACCCTGCGCGTCGAGACGGCGACCGGCTATTGCCTTTCAATCCTGAATTATGAGTTGAGTCGGTAAGGCATAATCCCATCCAAACGC
>JBEKHY010000029.1:0-36440 GCA_050012035.1 Verrucomicrobiota bacterium | reverse complement strand
GTCGCCAGCATCCAGGCCAGGTTTATTTGTGCCGGGATAAATTGAGGCTGAAGCTCAATGGCCTTTTGATAACAGGCCATGGCTTCGGCGGCCATCCCTTTTCGACGAAAAGCATTGCCGAGATCGTTGTATGCCTGCGGAAGGCGCGGCTGAAGTTCAATGGCCTTTCGATAATGAACAATAGCTTCATCCACCCGCCCTATCTGGAGAAGACAATTACCTAGATCGTAATGGGCTTCTGCGTAGTTTGGGTTGATTTCCAAAGCTGTTTGGAAATGAGTAATCGCTTCGTTCATCCGCCCCATCTGGAAAAGAATATAACCAAGATTGTTATGGGCTTTTGCGAAGTCCGGGTCGATTGCCAAAGCTCTTTGGAAATGAGTAATCGCCTCGTTCACCCGCCCCATCTGGAAAAGACTAAAACCAAGACCGTTATGGACTTCTGCAGAGTCCGGTTGGATTTCCAAAGCCTTTTGAAATTGAATAATTGATTCATCCACTCGTCCTGCTTGGCAGTAAGCATAGCCAAGACTGGCGTGGAAAGCCGCGGATTCAGGTTGAAGTGCCAGGGCCTTTTGAAAATGTTCAACCGCCTCGTCCACCCGCCCTCGATTGAGAAGAGAATTGCCGGCAAAGTAGTTGGCCATCGCATGAGCTTCAACGCTCGCCAACAGGTTAAAGGCAACCGAATAGATCAGCAGCAGACACCAACCCCAGCGGACTATACGCCGCCAGACCGGCAAACCCATCAGTGCACGCTCCAAACCAAGAATACCCATGACGGCCAGCAACATCAGCGCCGGCAGAAAATCCAATTCATATTTGCTGCTGCCTATAAAAAAAAGACAGAGGGTCAACGCACAAACCACGAAAAGCAAAAATACCGCCGCCATAAACCAGCGTAAGACGGAAACGACCTCCCTTGGCCTGTCTCTCCATACCAACGGCGCGGCCAAGGCCAGCCACACCAGCGGATAGTTGCTCAGTATCCCACTGTAACGCTCTCCCACCCCACCGTAACCCGATGGCAAAGGCGACAGTGGGACAGCTTGCAAAAAAGGAAAATGGCCACTCCATCGCATTGGTTCCGAAAAATAGAACCGAAAGTTGAACCAGAGGTAATGCAGACTGAATTGCTGGACAGCATTCTGCTTGCCGCTTGTCATCTGATAGTGCCAGCCAAATTCGAATGGGCTGTCGAAGCGCAAGACATTGTAAAGCATCAGCCCCAACCCAATCAGCATCGCCGGACCAACCGCCGCCGCTAACAACAACCCCACCCGCCGACGTGAACCCGGTTCAGTCGCCGCACGCCACGCCTGAGCCACCGGCAGCAAAAGGATTATTATCCCAAACAACAATGATTGTCGCGACCCGACCGCCAATCCATAGGCCAGACTCGCCATCAGCAGCCACAAAACTTGCCGTTTCGGCTCACGCAAGGCACCCCAGATCGCCGCCAACGCCAGCATGGTGAACGCATACCCACAACTCACCGGAACTTCATGCACATCACAGCGCGATAAATCTTCCAGTATGCCAGTGGCCAAACCCAGTGTGAGTATGCCGACCGTCACTACCCAAACACTTACTTCTGGAAAGTAACGCCGCCAGACCGCACGTAATAGACCCGCAGCAATCAGGAAGCCCGACGCATAAAAAATCACGACCGCATTCTTATGTAGCAGGTAGTGGCCGGTCAGGGCCACGTACGGCCAGAAAAGCACCAAAGCAGGCGTCACTCCAAAATACAGGTATAATTTCCCTTTGTAATAACTCATTTCATATGATGGATAACGCGTATCCCACACATATGAGGCATTGATGGCGGGATCATAGGGATCGGCAAGTTGGGCGAGCCCGGGCGGCGCTTCTCTTTTCACGTTGAGTTGCCCGGCGCGAAAACCCTGCACCAACAGATTATAGTAGGAATCTTCTGCACGCGGACTCATTAATTCAAGGAAGCCCGATTCAGCGCTCCAGGCAAAGATTCCAATTACCAACGCGCAAACCAGGCCAAAGACGGCGTGGCGCATCCAGGGGATAGCACCTTCAGTCGCGCTCGCCCTTCCGGAATCTAATTTTCCGCCCATCATCCAAGTAAAAATTACGAAATACCGCCGGTTCCGGCAGTGGTAAAGCATAAATGGTAACGGCCAAACTGACTTTTATGCTGAGGTACGCAGTTGAACCGTCCGTATTTACCTTGATTGGATCATAACCCGGAAAGCCCCGCCCAAAGTAAGGGTTTGAAACTGCCGGTTTCGCTTCGTGCCCCACTCGCCAAAGGATTTCGGGTCTTTGAACATCCTTTCCGCGATTCGCGTCAGAAATTGCGCCTGCGTGGAAAAGATTTCCGTTGTCAGCCCACACACCTCACCGGTGGCCTGAATTACGGAAAAGTTGACGTGTGCGGTGAGGTCCTGTTCGCCGGGGTTTGCCAAAACGTCGTCGGTGGCGTGATGGCGGAAATAGGCACGTAGCGTCCCGTGCGGCCGGCTGGGTGAAAATAGTTCGTCGGCGGTCAGGCCGTAATCAATTGTCATCAGTTTGCCGTTACCCAAGATGCGCGCCGCTTCACGCCACCAGTTCTCGGCGGCGGGAGAAATGTCGATGGTGTAGCCATCTGGCAGAACGTCTAAAAGCGAGGATAGAGACGTTTCCGCTTCGCTTCGCCGCGCCAGGAGATGGAGGATGGAAAATGGCAATTCGGAGTTCGGAATTTTCGCCCAAACGAATTTTTCACCGTTAACAGCCACGCCCCACTCAAACCATTTCTTTTTTTTCGCGTCCCAGCTGAATCGGTGAACGGGCATGGCGTCGAGCAGTTCGTTGGAGAAAATCACTCCGCGAAATTGAGCGTTGAGGGTTGAGCGTTGGGTCGGCTCGAAGGAGTCTCGCCCTGCCAATTCTTGAAAGCCGGAAAACCAGCGGACGCGCGCCGTAAAGTTCTTCAGCGTTTGTTTCTGCCATTCCCGTTGACACGGCGAAGGCTCGATGATGCAGTACTGGATTTGCCGGAACAGTCCCGGGCGATGCGCCTGAAGCCAGTTCAAAATGTCGACGGCGAGCCGGCCATCGCGCGCGCCGGCTTCACAAAGGTTGAGAGTGGAGAGTTGAGGGTTGAGCATTGAGAGTTCGTCAAACCAGTCTGCGAATTGGAAGGCCAGGAGCTGGCCGAACAGTTCGCCGGTGCTGACGCTGGTGTAAAAATCGCCGCGTTGACCGGGGCTGTCTTTTTTCACTTCGTAATATCCAGAATTGGGACAGTAAAGTGCAAGTTCCATGAAGCGCGCGAAGGACAAAACGCCGCGTTCGGCAATTTTGCGGCGGATGATTTCGGCAAGTGCGCTCATGGCTTGTGATGTGGCGCGGCTCTAGCTAGTGTTCCGACAACAGAAACGAGTTATGGCCAAGATAGATGCATTTTTCAACCTGATGTTTGAACAGAAGGCGTCCGACTTGCACATGGCAACCGGCAACCCGCCCATGCTGCGCATCAACGGCGAGCTTCAGCGCGTGGATTATCCGGTGCTCGAAAACGACTCGCTCAAGGCGATGCTTTACGAAATTGCGCCGGACTACAAGATCAAACAGTTTGAGGAAACCGGCGACGTGGACTTCGGCTACGAGATTCCGAACATCTCGCGTTTCCGCGTCAACTTTTACAACGAGAAGAAAGGCATCGGCGCGGCGTTTCGGCAGATTCCCAGCCGAGTGCTGACGTTTGAAGATTTCGAAAAGCTTGACGTGCCCCTGCCCGCGGTGCTGAAAAAGTTTACCATGCTCAGTCGCGGACTGATCGTGGTCACCGGACCGACCGGCTCCGGCAAATCCACCACGCTGGCCGCGATGGTGGATTACGCGAACCGCAACCGCAAAGACCACATCATCACGCTCGAAGACCCGATTGAATTCGTCCACGAAAGCAAAGGTTGTCTGGTGTGCCACCGCGAAGTCGGCGTGCACACCAAATCCTTTGGCTCGGGATTGCGCGGCGCGCTGCGCGAGGACCCGGACATCATTCTGGTTGGCGAAATGCGCGACCTGGAAACCATCGAGCTGGCCATCACCGCAGCGGCCACCGGCCACTTGGTCTTCGGCACGCTGCACACACAGAGCGCCGCCAAAACGGTGGACCGCATCATTGACGTCTTCCCGGCGGACCAGCAAAACAAGATCCGCCAGACGCTTTCCGAGGCGTTGAAGGGCGTCGTGGCCCAGATATTGTTCAAGCGCACGGACAAGAAAGGCCGTCTGGCAGCATTTGAGATTTTGTTGTTCAACACCGCCGTCGCCAACCTCGTGCGCGAGGGCAAGACACATCAAATCCCCGGCATGATCCAAGTCGGCAAGAAATGGGGCAATCAACCGATGGACGACCACATCATGGAACACGTGCGGATGAAACGCATCTCGCCGGAAGATGCTTATGACAAGGCGCTGGACCGGAGAAAATTCCACAGCCTGCTCGCGCATCCGCCGGCGGAGGACGAACCGACCTGATTATGCGGCGACCAGAATTGGACCACATTTTGACGACGATGCTGGCGTCGCAGCCGGAGGTGTCCGACGTTTTGTTCACGGTGGGCCGCCCGCCGCAGGTCGAGTCTTACGGCGAACTCAAGCCGGTGGTCCTGGAGCCGCCGATTGAAAAGCTCACGCCGTTTCAGACCGAAACCATCGCGCTGAACATCATCGGCGACAATCTCTGGCAGACGGAAGATCTGCTGCGTCATGGCTCCTGCGACGCCTCCTACGGGCTTTCAGACAAGGCCCGCTTTCGCGTCAACATTTTCGCGCAGCGCGGCAATTACTCCATCGTCTGTCGCCAGTTGAATTCGACCATCCCGACACTGGAAAAACTGAAGTTCCCGGATATTTTCAAGGAAATCCCAAAGGAAAAAACTGGTTTGATTCTCATCACGGGCGCAACCGGCACCGGCAAATCCACCACGCTGGCCGCCATTCTCGACGAAATCAACCGCACCAAGCCCGTCCACGTCGTCACGCTGGAAGACCCGATTGAGTACGTTCACACGCACGACCAGGCCACATTCAACCAGCGCGAACTGGGCATTGACTTTGATTCCTACGTCAACGGCCTGCGCGCCGCCTTGCGCCAGGCGCCGAAAGTGATTCTGGTCGGCGAGATGCGCGATCGCGAGACGGTGCGCATCGCGTTGAGCGCGGCGGAAACCGGCCACCTGGTGTTGAGCACGCTCCACACCATCAACGCCGGCGAAACCATCAATCGTATCCTAGGCATGTTCGAGCCGGACGAGCAGGAACAAATCCGCGTCCGGCTGGCCGATTCGCTGCGCTGGGTTGTCAGCCAGCGGCTCGTGCCCAAAATCGGCGGCGGGCGCTACGCCCTGCTCGAAATCATGGGTGCCAACCTGCGCACGCAGGAAACCATGCGCCTTGGCGAAAGCGAAGGCAAAACGTTTTACGAAATCATCGAGGCCAGCCATCCATTCGGCTGGCGCACGTTCGATCACGTCTGCCTCGAAGCCTACGAAAATGGTTTCATCACGGAGGAAACCGCCATGCTTTATTGCACCAAACGCAGCGTCGTTTCGCGCGGCCTTGACAACACCAAAAAGGGCCGCGGCGAGATCACCAGCACCGCCGGCTCGTTGCGGATGAAATCATTGCCCAGCGAAAGCCCGCCGGTGCTTAAATTCAAGTAATCCAATCACTATGAACGGCTCATTCGATTTCGTCAGCACCGCGGACAAACCGGTCTTGATCGCCTTTTCCACGCCGGAATGGCTGGAGACGGCAAAGGGCGCCCTGGTCGAGCTGGGCTACAAGGTCCACACCGCCGCCACCCACAGCGATTTCCTCGTGCGCTTCGCCCAGGTGCGTTACCAGGTCGTCATCCTCGAGGAACTCTTCGGGGCGAACAGCCTTGAGGAAAACCTCACGCTCAAGGCGCTGCAACAAATGCCCGTCGGCCAGCGCCGCCACGCCGCCATCATCCTGCTCGGCGACTCATTTCAGACTTTTGTGCCGATGGAAGCTTTCAAACATAGCGTCCACGCCGTCGTCAACAGCTCCGAGATGTTCCTGCTCAAGCAACTCATCGAAAAAGCGGTCGCCGACAATGACCTTTTTCTCCACAGCTTCCGCGACGTCCAAAATCGGGTTTACGCCAGTGGCAACCGCTTGTAACGACCGCGGTTTTTGATCACAATTTGCGCCGGTCAATTTCATGACCCGCCTCGATCAAGCATTGGTTGAACGCGGCCTGTGCGAAAGCCGCGAAAAGGCCAAACGCGCCGTCCTCGCCGGCCAGGTCCGCATCAACTCCCGGCCCGCGCGCAAACCCGGTCAGCCGGTCAAACCGGCCGACACCCTCACGCTCGATGCCGGTGAAAAATACGTGAGCCGTGGCGGCCACAAACTGGAACACGCGCTCCGGCATTTTCAACTCGACGCGTCTGGGCGGGTGGCGCTCGACCTTGGCGCGTCCACCGGCGGATTCACCGATTGCCTGCTCCAACACGGTGCAGCGAAGGTCTTTGCCGTGGACGTTGGCCGGGGACAGCTTGCCTGGAAACTCCGCCTGGACCGCCGCGTGGTCGTGATGGAAAAAACCAACGCGCGCCTTTTGACCGCCGCGCAATTTCCGCAACCGTTCGCGCCCGTGGATTTGGCGGTGATTGATTGCTCCTTCATTTCGCTGCGCAAAATCCTGCCTGCCGCCGTTCCGCTGTTGAAACCGGACGGCAAAATCGTCGCGCTCATCAAACCGCAATTTGAAGCCGGCAAAGACGAGGCGGACAGGGGCCGAGGGGTGATTCGCGACGCTGCCATCCACGAACGGGTCCTGGCGGAACTGCAAAAATTTGTCGCGGCGCAGTCTGGCCTTTGCTGGCGGAATGTGGTTGAATCCCCCCTGCTCGGCCCCGCCGGCAACAAAGAATTTTTGGTGCTGATTGAAAAAGAACACTGACCAGATCAAACGCGTCGGCCTCATCGGCAACGCCGACAAGCCCGACTGCGCCGGCATCCTGCGCAAGGCCGCGCAGCTCATTCAACGCGCCGGCCGCAAGGTGCTTCAACATGCTGACACCGCGGCGTTGGCGCACGAGGCGGATTTGCTGCTCGTCTTCGGCGGCGACGGCACCATGCTGCACGTCGCGCGCGAAATCGCCGGTTTTACCACCCCCATGCTCGGCATCAACATCGGCGGGCTAGGTTTCCTGACCGCCGTTCCGTCCGACGGACTGGCGCACGCGCTGAACCACATCTGGAAGGGTGAATTCCAATACGAATCCCGCGTCCTGCTGGAAGCCAGCGGAACCTGCCGGGGCTGCTCCGTTCGCGAAAACGCACTCAATGACATCGTCGTCGGCCGCGGCGCCGTTTCGCGGCTGATCGACTTGGACGTCAGCGTGAACGGCGAATGGGTTACGCGCTATCGCTGCGACGGTTTGATTGTCAGCACGCCCACGGGTTCGACAGCATATTCGCTGGCAGCGGGCGGCGCCGTGATTTTTCCAACTGCCGACGTTCTCGCGCTGGTGCCCATTTGCCCGCACACGATGTCGAACCGCCCGTTGATTTTGCCGCTGGCCTCGACCATTCGCATCAAAGCCATCAGCCCGGCGCCTGCGACCATCCTGAGCGCGGACGGGCAATTGGTTGGCGAACTCGGCGCTGGCGACGCCGTAACGATTCGCCGCAGCCGCCGCACCGTGCGCCTGATGCACCTGGCGGACAGTTCGTTTCTGGAAGCCTTGCGTCGCAAATTGCACTGGCGCGGAGCCTATTTGTAAAATGAAGAAAGGACGAACGTAGCATGAAGAATAAACTCAAGTCGTCGGCGATGAACTTCTTCAACTTCGCACTCCGCATTCCGCATTCCGCATTCCGTATCCTCGACTCCGCACTCCGAACTCCGAACTCCGCCTTCTAGCCATGGTCCGCCTCAAAGACATTGCCCAAAAAATCGGCGTCTCCGTCATGACGGTTTCCAAGGCGCTGCGCGACGAGCCCGACGTGTCGGCAGCAACGCGGGCGCGCATCAAGCATCTCGCGCAACAAATGGGTTATGTTCCCGACTCGACCGCGCAGGGCTTGCGCACGCGCACGACGAAGCTGTTCGGCGTCGCCATCCCGTCCATCACCAACCCGATTTACGCGCGGGTGTTTTTCGCCATTGAGGAGAAAGCGCACGAGCTGGGTTACGACCTCCTGCTCGCCCACACGCAAAACCTGCCGGACCGCGAGGAATTTTGCATCCGGCGGCTGCTGTCGCGCCGCGTGGACGGTCTGTTCATCTCGCCGGTTTATCGCATGGAGCCCGAGGCGCGCATCTATCAGGAATTGCTCATGCGCCAGACGCCAACCGTGTTGCTCGGCCCGCCCGCGCCGTTCTGCAAAACGTTCGTGAGCGTGGAAATCGAGGAATTGATTGGCAGTTACACCATTACGCAACATTTGTTGAAACTGGGGCACAAACGCATCGCTTGTTTCACCGGGCCGTCCGCCTCGCCGTGGGCGCAGGAACGCCTGGAAGGCTATCGCCGTGCGCTGCGCGAAGCCGGTTTGGACGTGGACGACCGGCTCATCTTTCAAGCCGGCAGCACGATTGAAGACGGCACGAAAGCCGCGAAGCAAATGCTCGCTGAATCGTGCAACGCTACTGCCGTGCAGGCAGTGAATGACCTCGTCGCCGTCGGCTGCGCCGAAACGCTGCTCGCGCAGGGCTTGCGGGTACCGGAGGACATCTCAGTCGCGGGATTCGGCAATGTCATGGTGGCCGAACATTTCCGCGTGCCGATGACGACAATTCGCCAGCCGAAATTCCGGTTGGGCGTCGCCGCCGTGGACGCGATGATGCAACTGCTGAAAGGCCAGCGGCCGGAAACCAAGCGTCTGACTGCCGAACTCATCGAACGCAAAAGCACCGCCCCACCGAAAGCGGGTGCGGTTCCCAGGACGGGCGTTGGGGCGTAGGATACGTTTGTTGGCTTGAAACTTCAGGCAGTTAATGCTTCCGCCACACGCTGAATTTTTAACGCCGCGCCGGTGGCGTCATTAATTTCAATCACCACGCCGTGAAGCAACACCCGGCCCTTTGCCACTTCGAACCGTTGCGGCATGCCGGTGAGAAAGCGCCTGATGACCGGCTCGATTTCGCGGCCCAAAACGCTTTCGTGCGGGCCGGTGAAGCCGGCGTCGCTCAAATATGCCGTGCCGCCGGGAAAGATCTGCTCATCCGCCGTCTGCACGTGCGTATGCGTGCCCACCACCGCGCTCACCTGCCCGTCGAGAAACCGTGCAAACGCAATCTTTTCCGAGGTCGCCTCGGCGTGAAAATCCACGAAGATGATTTTGGACCGCTCGCGCAGTCGCCTGACCGCTTCGGCAGCGAGGAGAAACGGATGTTCCAACGGCGGCAGGAACGTGCGGCCCTGCACATTCAAAACCCCAATCGAACTCCGAACTCCGAACTCCGAACTTCGAACTTCAAACACGCCGCTCCCCTGTCCCGGCGTGCCGGGTGGATAATTCAGCGGGCGAAGAAAGCGTTTATCACTGGCGAGCAATTCCATGACCTCTTTTTGGTCCCACACATGGTCGCCGCTGGTGATGACGTCCACGCCAGCGGAGAAAATTTCCCCGGCGGTCTCAGGGGTGATGCCGGAACCACCGGCGGAGTTTTCGCCGTTGGCGATGACAAAGTCGAGTGCGTGTTGTTCACGGAGTTTGGGCAGGAGCTCCTTGACCGCGTGGCGTCCCGGCCGGCCTACAATGTCGCCGATGAAGAGCAGTTTCACGGCCGGAGTCTAACCACGGAAGACGCGAAAGACACGAAAAGAAATTTGCGCCAAGAAACGAAGCAAAGCAGCGCAGGCGTCCCGCCTGCAAAATCATGACCCGCGCAGGTGTGACGCCTGCGCTGCGTTTTACAGCGCGGCGAGTACGCCGATCATCACGGCAATCAGCCAGATGACGAGCACGGCGTGGGTCTGGCTGAAGCCCGCGCGCACGAGCCGGTGCGAAAGATGGTTGGTGTCGCCAATCCAAAATGGTTTGCGTGCGCGCGTCCGCAAAAGCACGACCCACGCGAGGTCGGCCAGTGGCACGGCCAGTACCAGCAGCGGCGACAGCACCGCCAGCGGGCGCGGATTTTGCTTGGTGTAAAAGTGCGGCAGGATGGCCATCACCGCGAGCAGGTAGCCGACGAGATGGCTGCCGGCATCGCCGAGAAACGCGCGGGCATTCGGGAAATTCCAGGGCAGAAATCCAATCAATGCGCCGCACATCAAAAAGGCAATGAGCGCGACAAGGTATTCCCCGTTCGACGCGGCGATGATGGCAAACAGCAGCGCGCCAATCGCGCCGAGTCCGGCACAAAGGCCGTTCATATTGTCCATGAAATTGAAGGCGTTGATGACCGTAAGCAGCCACAGAATGGTGATGGCGTAACTGAACGTCAGGCTTGGCACGAAAAGCGTGATGCGTTTGCACGCCAAGGCAACAGCAACGGCGACGAGCAGCTGGCCGGTGAATTTCGGCAGCGGTTTCAATTCGTGTTTGTCGTCCAGCCAGCCGAGCACGGTGATGGCGATTGCTCCGAAGACAATGACGGCGAGTTCAATGGCGCGGCGGTTGATGCCATGAACAATCAATGACGCAAAGGGAATTTTCAAAATTCCGAGTTTAAGAAAAATCGCACCTGTCACCAGCGGCAGCAAAATGCCGGTAAGCACGGCAAAGCCGCCCGCCAGTGGCACGGGCGCGTCGTGGATTTTGCGCTGGCCGGGGTCGTCCACGAGATTGACGCGCAGGCACCATTTTCGCCAAAGCGGCAGCGCCAGCAGCGTCGTCAAAAACGCGCCCATAAAGGCGGCGAGAAAAAAGTTGAAAGGAAAAGTCATGCAGACTATAGCCGCGGCGGTTTCGGAGAAACCGCCCTACCTGTTCCGGCAGGGCGCGCGCTCCGAGCGCGCCGCAATCAATTTCAGGTAAAGATGGTAAAGGCTGTCCACCATTTTTTCGACGGCGAAATTTTCGCGGATGAAGTCCGTACCGGACCGGCCAAGTTTTTTACAAAGCGCAGGATCACCCGCCAATTGGAGCAAGCGATTTGTCAAGCCGGTCAAATCGCCAGGTCGCAACAGAAATCCGGTTTGGCCGTCGAAACAGACTTCGCGCGCGCCATCACAATCGTAGGCCACAACGGGTTTCGCCGCCGCCAGCGCCTGCGGCAACGCGCGCGGCAAACCTTCGCGCAACGACAAATGCACCAGCGCGTCCATGATGCCGACCAGCGGCGGTATTTGGGCGGGAAGGATGAGACCGGTGAAAATGAAATGTTTCTGCAGGCCATGTGATTTCGCAAGGTTTTCAAATCGCCCGCGCCATTCGCCGTCGCCGACGAGCAGGAATTTGATTTGCGGACAGCGGCGGATGAGTTCCGGCGCGACGGCGAACAAATCGTCGTGGCCCTTGAGCTTGAACAACCGCGCGATTTTGCCAACGACGAAATCGCCGGGCTGCAAACCGAACTGTGCACGGATGGCAGGGTCGTTTTTTGCCGCGAGAAACGATTCCAATGGGAAACCGCTGAAGATTTTCGTGTATCGCTCCGGCCGGCCAATGCCGGCGGCAAGGTACTGGGTCTTCATCGCGTCAGCAACAACGACGAAATGCGTCGTGGCACGGGCGGCAAGCCTTTCAGCGGCGCGGAAAACGAAGTTGGCGGCGGCGTTCTGAAAATTTCCAAACGACGGGCCGTGAATAGTGTGAATGACGAGCGGAACATCGGCGCGTTTCGCGGCGAGACGGCCGAGAATGCCGGCTTTGCCGCTGTGGGTGTGAACGATATCGGGCCTGGTTTGCCGGAGAATTACCGTGAGCCGGCGCAGTGCAAGAAAATCCTTCAGTGGATGAACGGGCCGGACGAGTTCGGGAATGGTGGTGAGCAAGCCGGGAACTTTTTTTACCTCCGATTCGAGCGAGCCTTCCGGCCCGGTCGTCGGACCGGAAAGCAAATTGACTTCGATGCGGTTTGAACTCGCGGACGAACCGTCCGCGCTCCGATTGCGCAGGCCGAAGACGGTGGCGACGGTGTTCTCCTGCGCGCCGCCGACGACCAGCCGGGTAATGATGTGGGTGACGCGCATCGGCGCGTTTCAGGGTGAATGGCCTTCGAGTTCGCGGAGCCGCAGGATGACATTGGTGGCTTCGGTGGTGTTGGTGTTCGCGTTGGCCAGATAAATTTTGTAATTTCTGATGGCCTCATTGGTCTCGTGTTTGCGCCAGGCAATTTCGCCGAGGCCGTAGGCAACCGGGAATGAATTGGTGAACGTTTGCTGCAACTGCCGATAATCGGCGCGCGCGGCGTCGAGCTTGTCGCTGTCAAGGCAGGCCAGCGCGCGGTTGAAGCGCGCGTCAGCGTTGTTCGTTTGGATAGCCAGCACACGCGTGTAGTCGGCAATGGCATCGTCGTAGGCGTGAAGTTGAATGCAAACGTAGCCCTTGCTGAAAAGCCAGGCCGGGTCGTCGGGCGTCATTTTTAGCTTGCGGTCAATGACGCCCAGGGCATTGGTGAACAGGCCGCGCATCACATAGGCCTGCGCGGCGGCGGTCAGCAAATCGTTGTTGTCCGGGTGACGGCTGATTTCCAGGTCGAGCAACTGGGTGCCGCGCGCGAGGTTGGTCGTTTGAAGATAAGCCCCGGCGGCCAAAACATTGAGTTCGGCAACATTGGTATCCGTGAGCGAGAATTTTTCAGGTTGCGTAAGCGGGTCATGGAGCACCTCGAGTGCGCGATCGGGCAGGCGGGAGAAAAGATAAATTTGCGCGAGCAGGAGCCGTGCGGGCAGATAATTCGGCTCGAGTTCACGAACGCGGTTTAAAGGAGCGACGGCCTGGCGAAAGAACATGTTGTCCCTGGCCAACATGACGCCGTTTACGAAACAAAAGCTCGGTTCATCAAACGGCCCGTCGGTGTTGATGACTTCATTCCAGTCGTGATATTTGCCGAATTGATCCCTCGTGACTTTGGACGGGTCAACCGGCACGGTGCGGCCAGCGCGCAGGACCTGGTTGAACTGCAAGTTGATTTGCGCGACGATATTGTCCGGGTCGAGTTTTTGCGCCGTTTCGAAACAGGCGGCGGCTTTTCCCAATTCATCGGCCCGCTGCAACTGGACGCCCCAGAAATTGAGGTCGCGCGAGTAAAAAGCAGCGGCGACGACCGCGTTTGGATTCTGCTCGCGCACGACATGCAGGCGCGCCAACAAGCGTTGCCCCACGGTCTTGGGTGCGTTGCGATTGGGGGGCGCGATTTCCCGCTCAATGAGCGGAAAAGCGCTGGCCTCTACATGCGCCCAAGCAGCTTCATTTTCAGCGATTTGTTTTTGATCCAGCGGCGGCGGCAGGAGCGTATCGCCCGGCAGCAGTTTCAATTTGTAAACCAAACCATGCGGCTCCGGATAAAATTGCTCGAAGTAGTAGCCGAAACTCGGATGCAGGTAGTAAAGCTCGTTGGTCCTGGCCAACACGGTCAAAAGGCCAATGAGATGCAACGGACTGACACTATTGGTCATTTCGGTGGCGGTGACGGTATCGGGCCACGTTTGAGGAAATCTCCCGTGTAAATATTTATGATAGGCCGGATACGCCAGCGAATGTGTGTCGAGTGGCACAAAGTCCTTTGCCCGGCCATCCCGGACCAGCGTGGCTTGCACGATAAACAGATGTTTCCATTCGTCGGACAACAAAAAACCCCCGCCGCGCGGCAAATTATCTTCCACGAGTGACCCATATCGGGAGAGCGTGTCGTCATTGACGCTTTGAACTTGCGGTATGTTTTTGTAAATCAGTCCCGTGGTGGCCAAGGCCGCCAGGACGAACACGCCGACAAGAACGAAGGGATTCAAAAATTGGAGCAGTTCCGGCGGCGGCGGTTGCGAGCGGCTGAGGGCTTTTTTGCCAAATACCAGCAGGAAATATCCGCTGTAGTAACCTACGCTCAATGCGACGAGATAGTAGATTGTTAAGCCAAAACCCTTTTCGCGTGGGCTGAATGGCGGATCAAACACCAACCAAACGCAGACAAACAGCATGATCGCATGCACCACGTGAAACATGAAGCGCGCCAGCGCCATGCCGATCTGGCTGCTGTCGCCAAAGGATGACTGCCAGCGAATTGCCAACACGCATACCGGTATCAAGTAGGCCAATAACAATGACAGGAGCTCAAAATGTTGCTGTAGGTGGATACACGAGAGAAAATAAAGTTTCAGCACGTTGTACTGTGGAATCAGACTGGTTTTTAACGCCAGCCACCAGAACGCAGCCGGGATTTTGCCGGAAATCACCGCCCAGGTCGGCAATAGCAGACAAAACAACGTTCCTGCCAGACCGCACAAGACCATGCGGTTGAGAAACCGCAGATTGAAAAAATTCAGCCCGCGAATCCAGATGAGGGCGGTAATGAACAGCGGCAAAAAACCCACCATCGCCCAGTCCTCCGCCATCCCCGCGCCATAAACAATCGCGGCCACATACAAACGCCTCTCCCGCTCGTCCAGCCGGTATTCCAGCAACGACCAAATCACGAATGCGAACAACAACAGGTCAAACATTTCGCCCGTGAAATTTGTTGCGCATTCCCAAAACGTCAGTTGCAGGCCGCAGGCCGCCACCGCCAAAACCGGCGGCAACCACGCGCTCCCCGTCGTCAAAAAAGAAAACTCACTGCGCTCGCGCTGACGTTGCGCATCCGTGCGGTCGTGGGGCAGCAACGCGACCGAGCGCGCGAGCAACCCCAGCGTCATTGCCGCACATATGGCGGAGAAAAGATTCAGTGCGACAGGAATCAGCACCGCCGGCAGCCAGCGGAAGGGGTAGGTGACAAGGAGCAAAAGCGGGCTGATCAATTCCGTTTGCCAGACCCAGCCTGAAATCTTGGCTACAGCCTCGAGATTGGGCAGTGACACCCAGCGATTCAGAGTAAACCCATAAACCGCCAGCGCCGCCGCCGCCAGCAACCAAGGCAGAAAACGCGGAACGAAATTGTTCCGCGGATCATTGTGTGTTTCCGTCGTCATTGAATTGCCCCAGTTGAATCCATGTTTTGCCGCTTGGCAAGTTTACTTTGCTGGTGCGCACGTCTGCCACACACTCCACATGCTGTGTTTGCGGAAACATATCCAGCGGCATCACGCGTCTTAACTCAAAGACACCATTGCCGCACAAAATGTTCAAGTCCCGCGCCATGGTCGCCGGATGGCACGAAACGTAAACAATTTGCGCCGGTCCCATTTCCCGCAGGATCTGCAGCGTCCGTGGCAGACAGCCTTTGCGCGGCGGGTCAAGAATGACGGTAGTCATTTGCGGAGACAAGGGCTTCAGCAATTCCGGTAAAACTTCCTCGACGGCGGCGGCGATGAACCGGCCATTGCCGATTTTGCGCGCCGCGGCGTTATGCCGCGCCGATTGGACGGCGCGCCGGTCGTATTCAACCCCGACAAAGGATTCAACCGCACTCGCCAATTCAATGCTGAAAAATCCGACGCCGCAATACAAATCCACCAGATGCCGCGCGCCACCTGTGCGCAAAAATTCGCGGATGGTCTCAACCAGTTTCGGCAGCAGGAAAAAATTATTCTGGAAAAACGAGTCCGGCGGCACGTCCCAGTTTTCCGGCGGAATCCGCAACACGACCTTGAGGCCGCCCTTCGGCGGCGGGTTTTGGCGGACGCGCCGGATTTCCTGATTGAGTGCCGGCTCGGCGATTTTGCATTCCTCAATGTCCTCAACCAAGCCACCGTCCCAACGCACGAAGCCGAGGTTCAATTTTTGCTCCGGCTTGTTCCATTGACTGCGGACCATGATGCGATTGCGATAACCATACGGTTGCGGACAGGGAACGACCGCCCCGACCAGGTTGGAGGGAAATTTGCCGACGCGCTCGATTATATCGGCGATCTGTTTCCGCTTGAGCCGCAACTGCGCCGTGTAATCCGCGTGTTGATACTGGCAGCCGCCGCATTGACCGAAGTAACGGCACGCGGGTTCGACGCGCTCCGGCGACGGCTGCATCACGCGCAACAGCCGGGCGCGGGCAAAGTTTTTCTTCACCGCCATGATTTCCACCTCGACCATTTCGCCGACCAGCACGAACGGCACGAACACGACCATGGAATTACGGTCGAAAGTCGAAGGTCGAGGGTCGAGGGCAGCAGTACCATCTGGAGATGATTTTGCGTTCGACTCTCGACTCTCGGCGTTCGACGCCGCGCTGATGCGCCCGACGCCTTCGCCGCCGAACGCAATATCGTGAATCGTCAAAGTGAACTGGTCGCCGACTTTGAGGGGCACACGAAAAGATTAAGTGACCGGTGACCAGTGACAAGCGGCAAGAAAAAATAAACAGCCGCCAAAATCTCAAATTCGTCACCGGTCACCCGCCACCCGTCATTTTCAGCCAGCGGGCCTGCTTTTTTCTGCGATGGCTTCGGAGAAGACGGCGAGCACCTCGGCGCGGGATACGGACCCGACGAGGCGTTTTTCCTCCGGGCTGCTGACCACAGGCACGTTGCGCAGTTCGCTTTCCAGCACGATAGGCAGCGCGTCGAGCAGCCGCTGGCCGGGCGTGAGGCTCTTCGGCGGCGGTCGCATCACGTCGTAGGCAATAACCCCCTCGAAATCCTGGTTGGTGTTCAAAAATTCCTTCAAATCCTGCAGGGCGACGACGCCGATGAATTGTTGTTTGGCATCCACGATGGGCAGAAAGTTGTTGGAACTGACGAGAAACCGGTCGGCAATCTGCCGGAACGTCGTCGTCTCGCGCAACGGCGGTATCGGTGCGCGCATCAAATCGCCCACGGTCTTGTCCATCGCCACACCCGTCTGTTCACTTTCCTTCAGCAGCGACAGGCCTTTCAAGCGCATGTGCTCGGTATAGACCGATTCCCCGTGCAACTGCCGCGCCAGGAGCACGGACACCACGCACGCCAGCATCAACGCCGGCATCAACGAGTAATCCAGCGAGATTTCAAAGGCCATGATCATCGCCAGCAATGGCGATTTGGTCGTGCCCGCCAGCATGGCGCCCATCCCAACCAGCGCAAATGCACCACCCGGCACGCCCGGCGCGACGCCGAGTTGGTGCAGCACCACGCCGAATAACGCACCCACACCGGCGCCCAAAAACATTGTCGGCGTAAACACGCCACCGACCGTCCCGGCGCCAACCGTCGCTACCGTCGCCAGCAGTTTGGCGAAAAAGAGACCGCTCAATTCAGGCAGCGGATTGGAAGGATTGGCATAATCGCCGTGCAAAATCCGGTTTGTCACATAGTATCCGTTTCCGCAGACACCGGGAAAAGCAACGGCAATGACGCCTACGATCAATCCAGCCAGGGTCAGTTTCGCGTAAATCGGCCAGGGAAGCTGGTTGAACCGCTCCCGGCTGCCCCGCAACAATTTTAAAAAAAGCGCGCTCACGCCGCCGCAGAGCACGCCCATCAAAACAAACCATGGCAACTGCGCCGGGGTTGTGGCCGGAAACGCCGGCACTTGATACCACGGTTCAATCCCGAAGAAACTCCGCGACACGACCGACGCAATCACCGACGCGCACACAAGCGGTGCGAACAGGCTCATGGAAAAATTGCCGAGCACGATCAGCGACGCGAACACGGCGCCGGCCACCGGCGCATTGTAGGCCGCTGAAATGCCCGCCGCCGCGCCGCACCCGACCAGCAATCGCAGCCGGTACGGCGGCCATTTTGCCAGTTGACCGAGCTTCGACGCCAGCGTGGCCGACAGTTGCGTGATACCGCCTTCGCGCCCGATGGACGCGCCCGTGGCGATGCTCACCAGCGCGGACGCCGTTTTCACCGATTCCGTGCGAAACGGCAGCCGCCCGTCGCCCGCCACCACGACCTCCAGCAAGTCACTTGACCCCTGTTTTCCTACCAGGCGGATACCCCAATGCAAAATGAGGCCGGCCATCAATCCCCCCACGGTCGGCACCAGCAGGCGTTCCCACTCCGGCAGCCTTTCCGCAAATTCCACCGGATCGCCGGGCTGAATCAGATGCACCGCGTAAAAGAAAAAAAGATTCACCAAGCCGCCGATGAGACCAACGATTCCGGCCAGCAAAAGGTGGAAAGCCTCCTCTTTGAAGACAAACTTCTCGCGCCAGCGCAGCGCGCGTTGCCAATGACGGCGGAAGAAATCGCGCGCCTGGGCCACGAGCCGGTTTTTCAGCCACCACTCCACAGCCGGAAACTACCAGCCAATGCTGGCTTTGACGAGCCGGGAAAATGAAGCTCAGGCCTTTTTCAAACCGGCGATGGCCGCCTTCATTTCGCGAAAATGGATGTCGGGATTGCCGGTGTCGGTGACGTGGACGATTTTGCCGTCGAGGCCGATGAGAAAGCTGACGCGGCGGTCCATGTTTTTACCCGCGGCGCGCACGCCGTAGGCATCGGCAATTTTGCCGTCGGTGTCGGCCAGCAGCCGGAAGTTCAACTTGTACTTGGCGATGAACTGCTGGTGGCTGTTGCCGGTATCGAAACTGACACCGACAACTTCGACGTTGTCCTTGGCCAGTTCGGCAAGGTGGTCGCGGAAGCTGCAGGCTTCCTTCGTGCAACCCGGCGTGTCGTCTTTCGGATAAAAATACAGCAACACGATCTTTTTGCCGACCAGATCGGCCAACTTGACCGTTTGTCCGTCCTGATCCTGTCCCGTAAACAGCGGCGCGGTATCGCCGACTTTGGGCATGGCGGCTTGTACGGCTGTGGTGGAAAAAAGCATTGAACCGGCGACCAGCAGATTTTTGAGCCAATTGATTTTCATAATCTTTTTTGATTTACTGGATTAAATTGCCAGATTGGCGGACAAAAGCAAACCCAAGAAGAAAACCGCAGGGCTTGGTTGAACCTTACCGCTTGCGGGGCGTGCGGCGCAGGCCGTTGCGCAACCACAACCACCAGACCATCCAGAATGCTTCGATGACGATGCCGCGCGACAGTTTGGAACTGCCCTCGATGCGCTCGGTGAAAATGATCGGCACTTCGACGATTTTGAATCCGTCGCGCCAGAGCCGGTGGGTCATTTCGATTTGGAAGCTGTAGCCGTTGGAGCGGACAACATCCAGATTGATGGCCTGTAGCGCGCGGCGACGGAAACATTTGTAGCCGCCGGTCGGGTCGGTGATCGGCATGCCGGTGATGAGCCAGACGTAGATGCCCGCGAACCGGCTCAAAAGCAGCCGCTTGAGCGGCCAGTTCACGACGCGCACGCCGCCGGAGTAGCGCGAACCGAGCACGAGGTCGGCGCTTTGTGCGGCCTTGAGAAAATTCGGAATCTCGTCCGGGTCGTGCGAAAAATCGCAGTCCATCTCGAAGATGAACTCATAGCCACGTTCGAGCGCCCACTGGAAACCGGCGATGTAGGCGCGGCCCAGCCCGTTCTTTTCCGAGCGATGCAGCACATGGAGTTGCGTATAATGTATGGCCAGCGCATCGGCGATTTTGCCCGTGCCGTCGGGCGAATTATCGTCCACCACGAGCAAATCCACCTTCACCGGCAGCGCCAAAAGCCGTTCCGCCATGCGCGGAAGATTTTCCCGCTCGTTGTAGGTCGGCACAATGACGAGTGTTGGATTCATGCGAGTGACGGCATAAAAATTAACGGGAAACCGGCTGAAAACAAGTTCGTTAAATCGTCAAGCCGTTGAATCGTTGAACCGATTCAACTATTCAACTGTTCAACCTTTCAACGTTCTTTGCCGCGGCAGCAACGGCTGGAGCGGGCACTGGTCACAACGCGGTGCGCGCGCCCGACAAAAATGTTTGCCCACCATCACCAGTTGCGCGTGATAATCCCGCCAGTAATCCAGCCGTGCGGCACCCGGCTTTTGGCCCAGTGCCGATTCACACAACGCCTGCAATTCGTCATAAGTGAAACCGTCCAATTCAGTGCGTACCCTTTCAGCCTTTAGCAATTGGCCTTTTACTTTTTGGTTCCAACCGTGCCGTTGGAAAATCCGTTTCGTATAGGCGTCAATCACGAAACTATGATGCCCCCCGGCGTAAAGCAGCAGGCTGTCCGCCGTCTCCGGCCCGACGCCGTTGACCGCGAGCAACCGCTCGCGAACCACGGCGGTTTCACCGGCGAAAAGTTTTTTCAAATCCCCGCCGAACGTTTCGACAAGCACGCCCAAGAAGGAGCGGAGCCGGCGCGCCTTGACGTTGAAATAACCAGCAGGCCGGAGGAGCTCCGCTAGTTTCGGTTCCGGCAGCGCGAACAATTTTCCGGGTTTGAGCACCTGCGCCGCCTTCAGGTTGGCGATGGCCCGTTCGACGTTCGACCACGCCGTGTTTTGCGTGAGGATCGCCCCCACGCAGACTTCAAACGGCGTTTCGCCCGGCCACCAATGTTGATGGCCGAACCGGGCGCGCATGAGGCCGTAAGCGCGGCGCAAATCACGGGTCAGCCGGCCCTTTTTCGTTTTCGCACGACTGGGCACGGGCAAATTGTAGCAGGAGACGGACGGCTGAAAATGTTTGATTGCCAGCCAAAACCCTCCGGCATAGTTTCGCCGCCGTGTTCGCGTCACTCATCACCAACCTCGAGGGCTGGCAGTATTTCCTGACCAGCCCCTTTTGGTTGCTGGTGACCATTTTCCAAATCTGGATGCTCATTCACGCCATTCGCAACCGGGAATGGATTTGGGCCCTGTTCATTGTCATCGGCTGGGGCATTTCAACGATTCTGTATTATTTTTACGTCTATCGCGCGTCACCCTCCGCGATGCAAGGATTCGAACTCCCTGGCGCGCACGACCGGCGACGCATCAAGGAATTGCAGGCGCAAATCCATCATCTCGACAAGGCGCACCATTATTCGCAACTCGGCGACATTTACTTGCAGCACGGCAAATTCGAAAAGGCCGAGGCCTCCTACCGGGCGGCGATGGAACGCGACCCGCAAGACCTCGACACGCGCGCCCATCTTGGCCAATGCCTGCTCCGGCAGAAACGCGCCGCCGAGGCCCGCCCGCTGCTCGAAGGCGTTATCGCGGAAAATCCCAAACACGAATATGGTTATACCATGATGGCGCTGGCCGAAACCCTGACCGCGCTGGGTCAAACCGACGCCGCGCTGAAAATCTGGCAGCAGGTCACTGCGGAACATTCCTATGCCCGCGCCAAAGTGCAACTGGCGGAACTTTACCTTGCCAAAAACCAGCCCGACCTGGCGCGTCCCGAACTTCAGGACGTAATCGGTGACGATGTGCACGCCCCAGCCTTTCAGCGCAAACGCGACCGCGTCTGGGTCCGGCGCGCAAAAAGTTTGCTGCGGAGATTGTAGCGCAGGCGTCTCGCCTGCCGCGCCAGTCGATAGTCGGAAGAACCACTTGCCGGGCACCCGTTATGCAGGCGAGACGCCTGCGCGCCTTGGCTTTTGCCTTTCTCGCGCACGGAAATTTCTTCATTCTTTCCATGTGTCAAATTTGATTGCCATCGTCGGACGGCCCAACGTCGGCAAGTCCGCGCTGTTCAATCGCATCGTCGGGAAACGCATTGCGATTGTGCACGACCAACCCGGGGTCACGCGCGATCGCGTCACCGCCGAGGCGGAGTGGCATGGGCACACCTTCACGCTCGCAGATACCGGCGGCCTCGGTTTGTTGCGCGGAGAAAAAACCAATGACGTCATCATCAAGGCCGCGCTGGAGCAGGTGGAACTGGCCATCGAAGCGGCGAGCGTCATCGTCCTGGTCACCAACGTTCAAGAAGGAGTGGTACCGCTTGACCGTGAAGTCGCGGCCCGGCTGCGCAAGAGCGGCAAGCCGGTTCTGGTCGCCGCCAACAAAGCGGATACCGCCCGCGCGGAAAAGGATGCCGATGAATTTGCCGAACTCGGCTTCGACAAAATTTTCCCTGTCAGCGCCATTCACGGCAACGGCATCGAAGATTTGATGAACGCTGCGGTCGCTTTGCTCCCGCAAAGTGACGAGTGGCAAGTGACAAGTGACACGAATGCGCCTGCCGGCGTAGCCGAAAAAATCATGTCACCTGTCACCCGTCACCTGTCACCACTAAAGCTTGCCATTGTTGGCCGGCCCAACGTCGGCAAGTCCTCGATTATCAATGCTTTGACGCAATCCTCGCGCGTCGTTGTCAGCCCGATTCCCGGCACGACGCGTGACGCGATTGACGTGCCGTTCGAGGTTGAGACCGACGGCGCGCGACAGAAATACATCCTGATTGATACCGCCGGCATGCGAAAGACGCGGCGCGTGGACAATTCGATTGAATTTTTCAGCGTCCAGCGCGCCGAGGATTCCATCGTGCGTTGCGACATCGTGATTCTGGTTCTGGACGCCGAGGCCGGCATCACCGAGCAGGACAAAAAAGTCGCCGATGTCATCGTCGCCAACCGCAAGGCTTGCATCGTGGCCGTCAACAAATGGGATTTGGTGGTGGAATCCGTCCGCCTGGCGCGGGAAGAGGAAATCGGCCGGCGCAAACAGAAGGACCGGCGTGAAGGCCAGGCCGGGGAACTGTCCACGCTCGGCGAATTCGGCGCGTGGGTGCAGGAAAAACTGTTTTTCCTCGATTACGCGCCGGTGATTTTCACGTCGGCCACGTCCGGTTTTAATCTGGACCGTCTGTTAGAAGCGGTGCGCTACGTGGCCGCGCAATTGCAGCAGAAAATTCCGACAGCCATTTTGAACCGCACGTTGCATGACGCCGTCGAGCGCCGCCAGCCGGTCAGCGCGGTGGGGCACCGGCTGAAATTTTTCTACGCGACCCAGGTGAAGCAGGCGCCGCCGACGTTCCTGCTGTTCGTCAACCGCGACGAACTTTTTTCCGGCCCATACAAAAAATATCTGGCGAACGAATTGCGCCGCGCGTTCGGGTACGAGGGCTGTCCGATTGTGCTGGTGCCGAAGCCGCGGCCCAAATCCATCGAGCCGGTGCGGAGGCAAAAACCGTTCCCAAACCAAAAACGCGCGCGAAGAAAATCGCGCTGAATTTTGTTCACCGCGGCGAATAAGTCGTCGTCGCGCAACGTTGATGCGGAGTTTCCGTTGTTTTTGTTTGGGAATATCGTTTTCGTAACTTTTTTGAAAATTTTTCTTGATGTCCACAACAGGTGGTAGCAACATAGCGTCCGTTCCCCCACTAATTGGGGAAGCAGAATTTGGAAAGAATCGGGTTTAACCAGAGAATTAACAATTTTTGAAGCTCGGTCGGCTTTTTTCTTTTGAAGTCGCCGGGCATTAAATGTCTAAACTGATTTGGAGGCAACATGATTGATGCGCGGGAAGAAATTATGGCGCCGGCCCCGCATGTTGGGCGGCGCCGCACCGCCAAAGTGGCGGCAGCACAAGACGTGGACGGCAACAAGGACACGCCGAAGAAACTTCTGCAGGTCGAGCGCATTTTCAGCGATGCCAGGGTCAAACCGTTCGACCAAATTGAGTGGGAACGCCGCACGGCCGAGATCGCCGACGACACCGGCAAGGTGATTTTCAAACAGGAAAACGTCGAGGTGCCGAAGTCGTGGTCGTTGCTCGCGACGAAGGTGGTCGTCTCGAAATACTTTTACGGCGAGCAAAACACGCCGGAGCGCGAAACCTCCGTGCGCCAGCTCATCCACCGCATCGCCCGGACAATTGCGGATTGGGGAATCGCGGACGGCTATTTCAGCAAGGCCGACGGCGAAGTTTTCTACGACGAACTGACGTGGCTGTGCATCAACCAATACGGCGCGTTCAATTCACCGGTCTGGTTCAACGTCGGCCTCTTCCACAGCTACGGCATCGGCAATAATTCCGGCAAAGGCAACTGGTTTTACAACCGCAAGACCCGCGAAGCCGAGCGCGCCCGCACACAATACGAACACCCCCAGTGCAGCGCGTGCTTCATCCAGTCGGTGGACGACAACATGGAAAGCATCATGCGACTGGCGCACAGCGAGGCGATGCTGTTCAAATTCGGCTCCGGCACCGGCACGGATTTGTCGCCGCTGCGCTCGAAGCGGGAAAAATTGAGCGGCGGGGGGCGCCCGAGCGGCCCGATGAGTTTCCTCAAGGTCTATGACCAGATTGCCAACGTCGTGAAATCCGGCGGTAAAACGCGGCGGGCCGCCAAGATGAACACGCTTCGCGACTGGCACGGCGACATCGAAGAGTTCATCGACGCGAAGCAGAAGGAGGAAAAGAAGGCGTGGGCGCTCATCGAACAGGGCTACGACGGTTCTTACAATGGCGTTGCCTACGGCAGTGTGATGTATCAAAACGAAAACCTTTCCGTGCGCGCCAGCGACGAGTTCATGCAGGCCGCCATTGCGGGCAAGGAATGGTGGACCCGCGCCGTCACCACCGGCAAACCGCTCGAAAAGAAGGACGCGGCCAAGCTGCTCTACAAGATCGCCGAAGGCACCTGGATTTGCGGCGATCCTGGCATGCAATACGACGGCGCCATCCAAAAATGGCACACCTGCAAGGGCACCGACGCCATCCACTCTACCAATCCGTGCAGTGAATATGTCTTCCTGAACAACACCGCCTGCAACCTGGCGTCGTTGAACCTGATGAAATTCAAGCGCGAGAACGGCACCTTTGACGTAAAGCGGTTCAAGGCCGCCGTCCGCATTTTCATCACCGCGCAGGAAATCATCGTGGACAGCGCGAGCTATCCGACCAAGGAGATTGCCGAGAACTCCCACGTTTTCCGCACGCTCGGCCTCGGTTACGCGAACCTCGGCTCGCTCATCATGAGCTACGGCCTGCCCTACGACAGCGACGAGGCCCGCGCGCTCGCCGGTGCCATCACGGCCATCATGACCGGCCACGCCTACGAGCAGAGTGCCGAAATCGCCGCGCGCCTCGGCCCGTTCCCCGGCTACCACGACGCCCGTTGTGTGCATGTGCTGAAACCACTCCGAAAGGACAATGTCGCATCCATGCTGGGCGTCATCGAATTGCATCGCGACGCCGTCGAAACCATCCAGCCGAGCCAGGAATTCAATTATCTGAAGGAGGAGGCGCGCCATTGCTGGGACCGCGCGCTGGCGCACGGGAAAAAGGTTGGTTACCGCAACGCGCAGGTCACCGTGCTCGCGCCTACGGGCACGATCGCGTTTTCGATGGACTGCGATACGACGGGCATTGAACCCGACATCGCGCTCGTCAAATACAAGCTGCTCGCCGGCGGCGGCATGTTGAAAATCGTTAACCGCACCGTGCCGCAGGCGCTTCAACGGCTCGGCTACAGCGCGCAGGAAATTGAAGGGATTGTCGCCCATATCGAAAAGTTCGACACGATTGAAGATGTCGATGGTGGCAGCGGCGCCTCGTCGCCGAAAAATGGCAAGGAGCGTGACGAAGCGTCGCGGCTGCATTCCGGCCTCAAGCCGGAGCACCTGCCCGTTTTCGACTGCGCGTTCAGGCCGCATCGCGGCAAACGCAGCATTCACTATCTGGCGCACTTGAAAATGATGGCCGCGGCCCAGCCGTTCATCAGCGGCGCCATTTCCAAGACCGTCAACATGCCGCACGAAAGCACCGTTGAGGACATCCGCAACACCTACCTTCAAGCGTGGAAAATGGGACTCAAGTGCGTGGCGATTTACCGCGACGGCTCGAAACGTTCGCAGCCGTTGAGCACCAAAAAGAGCGGAGACGGTTCCAGCGGCGCCGCCCCGGCGGACATCTCATCATTCGAAGCCCGCATCAAGGAACTGGAAGCCGAGGTGGCCAGGCTGCGCGCCGAGACCGGTAAACCGCTGCGCCACCGCTTGTCCGATACGCGCACGGCCGTCACGCACAAATTCGACATCGCCGGCCACGAAGGCTACATGACCGTTGGCTTGTTCGCGGACGGCCAGCCGGGCGAGTTGTTCATCACCATGGCCAAGGAAGGTTCGACCATCGGCGGTTTGATGGACGGCATTGGCACGCTCACCAGCATCGCACTGCAATACGGCGTGCCGCTCGAAACCCTCGTGAAAAAATTCGCGCATCAACGTTTCGAACCGAGCGGCTTCACGAAAAACCCCGACATCCGCAACGCGTCCTCGATCACCGACTACGTGTTTCGCTGGATGGCCCTGCAATTCATTCCCGGCTATCGCGCAGCGGCTGCGGCCAATCGCGCCCAGCCGGAACTGGCCATGCCCGGTTTGCTCGAAGAAGAAAAAAAAAGGCTGAACCGCCCGGTGCCTGAATTGCAGATTGCCGAAGATAATGACGCGCTCGACGTGAAAGCGGGCAATGGCAACGGCCATTCCGGCGCTGACCCCGCGGTGAAATCGCTGAATGAGTCCCTCGCGCATTTTCAACAGGACGCGCCCACCTGTCCGAATTGCGGCCATGTGGCCGTGCGCAATGGGGCGTGCTACAAATGCCTGAATTGCGGCGAAAGCCTCGGTTGCTCCTGAAGCACCCGGTTGAACAGTCAAGCCGGGGAATTCGCTGAGTTCTCCGGCTTGTTTCGTTTCACCGTCACGACTATGTTTCGGCCATGAGCGATACCACTGCATTTGTTCGTGAGGACCCCTGGCGGATTTTCCGCATCATGGCCGAATTTGTGGATTCCTTCCAGACGCTGTTACAGGTCGGCCCCGCGGTCACGATTTTCGGCTCGGCGCGCGCGCGCCCGAACGACAAGTATTATCGCGCCGCGGTTGCCATCGCCGAAGGGCTCGCGCGACACAAACTCGCCGTCATCACCGGCGGCGGCCCCGGCATCATGGAAGCCGCCAACAAGGGCGCGGCGCAGGGTGGCGGCAAATCCGTCGGCCTCAACATCGAATTGCCGCGCGAGCAGGCCGGCAACCGTTACACCAACGTGCCGCTGCATTTCCACTACTTTTTTGCGCGCAAGGTTTGTTTCGTGAAATACAGCCTCGGCTTTGTTTTCATGCCCGGCGGGTCCGGCACGCTCGACGAATTTTTTGAAATCTTCACACTCGTGCAAACCGAGCGCATCCCGCAATTCCCGCTCATCCTGTTCGGGCGCGACCATTGGAGCGGTCTGTTGCAGTGGATGAAAACGGAGGTGGAGGGGAAAAATAAATTCATCAGCCCCGGCGACCTCGACCTCGTCACTGTGACCGACGACCCGCAGGAGGCCATCAACCGCATTTTGGACTATGAACGCCGCGTCGGCTATCCCGGCGTCATGCCCAAGGCGTTTGCGTGATTCGGAAATGCACCCGCTGATTTACGAAATCTCCACCGCGCACACGCCCGAATCGCTCGTCGAAAATCTGCGGGACGGGAGTGGTGTCATCGTGTTGCGAACCTCGTCGTTTGATTCGCCGTCGGCCCGGTATTCCTTTGTCGCCGCCGATCCTTTTCTCACGTTCCAGTCCTCCGGCTCGCGCTGCGAAATCTCCAGACCTCAGACGCCGGACACCGGACCCCAGACCCAATTCGGCAACCCGTGGCATCTGCTGGACAGTTTGATGTCGCGCTTTGAATTGCTCGATGAAATTGATTTGCCGTTTCCACTTGGCGGCTGCTTCGGTTACTGGGGCTACGACCTGAAAAATTTCACCGAGCCGAAACTCCCGCGCCGGGCGGTCAACGATCTCGAACTGCCCGACTGCCACGTCGGTTTTTACGGCAGCCTGGTCGTGTTCGATCATCGCCTCGGCACAACGTTTGTGGTCTCAACCGGCCTTGCCGCTGATGGTTCGCGCAGTGAAAAACGGGCAAAGGAACAAATGGAATTCTGGCGAACGCATTTGCACGAAACCCTCACCCCGGCCCTCTCCTTTTCCGAAAGGGCGAGGGAGAATAATCCGTCAGCCAAAGAAAACACCTGCGATCCACAAAGTCGCACCGGCATTCGAAAGCTTCTCCCTCTCCTGGGGAAGCGGGCCGGGGTGAGGGCGGGCGTTGTTTCAAATTTCTCAAGAAAAGATTTCCTTTCCGCGGTCGAACAGGCACAGCGGTATATCCGCGCCGGCGACATTTACCAGGTCAACCTCTCGCAACGCCTGACGACGCAATGCGAATTTTCCGGCTGGGACCTTTTCCAGAAACTCAGCGCCGTTTCGCCCGCCCCCTTCTCCGCTTTTTCGGATTGCGGCGATTTTGAGGTCGCGTCGTCGTCACCGGAACAATTCCTGCGTCTGAGCGGTTCGCACATCGTCACGCGACCGATCAAAGGCACGCGCCCACGCGACGCCGACCCGACCCGCGACGCGCAACTCGCCTACGAGCTCCAGACCAGCGCCAAGGAACAGGCCGAACTGGTGATGATTACCGACCTGTTGCGCAACGACCTCGGCAAGGTATGCGAATTCGGCTCGGTGCAAACACCGGAGCTGGCTCGACTCGAACGCTTCGCCCAGGTGCAGCATCTGGTCTCGACGGTCGAAGGCCGGTTGAGAAGAGGCATGACACATTTTGCCGCGCTCGCGTCGTGTTTCCCCGGCGGCAGCATCACCGGTGCGCCGAAGTTCCGCGCGATGGAAATCATTGACGAGCTTGAGCCGATTGCGCGCGGACCTTACTGCGGTTGCCACGGCTATCTCGGCTTCAACCGCGAAAGCCAGTTGAGCATTACCATCCGCACGGCGGTTTGCAAAGATGGCCTGGCGCATTTCAACGTCGGCTCGGGCATCGTGGCCGATTCCAATCCCGAAGCGGAATACGAGGAAACGCTGGACAAGGCGGCTGGTTTCCTGGCGGCGTTGAAGCTCCAGACGCCGGGCGTTACGACTGTGCACTCTGTCGGGTGGCACCCGTGCCCCGCGGGTCAAATTCGGCGTCCCGCCGAAGATGCCACTGTAGCGTGCGCTGCTGGTCGCGCCGTAGCCAAGCGAAGGCTGATCCCCAGCGCACTATCGGCTGAGGACAGCCGACTCCACAACGTTCAAACGCACCCGCTGGCCTCTGAAGGGGAGCGCGGTAATGTAAGAAAGCCGCTGACAACGCGCGCCGTTTCGGTTAAACCTGAATCCACAAAACCAATTCAAACGTGAGCAACAAACTTCAAGGAAAAGTGGCACTCATTACTGGCGCCAGCGCCGGCATCGGACAGGCCTGCGCACGCGCCCTGGCTGGTGAAGGCGCCCGGCTCGTTCTCACCGCCCGCCGCAAGGAGCGGCTCGAGAAATTAAAAAAGGAAGTCGAAGCGGCCGGGAGCAAGGCCGTGATTGTCACCGGCGACGCCCGGGAGGAGGTGACCGCGGTCAAGGCCGTCAAGGCCGCCACCGACGCGTTCGGCCGCATTGACGTGCTGATCAACAGCACCGGCGTGGGAAATTACAAGAACCTGGTGAACACCAGCGCCGCCGAATACGACGAGATGATGGACACGAACGTCCGGTCCACGTTCCTGTTCACTCGGCATACGGTTCCGGTGATGTTGCAGCAGAAATCGGGGGTGATTCTGATGATTTCCTCGATGGCCGGCGTTTACGGTTTTGGTGGCGAGGCGGTGTATTGCATGACGAAGTTTGCGCAGGTCGGCTTCGCGCAGGCCCTCGACCGCGAGTTGCGCGAGAGCGGCATCAAGGTAGGCGCGATTTGCCCCGGCGGGGTGAAGACGGAGTTCGCCATCGGCAAGGGGCGCACCGAGCAATCGGTCAAACAATCCAACATGCTGGACGCGGAAGATGTGGCGGGCGTCGTGCTGATGGCCTGCACCCAATCACCCAAGTCGCGCATCATCGAAGTGCAAATGCGCACGATGGCCGAGGGGCTGGCGTAGCTCTGTGCGCGGCGGCTCTCGGCAGAGAGCCGCCATTGTTGGGTGGTAGAATCCGAGGCTCGGCAGAACATTTGTAGCGGCGCTCTGTGGCGCCGCGGATTTTAAAATGCTCAAAGAAAATGCGGGGGTCACAGACCGCCGCTGCATCGGAACGGGCGTTTTCCCGGGTCGCAGAATCGGTTTTAGGCAGTGTCTCAATTTCAAATGGTGGCTGCGCCGCTGCGGCGGCGCACGGCGGTGCGGCAGCACCGCCACTGCCAAATCAAGACCCTACACGGTTTGCAGCGGTCTGCCGACTCGCCGCTACGTAGCGGCCCCAATTGTTCGCAGCCGTCGTCACCCCACTCTTCACTCGAATTTTCGCAGATAACCGGCTAGGGTGATTCCCATGTTGCTGATCACCTCAAACCAGGCAAGGCAGTTACTGCATCTCAGTTACATCGGGTCGGTGCGGGCGAAGGAGCTTCAGCGCAGCCGTGCGGACCTGACGACGCAACTGGGGGAATTGTCGCCGGGCTTTCGGTTGCTGGCGGATTTCAGCCAGTTGGAGTCCATGGAACTGGATTGCACGCCGGAGCTGGGCCGGATGATGGATTTGATTGGGCAGGCGGGTGTGGGTTTGGTGGTGCGGGTCATTCCGGACAAGGGCAAAGACATCGGGATGAACATCCTGACGGTTTTTCATTACCGGCACCGTCCGCGGGTGGTCACCTGCAAAAGTCTGGCCGAGGCGGCCAAGGCGCTGGCGTTTTAGGGGAATGATTTTCGGAGCATGGTGGCCGGGCGCCCGCCATGAAAATATTTTCAACGCCGGGATAAAGAGACGCCAGGAAGGGTTTGTTTTCCATCGGTTCCGTTTGCGTGACGAAGTCATCCCGGCACTGTCCAAACCGTTGGGCGCCTGTGATACGAAACAGGGCCGGAAAGCGAGGTTGCCATGTCGAGCTTTTGTTATGAGGCTGTGGACGCCAGCGGGTTGAAGAGCCGGGGCACGCTGGAGGTCACCGATCAAAGCGAGGCTTTGAAACGGATTAAAGAAATGGGGTTGTTTCCGACCAGGGTCACGCAAGCCATGCCATCCCCGAACCGGCCAGGGGCTCTGGCCGTTTCCAAAACCTCCAAGTCCCCGATTCGGATGCGGCGTGGCAGAGTCAAACCGGCCGTGCTCGCGGTTTTCACCCGCCAGTTGGCGACATTGATTGAGGTGGGGATGCCGCTTCTGCGCGGATTGCGACTCCTGGAGGAGCAGGCGGAGAACCGGGTTTTAGAACGTGTCATCACGGACGTGGCCACGAACATTGAAAGCGGCGGCTCGTTGTCGGAGGCCCTGGCGGCGCAGCCCAAGGTGTTCAATGCGCTTTACGTGAACATGGTCAGGGCGGGTGAAATCGGCGGCATGTTGGAAGTGGTGCTTCGGCGCCAGGCGGAGTTCATGGAGAAAGCGCTGAAAATCAAAGGCAAAATCAAGGCCGCCATGTTTTATCCGGCCGCCGTGCTGGTGGTTGCGACGGGTATTCTCGCGCTCTTGCTGGTTTTCATCATTCCACGGTTCCAGATGGTTTTTGAAGGGTTGCTCAATGGACAGCCGATGCCGTGGTTTACGCTCCTGATCCTGAGAATCAGCGATGCGGTCAAAAGCCATTTTCTGACGGTTGGCATGGTGGTACTGGCCTTGGTCATCGTGTTCCAGGTCCTCGTTCACACCCGGCCGGGCCGGCGATGGTTTGACCGTAGCAAACTCACCATGCCCGTCATCGGCAAAGTTTTCCGAAAGGTGGCGCTGTCACGATTTACCCGGACACTTGGGACATTGCTCGGCAGCGGGGTGCCCATTCTGCAGGCGCTGACGATCGTGAAGGAAACGACCGGCAATATTATCGTGGGCGGCGTGATTTCCAATATCCATGACAGCGTGAAGGAGGGCGGAACCGTTGCCGGGCCTTTGAAGGAATCCCGGATTTTCCCGGCGATGGTGGCCGGCATGGTGGACGTGGGCGAGCAAGCCGGCGCGTTGCCCGACATGCTCATGCGAATCGCCGACACCTATGACGAAGAGGTGGACAACGCCATCAGCGCCCTGACGTCACTGCTGGAACCGGTCATGATCATTTTTCTGGCGGTGGTCGTCGGGAGCATCGTGATTGCCATGTTCCTGCCGATACTCGCCATTATTATGGATCCATACGGCGGGGGAGCCGCAGGTGGCGGGATTTAAGGATTTCCAGGCGTCACGCATCATTCCATCCCGTATTCGGCTTCATTTGATGCGCGTGTTCCGTATGTTTCGCGGCTAAAAAATCTTCGGCCTTTCGTCTCCGCGTTGCTGCTCGCGCCTGCGTGTCTCCGCGCCCTGGCAATGCTAAAGGCAATAGGTTGGGAAAGGGCGAATCGTTCAGGCCGGTGCTGGCGGAATGGCTTGCCTGCCCGGACTTGATTTTTCCGCACGGCACACCCAGAGTGCGGTTGGAAAGGCGGCGGATTTGTGAAAAGGCGCTGGTTTCCCAGCGCCAATTGTCATTGCTGCTTGCTCCTGCAACCGCCCGGAATTCACCGACTTGATTTTGGCGGATTGTGCAACCGGAAAAACGCATTGGATACTACACTCGGATAATAATTCATCATAGCGTCCAGATTGTTCGTTGTAATAAACGTCCAGACCTTTGTGCCTTCCACCTGTTCGAAAAGAGTCGAGGGCGAGAAGCCCGAATAGTATAGAGGCTCAACCCATGGCACATGACCGAGACTTGGATCGGGTGTTAGATAGGGGGTCACCTCCACGTCAAACCCTTTGGCCGGAGCTGTCCAACTGAGCCAATAAGCAATATTTTGTGGGACAGCCCAGAGTCCGATTTCGGTAGTACGTGTACCAGGGCTTTCAACAGCACTCCAGTCGTCCGACCAATTCTTCCCGAATGAGAAGTCGTTCGTTAGCTCACCGTATGCGCCACTGATGCTTATATTGAAGCACAGCACAGAGTCCCCGATGGAAAGAGTTGAATTGTTTTGAACCCCAAAATAGACCCGCAGGGGATTGAGGAAATACTGCTCATCACCCGCCGGTATGGTGAACGACACCGGTGAAAGGCCGGGCCCGGTTACCGACCCGTGATTCGAATCGCTTAATGTCAACGTCCACGTGCCATTGCCCGAAGCCGCGCCATAACCGGTCGGATTTTTGCCGTTATAGTAGTTGGTAGCCAGCTTTTTGAATAAGACGTGATTACCAAGACTGTTGGTATAATCAACCGCCGGGTCCCCTGCATTGAGAGACAACCCATTGGTGTTCAACTTATATCCGACAAATACGTGATAATTACTATTCGTTACACCCTGGTTGTTGAGGGTCATGCATAACGCGTTCGTTGCATCAAGATCTACCCGTGTATCGTTAGCACCATTAGCCTGATCAGCCGTGGGCATGGCATTCACCGGTATGAACCAGAACATCGTCTGCAAGGCATCGGGTATCGGGGGCAGGTTGGTAACGGTGAAGGAATACGTTACAGGGTACGTCGCGTTATTAACCCACGACATCTGTGAATTCTGTGAAACCATCTCCGTGCGTTGGTAGTTTGTGTTGGGTTGTGAAAAAACGCGCAAGCCGAGGTCCCTATCGCACTCTATGCCAATATTCGGGAGAGCAGTTGCAACCAAGATGAACTGGCGGCTTTGCCCAACACTGTCGTTGAGATTGGTAAACCAGACAGTCGCACTATAACTCCCTTGTGTCAGAGAGTAGGCATTGGCATTCAGACATACGGTTACGTTGGTTATTCCGCCGACCGTTATTGTGCCGCCGCCAGGCGAGGCGTTGAGCCAAACTGAAGTGTTGACGAGAGTCCAATTTAGTGAATTTGTCCCAGCGTTGGCCAAAGAGAAACTCTCGTTCGTTATGCTAAACGGTCCGCCAACATATCCCGACGCGGTAAAACCTGTTGCCGGTGTGATTTGCAGAGCGTCAACTCCAACTCCGATCGTGAAGCTGCAACAATTGAACTGGCCGCAGGAGTCCGTTGCGCAGCAACTGACGGTGTTGGTGCCGATTGGGAACACGCTCCCGCTGGGCGGCACACAGTTGGTCGTGTACGGCGGACAGCCGCCACTGACCGTCGGGGCGGGATAATTGACCATGACCCCGGCTGGATTCGTAGACGTCACGATGACGTTGCCAGGGCAGGTGACGCTCAACGGCGACGGCGATACCGTCACCGTGAAGCTGCAACAGTTGGTCTGGCCGTAGGAGTCCGTCACGCTGCAATTGACGGTGGTGATGCCGATCGGGAATATGCTCCCGCTGGGCGGCACACAGTTGGTCGTGATCGGCAGCAAACCGCCACTGACCGTCACGGTATAATTGACCACCACGCCGCTTGGATTTGTCGTCGTCACGGTGATGTTGCCAGGGCAGGTGATGCTCAGCAGCGGCGGCAACGACACCAAGCTGAAACTCTCGGCGCTGGCGGAAGTGTTGGTAATGGCGAGATAATAAGAATAACCAGGGAGCCACGGCCAGTCGGCGAGGCTGGTGAGCGATTCGGTGAGACTGGCGTTGGCTTGATGATAGCTGATCCATTGCGCGTCATCGCCCGGACCGGGAACGGTGCCTTGCTCCAGTAAAAACACGAGGTCGGAGGAATTGGAGGCGCTGAACCGGAGGCTCGTGGCTTCCGGTGGGACATCGATGCGGTAGAGCAAAGTGCTGTTGCCGGCAATGACATTGCTGAGCGAGCCGCAATCGAAGTCGAGGATGCCGTCCACATTTATCGCGCCGCCGTTGGTCGAACAAGTGATGGAGAAGATTGCGTCATCCGGCGACCAGATGCCGAAATAATAACTCGTCCCGGTGCGCAAAGGCGGGGTGGTCAAGGTAAAGCTGCCGGGCGAAATGGAGTCCGGGTAAGGCCCTTCGTTTTTGCTGTCTGACGACCAGGTGACGAACTCCCAGATGTAATCTGAATCGCCATCTTCGCCATCTCCCGGCGGAACGGTGTCACGAATGAAGAGCTGGGGAGAACCTACGCTGTTTGTCCAGGTGACAACCAAGTTATTGGGAGCGTTGGTGGGAATCTGCACACGATAGTAACGCCAATCGCCGCCCGCCAATCCCTGGTTCGTCAAGGTCACGCTGCCGTCCAGGGGCAAGTCCTGCACCAAGCCGTTGGTCGCGGAATTTCCGCTGGAGAGGATCAGGCGATAGCGCACATTGGCGTTGCCGGCGGCATAGACGGAGATGACCCAGATGCCGGGGGTGAGTTGGGCGTCAGTGCGTCCGTTCAAGGGCACCCAACTGCCGTATTGGGTGGTGCGGCCGGTCAACTGACGGTCAATCAGTTGGCCATCCCGCCAGTCGCACGATCCTTCAGCATAGTGGTTCGGGGTGGGCGCGGCGCCGACGCGTATGTAGAGTTGGGGATTGCCGCTGATGGCCAGCAATTCGGTATGCAGGAGGCCGGCGTTATTGGTGGGGATAATGACCGCATAAAAATCATAGTGGCCTTGGGCGAGATCCACCCCTTGGTCTCCGAGCAACGGAATGCCGTTGGAATCTACGCCGGTGTCGCCAAAGACCGGCTGGCTCAGGCCGGGGGAGGTGTCCGCCTGCCCGAGCATGGGCATCGTCCAGGGAGCGCGTTGCATGGTGTTGGTGGTGATGAGACTGCTGGCCAGCGAAAAGGCGGTATTGCCGCTCCCCTTGACCTCGACATACCAGGTGCCCGGCACGAGGAACGGCGGGGCAATGATAATGCTGCCGGAGGCGAATGCAGTGGTGTCGCAAGTGTTATCCGGGAGCAGATTCTGGCGCACGCGAACCGAAGGGGAACCGTTGGTTTGGGACAAATTCAATTCCCAACCCAGGATCGGCGCGCCATTAAGGTTGGTCGGCACAACGACTTGAAAGAACGCGCTCTCGGTATCCGCCAAAATGCCGGAAACAATATTGGTGTCGCCGTTGGTGTTCAACTGGCTGTCGGGGTTGAGGAGGGCCGGGACAAGTTCGCGGACTCTGAGATCGTAGGCCGCATCCACGTAACCGCTGATGTTGGCGGCCTTGACCGCCAGGCTGTAACTCGTGGCGGGCGGGTTGGGAATGGTAATCAAGTTGAGACTGTACCAATTCGATCCCTGTCCGCCCTCCACGCCATAACCATCCCCGTACGGCGTCGCGATGCCGGTGTCGGGTTCCAGTAAAGTCATCGCTGGATTGCCCACACGGTTCTGCAACCGCACTTCCATACCCATGATGTTGGTGTTGAGCGGAAACACAAAGTGGTAGGCGGCGACATCCTCAGATTCCAGCATGACGTTGGTGACAAGGAGATCAGTTGCGCCCACCGTGCCGAGATCCGTCACGGGTAATGATCCGCTGGAGAGCACATAGCTCGTGGTGTTGCTGCCAATCTCCCAGTTGCGGTCGTTGGGGTTGACGCCCTCGCTGACCACTCCCACATAATAGGTTCCAGCCGGGATGTTGGTCTCGCCAGATTGCGGGAGAAGCAGGTAATGCTCATTGCCCACCTTCTGCGCCTTGAAGCCGCCAGAGAAATCGGAGCACCATTCCCCGCCACACACCCGATAAACCGCGCTGCCGCCCGAAATGATATTGGGCAGGTATTGATGTTGCACGACCAGCAAGGCATCGCCGTTTGTCGGGGCGAGTCTCATACGCCAACTCGGAGTGTTGGTGGGAACCACCACCTGGTAATAAGC
>JBEKHY010000028.1:0-39953 GCA_050012035.1 Verrucomicrobiota bacterium | reverse complement strand
TCCTGCCGGCTTTGAGCAAATGGTAGGTTTGCGCTCTAAAAGTTTGGCGGGTTTTGCCCAATAGTTTGAGGCGGTGAGGGCCAACGCTGCTGATGATCTTGCCGACTTTGAGAGCCAGCTTTCCGTCCGTCCTGCAATGCTCCCTGAGTTCTCAGGACGCCCACACACAAACCTCATACCCTCGCGGATGACGCAGATTTAATCAACCGCATCTTGTCGCGCTGTAGCCAGGCGAAGGCGGAAGAAGCGCAAGGATCACAAAGAGTTCTTGAGTTTTTTTCTCTGCGCTCTCTGTGTTCTTCAGCCTTTAGCCTTCAGCCTTCAGCTTTCAGAATTTAGCCTTTCCAAGACTTACCCTTTCACGGTGGAGGAGAGACTGGAGGAAGGGCTCTGCCTGGCGCAAGGACTCATGCTGCACGGTGCGCTGGCGTGATGCCACAAATGGTGTGCCGGCTCGCCAGTGAACGGTGTTCTCCATGTTGGGGCTGGCGACAACCCATATTTGCTTTTTGGAATTGCCGTGACCGCGCTTTTTCGGACTGTCCAAGGACCGGAAAAGTTGACGGTGTCCGGTTGGCATTATTTTGCCATTAAAATGTCGAAAATGCTGGTATATACAAATATCATTTCTTATCATAGGATCGGTCATGTGGAAAAATATCAATTACGAAAATTGTCTTTCCTACATTGGCAGGTACGCTGCTTCCGACGCCTATCAGAAGAGCAAAGGTGCGTCTGAGGCGCACACGGGCAGTTGCCCCGTTTCCGAAGGTAAAATCCATCCGTCGGCCAGGCCGAGTGTCACCATTTGTCGGATGTGCGGATCGGGCGGACGAACCGTGGCGTCCGAACTGGCGAAATATCTGCAATCACACACGTCCTCCGAGCATCGCTGGACGATCTTCGACAGAAATCTGATCGAAAAGGTGCTGGAGGATCATCATCTTTCCAAACGGATCGCTGAATTTGTGCCGGAAGGCCATAAATCCCTCTTCGCCGAGACGATTGAGAAATGGCGCGGTTTGCATCCGCCAACCGCGACCATTGTGAAACAAACCGCCGAAACCATCTGGAATCTGGCCGCAAGTGGATATGTGATTCTGGTGGGTCGCGCGGCCAATGTCATCACCCAAAAACTGGACAATGTTTTCCATGTGCGGCTGGTGGGTTCGCTGGAAAACAGAATCGCCCGGGTGGAGGAAGTTTATGAAATGGGCCGGACCGACGCGCGGGAATTCATCAAGTCACAGGATACGGCGAGGCGGCGTTATATGAAGGAACATTTCGACCGGGAAATTGATGATCCACTGCTCTATCACATGTTCATCAACACCGACGAGATTTCCTACGAGAATGCGGTGTGGCTGATTGGGGATGCGGTCATAACCGCTTCAAACCGGCGGCCAGCGCAGGTCTTGCCGGCGAGTTGAGCAAATCCCGGTTTTTCAATAACCTTGTCCGCGTCCGCGGCACTTTAGCGGAAGGTAAAACTGTCATGCGTGATGTCATTCAAAGAATCATTGCGGCCGAGGCCGAAGCCAGGCAAAGGGTGCAAGCGGCCAATTCGGAGGCAGAACGAATTTTGTCAGAGGCGCGAAAACGCGCGCAGGAACTGGTGGCCGCAGCCCGGCAGACCGCGCGGTTGGACGCGGAAAAAATGCTGGCCACGACGCTCCAGACGGCCGCCGCGGAGAAAAAGGAACGTCTGGCTCACGCCGCCGCTGAAATTGAAACACAGGTCAGGGTTGACGAAGCCACCGCGCGGCAGGCGGTGGAAGCGGTGACCCGCTGCGTGTGCGGTTTCCAGCAGACCACGCGTGGAACAACACGATGATGTTCACCACGACCAACAATCTGGATTATCTGGCCACCCGGCTTCATGCGCGCCGCAGCCGGATGGCGGAAGGAGAGCGTCTCGACGCGTTGTGCCATATCCGCACCATTCCGGAACTCAGCCGCGCTGTCCGGCTGGACTCGGATTATCAGGCCGTCGCGGAGTTTCAGCACCGGCTGGTGCAGGATCTGGTCCAGGAACTCGCCGGCTGTGTGAGACATGTCGGCGGCGCGGGGGGCGAAGTGTTTGCCTGGATACTGGCTCGTTTTCAAGTGGAGAACATGAAGACGCTCGTTCGCGGTTTTGTGAATCAGACTTCGCCCGAAGTTTTGCAGGAACATCTGGTGACTCTTCCCGAAGGACTCGCGTTGGACGTGAAAGGACTGGCCACGGCGAAATCGCTGGAGGATTTTGTCGAATGGTTGCCGCCGGGAACTCCGCGCCAACGCTTGCGCGAGGCGGGTGCCATGCACCGCGACCAGCCGCAGCCGTTTTTTCTCGAAGCGGCTCTTGACTGCGGTTATTTTCAGGAATTGCTGGCGAAGATCCGCCAGCTTTCGGGCGAGGATCAGGCCATTGTCAGAGCCCTGGCGCTTCACGAAGCAAACTTTTTTCAGTTCATGCTGGCGGTGCGGGGCAGGTTCCATTTCGACCTGCCCGCCGACGCGTTGCTGGCGCTCCGCCTGCCGGGAATTTTCGATGACTGGTTCCAAACCCTGCTGACGGCTCCCGACCTGCTGGCGGCGGCAAAAGCCAGCGTCGGAATCGTCTTCGATGAATTGCCAACCGAACCGGGTTCCGATGAGGTGGCCCTGGAAGCGCTGGCCTGGAAACGTTTTCTGCGCCTGGCCAACGGTGCCTTTCGCCGCGACCACATGGGACTCGGAGCGGTCATCGGTTACGCCGGACTCCGCCGGGTGGAAACGGCCAACCTCATCACCCTTTCCGAGGGCATTCGGACCGGCATGACGGCCGAGGCGATACGCGCGCGCCTGGTTCCCCGCAAAGAATTGGAGGCGGCGTATGTTTAAGCCGGTCGCCATGACGCGCTTGAGCGTCGTTGTTTTGGAACGGGATGAACGCACGGTGTTGCGACATCTCGGACGGGCGGGGGTGATTCAATTGACGCGCGCGGTCGCCGGCCCCGAGACCGCGCCACTGGCTCCACGCAATTGCAGCGCCGACCTGGCTCGATTGGAACGTCTTTCGGTCCGCCTCGGGAGTTTGCGGCAAGCCCTGGAACTGCCCGCTCACTCGGCGGATCAAATCGAGCTGGCTGAAACATCCCTGGACGAGGCGGAAAAGAATCTCCGCGGGATGGAAGAACAGTCCAGCGCCCCGTTGAAGCGCCGCCAGCAATTGATGGAACGCACCGGTGAACTGGCGGCGGTCGGCGAACTGGTGTCGGGCTATCGCGAACTGGCAATTCCGCTGGACCGGCCCGACGAATCTTCGTTCCTGCATTTTGTCACCGGAACTTTGCCGGCGGAAAATTTCGGAAAATTGGAGGTCGGCGACAACGTGGCGTTGCTGCCGATGCCGGAACGAAATGGCCGGCAGTTGCTGGTGGCCATGACCACCCGTCAAAACCGGGCGGCCCTGGAGCGCGCGCTGCAACAAGCCGGCTTTCAACCTGAAATCCTCCCCGTCGCCGCCGGCGCGACCACGGAAACCATGACGGAACAAAACCATCGCGAACTGGAACACTTCACGGCCGAATTGGAGCAGGTGAACACCGCGCTGCAAAAATTCGCCGAAGCCTTTGCGCCGTCGCTGGACCGGATTGAGCAATTCGTCAACATCGAACGGCGGCTGCTCGAAGCGGAACAAAATTTTCCGCGCACGGAAACGGCCATTCTGCTCACCGGCTGGATACCCAGCCAGGTCACTCCCACCTGGGAACAACGGTTGCGGGAAATCACCCGGAGCCGATGTGCCATCGCCACCGCCGTTCCGGGAAAAACGGACGCGGAGCAAATCCCGGTTCTGTTGCGGCATCCCCGATGGCTGCGTCCGTTTGAAATGCTGGTGTCCGCTTACGGCCTGCCGGGTTATCGGGAACTGGAACCGACGCTGATGGTGGCGATCAGCTATCTGCTGATGTTCGGCATGATGTTTGGCGACGTGGGCGACGGTTTCATCCTGGCTGCCGGCGGATGGTCCGCCTGGTGGCTGGGCCGCAAAAAAACGTTGCGCGATGTGGGGCTGCTGCTGTTGTTCGGCGGACTGGCCAGCATGACGTTCGGGGTGATTTACGGCAGTTATTTCGGCATCCCGGCACTGAAAAGATACGCGTTGTGGCACGACCCGCTCGCGGGCGACGCGATGGGTTTCCTGACCACCTCGATTGAAATCGGCATCGCGATGATCAGTCTCGGCCTGATTCTGAATGTCCTCAACCGGTTCCGGCGCGGCGACGGCATTGGTGGTTGCCTCGATAAATTCGGCCTGGCGGGCATATTGTTTTATTGGGGAATGCTGGCGCTGATTGTGAACTATGCGGCCTTCCAGTCCCACGATCTGGTAAAAGCCGCCTTCATCCTGTTTTTCGCGGTGCCCTTGTTGTGTTGGGCGCTTAAGGAACCCGTTCAGTTTTTCCGGGACCGTCATGCCCGTCATCCGACGGAGCCCGGCCACGGCCCTGCGGTCGTCCTCATCGAATCGCTGGTCGAAGTGTTCGAGGGGGTGCTGAGTTATTTCTCCAACACCATCAGTTTTGTGCGTCTCGCCGCCTACTCCATGAGTCATGCGGCGTTGCTGGCGGCGACGTTTATGGTCGCCGCCGACCTCAAACATTTTTCCCCCGGCGGCGGCCTGTTGGCCATCGGGGTGATCATTGTGGGCAATATTCTCGCGTTGGTCCTGGAGGGAATCATTTGCTCCGTCCAGGCGTTGCGTCTCGAATACTATGAATTTTTCGGCAAGTTTTTTTTGGGGGGTGGACAGCCGTTCAAGCCGTTCCGGCTGTTGGGCGGAAGCGAAGCTGCGACCAGTTGATCGCGGCCGGAATCGGGGATGGAAATAAAATGATGTGAGTGAAACGAAAGCCAGCGCAGGTCACAAAATGTTCGTGCAACGGCAGTGTTAACCAGGCTGGAGCGGCGATCCCGCTGCTCCGGCCACCGGAAGGGTTTTATGAAAAAACTAACTATGATGAAATTGACTCGTTGGATAATTGGAGCGGTCCTGGCGGGTGCCGCTTTGTGGGGCACATCGGCCATGGCGGCAGAAGTTCAGCAGGCCGGCAGCACCGGTGACCAGACATCGGTTTATCGGACCATCGGTCTGGGTCTGGCCGCGGCGATTTCTGTGGGCCTCAGCGTTCTCGGCGCGGGCATTGCCGTGGGTCGGATTGGATCGGCAGCCGTGGGCGCCATTGCCGAGAAGCCGGAGTTGCTGCCCCGGGCCATACTATTCGTGGCGTTGGGCGAAGGGCTGGCGATACTCGGTTTCGCTTTTGCCATGATGCTGCTGCAAAAAATGTAGGAGCGGATTGTGAAATTTTATTGCATCGCCGATGAGGACACGGTGCGCGGATTTCGTCTGGCCGGCGTCTCCGGGCAGGTGGTCAATACCGCGCCGGAGGCCGCCATGGCGTTGGCAACGGCCGCGGCGCGGCGCGATTGCGCCATCATTATCCTCACGGAATCGGTGGCGGAAAGCATCCGGGCGCAAGTGGAGCGGATGCGCTTTGAATCGCCCCAGCCGTTGATTGTCGAGATTCCCGGACCGGCCGGACCATTGCCGGGCCGCAAGAGCTTGCGGCAACTGGCGCAGGAAGCCGTGGGCATTCACATCGAAGAAAAAGGAAACTGAATGGCGACGCCGAACCCAAATTCGCCGGAAGTTTTGAGCGAGGAAATTCTCGCCGCGGCCCGGCGCGAAGGCGATGAAATCCTCCGCCGCGCGCAGCGGGCATCGGAATCGCTCCTCGCCGCCGCGACGGCGGAGGCGGACAAAATCCGCCGGGAAAAACTCGATGCCGCCCGCGCCGAAGCCGCACGGCGAAGTGAATTGATGCTGGCGACCGTTCCGGTGGAAGCCGGACGGCTGCGGGCCGCGCGCATCGAGGCCATCCTGGAAAACATTCGCGAAGCCGCGCGCCGCCAACTGCGGTCACGCCATTTTGATGGTCACGAAACGGTGGTCGCACTCGCCGCCGAAGCCATCCGCCGGATGCCGGGAACGGATTTCGTTTTGAAACTTTCCGCTGCGGATCACGCTGCCTTTGGCGACAAATTAGCCGGGGAAATTTGCCAGCGCACCGGACGTTCGCCCTTGAAGCTTGCCATTGCTGCCGACCCGACGGTGACCGACGGCGGAGTGATAGTGCAGGATGCCGATGGCCTTCGGATTTGGGACAACCGGCTGCTGTCGCGATTGGAACGGCTCTGGCCGGAACTGCGCCGGCAGATTGCCATGCGCACTGCGCTCGTCGGAAAAAATGAGCCGACCGGAGGTGCCGCATGAATGGCGCAAATCCATCCGGTCCGGTCGTGACGCGCGTGAACGGCCCAACCGTGACGGCCGGGGGCATGGCCGGCGCGCAGATGTATGAAGTCGTGCAAGTCGGCGAACTGGGACTGGTCGGCGAAGTCGTGCGGCTCATCGGCGACCGCGCGACGATTCAAGTTTATGAAGACACGACGATGCTGAAGCCCGGCGCGCCTGTCCGCCGCACCGGCCAGCCGTTGTCCGTGTGGCTGGGGCCGGGACTGGTCGGCAACATTTACGACGGGATCCAGCGGCCGTTGCCGGCAATTCAAGCGCACAGCGGCGCGTGGATCCGGCGCGGTGAAAAAATGCCCGCGCTCGACCTCGATAAACGTTGGACGTTTGAACCCTGTGTTCAGCCTGGCGCAACTATGGTCGCCGGACAAGCCATCGGCGGCGTTGTCGAAACGCCGCTCGTCCGGCATCAAATCATGCTTCCGCCCGACGTGGCCGGCAAAGTGAATTCCATTGTCAGCCAGGGCGATTACAACTTGCGCGAAACTTTGGCCGTCATCGAAACGGCTTCCGGACCGCGCGAAATCACGATGCTCCAGCAATGGCCGGTGCGCCTGCCGCGTCCGATTCGCGAGCGGTTGCGCATCGTCGAGCCGCTCATCACCGGCCAGCGCATCATTGACACCTTTTTTCCCATCGGCAAGGGCGGCGCGGCGGCGATTCCCGGCGGCTTCGGCACGGGCAAAACCATCACGCAGCATCAGCTCGCGAAATGGTCGGATGCCGAGATCATCGTGTTTATCGGCTGCGGCGAGCGCGGCAACGAAATGACCGAGGTGCTGCGCGAATTTCCCGAATTGAAAGACCCGCGCTCCGGCCGGCCCTTGATGGAACGCACGATCCTCATCGCCAACACGTCGAACATGCCGGTGGCCGCGCGCGAGGTTTCCATCTATACCGGCATCACGCTCGCCGAGTATTACCGCGACATGGGCAAGAGCGTTGCCGTGTTCGCCGACTCGACGAGCCGCTGGGCCGAGGCGCTGCGCGAACTCGCCGCGCGCCTCGAAGAAATGCCCGCCGAGGAAGGTTTCCCCGCCACGCTGCCGACCCGGCTGGCGCAATTTTACGAACGCGGCGGCGCGGTCACGACGCTCGCCGGTGAACGCGGTTCGGTGAGCATCGTCGGCGCGGTCAGCCCGCCGGGCGGAGATTTTTCCGAGCCGGTCACGCAGCACACGCGCCGGTTCATCCGCTGCTTCTGGGCGCTCGACACCGAGCTCGCCAACGCGCGGCATTATCCTTCCATCCACTGGCTGCATTCCTATTCCGAATATGTCGAGGACGTCAGCGCGTGGTGGGAAAAACAGTCGCCGGACTGGAGCGAAATACGCATCGAGGCGTTGACGCTGCTCCAGCGCGAAGACCGGCTGCAACAAATCGTCAAACTCGTCGGGCCGGATGCGCTGCCGGATTCGCAGCGACTGATCCTGTTCATCGCTGAAATTTTGAAGGACGGTTTTCTCGCCCAAAGCGCCTTCGATGAAAACGACATGTATTGTGCGCCGGAGCGGCAGGTGGCGCTGCTGCGAATCATTCTGACCCTCTACCGTCGCGGCCGGGATTTGATCCAGGCCGGCGCGCCGCTCGCGCGGTTGCGCGGGCTGGCCTGCATGCCCCAGGTAATGCGCGCTAAATCCGCCATCGGCACCGCTGAAAAACTGGTGGAATTGCAGAAAAGCGTCGGCGAAGAACTCGACGGGTTGTCAAAGGAATTTTCCAAAAAAACGGAATGAAACCACGAAATACACGAAAACGGAAAAAACGCAAATGAACATCGTCTATAAAAACGAAAGCTTCAACCTCATGGGAGCTTGCTTTGAAGTTTGTAAAGAAAAAGGCAGCGGTTTCCTCGAAGCCGTTTATCAGGAATGTCTGGAAATGGAATTGGGCGACCGACAGATCCCGTTCCAGGCGCAGCTTCCGCTGGTCCTGACCTACAAAGGACGCCCGCTCAAAAGCAAATATGTTCCCGATTTCATCTGTCACGACAAAATCGTTGTCGAGTTGAAAGCCGTCACGGCGCTGAATGACGAGCACCGCGCCCAGGTTCACAATTACCTCCGAGCCACCGGCATGAAACTCGGATTGCTGGTCAACTTTGGACATTACCCGAAGCTCGAATACGAACGAATCGTCCTATGAAATTTTTTCGTGTATTTCGTGTATTTCGTGGTTCCCAATCTAAGCCGCTGACATGAACGACTTCACTTTCAATATCGAAGATCGCGGACTGCAATATCTTGGCGCGACGCGCATTGAAGGGCCGCTGGTCGTGGTTGAGCGCATTCGCGATGTCGGCTTTGACGAGACGGTGGAAATTATTGATCCCGGCGGACGAGCGCGCTTCGGGCGCGTCCTCGACATTTCGGAAACCCAGGCGGTGGTGCAGGTTTTGGAAGGAACCACCGGGCTGTCCAATCAAACTTTGCGCGTCCGTTTTCTCGGCGAAAGTTTTCGCCTGCCGGTTTCGCGGCAGATGCTGGGCCGCGTTTTTGATGGACTCGGCCGGCCGGCCGATGGCGGTGCGCCCGCGTTGTCCGCCGACCGGCGCGATGTGAATGGCCAGCCGATCAATCCGTTTGCCCGGCGTTATCCGCGTGAATTCATTCAAACCGGTGTGTCCGCCATCGACGGCATGAACGCGCTGGTGCGCGGCCAGAAGCTGCCGGTCTTTTCCGGCAACGGCCTGCCGCACGACCGCGTTTCGGCGCAGATCATCCGGCAGGCGCGGTTGCTGGAGGAAAAAGTCGAGTTCTCCATCGTATTCGCCGCGATGGGCATCAAGCACGACGTGGCGGAATTCTTCATCCGCAATTTCCGCGAGTCCGGCGCCCTGGCCCGCGCCGTCATGTTTTTTTCCCTGGCCGACGCGCCCAGCGTGGAACGGTTGCTGACGCCGCGCGTGGCGCTGACGCTGGCGGAGCATCTGGCGTTCGACTGCGGCCAGCATGTGCTCGTGCTGCTGACGGACATGACGAATTACTGCGAAAGCCTGCGCGAAGTGGGCACGGCCCGGGGCGAAATTCCCGGCCGCAAAGGTTATCCCGGCTATCTTTATTCCGACCTCGCGAGCCTTTACGAACGCGCCGGCCGCATCGAAGGTTCGTCCGGTTCGATCACGCAGATCCCGATTCTGACGATGCCCTCGGACGACATCAGCCATCCCGTTCCCGACCTGACCGGTTACATCACCGAAGGGCAGATTGTGCTCGACCGTGACCTGTTCCAGCGCGGCGTTTATCCGCCGATTGCCGGGCTGCCGAGTTTGTCGCGGTTGATGAAGGATGGCGTCGGCAAAGGCTACACCCGCGAAGATCATCCGGCGCTGGCGAGCCAGTTGTTCGCCGGCTACGCCTACGTCAAACGCGTCCGCGCCCTGGCCGACGTCATCGGCGAGGAGGAATTGAGCGCGCTCGACAAGCTTTACCTGAAATTCGGCGAAGCGCTGGAGCACCGGTTCTTGAGCCAGGGCGAATTTGAAAACCGTTCCATCGCCACCACGCTCGACCTCGGCTGGGACGTGCTCTCGCTGTTGCCGCGCGACGAATTGCACCGCGTGAGCGACGAGATGCTGAAACAACATTACCGCGATCAGACGCAAATCGCCGTGTCCGTCGCCGGCCCGCCGACGGAAGATTGATTTTATGGCCAGGCTGAACATTGCGCCGACGAAATCGAATTTCCTTTCGTTGAAACGCCAGCTTGCCTTCGCCGAGGAAGGCTACGACCTGCTGGAACAGAAACGGCAGATTTTAATCTTTGAACTGATGAGCCGGCTCGGCCGCGCCCGCGAAGTCGAACGGGACATTGCCGAACTGCTTCGCCGCGCCCATGCCGCGCTCCGCGAGGCGACGCTCGACATCGGTTCGGCGGCTTTGGCGCGGGCGGCGCTGGGAGCGAAGCTGGATGCCGAATTGAAGCTGGCCAGCCAGCATTCCATGGGCCTGACCATTCCCCGCGTGACGTTTCGCGCCAATTCGTCCGGCATGCCCTTCGGCATAATCGGAACATCGGCGAATACCGATCTGGCCCTGCGCCGGTTTGGGGCGCTGCTGCCGCTGCTGGCCAAGCTGGCGGAACTGCAAAACGCCCTGTTGCGGCTGGCGCGCGAGCTGCGCAAGACCCAACGCCGTTGCAACGCCCTGTCAAAAATTTTCATCCCGGCTTACCGTGAAACGCTCGCCTACATTTCCGGCACGCTGGAGGAACGCGAGCGCGAGTCGCTGACCATTCTAAAGATTATCCGGGATCGTCTCGCGCAACCTTTTGAAGAAACGACCGGTCCTTGAACTGTCTTCCAGGAGATGAACCCGGATGAAGTGTTGCCGCGAAAAGGCGCAAAAGTCGCAAACTTTTAATCCACTAATTTCGCGAATGAACGCGAAAGTTAAGACAGGGCCGGAGGCCCGAAGGAGAATAGCCCGGGGTAAGCGAGTCTTAGAGCGCCACCCCGGGTAAAAGACCCAATATTTTCCAAGCCCCGGAGGGGCGACAGAAACATCAACCACGAAACACACGAAACACACGAAAGGATTCAACTCAAAGACGCCCCCGGACGCCAAATCCTGAACGCCAGACCCCAAACCAACCGCGGATGATGTGGACCTGTCCTCCGTAGCTTTTTAGCGAAGGATGGATGAACGCTGATGGGAACCGCATGGAACGCAAGGATCACAAAGAGTTTTTGAGTTTTTTCCTCTGCGCTCTCTGTGTTCTTTGCGGTCAAACCTCCGGCCCCCTGTCCGCCACTTGTCACTTGCCACGTGCCACGTGCCACTTGCCGCGTTAGGCTGAAAGCCTTTTACGCGGTCTCCAGCGTTTGATTTTCAGGATGCGGAAAAATGTCACAATTCACGGCCCGACCCTTTCACGCTTTCAAAAATCCAACCTTGCCCGCGACGGCACGACGGATAAACTGCTTCAGGTTAGGCATCGTGCGCCATGAGCACTTTTAAGACTCAAGATGGTACTTGGACCCGCAGAGTGGCTGTTCGCAAGAAGGGCACGTGGAGGACATCTGTTTTGAGGCCGTGGCTCGTGGACGACCGATTCCCGCAGGCACGATTCGTCCTGGTTGGTGGTCCTACAGTTTTGGTTTCGGCGGGCGATTTGCGGCGGGCACTTGACGCCTCCACAGCACCGGACAAGCTGATCTGTTCGGTTCGCATCGATCCCAGGAAAAGCACTATCAATGGTCAGCCAGTTCGTTTTATGGGCTGACTTGATCGCTCGCAGGCTGCTCCGGTCCAATTCGGTACTGCTCGACGGCAATATCGGCACCGAACCTCTCACTCACCTGGTGTTGGAACCAGCGGAAGGAAGGTCGGCGTTTGGAATAAAACAGGTGGCTGGTCCGGCTGCGCCGGTAATCCGATGAGCCAAAGCGGTGGATTGGCATACGAAACCCGGACGCCTGTGCCAGCAGTTCCGCCAGGCCCTGCTCCCGTTTCCGACCCGAAAGGGCATACCAGACCTCGACTGGCTCAGCATAGCCAAGCAGGTAATCTATGTGCCAATGCGGTTCGGCCACTGATGCCAAGTGATGATGTATCCGCGCCCCGGAGGCCACCGGGACCAAAAGCACTCCCCACATAAGCGTAAAAGCCAGGAAGCAGGTCGTAGGTTCCCAAGCGCCCTATCTTCAGGCGCTTCATTTGCAGAACCGAGGCAATCAGGATGTAGGTTCCCCTTTCGTCCGGCAGTTCCATAGCGTGAAGCGTATAGGCAGATTGGTCAAGGCACCATTGAAGATTATGCCCATTACTTCAAAAACAGTCCGCAAATCACGGAAACAGTTGATAGAGCGCGGGGCTTTCCGGCCAAGTTTTTTCGTCTTTGTGGGGTGGCGCTTCCATGTTAGAATTCGGTTGTATGAGTGCTAGTGATACGGTCAAAGATGTTGTTCGCATCGTCACTACCGGCGGCCATGCAAAAGATGTAATTGATCCGCTTCAAACGAAGCTCTCTCTGCTTACGGAGCAAATTGCGGCGCTCGAAAAGGAGAACACGACGCTTAGAAATGAGAATCACAATCTTAAAACACGGCTTCCAAATGCGCGTCCCAAAAACGAAGAACTCAGCCCAAAAACAGAAGATATTTTGAAAGCCGTTTTTGACCGGGCGGGCGAATTTTCTGTTCAGTACATCGCCAGGCTTTTTCGTATGCAGCCAAGCGTTGTAGATTATCATCTTGACGTGCTAAAGAAAAGGAAATTTATCAAGACTCATGGTATAGGATTTATGGGGAGTACTCCGACTTATATTATAACTCCCGCTGGCCGCGAATACGTAGTAAAGAATTTGTCGGGCAGTTGAATCAATTTTAGCTCGGACCACCAATGTAATTGGCAACAACAATCGTCAAGACATCATCCGATTTTGCCACCCACCCCGTCACTCCGCCTATACGGTCGGCCAAAACAAAAGATTCCTTGTTGCCGGACACCCGCCACGATGCACGCCTCACACATCACGGAGCCAGCGCCGGTTGGCCGTTCCCGTTCCGCTTACGCGGTTGACATTCCGTTTACTGGTCACGGCTTGGGTTGGCAGCAAACTTGTCGGACTGGGCAACGCCATTTCAAAGTAAGCCACGTTGCCAGCCACGAAGATCAGGGCTGCGGCAAAAATTTCCCACATCATTGTGTCCATGGAATCCGGTAATAGCTAATTCCTTGCCAATTTGCGAAGAAAGACGAAGTCAACCGATAAGCTTGACTTTTCAGGGACGCGGAGATTCACTAGCCCAACTATGACACATCTTTCTGCTAATCAATTGCGCCGTGCGGCTGACTTAAAACACAAAATCGAATCACTGCAAAAGCAACTTACCCGGCTGTTGGGCGGCACCGGTGGCACTGCCGCTCCCCATAAGCGCCGAAAGATGAGCGCAGCGGCCCGTGCAAAGATCGCCGCCGCACAACGGGCGAGATGGGCGAAACAGCGTGGCACCAAAGCACCGAAGGCCGCCGCCAAACCGAGGCGAAAGGTTAGCGCCGCTGTGCGCAAGCGCCTTGCTCAACTGGCCAAAGCGCGGTGGGCGAATGCCAAAGCCGCAGGGAAGAAGACGCTGTAGTTGTACAGATTTTGCGGGAAGTCGCGAAGTTTTCCTGAGTCCCCCGGCCCGGCTTGGCTCAACTCCGGCGTGAGGCAGCATGACGCTGATAGGACATCAAGTATGAACATACTGTTTATTTTGATGGCGATAAGTTTTACTGGCCTTGGGCTTGTGAAGCGGAAACAGAACCACAAAGACTGGAAACCTTATTTAATTGGTGGTGTTATGATGTGTCTATTGGCAATTGTTTCGATTGTTCTTTCGTTTGTTATTCATTAGATATGTCGGACGAACTGCCGCCTCCTATGAGGGTTCATCGGTCAAGCACTAAGTAAACGGTTTCATATTTTTTCTTAAAAGTGCGGCGCGCCAGCGCCGCTTTTGTTTTTCCGGTTCGCGTCTCCGTCCGTAACGGCGTTCCCGCCACTTGGGGGAAGCTCCTCCTCCTATCCGCACGTCCGGTCAGGCCGGAGTGCAACAAAACCTATGCGATCGTTTTCAAACGGACGGAGCGAGTCGGCTCCTTCTAACCAGCGGGCCAACGCCCGTTGACCCAAGGCGGTGTGCAAGCGGAAGGCGAAGCGCGAAACGATTTGAGTGAATGGTTCCCATCCGGGAACAGCCAGTAAAACGCCTGACACCGGTGCGGCGTTTCTTTGGGACTGGTTAACTACAAACGGCTCCGTGCTTTTCTACGCGACAAATACAACGTATCACTGGCCTATCTTTTCCTCGGCTATAGCAGGTAATAAGGAAAAAACGGCTGACTGGATATGTCGTGCTGCTTTGAAGAGAATTTCTCTGGTATTAACGCCGGATAAGGAAGAAGACAAGCGCAAGTAGTGCCACAACGCCCATCAAAATGATAGTAGCACTCCTGGATCTATCGTAGATCTCGAGTTCCAGTGTCCGACCCGGTGACGGCATCTTGAGCATAGGGATGATCTCATCGAGCATCAATCCCCAGCCGAAACCCGCCAGGCCAATCGAGAAGATATTATAGACGCCGAAGACCAGGAGATTCATTGAGATAAAAGCCAGCAGGAATCCCCAGTGGCCGTGATGGATGTTGAGGCCGCTCTTTTCGCGGAGCGGCGTCCGGTGGAATGAGAGCCGGTTAAGGGCGAACTTCATCCGTTGATATAGCATGGGCATTATCAGACTGGAGAGGAATAAGACGAATTGTCGTGTTGTCATGGGCTATGCTTTCGGGGTTGTATGAGCAGCTTGGCTTGGGCCTTGATGATTTCGTATGCCTGTTGGTTTGTCATAAAATTTGCGAAGTGGTCTGACAAAACAGGTTGAATTAACCCAAGCTCGCCGTCAATCCTTAGCCGAGCGTGGACGCCACGGAAGCCAATTCAAAAATCCAACCTTGCCCGCGACGGCACGACGGATAAACTGCTTCAGGTTAGGCATCGCGCGCCATGAGCACTTTTAAGACTCAAGATGGTACTTGGACCCGCAGAGTGGCTGTTCGCAAGAAGGGCACGTGGAGAACATCTGTTTTGAGGCCGTGGCTCGTGGACGACCGATTCCAGCAGGCACGATTCGTCCTGGTTGGTGGTCCTACAGTTTTGGTTTCGGCGGGCGATTTGCGGCGGGCACTTGACGCCTCCACAGCCCCGGACAGGCTGATCTGTTCGGTTCGCATCAATCCTGAGAAAAGCACTATCAATGATCAGCCAGTTCATTTGCAGACCGAGGTCTGGCGATGAACGCATAGCATTGTCCTCTTCAGTTTTGGCGGACAGCTATACACCGGTGTATCAGTCCACCGGGTTGGTCAGCCAGTTCATTTTATGGGCTGACTTGATCGCTCGCAGGCTGCTCCGGTCCAATTCGATACTGCTCGACGGCAATATCGGCACCGAACCTCTCACCCACCTGGTGTTGGAACCAGCGGAATGAAGGTCGGCGTTTGGAATAAAACAGGTGGCTGGTCCGGCTGCGCCGGTAATCCGATGAGCCAAAGCGGTGGATTGGCATACGAAACCCGGACGCCTGTGCCAGCAGTTCCGCCAGGTCCTGCTCCCGTTTCCGACCCGAAAGGGCATACCAGACCTCGACTGGCTCAGCATATCCAAGCAGGTAATCTATGTGCCAATGCGGTTCGGCCACTGATTCCAGGTGATGATGTATCCGCGCCCGGAGGCCACCGGGACCAAACGCACTCCCCACATAAGCGTAAAAGCCGGGAAGGAGGTCGTAGTTTCCCAAGCGCCCTATCTTCAGGCGCTTCATTTGCAAAACCGAGGCAATCAGGATGTAGGTTCCCCTTTCGTCCGGCAGTTCCATAGTGTGAAGTGTATAGGCAGATTGAGTTGCTACAGGTTGCGTCGGTCGCGGAGCGCGTGCTGCTGTGAGATAAAGGAATGCCCGGCTGGTAAGATTTCTTCAATGACAAATCGGTCGGGATCGTCGCCAAACTTTTTGTCTCCTAACCGTATCAGCTGTTCTTTGAACAGCTCTTGGACGATTTCTGCCGAAAATCCGCACTCGCGCACGGTTGGCCGCACTCCAAAATACAGCATATCCCGAAGGCGGATTAGCGCCACCAGTTTGTCTTTATCTTTCATTGGTTCTCCCGACCGAGACCTGCGCACTGGCACTGGCATCACATCGTTTTGATGCGTAACCGTGAAGGACTCGTTTGAACTTCTGCGCCCAATACTCCAAACACACCGCCACTGCGACTATGCGCCGATAAGCCCTGATTTCAAGCTTCAACTGCGAGGCTCGCCATGGCGACCGGGAGGCCCCAACAACGACCCCAAGCAACCGCAGCCACTGACTCCAATCGCGGCTCCTCACGTCACCGACCTGCGCGAAGCTCAGAGGCGATTTCGGTCGCTGCGGGCGCATGTCATCGTGAAACGATATGAGCGGGCAATTGGTGTTTGGGAGCGACACCAGTCCGGGCGGATTCGTTTCCACCTGGTGGTGGTCGAAAGATGACATTCGGTCGGGCGCGGATTTTCAAGCCTTCAAGCGCCGGGATTATCGCAGCGCCAATTCAGCATTGCGGGTGGAATGGGCGTTCTGGCGGCAGACCTGTCCGAAATACCGTTTTGGTCGGCATAAATTGATGCCGTTCAAATCCACCGCTGAGGGCATTGCGCGGTATGTGGGCAAATACATTTCCAAATACCCGCACGCCTTGCAACGCGCGGGTGTGTTCCATTTATTGACCGGATGGCTGGTCATGGTGCATCAGATGGTTGCCGGGGTTCCGATTCGGTTTGACAGATTTGAAAATGTGGCAGCTAATCGGGTCATTAAACCATCACCACCACATGAAAATCAAATCCATCATTAAAGAACTCTGTGGTGAAAACAGCATCGCCATGACCACAGAGCCGAAATTGACCGGGCAAGTCTATGAGAAGTTCCGGCAGATGTTGGCGACGGACGAGCAACTGAGTTTCTATCAGCCGACCTTCGTCAAGGATGGGACGCTGGTTATCAGTCCGGCAACCTTACTGCCGGGTTTTCGTGAAAACGTAGAACGCTTTTTGAGCAGCGCAGAATCATTCTTGAAACATGCTGCTGGGGCGTGCCAGGAGAAGTCCGACCGTGAGCACACCGCAAAAGAGCATGTGATACAGGCGGCGGCCAAGGCCTTGGGCGTGCCGATTGAGTGAGCCGCCGGTTTCCGCACCACAGCCAAGGAGGACAAAGTGCCTTGCCACAAGCTGCTGCGCTACAAGTTAACTCTTGGATATGTCTGAAGTTAAACTCAGAAAAGGAGAGCTGGTCGAGAAGGCCCTGCGCCGGCTCAAGAAGCAACTGGGCCGCGAACAAACCTTGGTGCAGGTCCGCCTGCATCGGCACTTCGAAAAGCCCAGCGCCAGGAAACGCCGAAAGCAGAAGGCGGCCCGGTTCTCGGCGATGCTGAAGGCGCGGTATGCCGACATGTGACCTTCAGGTCGCGTGACCCACAGTTTCGGATGCGATGCGAAGATATTCCAAATGGTGCTTGCTATTTGGTTGGGACGGTCGATCTTAGCTCTGTCTCTCTGAGATAGCTTTTCACTCCCAGCACATGGCGAATCTTCAGTTGAACATCGTTCAGTGATGATTTGAAACCCGATCGCCGGGAACAGTCTGGGAAAGAGCAGCCGGTCTGAATGATACAGTCCTTATGAGCACAAAATTATACGTGGGAAATCTTCCCTTTGACGTCACCGAAAACGACCTTCGGGACATGCTCTCAAAACACGGTCCGGTGAACGAGATCAATGTCATCATGGATAAAATAACCGGGCGTGCTCGTGGGTTCGCCTTCGCCACCATGGACACTGAGGAAGGGGCCAAGGCCGCCATCCTGGCCTTGAATGGCAAGGAATGGAAAGGCCGCGCGCTCACGGTCAACGAAGCCCGCCCGCGCGAGGAACGTTCCGGTGGCGGGCGCGGTTACGGTCGCGGCGGCCGCCCCAATCGCTACTAGTCAGTCGGGGGTGGATGGATTGTAGCGACGGGACTCTGTCAAACAGGGGCCCGCTTTCTTTCACTTTGATATGGCCAACCCATCAGCCAACGCGGGCATGGATACGCGGCGGCAGAATTTCGAACGCGTTTTGTCGCGCGAACCGTTCACCGGCCTCAAGGCCATCCTCGACAGCTTGTCTCCCGACCGAAAGACGCTCTGTGACGCGGTGAGCAGCGCGAATTCATACGAGGAACTCCTCGCAAAACTGGGCTATCGCATCACGTTGACGAAGCAAATTCACGTGCAGGATGCTTTTTCCCGCATCGGCTCAGCCGGCGGTATCAAGGCCGTGCTTCCTTATTACGACATTCCGACGCACCGTTCGCTGCCAACGCTCGTAAATTTCGACGCTACCGTAACCGCCACCCCTGAATCCGCCGGCTTCTTCAATAAAATGCTGGCCACGCTCAGGACACAATCGAGCGCTGAAAATCAAGAACCTGTTTGAAAACGCCGTGGGGCCTGTCTTCGCCGAAAACGCGGCATTCCGTCCGTGCAGGAGAGTGTCGCAGAAGTAAATAACCTTGGGCGCGGAAGCCGCATTCCGAAACCGCAGCGTTGACCTGACCGCCTATTGCCGCAGCACGGCGATGGCTTTCTGTGCCGCCTCCGCCGTGTCAAAGGCCAGATGCAGAACGAACTGCGTGCCGATCACCGCGCCGGAGAAGCCGCGCAGGTTCAGGCCGGCCTGACCAATCTTCTGCGTCACCTTGGCGGCGATGCCTGGTTCATTCCGCCCTTCCACCTGCAACGAATGCAGGTGGTTACTGAAAGCATGGTATGCGGAGCATGCGCGGTGGGCGTTTGAGAAAAGTATCACGGCGTGCGCGGGCAAGCTGAACGGGCAGTTAGCGGGAGCGCCGCGTTTACGTTTGCGGCACATGCCGAAGCGGTGGGGCAGTTGGACCAAGCGGGGAGTGATTTACCTGAACCCTGAATTGATCCTCGCGCCGCCGTCGTGCATTGACTACGTCGTGACGCACGAGCTTTGCCATCTAGTTCACGCGTCGCATGGGGCAAAATTCTTTGCACTGCTGCGCAAGACAATGCCGGATTGGGAACAACGCAAGGCGCGGCTGGAACAGTTGGCGGCGGAATCGGGCGTGAGGTGATTCGAGCATTTCACACCCGCCACGTCGGGTTTTCCGTGCGAGGCACGAGTTTTCCAGCCCGGAATTCGTTATTCGACGTTGATCTTTTCGCCCCGGGCAGCGCGCTTCGAGCATTGGGCAATGCGCGCATCCAGCAACGCGCGCAACCCTTTGAGAAACTCGAGCCGGGCGGCGTCGAAATGCCGGCGCGCCGGTTCGGGCGGACCCAGTCGCCTCAGCAAGTCGCACAGGAGCGGACCGGCGCCCTGGCACAGACACGGGCCGGATGCTGTCTTTGGGGATCGTTTGTTCCTGGTTTTCATATTGTTTCCTGAAGTTCCACGACCAGCGTGCCGCCTTCGAGCCGCGCCCGGCCCGGCGACAGTCCAGCCATTGAGTTGGGCAGGCCGATGTGCCGGCGCACGGTGCCGACTTCGACCACCAGTTCTTCACCTTTCTTGAACAAGCCGACTTCAGCCTTCGCCGCGAAGGGCGCCTGGAGCCGGACTTCATACACACCATTCCGCTTGCGGAAAGAATAGGGCCGCTCCGTGCGGGTGACGGCCGCCGGGTCTTCCTTGCCCGGGAACATCTCGCGGGCGACCTCGCGAATCCGCTCGAGGCCCAGGACCTCGTGCCGGAACAGCGGGACGCAGCGCATCGGCACCGGAGCGAAATAGCTCTCGATCTCTTTGAGGAACCGGGCCTGCGTGCGCCGCCATTCCCGGAAAAAGGCGTCTTCCACGTTGTCGGGCAGCACGCGGTTCACCAGCACCTGGTCCACCGTCAAACCGTGCAACGAGAAATAGACAAACGCCCGTTGGGTCTCGCGGACGACCATTTTTTCGGCGTTGGTGACAAGCCGCACGCTGGTCACGCGCGGGTCTTCCAGCAGTTCATCAATGCCTTCAATGCGAGTGAACAGGTCCTTGACGCTGGCGAAGCAACTGTCGGGAGGCAGCTCGAACGGAGCGACCCGGTTGGCAATGGGGCGCACGGCCTTCAGAAACCCTCGCTCGAAGGGGAAGATGTGCTGCATGTACCATTTCATCGTGGTGGGCATGGCGACGAAGCGCAGACTTTCACCGGTGGGCGCGCAATCCAGCACGATCACGTCATAACGCCCTTCTTTATACCAATCGTTGACGTAAAGCAGGGCGCTGAGTTCCTCCATGCCCGGGAAGATAGCCATTTCCTCCGCCTCGACCTCGCTCAGGCCGGAGGTGTGCAGCAGCGAGCTGATGTACGACCAGATGCGTTGCCAATTCTTTTTAATTTCTTTCTGGATGTTGACTTCGTGAATCCAGAGGCGGTCCGCAACCTGGAAGGGGTCAGCAGTTTTGGCATCGAACAGACCGGCATCGAGGTCGAAGACATCGGCCAGCGAATGCGCCGGGTCCACGCTCATCACCAGGGTGCGATAGCCCAACTCCGCCAGGCGGGTGCCGGTGGCTGCCGACAGGCTGGTTTTACCCACGCCACCCTTGCCGCTGAACAGCAGTATCCGCATGACCAGAGACTACGCCTCCTTGGGACAGAGCGCCAGCCTTAGGAAGAAAGGCCGAAGGTCAAAGGCTGAAAGCTGAAGGCCGTGTGATAAGGCTAAATGCTAAAGGATAAAGGCTGAACAAAGAAAAGATGAAATATCGGACCCATTCTTCGCTCTGAAGCCATGTAGGGCAGGGAAACCTTGAACTTTGAAACCTGAACGATTGAACCTTGAATCAGAAAGCGGACGCTCCGGCGGTGCGTCCCTGCCTTTCGTGTGGTTCGTGACCACAGTTCGCGCCAGCGAACGGCCCAAGTTGGGGCATCTATCTTGTGGGGGTTGGGAACCCAATTTCATGGTTGATGTTTCTGTCGCCCCTCCGGGGCTTGGGAAATATTGGGGTCTTTTACCCGGGGTGGCGCTCGCAGACTCGCTTACCCCGGGCTATTCTCCTTCGGGCCTCCGGCCCGGTCTTAACTTTGCGTTCATTCGCGAAATTAGCGGATTAAAAGTTTGCGGCTTTTGCGCCTTTTGGCGGCGACGCCTCACCCGGCCTGCGCCTGGCCGGCCCACACCGTTTTGCCCAAAAATGGCAAACAAATGGCAATAATAGGTAAGCCCATACCCCGGTTCTCGCTTAACCTTCGAGTAGGACGATTTGCATGACGCCATTGGCGAAGGCACCGGCAGCGCGATCCGGCCGCAATCCGCGCCGGGTTGCCGTGCTGAAAGCGACGCCAAAATGGCACGCCTGCACAAATAATTTTTTCGGGCAACAACCGATAGTTTTATGAGCAATCGGGTCGTGAAAACGTATGTTTTTTATTGCTCCAATAATCTGGAGGCCGGCCAGTTTGCCGGCCTTTGCCAAGGCGTGGAGGGAGACGTCGTCAAGACCATCGGTTTGCCCTGTTCGGGCAAGGTGGATGTCCCTTACTTGATCAAGGCGTTTGAGACCGGCGCCGACGGTGTCGTAATAGTTACCTGCAAAAAAAACGAGTGCCGTCATTTCGAGGGCAATCTGCGGGCGCACAAGCGCGCTGAGGCCGTCGAATCCCTGCTGGAGGAAATCGGCATGGCCGCGGGCCGGATGGCGGTGTTCGAGTGCGGCAAACAGGACACCGACCGGATCCTCGGTGAAATCAAGCAGTTCATTGACCGGGTGAGAAATCTGCCCCCGGCACACGTCCGCAGCGCCGCCGCCAACCAACCGGAAACCACTTTTGCATGAAAGTTGACAGCAAACTCGCAAAAAAAATCGAGTCGGGAGATTTCATCGTTACCGCCGAGTGTGCGCCGGGCGCGACCGCCTCCGGCGCCACCGCCGAGGCAGCCTTGAAAGCCCTGGGCGCCAAACCGGTCGTCGTCAACATCGCCGACAATTCCCATGGCGTGGCCATGTCGTCAGTGGCCGTTGCCGCCGCGGCGGTCAAACTCGGCGCCGAACCGGTGCTCCAGATGGTCACTCGCGATCGGAACCGCATCGCCCTCCAATCCGATTTGCTGGGCGCCGCCAGCCTGGGCATCAAGAACGTGCTCTGCCTGTCCGGCTACCACCAGACGCTGATCGGCTGTCCGGAATCCGCCAACGTTTTCGACATTGATTCCACCCAGTTCATCGAATTGACCGCCCGAATGTCCGAACAAGGCGTGTTGGCCGACGGGACCAAGATCAACGGGCAGTTTTCAATGCTGGTGGGGGCGGTGGCGAACCCGTTCTTGAAGCCGGTCGAATTGAACCTGTTCCGGCTCGGCAAGAAAATTGCCGCCGGTGCCCGGTTCATACAGACCCACGCGGTTTTTGATGTCAACGCCTTCGCGCTGTGGCTTGATGCTGTCCGCAAGGAAGGTTTCACCAAAAAGGCCGCCATTCTCGCCAGTGTTTATCCTTTGGAAAGCGCAGCGGAAGCCCAAAAGCTTCGCGACACGTTCGCCGAATTTTGCATTCCGGATGAAATCATTGAACGGCTGAAAAAGGCGGGCAATGACAGCCGGAAGGAGGGTCTGGCCATCTGCGTTGAAACCATCAAGCAACTCAAGGGGCTGGATGGTTTGCGCGGGGTCCACATTCTCTCGGGCGGCAAGGAGGCGCTCGTCCCCGGGATTATCGCCGCCGCCGGACTGTAGTTGCCGGAGAAGTTATGCCGGAAAAATATCATATTAAAACCCAGCCGATTCCGCCGCGGCGGCCGCGCATCGGCAAACACGGCGTGGTGGACTGGCGCGAAGACTGCGCCCGTTGCCATAACTGCGTCAAAAAGGCGTGCGTCTATGACCGTTACCGGCAGGAGGACGAGTATCTTCGCAAACTCAGTGATGTGGACTCGCTGTTTTTCGACTGCATGGGTTGTTTTTCCTGCGTGCAGGATTGCACCAAGGGCATCCTGCGTCTGACCATCAATCCCGAATACGAAAGACTCGGGAACCGTTACTGGAAACCCGACATCATCAAAACCACGTGGCTCCAGGCCGAGACCGCGAAAATCCCCGTCTCCGGCGCCGGCTACCGGGGGCCGTTCTCCGGCCAGGGCTTCGATTCCATGTGGACCGACATGTCGGAAATCGTCCGCCCGACCCGCGACGGTATTCACGGGCGGGAATACATCAGCACGTCGGTGGACATCGGCCGCAAGCTGCCGTTCCTGGCGTTGAATGGCAGCAAGACGGCAGCCGCCCTGCCGCCGCTGGTCTCGATTCCGATGCCGTTGATCGTTGATTTGAGTTCGCCGGCGCACACGTTGCCAAAGCTTGACCCGCTCATCGAACAAACCGCCGCCGACACCGGCGTGATTGCCATCATGGACTCGCGTTACCGGCCGGCCAAGGTTGAGCATCTGGAAAACATTGCGTTCTTCCTCGGCCCGGACAGCCCGCCGGTGCCGGACGAACTGCTGCGGAAAACCCGGCTGGTGGAAATCGCCGACAGCCCGGCGGTGGCGGAACGCATCAAAGCCATCAAAAAGATCCATCCGAAAATCGTCGTTGTCATCCGGGTGGAACTGACCGCGGCGGGCATTGGCCGCGCCATTGAGCTGGCCGGGCTGGCGGAAGTTGAGGTGATTCACATCGTGGCCGACGCCAACGGCAACGAGTTGACGACCCAGAAACCGAGGTTCCTGAAGGACATGATCCGCCAGCTCCATACCACGCTCGTAGAAAAGGGCATCCGGGATGAAATCACGCTCATGGCCGGCGGCGGCATCGCCCTGCCGGAACATGTGGCCAAGGCCATCATCTGCGGCGCCGATCTGGTGACCATCAACCTGCCGCTGTTGGTCGCGCTGGAATGTCATCTGTGCGACAGTTGCCGGCCCGGGACGCCGTGCCCGGCCCGGCTGGAGAAAATTGATTTCAACTACGGCGTGGGCCGGATGACGAATTTGATTGCGGCGTGGCACGACCAGTTGATCGAAGTGATGGGCGCCATGGGCATGCGCGAGGTGCGCCGCCTGCGCGGCGACGTCGGCCGCGCCATGTTTTTCGAGAACCTGGAAGAGGAAACCTTCGGCAAACTCTATGGTAAAAGAAAGACAGATTGAGGACATTCTGCCGGAGAATACGCTGAAGACGCGCGTGCCGCAGGAGCGGGTGCCGCGGGTCGTCAAACCCGCGCCGTCCCGCTATCGCAACGAAATTGCCAAATACATCGTCCATCGCAGCCTGGACTGCGTACGCTGTGGCAAATGCATCGAGGTCTGCGCCTATGGCGTCCACGTCCGCAAACCCGGGTTCAAATATTTCAGCGAGCCGAACCATCACCTGTGCATTGGACCGAACTGCGAAAAGACCGGACGCTATTGCGTGGCCCATTGCCCCCAAGGAGCGCTGCAAATCCGGGAAAACCCGATGTTCAAGGTGTTGGGTGATTTCCGCTGGCCGGCGGACTTGATCCTGGCGACGTGGAAGATGGCCGAAACCGGCGACGTGCCGCCCGAGGCTTATGATTACGATTACGAAGGCGGCAATTCCGGCGGCGGCTTCGACCGGCTCCGGTTCAAATTTCCCAAACAACCGCCCGTCAAACTCCGCGAGGACCAGATTGACACCAGCATCCTGCTGAACAAACGCGGCGATGGCCGGCCGGAAATCAGAATTGACGTTCCCTGGTACGGCGGCGGCATGTCGTTCGGGTCGGTCAGCAACGTGACCCAGTTGTCCAAGGCCCGGGCGGCGGTGGCGTTCAACACGTTTACCTGCACCGGCGAAGGCGGTTACATGGAACGCATGCGACCGTATGACGACCACGTCATCACCCAGGTCGCCACCGGCCTGTTCGGCGTGCGCGAGGAAACCATCCAGCGCGTGCCGATTGTCGAATTTAAGTATGCCCAGGGCGCCAAGCCCGGTCTCGGTGGCCATTTGCTTGGCGACAAAAACACGCCCGCTGTCGCCCGCATGCGCGAGGCGGTGCTCGGCATTTCCCTGTTTTCACCGTTCCCGTTCCACAGCGTCTATTCCATCGAAGACCACGCCAAGCACATTGACTGGATCAAGCACGTGAACCGGCGCGCCCTGATTTCGACGAAGGTTTCCACGCCGACGGACGTGGACATGGTGGCCGTGGGCAGTTATTCCGCCGGCACACACATCGTCCACATTGACGGCGGCTATGGCGGCACCGGCGCGGCGCCGGACATCGCCAAGAAAAACATTGCCATGCCCATCGAATACGCCATCGGCAAGGTGCATAATTTTCTCGCCGCCGAGGGCGTCCGCGACAAGGTAACGCTGATTGCCAGCGGCGGCATCCGCACGGCCCATGACATCGCCAAGGCCATCGCCCTGGGCGCCGACGGCGCAGTCATCGGCACGGCGGAGCTGGTGGCGCTGGGCTGCGTGCGGTGCAGCCGCTGCGAGAGCGGACGCGGTTGTCCGCGCGGCATTGCCACCACCGACCCCGAACTTTCCGCTAAAATGGACGTTGATTGGGGCACCCAGCGAATCATCAACCTTTACAACGCCTGGCAAAAGACGCTGGTCGGAATTTTACAGCGCCTCGGCTTGCGCAGCGTCTGCGAACTGCGCGGACGCACCGATCTCATGATGCATTTGGATTACACCAACGACGCGCCGGCAAAAACATGAACCGCGAATTGATCCAACGACTGACCGACTCCCGAAAACGGCTGGCGGCAGGCCTCAATGCTTCCCCGTCTATCCGGAAGGAAGCGGAGGAGGGCGGCTGTGGCGTCGTTGGTTTCTGTTGCAGCGAGCCGGTGCCGGGCCGGCACATCTACGAACCGTCGCGCCAGATGCACAACCGCGGCAACGGCAAGGGCGGCGGCATCGCCGCCGTCGGGCTGGTCCCGGACCAACTCGGCGTCAGCCGCGAGGTGCTCGATACCCATTACCTGCTCCACGTGGCGTTCATTGACACCAAGGTGCGTCCGGAAATCGAGGCGCAGTTTATCAAACCGTTTTTCGACATAGCCGCCGCTGCGCCACTCGACAAGGTGGCCGACTGGAAATCCGTGCCGGGGCTGGAGGTGCTGCCGCCGGATGTCTGCCGTTACTTTGTCCGCGTCAAACCGCAGGTGCTGGATGCGTTCATTGCGAAAAACCATCTGGAGCGACTGGACCGCAGCGAGGCGGAAGACGAGTTCGTCAACCAGAACAGTTTCAGCCTCAACCAGAAATATTACGCGTCTCTGGGCGAAAAACGCGCCTTTGTGCTGTCGCACGGGCGCGACATCATGATTCTCAAAGTGGTCGGCTTTGCCGAAGCCATCGTGAAGTATTACAAAATCGAGGACCTGTGCGCATACGAATGGATTGCGCACCAGCGGTTCCCGACCAAAGGCCGCGTCTGGCATCCCGGCGGCGCGCATCCGTTCGCCGCCATTGACATGGCACTCGTGCACAACGGCGACTTCGCCAACTACCATTCGGTGACCGAATACCTCAAGCAACGCCATATTTATCCCCAATTCCTCACCGATACCGAAGTGTCCGCGCAGTTGTTCGACCTGTTCAGCCGGACCTATCATTATCCGCTCGAGCACATCATCGAGGCGCTGGCGCCGACCACGGAGCTGGACTTCGACCGGCTCGCCCCGGAGAAACAGAAGATTTACCGGGCCATCCAGGCCACCCACATCCACGGCTCGCCCGACGGCCCGTGGTTCTTCATCATCGCCCGCAGCCTGGCCCGGAAAAAGCAGTTCCAGTTGATGGGCATCACTGACACCGCGATGCTCCGGCCGCAGGTGTTCGCGTTCTGCGACGGCGAAGTCCAAGTGGGACTGATTTGCTCGGAAAAACAGGCCATTGACGCCACGCTGTTGAGCCTGTCGAAGGATGACAAACGGATTTGTCCCGTAGCGGACCGTTACTGGAACGCACGCGGCGGCAGCCATGACGACGGCGGCGCGTTCATTTTCAACCTGCAAAAAAATGCCGCCGGCAAAATCCGGATTACCTGCACGGACAAATTCGGCATACCCGTTCCCATGCCGGGCGGCACCGAGTCCTGCGATTTTTCCCAGGGAATTTCGCTGTCCGCTGAAGCCGAGGAGTCTTTGCAGACCATCATCAGCGAGCGATTTGTGCCCGGCAGTGCCCCGGCGATTTTTGAAATGATTTGCGGACTCATCCCGGAATGGACGTTTGACGAGTTCCGTCTGGCGTGCCAGCAAATCGCCGATGCGGCCAAGGACCCGTCCAAAACGGCCACCGCGATGGAGGTGCTGACGCTGCTCAACGACCGGCGCTACTCGACCGGCGCCAAACGGCGCAGCCACATGCTTCACGTCATCCGCACCGAACTGAACCGGTTGTTCGGCAGCCTCCCCAACATCAAAGTCAAGGACGCCGCGAAAGGCGCATACCGGCTCATTGATTTTGAGACGCGCGGCAACCTGCGCCCGCCGCAGGAGAACGAGACGACGCTGGTCATTGACGCCGCGCATTTCGCGCCCGAAGGCGATCACTGCGACGCCGCGTTGTTGGTGGACGCGTTTATGAAAGGCTGGCGGCGGTTCATCAGCTTCAACTGCATCGGCCAGCGCTACGTTGGTTGCGGCCTCGGCCCGGACACTGACGATGTAACCATAAACGTTTATGGCAGCAGCGGGGATTATTTGGGGTCCGGTCTCGACGGACTGACCATCACGGTTCACGGCAACGCCCAGGACCAGTTGGGCCAGATCATCAAACGCGGCAAAATGGTCATCCACGGTGACGTCGGCCAGACTTTCCTGTACGGCGCCAAAGGCGGCGTGGTCTATGTGCTCGGCAACGCCGCCGGCCGGCCCCTCATCAATTCCGTCGGCCGCCCGAAGGTCGTCATCAACGGCACCTGCCTCGATTTTCTCGCCGAGTCTTTCATGGCCGGCGATCCGCACAGCGGCGGCGGGTTCGTGATCCTGAACGGTGTCCGTTTCAACGACGAGGGACAAATCGTTCCATTGCCGGATCCTTACCCGGGCAGCAACCTGTTCTCGTTGGCTTCGGGCGGCGCCATTTTTGTCCGTGACCCGGAAAAGACGCTGGTGGACCAGCAATTGAACGGCGGCCAGTTCGCCAAGCTGACCAATGCCGACTGGGAATTGATCCTGCCGTTCCTGGAGGAAAACGAGAAATTGTTCGGCATCACCGTCAAACAGCTTTTGACCGTGAACGGCAAAAAACTCAAACCGTGCCACGTGTATCGCAAAGTCGTCCCCGGCAACATCAAGGCCATCGCTTCGGAAGAGACCGACGATGTCTGGGCGGAAGAAGAAGAGGCCGAACTGGCCGTGAAATAGCCGGAAACCATTACCGTGATCACCATCAAGAAAAAGAAAAACAGCCGCGCCCTGAAGGACGCCGTCGAAGCGCTGTCCGGCGTGGACCTGAGCGTCTGTTACCAGTGTAAGAAATGTTCGGGCGGCTGTCCGGTGGCCACCCTCACCCAATCGCGGCCCTCCGAAATCATGCGCCAACTGCACCTGGGCGCCGGCGATGAATTGCTCGCCAGCGACCTGGTCTGGATGTGCGTCTCCTGCGAGATCTGTTCCGCCCGTTGCCCGATGGGCATTGACGTGGCGGCGGTCATGGACGCATTGCGACGGCTGGCTATTGAACGGGGCGCGCCGAAACCGGAAGGCAATGTGCCGCTGTTTAACCGCGCCTTCCTGAAGACGGTCGAGACTTTCGGCCGCTCTTACGAAATCGGCATGATTACCGCCTACAAACTCGGCACGGGCAAGTTGATGAACGACACGGAAAAATTTCCGGCCATGCTGAAGAAGGGGAAAATCGCGCTGCTGCCGCCCCGGGGCGGCGACCGGAAGACTGTGAAACGGATTTTCAAAAAAATCAAGGAACGCAAGGGGGCCAAAGCATGAGATACGCCTATTATCCCGGATGCTCGGCTGAATCCACAGCCCGCGATATGCACCAGTCCACCCTGGTGGTCGCCCGGGCGCTGGGGATTGAGCTGCAGGAAGCCCAGGGTTGGACCTGCTGCGGCGCCACCGCCGGCCACCAGACCAACCGCCTGCTGGCCGTGTCCCTGCCCGCCGCCAACCTAGCCAAGGTCCAGGACATGAAGCTGGACATGGTCGTCAACTGCGCTGCCTGCTACAACCGGATGAAGGTGGCCAACCACGAAATATCGGCACATTCGGAAATCCGCCAGGGTGTCCGCGACGCGCTGGACAGGGATTACGACGGCTCGGTCAAGGTCCGCCACCTGCTTGAGGTGCTCCTCGAAGACGTCGGCCTGCCAACGATCACCAAGTCACTCAAACGTTCGTTGCACGGCCTCAAGGTGGCTTGTTATTACGGCTGCCTGCTGGTCCGGCCGCCGGGGGTCGTGAAGTTCGACGACCCGGAAAATCCGAAGTCGCTCGACCGGCTGGTGACAGCGATGGGCGGCCAGAGCCTCGATTGGCCGTGCAAGGTCGAATGTTGCGGCGGTGGCCTGTCGCTGTCGCGGACCGATGTGGTGATCAATCTCACCGGGTCCATTCTCGACATGGCCGTCCAGGCGGGTGCCGACTGCATTGCGGTCAGTTGCCCGATGTGCCAGTCGAATCTCGATTTGCGGCAGCAGGACATCAACAAGCAGACCGGCAAAAACTACCGGATGCCGGTGGTTTACATCACCCAATTGCTCGGGCTTTGCCTGGGCTTTGGTCCCGGCGAACTCGGGTTTGAAAAGCTGATGGTCCCCGCCGCGAACGTTTTGAAAAAAGTGGAAGCAAACGGTCATGAGTAACAACGGCGACAAGAAAATCGGCGCGGTGCTGGTGCAGGGCGGCGGCATTGCCGGCGTCCAGGCCGCCCTCGACCTGGCCAACAGCGGCTTCAAGGTTTATCTCGTCGAGCGCGACGCCGCCATCGGCGGCATGATGGCGCATTTGGACAAGACATTCCCGACCGGGGACTGCGCCACCTGCATCGTCTCGCCCAAGCTCGTCGAATGCGCGCGGAATCTGAACATCGAGATATTGACCCTTTCGGAATTGACGGATTTATACGGCAAGCCCGGCAATTTCAAAGCGACCGTCAGGCGTTATCCGCGATATGTTGACGAAAGCAAATGCACCGGTTGCAGTGAATGCACGCAGGTCTGTCCTGTGGACATTCCGGACGAGTTCAATCGCTGCCTCGGCACCCGCAAGGGCATCGCCAAACTTTATGCCCAGGCCACACCGAACATTTTCGGCATCCTAAAAAACGGCCACTCGCCCTGCAAATTAAAATGCCCGGCCAAGGTCAATGTCCAGGGCTACGTCCAGCTCATCAAACAAAAGGAATATCTCAAGGCGGTCGCGCTCATCCGCCAGCGAAATCCGCTTTCGGCCATCTGCGGCCGCATTTGCCCGCATCCGTGCGAGTCCGAATGCATGCGCGGCAAGGCCGACGATCCCATCGCCATCCGGCTCCTGAAACGCTTCGCCTCCGACCAGGAAATGGAGATGCTCGCGGCGGGCAAACTCACCCTGCCGGAGGAAAAAACTCCCGCGCCGGCTGCCAAAAAAGTCGCCATCATCGGCGGCGGCCCGGCCGGGCTTACGGCGGCCAACGATCTCGCTGAAGCCGGCTTCGCGGTCACAGTCTTTGAAGCGATGCCCGCCGCCGGCGGCATGTTGCGTTACGGCATTCCCGAGTATCGCCTGCCCAAGAAGGTGCTCGACCACGAAATCGAAATTATCCGGCGCAAAGGCGTCAAGTTCGTCTATAACTGCCGCATCGGCAGGGACGTCACCTTCCAGACCCTTCAAAAAGATTACGGCGCCGTCTTCGTCTCTGCCGGCGCCCAGAAAAGCCGCAAACTCCGCGTGGACGGCGAGGATATAAACGGCGTCCTGCACGGCATTGAATTTCTGCGCGAAGCGGCTTCAGCCAAAAAACCCGCGGTAAAGGAACGGGTGCTGGTCATCGGCGGCGGCAACGTGGCCGTGGACGTGGCCCGGACCGCGCTGCGCCTGGGCGCGAAACAGGTTGAAATGGTCTGCCTCGAACAGCGGCATGAAATGCCCGCTTACCCGGAGGAAATCGAAGCCACTCTCGCCGAAAACATCAAAATCCACAACGGCTGGGGCCCCAAACGCATCCTCGGCAACGGCTCCGTTACCGGCATCGAACTAAAACGTTGTACCCGCGTTTTCGACGACCAGAAACGTTTCAACCCGGCCTATGACGAAAACGACCTCACCACCATCGAGGCCGACCAGATCATCGTGGCCATCGGACAGGCGGTGGATGAAAAACTGGTTGAGCACATCTATGTCCAGAACGAACGCGGCTGTTTCAAGGCCGATCCGGTGACCGGTCAGACGTCCATCGCCGGTGTCTTCGCGGGCGGCGACAGCGCCTCCGGGCCTGCGTCCGTAATTGACGCCGTGGCTGCCGGCAAACGGGCAGCGGAATCCATCGAACGATATTTGCTGGGCAGGGAATTGCTCGGTGGCCGGTTCGAGGAATCTCTCCGTCCGATTCCCCCGGCGTTCCTGCCCACGCTCGACAAGGTCGAGAAAAAATCCCGGCCGCATCCGGAGGAACTGGCTCCGGTCGTGCGGCTGAATAATTTCGACGAAGTTGAAAAAGGACTTACCGAAGAGCAGGCCCTCGCCGAAGCCGCGCGGTGCCTGAATTGCGCCCTGTGCTCGGAATGCAACCGCTGTGTCGAAACCTGCAAGCAGCACGCCATTGACCACGCCATGCGGGAACGCACGGTCACGCTTGAAGTTGGCGCAGTCATCCTGACCCCGGGTTTTGCCGAGTTCGATGCCTCGCGCAAGGGTGAATTCGGTTATGGCCGTTACTCCAACGTGGTCACCAGCGTCCAGTTTGAACGGATGTTGTCCGCCGCCGGACCGTTCGAAGGGCATGTCATCCGCCTGTCCGACGGTCGCGAGGCCCGGCGCATCGCCTGGATCCAATGCGTCGGCTCGCGCGATTCAACCTGCGGTAACGAATATTGTTCTTCCATCTGCTGCATGATGGCCACCAAACAGGCGCTCGTCGCCGGCGACCACGTGGAGGGGCTGGATGCCACGATTTTCTACATGGACATCCGCGCTCACGGCAAGGATTTCGACCAGTATTACGAACGCGCCCGGGCGAAGGAGAACATCCATTACGTCAAGAGCATCCCGTCGCGCATCGTTCAACTGCCCGGCAGCAAAGACCTACGCGTGGCGTATTTGGATGAAAACAGCAAACTCGCGCACAAGGAATTCGACCTGATAGTGCTGTCCGTGGGCATGGAACCGCCGCACAGCATGGCGGGCATGGCTGCCAGCCTGGACATCAAACTCAACGAATTTGGGTTCTGCGCCACCGACCGGCTCCAGCCGCTGTGCACTTCCCAGCCCGGCGTGTTTGTCGGCGGCGCGGCCCAGGAACCCAAGGACATTCCCGAGACGGTCACCCAAGCCAGCGGCGCGGCGTCCATGGCCATGGAACTGCTCGCGTCGGCCCGCAACTCGCTGGTCACCAAAAAGAGCTATCCCGTCGAGCACGATGTCACCGACGAGGAACCGCGCCTCGGTGTGTTTGTCTGCCACTGCGGCATTAACATCGCCGGGACCGTGGACGTCGAGCAGGTGGTCAGACGCATCGAGCACGAACCGAACGTGGTTTTGGCCACGCACACCATGTTCACCTGCGCGGACACGAGCCTGTCGAACATCAAAGACATGATCCATCAACACCGGCTCAACCGCATCGTGGTGGCCTCCTGCACGCCGCGGACGCATGAGCCGTTGTTCCGCGAAACGCTGCGCGAGGCGGGGTTGAACCCTTATCTGTTCGAATTGGCCAACATCCGTGACCAATGTTCCTGGGTGCACTCAGCCGTGCCGGAAACCGCCACCGAAAAGGCGATTGAACTCGTCAAAATGTCCATCGCCCGCGCCCGCAAGCTCTGGCCACTCGAAGGCGGAACGCTCGCGGTGGACCAGACCGGCATTGTCATAGGCGGCGGTTTGAGCGGCATGACCGCCGCGCTGGCGCTGGCCAAGCAGGGATTCGACGTCCATCTGATTGAGCAGGCGAACCGTCTGGGCGGCACCCTGCACGATATCCACCGGACGTTCGAGCATGAGAACATCGCCGCTTTCACCAGCGGCCTCATTGACCAGGTCCAAAAACATCCCCGGATCAAAAGTTACCTCGAAGCCGAGATCACCGGCATCAAGGGCCATATCGGCAAGTTCCACGTGGCGCTCGCCCAGGGCAGCAAAAACCTGGAAGTCACCGGCGGCGCCATCATTGTGGCCACGGGCGCGCAGGCGGCCAAGACCACCGAATATTTATACGGCAAATCCGACCGCGTCCTCACCCAGGTCGAACTGGAAAAGCAATTGCACGACCAGACCTGGCCGGCGCAGGGACAAAATATTGTCATGATCCAGTGCGTCGGTTCGCGCAACGAAAAGCATCCTTATTGCAGCCGCATCTGTTGCTCCATGGCCGTCAAAAACGCACTCGCCATCAAGAAACTGGACCCGACGGCCAATGTTTATGTGCTCTACCGGGACGTCCGGACCTACGGTTTTCGGGAAATCTACTATCAGCAGGCGCGCGAAGCCGGTGTGGTCTTCATCCGCTACACACCGGAGGTGCCGCCGCAGGTGACCGACAACAACGGCTTGGTCGTCACGCTCAAGAGTCCCGACCTGCCCGAGCCGCTGGCGATTGAAGCCGACAACGTCGTGTTGAGCACCGGCGTGGAAGTGGATTTGAAGAACAACAAGCAGCTCTCAGACATGCTCAAGGTGCCCCTCAACGCCGACGGTTTCTACGTGGAAGCCCACATGAAACTGCGGCCGGTGGATTTCACCACCGAAGGCATCTTCCTCTGCGGCCTGGCCCATTCGCCGAAGTTCATTGACGAAAACATCGCACAGGCGCGCGCCGCCGCCGCGCGCGCGGCCACGGTGTTGTCCAAGACCCAGCTCGATGTCAGCGCCCAGGTCGCCTACGTGGACCAGCAAAAGTGCATCTCCTGCATGACGTGCGTGACCGTCTGCCCGTATTCCGCGCCGTACTGCAACAAGGACGGCAAGGGACAGATCGAAGCCGCCAAGTGCATGGGTTGCGGCATCTGCGCCGCCGAATGCCCGGCCCGCGCCATCCAGTTGCATCACTTCGAGACCGACCAGTTTATGGTGATGATTAAACAATTGTTCGCCAGCGAAAACGTGGAAAACGGCGAAAAAAAAGTGGCCGCGCAACGGCCCGATAAAATTTTAACAGGAAAAGCTTAACGTGATTGCCAAAGAAAATTTTAAGACCGGTTGTGAAGTGGGGGAGCAACATGATACTGCCCCCGCCAAACGTAGGGCAGGCGTCTCGCCTGCCCGCGTCGGCGAAGCCGACGCATTGCTCGCGCTGGCGCGCTCGCTGGGCAGGCGAGACGCCTGCCCTACTTTAGAGGGAGTTCACGGTCACATTTCGCAAATGCCATAACCCATGAAATCTGACGTTTTTCAACCCAAGATTGTGGCCTTCTGCTGCCACTACTGCGCCTATGCCTCGGCCGATCTGGCCGGGTCCATGCGCATCCAGTATCCGCCCAATGTGCGCATCATCCGCACCCCCTGCACGGGCCGGCTGGAGACCGAATACTTCATGAAAGCGTTTGAGCACGGCGCGGACGGCGTGCTGGTGGCCGGCTGCCTCGAAGGCGGCTGCCATTTCGTCGAGGGCAACCTTTGCGCCAAACGCCGTGTCAATTACACCCGCGACATGCTGGCGGAAATCGGCCTCGAAAAGGAACGCATCCGCATGGTCAACATTTCCGCCGCCATGGCGCGGCCCCTGGCGGACACCATCACCGACATGGTGGAAACCGTCCGCAAACTGGGCCCCAGCCCAATCAAACAGAAAAATTTAACCAAACTGGAGACTCGCTCATGATTGTCGCTCAACGTAAAAACATTCCCGAACTGCTGTCCATCGTGGAACAGCACCGCAAAGTGCTCCTGCTCGGCTGCGGCACCTGCGTGACCGTCTGCCTCGCCGGCGGCCAACGCGAAGTCAGCATCATCGCCTCCGCCCTCCGCATGGCGGCCAAATTGAAAGACCGCGCCCTCGAGGTTGAGGAACTCACCATCGAACGCCAGTGCGACAACGTCTTCCTCGAACAGGCCGCTGAGGCGATCAAGAAGGCCGACGCCGTGCTGTCGCTCGGTTGCGGCGCCGGCGTGCAGGCGTTGGCGGAACGTTTCAACGGCAAACCGGTCTATGCCGGCCTCGACACCGCGTTTATCGGCATTCTGGAGGAACGGGGTGTGTGGGCGGAGAAATGCGCGGCCTGCGGCCAGTGCGTGCTGCATCAATACGGCGGCATTTGCCCCATCACCCGGTGCGCCAAGAAAATGTTGAACGGCCCGTGCAGCGGCTCCCGGGAAGACCGGTGCGAAGTCAACCCCGACCGCCCGTGCGCCTGGCAGTTGATTTACAAACGGCTCAAGGAAATCGGGCAGCTCGACCGGTTGAAAGAAATCAAGCCGCCCAAGAACTGGCGCCCGAGTCAATCTGGTGGATGTAGGACAATAATTCGGGAAGATCATCGGGTGTAACAATCCCTTCTCCGCGCTGGGGGAGAAGGTGGCGCAGCCGGATGAGGTGAACGCAGATTTAAAGCCGCGTGCTCCGATTTATCGGAGTTTACGCGGCTTGACTTTCCCGGTGAACGGCGTTTCACTCCCGAAAGCTCACGAAGGCTTTATGAAAACGATGGGAATCATCACGGGCTGGGATGTCAATGACGGCAACTTCGCCGAACCGAAAAAGGAATTTCTCAAATTCCTCCGCACCAATATTTTCTTGAAAAAAAGCCCATGACATTATTTTGACAATAAGATCAATTATGTCTCATCAAACATCGGCTGCGTAAGGATTGAATATGGCATTTTTTGCAGTACTCAAATCAAACGGGGCTGACTTCGAAGTAATTGAATGTCATCTCAATGTATGCTGATATCCATTGACAGCTCAGACATGCTGTCTGGTGGATGGAGACTTGTTGTGGAACAAAACGCAATGTTCCGCAAAGACCTTTTCGCCCTGCTACTCCCTTACTTAGCGCCTGCGGTACTTCTCGAGGACGCATTTTTCGGAGCGAGCTTCCGCTGCCCGTCAGCATTCAAAGATTCGTGTCCGTTGGGACGAGACCACTGTTCAAAACCAAAGACAGCTGCAGAAATTCCCCAACAGTGCCCCATGAGCCTATATTTGCAGTCGTTTTCAAACAATACTCCTAAATAATTCGGTCAAATTGTGAAAGTGAAAGGGTCAGTGACAGGGCCTAGAAAAATGACATTCCCAGCTTGAAGCATTGGCACGACGTATTCCCGGCAGGTATCGGCTTCCACCGTCGCTGAAGCTATGGTGGACAGGTCCGTCTTCGTTTCTCTTTGACGCGACGAGGAAAATTGAAACGCACTGTTCCCGAATCGTTCCATAAATTTCGTTCCCCAGACCAAGCGGATTCCACGTAAAAGACTTCCACCTTCGCTTGGCTATGGTGGACAGGTCGTCTCACGTGGCAGGCTATCACGCCATCGCGAAGACATCCAGCGGCACGGTTTTGACGGGGTGGCCTGCACCATGAACCATCCGGCGGATGTGTTCTGTCGTTTCACGCGAGAAAGTTGCTTCCCCGCAATGCGCACATACCAGCGCGGGAATTTTTTCCACCAGCACGCGTCGGCCTTCGACGTTGAAGACTTCGCTGACCAGTTCCGATTTCGCGGCGTTGTGGCCGCAGACATGGCAATTAAACATGGCTACCTCCGTTTCCGGTTTTCAATCCATTCATTTGGGTCAGGCTCATAAATTGTAATGATCTTCGTCGTGTCCGACACGGCAAAGGATACTTGAAAATGCAACGCCCGTCCAGCGCGGGTAAAGCCCAGCAACAAACCGCTCGGTGAATATTTGTCCCCGGGATAATCCTCAATGACCTCGGCTTTTGCGCCTGCCTCGCGGATTTCCTGCTCACTGATGTTCCGCTCCACCACTCGACGAAAGGCGTGCCGGCTGAAATCAAATTGTCCGGCGGCCAGCTCTTGCTGGATTTGCGACAACGTTTTCATTCTTCAGTTTGGGGCGTGCCCCAGATTCCCATACCATCTCCGCCACGGCCTCCGGCTTGAAGATGACTCGCCGGGTCATTTTGATTTGCCGAGACGGCGCTTCAACTGCTCCCAGTCCGTTCCACTGTCCGGGTGGAGGCGGTGGTCCTCAACCCGCCGATCCAACTCTTCCCGCAGCGCATCGGAGACCGGCACCGTTTCCCCCGAGGCGGCAATCGTGTCCCAGATGTCTTCCACCAGTTGGATGCGTTCGGCCACGCTCAGGGCCAGAACATCCTTCATGGCAATCGCACTCATACGTCCAAATTTGTCATCTCCCGCCTGCTGATTCAACTGAAATTCCGCAGTTCAAATTCCCGGTGAGGGATGTCCTGGTTGTTTTCTACATGGTGTCAAGCCGCATACAGCAGCGATTGGAGTTGATTCTCCCAGCCCGCAAAAACCAAGGCTAAAGGCTGAATGCTAAATGCTAAAGTTTTAAGGCCGCTGGACAGGCATCCAATGGGATGACAGGACAAGTGGGGTGAATTGGACGGTGTCATGGTCGGTGGACGATGGCGTGAAAGCCGATTTCGCGTCGAGGTCTGGATTTGCGGGCTTTGTCTTCGGCGATAAGGCGTTTGATGGCATCGAAGACGACGCGGAATTGCTCGTCGTATTTCTTTTCCAAGGAGTCAATTCTGCGAGCCAGGTCGCGGTTGGAGTCCATGAGCCGGCGCAACTGGACGAAGGTGCGCATGATGGCGATGTTGACCTGGACGGCACGGGTCGAGCGGAGGACGCTGGAGAGCATGGCGACGCCCTGCTCGGTGAAGGCGTAGGGGAGATATGAGCGGCCCCGGTGTTTCCGGGAACTCATCACAATTTGTGATGAGTTCAACGAGCCGCCTGACGCCGGGGTCACAGATTGTGACACCAGGCAAAGGACCTCATCCGCTTCGGCCGGTGTGAGTTGGAACATGAAGTCATCCGGGAAACGGGCGAGATTGCGCTTAACCGCCTGATTCAGCGCGCGGTCCTCGACCCGTAAAGCGCGGCGAGATCGAAATCCAGGATCACCTTTTCATGGCGAATCCAGTGGACCTTCGGAGCAATGGCCGAAGGGGAAAGGGCAAGGGTGTGCTGTGGCACGGTGTCAAGCCGCAGACAGCAGCAATTGCAGTTGGTTGACGGGGTTGCGGAGCAGCGGGGAAAATGCTAAAAGCTGAAGGCTAAATGCTAAAACAGCAAATGCTAAAAGCTGAAGGCTGAATGCTCCCACCGTCGCCAATCCTCCTTCGTCCCGCGATGCAGGACTACGGAGGACAGGGGCTATGGTGGGCAGGGAAAACTGAAGCGCACTATTCCCGTATCTTTCCATAAACTTTATCTTTTGCTGTTAATACCTAGTTTAATACCTGGTTTCCGAGTTAATACCTAGTTTCCCGGTTTTTCCCATTTCGCACCCCGGCCAGTGCCAAGCGCTTTGACTTTTTTTTCCTTCTGCAACCGGGCGAGTATCTGGCGGATCAAATCCAGCCCCACGCCGGGGCATTCGCCCTGCAAGTCAGCCACACGGAATGTGCCGATCTGGCGATCAATGGCCGCCAGCACAGCCTCGGTTTTTTCGCCGCGCGGCGATTTAAGCTGCCCAACGCGCTGCTCGAATTCCTTGCAGGCCTGCGCGAGGATGAACAGCAGAAAATTCATCGTCGGCCAGGGGTCATGCCTGCCTTCGTGCCAGCGCTGGGAGCTTTGTTCCAGCACCTCGTAGTAGCGTTCTTTGTTCTGTTCGACGAGCCGTTCCAGACTGATGTAGCGTCCGGCTTCGATCCCGCAGTGGTAGCACGAGAGCAGGAACAGGAGACGCGAGGCGCGGCCGTTGCCGTCGCGGAATGGATGGATGCAGAGAAAATCGAGATTCAGCGCAGCAGCAAGGACGAGCGGATGAACCCATTTTTCCCGAATGCCGCGTTGCCAGAGTTCAACCATCTCTCCCATCGCCTTGGGCGTCTGCTTCGCCGGCAGGGTTTTGAAGCGGATGCGGATGCGGCCATCGGCGAAAGTCTGGATGATGTCCACGTCCTTCTCCTTGTATTGGCCGGCGTCCCAGATTTTACCCCGGCAAAGCTTGTGCAGGCGTTTGATGGTGGCTTCGCTGATGGGAAGCTTCGCGCCGCTTTCATGGATGAGTTTCAGGGCGTCCCGGTAGCCGCGGACTTCCTCCTCGTCGCGGTCACGCAACGCGGGTTTGCCGAAAATGAGCGTGCCGACGCGCGATTTGTCCACTTCGACGCCTTCGATGCGGTTGGAGGAAACGGCGCTTTCAATGAGCGCATGCTCGCGCAGCACCTTGAGCTTTTGCGGCGACTGGCGGGTGAACAATTCCTGTTTGCCGCGCGCCTCGGCCAGGTCGGTCAGATACCACGTTGTCCGCGTGGGCAGCGCGGGTGGTTCGGCAGCGAGCTGGCGCAGGGTCATCATAATCCGGGGACAAGGCTAAAGGCTAAAGGCTGAATTCTAAATTCTAAAAAGTGAAGCGCACTGTTCCCGTATCTTTCCATAAACTTTAGCCATTAGCGTTTGGCCTTTGGCTTTTTGTCAATTCCCAGTTCGATCCCCACACCAAGCGGATTTGACGGCATCCTAAGCCCAGGCGGAGGCGAAACAAAGGCTAAAATCGAGAGTTGGAAGCCAGGCGAAGGCGGGTTGTCGCGGCGCGTGCCGGACGCACGGCTTATTTTTTGATTTCCGGCTCTCCTCTGGCCGCGTGCCAAAAACGAAGCACGTACACCGTCGCCGGTTCGCGAAATATTTCGTAGATGATTCGATATACGAACCATGGACCATTTCCCTCACGGAAGACTCTGCAATTTCCGGCACGACACGCCCTCGTTCCGGCAACGAAACCAGCGAAAGCGCCTTGTCAATGAGTTCGTTGCCAAACGTCCGCGCGCGACT